>NZ_JBIBUW010000010.1:0-366954 GCF_043079785.1 Streptomyces sp. NPDC015139 | reverse complement strand
AGGAAGATCGGCAGCGGCATCAGCGTCGGCGTCTCGTCCGAGGCGTAGCCGAACATCAGACCCTGGTCGCCCGCGCCCTGCCGGTCCAGCTCGTCCTCGTCGCCCTCGACGCGGGTCTCGTAGGCGGTGTCGACGCCCTGCGCGATGTCCGGGGACTGCGCGCCGATGGACACCGACACGCCGCAGGAGGCGCCGTCGAAGCCCTTCTTGGAGGAGTCGTAGCCGATCTCGAGGATCTTGCTGCGGACGAGGGTCGCGATGTCCGCGTAGGCCTTCGTCGTCACCTCGCCGGCCACGTGCACCAGGCCGGTGGTGATCAGCGTCTCGACGGCGACCCGGGAGGTCGGGTCCTCGCGCAGGAGCGCGTCGAGAATGGTGTCGCTGATCTGGTCAGCGATCTTGTCGGGGTGACCCTCGGTCACGGACTCCGAGGTGAACAGGCGACGGGACACAACGCTCCCTGGGGTTGCAGCGGCTGCTGGCTGATCATTTGCGGACGACGCGAGGGCTGCAGCCCGGCGCCGTCCGTGAACAGTTTATCGGTCGCGCTCGGCCGATGGGCCACCGTCTCGCCTGACGGGAGCGCTGTGACCTGCGGCACGGGCATTCTGCACAATGCCGGACGGCCTTGGCCAGGGCCGCCGCACGACATTGTGCCCCTGGTGCGGAGCCGTCGTGCGACCGGCACAAATCTGCCCGGACGGCCCAACCGTGACGGTCTCGGACGGCCGAACCGGAACGGTCCCGAAGGGCTGAAGCGGAACGGCCCGGGACGACGGCGCGCTCACGCCAGACGGGGGGCGACGAGGTCCCAGACGGTGTCCGCGAGGGCTTCCTTCGGCCCGTGCGGCACGTGGGTCTCGCTGCCGTCGGCGCCGAGCACGACCGCCTCGTTCTCCTCCGCACCGAAGGTCTTGCGCTCCCCGACCTCGTTGACGACGAGCAGGTCGCAGCCCTTGCGGGCGAGCTTGGCGCGGCCGTTGGCGAGGACGTCGTCGGTCTCGGCGGCGAAGCCGACGATCACCTGGCCGGGGCGGGCGCGCTCCGCGGAGATCTCCGCGAGGATGTCCGGATTGCGCACCAGGACGATCGGGGCGGGCTCCTGCCCGTCCTTCTTCTTGATCTTCCCGGTGGCGTAGGCCGAGGGGCGGAAGTCCGCGACGGCGGCGGCCATGACCACCGCGTCGGCGTCCGCCGCCGCCTTCAGGACGGCCTCGCGCAGCTGGACCGCCGTGCCGACCTGGACGACGTCCACGCCGGCCGGGTCGGGCAGGCCGGTGTTGGCCGCGATCAGCGTCACCCGGGCGCCGCGCGCCGCGGCCGTACGGGCGAGGGCGTAGCCCTGCTTTCCGGAGGAGCGGTTGCCGAGGAAGCGGACCGGATCGAGGGGCTCGCGGGTGCCGCCGGCCGAGACGACGACGTGCCTGCCCCGCAGGTCGGGCTCGGCGGCACCGCGGGCCAGCACCCGGCGGCAGACCTCGAAGATCTCCGCGGGGTCGGGCAGCCGGCCCTTGCCGGTGTCCACGCCGGTGAGGCGACCCACGGCGGGCTCGATCACGACGGCGCCGCGGCGGCGGAGCGTGGCCACGTTCTCCTGGGTGGCGGGGTGCTCCCACATCTCCGTGTGCATAGCCGGGGCGAAGACCACCGGGCAGCGGGCCGTGAGCAGCGTGTTGGTCAGCAGGTCGTCGGCGAGGCCGTGGGCGGCCTTGGCGAGCATGTCGGTCGTCGCCGGGGCCACCACGACCAGGTCGGCGTGCTGGCCGATCCGGACGTGCGGGACCTCGTGGACGTCGTCCCAGACCTCGGTGGAGACCGGGTTGCCGGACAGGGCGGACCAGGTGGCCGCACCGACGAAGTGCAGCGCTGCGGCGGTCGGCACCACGCGGACGTCGTGGCCCGACTCCGTGAACCTTCTCAGCAGCTCACAGGCCTTGTACGCGGCGATGCCACCGCTGACCCCCAGAACGACCCTCGGCTTGTCCACCGTCTCTCCCGGACTCGTGTCATGTGCGCCGGACACGAACGCACGGCTCCATCACACACCACAGGCCCGGCAGAGTGACTGCCGGGCCTGTGGATAAGTCATACGCAATCTGAAAGTAATACCGCGCGGTCCTACTGGACGGGGCCCTCGATGGCCTCGGAGGTCAGCAGACCGGCGTTGATCTCGCGCAGGGCGATCGAGAGCGGCTTCTCGTGCACGTGGGTGTCGACCAGCGGACCGACGTACTCGAGGAGGCCCTCGCCGAGCTGCGAGTAGTACGCGTTGATCTGGCGGGCACGCTTGGCCGCGTAGATCACGAGGCTGTACTTCGAGTCGGTGGCCTCGAGGAGCTCGTCGATCGGGGGGTTGATGATGCCCTCGGGCGCGGTGATGGAAGAGGACACGCTCTACCTTCCGATGGGTGGGAAAGAATCATTCATGATCACACACTCGTGATCACACAACGTCCATCAAGGCTAGCAGCTCGCGAGCCACGTCCTCGACGGAGGTGTTGACCAAGGTCGTATCGAACTCCGGCTCGGCCGCCAGCTCGGTCCTGGCCGCCTCCAGGCGGCGCTCGATGACCTCCGGCGGCTCGGTGCCCCGCCCGGTGAGCCTGCGCACCAGCTCCTCCCAGGAGGGGGGAGCCAGGAACACCAGCTGGGCGTCGGACATGGACTCCCGGACCTGCCGGGCGCCCTGGAGGTCGATCTCCAGCAGGACGGGCTCGCCGTTCTCCAGCCGCTCCAGCACGGCCGCGCGGGGCGTGCCGTAGCGGTTGCCGGCGAACTCGGCCCACTCCAGCAGCTCACCGTTGGCGATCAGCTTGTCCATCTCCTCGTCGGTGACGAAGAAGTAGTGGACTCCGTGCTGCTCGCCGGGGCGCGGCTTGCGGGTGGTCGCCGACACCGAGAGCCAGACCTCGGGGTGTTCCTTGCGCATATGGGCGACGACCGTGCTCTTGCCGACCCCCGAAGGGCCGGAGAGCACGGTCAGCCGCGGACGTTCACTCATGCAGCGATTATTCCAGCAATCCCGGAGTGCCCGGGACTCCTGGTCCGGCAAGACCCGGACTCAGGAGCCGGTGCTGCCGAACTCACGCTCCAGGGAGGCGATCTGGTTGGAACCGAGACCCCGCACACGGCGGCTCTCGGAGATGCCCAGACGCTCCATGATCTGCTTGGCGCGGACCTTGCCCACGCCCGGCAGGGACTCGAGCAGGGCGGAGACCTTCATCTTGCCGATGACGTCGTTCTCCTGGCCCTGCTTGATGACCTCGTGCAGGGAGGCGCCGGAGTGCTTGAGTCGATTCTTGACCTCGGCCCGCTCCCGGCGAGCCGCGGCGGCCTTTTCGAGCGCGGCTGCGCGCTGTTCAGGGGTAAGGGGCGGAAGAGCCACGCCTACGTCACCTCGGATGTCGAACTGTCGGATACGGACCGGTGAGGAACCTAGTCGCCCCACACCTGGGGAGCCACGAGCAACACGCTGCCCGTTCTCCCCCACTGCCTGGAAGGGCGTGGGAGGTGGCCCCACTGCTCGGAGACTAGCGGGCAAGTTCGCCAGAGTCAGCGAGAACAGCGGAAAAGTCCTGGTCAGCCTCCGCCAGGCCGGACATTTCAGACATACTGCCCCTGAT
Source organism: Streptomyces sp. NPDC015139 (assembly GCF_043079785.1). NCBI lineage: Bacteria > Bacillati > Actinomycetota > Actinomycetes > Kitasatosporales > Streptomycetaceae > Streptomyces > Streptomyces sp. NPDC015139. Next base: position 363,331 of record NZ_JBIBUW010000010.1, on the reverse strand, counting down.
TTGAGGATGTATTCACACTCAAGTCGGCTCGTCGACGGCCGGGCGGACGCCCGGCGCGGGTCTCAGGCACCCGCGACGGCGGCCTGGATCTCCTCGGCGAAGCGCTCGGCGGCCCCGCGCAGCGCGCCGGCGTCGGGACCGTGCCGCAGCACACCCCGGCTGACGTTGGGCACCACGTTGCGCACGGCCGACCGGAAGACCCCGGGGAGGTCCGCCGGGGTCGCTCCCTGGGCGCCGATGCCGGGGGCGAGGAGCGGTCCGTTGATGTCGAGGTCGTACGACGACAGGTCGCCGACCGTGGCGCCGACGACCGCGCCGAAGGAACCCAGCGGCTCCTCCCCCGCGTTCTCCGCCGCCAGGTGGGCGAGCATGGTCGCGCCGACGCTGCGCCCGTCGGCGCGCACCGCGTGCTGGACCTCGGGGCCCTCCGGGTTGGAGGTCAGGGCGAGCACGAACAGACCGGCGCCGCTCTCCCGGGCCAGCGCGACGGCGGGGCTGAGCGACCCGTAGCCGAGGTACGGCGAGACGGTGAGGGCGTCGGAGAACAGCGGGGCGTCCTTGTGCAGGAAGGCCTCGGCGTAGCCCGCCATGGTCGAGCCGATGTCGCCGCGCTTGGCGTCCATCACGACCAGCGTGCCGGCCGCGCGCGCCTCCTGGACGCACTTCTCCAGGACGGCGACACCGCGGGAGCCGAACCGCTCGAAGAAGGCGCTCTGCGGCTTCATGACGGCGACCCGGTCGGCCACCGCCTCCACGACCGTGCGGCTGAACCGCTCCAGACCGGCCACGTCGTCGTTCAGGCCCCACTCCGCGAGCAGGGAGGCGTGCGGGTCGATGCCGACGCAGAGCGGGCCCCGCTCGTCCATGGCACGGCGCAGCCGGGCGCCGAAGGGCTCCAGAACGGTCATGCGGACTTCCTCACGTCGGCGCCGACCGCGTCGGCGAGGGTGGCGTACGGGCTGGTGCGCAGGCGGGCGGCCAGGCCCTTGTGGACGGTCCGGCACCAGAAGGGGCCCTCGTAGACGAAGGCGCTGTACCCCTGGACCAGCGTGGCACCGGCCAGGATGCGCTGCCAGGCGTCCTCGGCGGTCTCGATGCCGCCGACGCCCACCAGGGTGATCCGGTCGCCCACGCGCGCGTACAGGCGGCGCAGGACCTCCAGGGAGCGCTCCTTGAGGGGGGCGCCGGACAATCCGCCGGCCTCCTTCACCAGCGAGGCCGCCGACTTCAGGCCGAGACCCTCACGCGCGATGGTGGTGTTGGTGGCGATGATGCCGTCCAGGCCCAGTTCCACGGCCAGGTCGGCGACGGCGTCGACGTCCTCGTCGGCGAGGTCGGGGGCGATCTTCACCAGCAGCGGGACGCGCCGGTTCGCGACCGTGCGGTCGGCGGCCTCGCGCACGGCCGTCAGCAGCGGCCGCAGCGCCTCCGTCGCCTGGAGGTTGCGCAGACCGGGCGTGTTCGGTGAGGAGACGTTGACGACCAGGTAGTCCGCGTAGGGGGCGAGGCGCTCGGCCGACTTCACGTAGTCGCCGACGGCCTCCTCCTCCGGGACGACCTTGGTCTTGCCGATGTTGACGCCCACGACGGTCCGGAAGACCGGCGTGCGCGTGGCCAGGCGGGCCGCCACGGCCAGCGAGCCGTCGTTGTTGAAGCCCATGCGGTTGATCAGCGCCCGGTCGGCGACGAGGCGGAACAGCCGCTTTTTGGGGTTGCCGGGCTGCGGCTCGCCGGTGACGGTGCCGATCTCGACGTGGTCGAAGCCCAGCATGGACATGCCGTCGATCGCGACGGCGTTCTTGTCGAAGCCCGCCGCGAGCCCGAAGGGGCCGTGCATGCGCAGCCCGAGGGCCTCCGTGCGCAGCTCCTTGTGGCGGGGCGCGAGGGCGGCCGCGACGAAGGTGCGCAGCACCGGGACGCGGACCGCCAGCCGGATCCAGCGGAAGGCCAGGTAGTGGGCCTTCTCGGGATCCATGCGCTTGAAGACGAGATTGAAGAAGATCTTGTACATGGATGTCCTCGTGAAGAGGGGGACACCGTTTCCGGTGTCCCCCTCGGGGCTGCTAGTCGCGGGCCGCGGTCAGGTGTTCCGCGTGTTCCTGGAGCGAGCGGACGCCCACGTCGCCGTGGTTGAGGGCGTCGATGCCCTGGACGGCCGCGGCGAGCGCCTGGACGGTCGTCAGGCACGGGACCGAGCGCGCCACGGCGGCCGTACGGATGTCGTAGCCGTCGAGGCGGCCGCCGGTGCCGTACGGGGTGTTGACGATGAGGTCGACCTCGCCGTCGTGGATGAGCTGGACGATGGTCCGCTCGCCGTTCGGGCCGGTGCCCTCGGACTGCTTGCGCACCACGGTGGCGTGGATGCCGTTGCGCTTGAGGACCTCCGCGGTGCCGGAGGTGGCGAGCAGCTCGAAGCCGTGGGCGACCAGCTCGCGCGCCGGGAAGATCATCGAGCGCTTGTCGCGGTTGGCGACCGAGATGAAGGCGCGGCCCTTGGTGGGCAGCGGGCCGTAGGCACCCGCCTGCGACTTGGCGTACGCCGTGCCGAAGACCGAGTCGATGCCCATGACCTCGCCGGTGGAGCGCATCTCCGGGCCGAGGACGGTGTCGACGCCGCGGCCCTGGATGTCGCGGAAGCGCGACCAGGGCATGACGGCCTCCTTGACGGAGATCGGCGCGTCCAGCGGCAGCTCGCCGCCGTCGCCGTTCTTCGGCAGCAGGCCCTCGGCGCGCAGCTCCGCGACGGTCGCGCCGAGCGAGATGCGGGCGGCGGCCTTGGCCAGCGGCACCGCGGTCGCTTTCGAGGTGAAGGGGACCGTACGGGAGGCGCGCGGGTTGGCCTCCAGCACGTAGAGGATGTCGCCGGCCATCGCGAACTGGATGTTGATCAGGCCGCGCACGCCGACGCCCTTGGCGATGGCCTCGGTGGAGGCGCGCAGGCGCTTGATGTCGAAGCCGCCGAGGGTGATCGGGGGCAGGGCGCACGCCGAGTCGCCGGAGTGGATGCCGGCCTCCTCGATGTGCTCCATGACGCCGCCGAGGTAGAGCTCCTCGCCGTCGTACAGGGCGTCGACGTCGATCTCGATGGCGTCGTCGAGGAAGCGGTCGACGAGGACCGGCCGGGAGGGGCTGATCTCGGTCGACTCGGCGATGTAGGCGGCGAGGCGGGTCTCGTCGTAGACGATCTCCATGCCACGGCCGCCGAGGACGTACGAGGGCCGGACCAGGACCGGGTAGCCGATCTCGTCGGCGATGGCCTTGGCCCCCTCGAAGGTGGTGGCCGTGCCGTGCTTCGGGGCCGGCAGGCCCGCCTCCTCCAGGACGCGGCCGAAGGCGCCCCGGTCCTCGGCCGCGTGGATGGCCTCGGGGGACGTGCCGACGATCGGCACGCCGTTGTCCTTGAGGGCCTGCGAGAGGCCGAGCGGGGTCTGGCCGCCGAGCTGCACGATCACACCGGCGAGCGGGCCGGCGAGGGACTCCGCGTGGACGATCTCCAGCACGTCTTCCAGCGTCAGGGGCTCGAAGTACAGGCGGTCGGAGGTGTCGTAGTCCGTCGAGACGGTCTCCGGGTTGCAGTTGACCATCACGGTCTCGTACCCGGCGTCGGACAGCGCGAAGGAGGCGTGGACGCAGGAGTAGTCGAACTCGATGCCCTGGCCGATGCGGTTCGGGCCGGAGCCCAGGATGATCACCGCGGGCTTCTCGCGGGTCGCGACCTCGGACTCCTCGTCGTAGGAGGAGTAGAAGTACGGCGTGCTCGCGGCGAACTCGGCGGCGCAGGTGTCGACCGTCTTGTAGACCGGGCGGACGCCGAGGGCGTGCCGGACCTCGCGGACGACGTCCTCGCGCAGACCGCGGATCTCGCCGATCTGCTGGTCGGAGAAGCCGTTCCGCTTGGCTTCGGCGAGCAGCTCGCCGGTCAGCTCGGGCGCGCCGGCCAGCTCGTCCGCGATCTCCTTGATCAGGAAGAGCTGGTCCACGAACCACGGGTCGATCTTCGTGTACTCGAAGATCTCCTCGGGGGTGGCGCCCGCCCGGATGGCCTGCATGACGGTGTTGATCCGGCCGTCGGTGGGTCGCACGGCCTCCCGCAGCAGGGTGTCCTTGTCGCCGGGGTCGCCGACGAAGGTGAACTGGCTCCCCTTCTTCTCCAGCGAGCGCAGCGCCTTCTGGAAGGCCTCGGGGAAGTTGCGGCCGATGGCCATGGCCTCGCCGACGGACTTCATGGTGGTGGTCAGCGTGGAGTCGGCCTGCGGGAACTTCTCGAAGGCGAAGCGGGGGGCCTTGACCACCACGTAGTCGAGCGTGGGCTCGAAGGAGGCCGGGGTCTCCCGCGTGATGTCGTTCGGGATCTCGTCCAGCGTGTAGCCGACGGCCAGCTTGGCGGCGATCTTGGCGATCGGGAAGCCGGTCGCCTTGGAGGCGAGGGCCGAGGAGCGCGACACGCGCGGGTTCATCTCGATGACGATCACACGACCGTCGTCGGGGTTCACCGCGAACTGGATGTTGCAGCCGCCGGTGTCGACGCCGACCTCGCGGATGATGGCGATGCCGACGTCACGCAGCACCTGGTACTCGCGGTCGGTCAGCGTCATCGCCGGGGCGACGGTGATCGAGTCGCCGGTGTGCACGCCCATGGGGTCGAAGTTCTCGATGGAGCAGACGACCACGACGTTGTCGTGCTTGTCGCGCATCAGCTCCAGCTCGTACTCCTTCCAGCCGAGGATGGACTCCTCCAGGAGCACCTCGGTGGTCGGGGAGAGCGTGAGGCCCTGGCCGGCGATGCGGCGCAGCTCCTCCTCGTCGTGCGCGAAGCCGGAGCCGGCGCCGCCCATGGTGAAGGACGGGCGGACCACGACCGGGTAGCCGCCGAGGGTCTCGACGCCCTCGAGGACGTCGTCCATCGTGTGGCAGATGACCGAGCGGGCGGACTCGCCGTGCCCGGTCTTGCGGCGGACCTCCTCCACGACGCCCTTGAACAGGTCGCGGTCCTCGCCCTTGTGGATGGCCTCGGGCTTGGCGCCGATCAGCTCGACGCCGTACTTCTCCAGGACGCCGTTGTCGTGCAGCGCGATGGCGGTGTTCAGGGCCGTCTGGCCGCCCAGGGTGGGCAGCAGGGCGTCGGGGCGCTCCTTGGCGATGATCTTCTCGACGAACTCCGGGGTGATCGGCTCGACGTAGGTGGCGTCGGCGATCTCCGGGTCGGTCATGATCGTCGCCGGGTTGGAGTTGACGAGGACCACGCGCAGGCCCTCGGCCTTGAGCACGCGGCACGCCTGGGTGCCGGAGTAGTCGAACTCGGCGGCCTGGCCGATGACGATCGGGCCGGAGCCGATGACCAGGACGGACTGGATATCGGTGCGCTTAGGCACGCTGGCCCTCCATCAGGGATACGAAGCGGTCGAACAGGTAGGCGGCGTCGTGCGGACCGGCTGCCGCTTCGGGGTGGTACTGGACGGAGAAGGCCGGCTGGTCGAGCAGCTGGAGCCCCTCCACGACGTTGTCGTTCAGGCAGACGTGCGAGACCTCGGCGCGGCCGAACTCGGTGTCGCTGACCTTGTCGAGCGGCGCGTCGACGGCGAAGCCGTGGTTGTGCGCGGTGACCTCGACCTTGCCGGTCGTCCGGTCCTGGACCGGCTGGTTGATGCCCCGGTGGCCGTACTTCAGCTTGTAGGTGCCGAAGCCGAGGGCGCGGCCGAGGATCTGGTTGCCGAAGCAGATGCCGAACAGCGGCGTCTTCCGCTCCAGGACGGCGCTCATCAGCGCGACCGGGCCGTCGGCGGTCGCCGGGTCGCCGGGTCCGTTGGAGAAGAACACACCGTCCGGGCCGACGGCGTAGACGTCCTCGGCCGAGGCCGTGGCCGGGAGTACGTGCACCTCGATGCCGCGCTCGGCCATGCGGTGCGGGGTCATGCCCTTGATGCCGAGGTCGATGGCGGCGACGGTGAAGCGCTTCTCGCCGACCGCGGGGACGACGTACGCCTCCTTCGTCGCGACCTCCTCGTAGAGGCTCGCGCCCTTCATGTGCGGCTGGGACTGCACGCGCGCGAGGAGCTCGGACTCGGGGGCGATCGCCTCGCCGGAGAAGATGCCGGCGCGCATGGAGCCGCGCTCGCGCAGGTGGCGGGTGAGGGCGCGGGTGTCGATCCCGCTGATGCCGACGACGCCCTGGGCGACCAGCGCGTCGTCCAGGGAGCGCTTGGCGCGCCAGTTGGACGGCACGCGCGCGGGGTCGCGCACGACGTAGCCGGAAACCCAGATGCGCGCGGACTCGTCGTCCTCGTCGTTCCAGCCGGTGTTGCCGATCTGGGGGGCGGTCGCGACGACGATCTGCCGGTCGTACGACGGGTCGGTGAGGGTCTCCTGGTAGCCGGTCATGCCGGTGGAGAACACGGCCTCGCCGAAGGTCTCCCCCACGGCCCCGTAGGCACGGCCGCGGAAGGTGCGGCCGTCCTCCAGGACGAGTACGGCGGGAGTCTTCGCGGCTCCCCTGGTGGAGGTCGTCATCGTGCGCCTTCCGTGTCGTTGGTCATCTGGTTCAGGGTGTCGACCCATGCGGTGTGCTCGGCCGAGCGGTCGGAGCGGAAGCCGGAGTCGATCAGCTTGTCGCCGTGCGCCCAGGTCACCACCAGCAGTCCGCCCTCGGTGAGGACCTTGCCGGCGATGCCCTTGTCGAGCCGGGCGCCGCGCAGCGCGGCGGTGGGGACGAAGAAGTCGGTCGCTCCGGGACGCTCGACCTCCAGGCCCTCGTCGGTCAGGGTGAGCTCGGCCCGGCTGCGGGTGCCGAGGCCGTGGGCCACGATGCGGTCCAGCCACTGCCCGGCGGTGGTGGAGCCGTGGTAGCGGCCGCTCATGCTCAGTCTCACCGGGCCGGTCTCGTCCGGCGCGGCGGGCAGGGCCGGGAGGTCGCCCTGGAGGGTGCCGCGCCACTTCCAGCCCTCGCGCATCAGCCAGTAGACGAGCGCGACGAAGAGGGCGAGTCCGACCAACCAGCCGATACGGCCGGGCGAGTTGGTGACGTCGGCCGACTTCTCGGCCTCGGCCAGCAGGATTACAGGTGTCACGTGAGCTTCCCGTCGACGAGCGTGGCCTTGCCCCGCAGCCACGTGTGCGTCACACGGCCCGGCAGCTCACGCCCCTGGTACGGGGTGTTGCGGCTGCGCGAGGCGAAGCCCGCGGGGTCCACCGGGCCACGGTATTCCGTGTCGACGAGGGTGAGGTTGGCGGGCTCACCTGCCGAGACGGGACGTCCATGGCCGGCGGCCTGTCCGATCTGCGCGGGCCTGGCGGACATGCGGTCGGCCACGCCGGCCCAGTCCAGCAGGCCCGTGGCGACCATCGTCTCCTGGACCACCGACAGCGCGGTCTCCAGGCCCACCATGCCCATGGCGGCCGCGGCCCACTCGCAGTCCTTGTCCTCGTGCGGGTGCGGGGCGTGGTCGGTGGCGACGATGTCGATCGTGCCGTCGGCGAGCGCCTCGCGCAGGGCGTGCACGTCCCGCTCGGTGCGCAGCGGCGGGTTGACCTTGTAGACGGGGTTGTAGGAGCGCACCAGCTCGTCGGTGAGGAGCAGGTGGTGCGGGGTGACCTCGGCGGTGACCTGGATGCCGCGGGACTTGGCCCAGCGGACGATCTCCACCGAGCCGGCGGTCGAGAGGTGGCAGATGTGGACGCGGGAGCCGACGTGCTCGGCGAGCAGGACGTCCCGCGCGATGATCGACTCCTCGGCGACGGCCGGCCAGCCGCCGAGGCCCAGCTCGGCGGAGACGACGCCCTCGTTCATCTGGGCGCCCTCGGTCAGCCGCGGCTCCTGCGCGTGCTGGGCGACGACGCCGCCGAAGGCCTTCACGTACTCCAGGGCGCGGCGCATGATCACGGCGTCGTCCACGCACTTGCCGTCGTCGGAGAAGACGGTGACGCCGGCCGCGGACTCGTGCATGGCGCCCAGCTCGGCGAGCTTCTTGCCCTCCAGGCCGACGGTGACGGCGCCGATGGGCTGCACGTCGCAGTAGCCGTGGTCGCGGCCGAGCCGGTAGACCTGCTCGACCACGCCGGCGGTGTCGGCGACCGGGAAGGTGTTGGCCATGGCGAAGACGGCGGTGTAGCCGCCGCTCGCCGCGGCACGGGTGCCGGTGAGGACGGTCTCGGAGTCCTCGCGGCCCGGCTCGCGCAGATGGGTGTGCAGGTCGACCAGGCCCGGCAGCAGCACCTGGCCGGCCGCCTCGACGACCTCGGCGCCCTCGGCGGACAGCCCGGTGCCCACCTCGGCGATGGTCTCGCCGTCGATCAGGACGTCCTGCGGCTCGCCGCCGAGCACCTTCGCACCACGGATCAGGATCTTGCTCATGCTGGTTACTTCTCCTCGGAACCGGTGGGGCGGGTGACGGCGGGTTCGTTGCCGCCGAGCAGCAGGTACAGGACGGCCATCCGGATGGAGACGCCGTTGGCGACCTGCTCGATGGCGGTGCAGCGGTCGGAGTCGGCGACCTCGGCGGTGATCTCCATGCCGCGGACCATGGGGCCGGGGTGCATCACGATGGCGTGCTCGGGCAGCTTGGCCATGCGGTCGCCGTTGAGGCCGTAGCGCCGGGCGTACTCGCGCTCGGTCGGGAAGAAGGCCGCGTTCATGCGCTCGCGCTGGACCCGGAGCATCATCACCGCGTCGCACTTGGGCAGGGTGCTGTCGAGGTCGTACGACACCTCGCAGGGCCAGTTCTCGACGCCGACCGGCACCAGGGTGGGCGGGGCGACCAGGGTGACCTCGGCGCCGAGGGTGTGCAGCAGGTCGACGTTGGAGCGGGCCACCCGGCTGTGCAGGACGTCCCCGACGACGGTGATCCGCCTGCCGGACAGGTCCTGGCCGAGTCCGGCGTCCCGGCCGACCAGCCGGCGGCGCATGGTGAAGGCGTCCAGCAGGGCCTGGGTCGGGTGCTGGTGGGTGCCGTCGCCGGCGTTGATGACCGCGGCGTCGACCCAGCCGGAGTTGGCCAGGCGGTAGGGGGCACCGGAGGCGCCGTGCCGGATGACGACGGCGTCCACGCCCATCGCCTCCAGGGTCTGGGCGGTGTCCTTCAGGGACTCGCCCTTGGACACCGAGGACCCCTTGGCGGAGAAGTTGATCACGTCCGCGGAGAGGCGCTTCTCGGCGGCCTCGAAGGAGATCCGGGTGCGGGTGGAGTCCTCGAAGAAGAGGTTGACGATCGTGCGGCCGCGCAGGGTCGGCAGCTTCTTGATGGGCCGGTCGGCCACCCGGGCCATCTCCTCGGCGGTGTCGAGGATCAGGACGGCGTCGTCGCGGGTGAGGTCGGCGGCCGAGATGAGATGACGCTGCATCTGTCAGGCTCCGTAAGGCAGTTCATTCGGGAGATATGGGGCAAACGGGCGCGGGTGCGGGCACGCCGAAGCGGCCCGGCGCCTGAGTTGCTACTGGTCGGCCTTCACACCGAGCAGCACGGTGTCGCGACCGTCCTCCTCGGCGAGCTGGACCTTGACCGTCTCCCGCAGCGACGTGGGGAGGTTCTTGCCGACGTAGTCGGCGCGGATGGGCAGTTCACGGTGGCCGCGGTCGACCAGGACCGCGAGCTGGACCGCGCGCGGGCGCCCGATGTCGTTCAGGGCGTCGAGGGCGGCGCGGATGGTACGGCCGGAGAAGAGCACGTCGTCGACGAGGACGACGAGCTTGCCGTCGAGGCCGTCACCGGGGATCTCGGTGCGGGCCAGCGCACGCGGCGGGTGCATGCGCAGGTCGTCGCGGTACATGGTGATGTCGAGCGAGCCGACGGGGACCTTGCGGTCGGTGATCTGCTCCAGCTTGGCGGCGAGCCGCTGGGCGAGGAAGACGCCGCGGGTCGGGATGCCGAGGAGCACCACGTCGTCCGCGCCCCTGGCGCGCTCGACGATCTCGTGGGCGATGCGGGTCAGCACCCGCGCGATGTCGGGACCCTCGAGAACGGGTCGCGCATCGGCTGCCTGTGCGCTGGCGTGCGTGTCCATACGAAACGGACCTCCTTCTCCGCCTCACGGGACGGACCTTAAAGGACGTCGGATTTGCGCCATCCACCGTACCAGGTCCCCGGGAGGTCTCGATCACCCGCTTGGCCTAATCAGTCGGCACCACCACGGAAGAGTCGGGGTGGACCATTCGGCTTGACGCATGAGAGTCACGCTGCGTAACCTCACAGTGAGTTACCAGCCGCGCGGCGGGAAGACAGCCGGCCGCGTCGACACAGTGTCCGGGGAGCTATATGTCCAGCGAATACGCCAAACAGCTCGGGGCCAAGCTCCGGGCCATCCGCACCCAGCAGGGCCTTTCCCTCCACGGTGTCGAGGAGAAGTCCCAGGGTCGCTGGAAGGCCGTGGTGGTCGGTTCCTACGAGCGCGGTGACCGTGCCGTGACCGTCCAGCGTCTCGCCGAGCTGGCCGATTTCTATGGTGTCCCGGTGCAGGAACTGCTGCCGGGCACCACGCCTGGCGGTGCCGCCGAGCCGCCGCCGAAGCTCGTCCTGGACCTTGAGCGGCTCGCCACGGTGCCGGCCGAGAAGGCAGGCCCGCTGCAGCGCTACGCGGCGACGATCCAGTCCCAGCGGGGCGACTACAACGGCAAGGTGCTGTCGATCCGCCAGGACGACCTGCGCACCCTCGCCGTCATCTACGACCAGTCCCCCTCGGTCCTCACCGAGCAGCTGATCAGCTGGGGCGTCCTGGACGCGGACGCGCGCCGCGCGGTGGCCACGCACGAAGACGCCTGACCCCGCCGAACACCTCAGCAGAAACGTGCCGCCGGGGCGGCCGGAACCATGTGGTTCCGGCCGCCCCGGCGGCGTTTCACGACAGCGGAGGCGCGCCCCTGGTACCGGAACGCCGGGAGGGCACCCCGCGGCGGCCACGGGGCCGCTCCCGGCACCGGCAGGCCGCGGACACGCCTGAGGGGCGCGGAGGACTGCGCGACAGGCCGCGGACGACCCGCGGCCGGCGTACTGCAGTCTCCCGGCGCCCCTCGTACGACGTCGGCCGCCCCGGCGGGGCGGTGGGGTCAGGCCCGGCGGAGCGTGGGCTTCAGTTCCTTCAGGCGCCCCAGCAGGCCGTTGACGAACGCGGGCGAGTCGTCCGTCGAGAACTCCTTCGCCAGCTGCACCATCTCGTCCAGGACGACGGCGTCCGGGGTCTCGTCGACCCAGATCAGCTCGTACGCGCCCAGCCGCAGGATGTTGCGGTCGACGACCGGCATCCGGTCGAGCGTCCAGCCCACGGCGTACTGGGCGATCAGCTCGTCGATGCGCCGCGCGTGCTCCGCGTAGCCCTCGACCAGCTGCATCGTGTACTCGCTGACCGGCGGCTGCCGCGTGTCGGACCGGGAGAGCCGGATCCAGTCCGCGAGGACCGTCAGGACGTCGGCGCCGCGCTGGTCGCCCTCGAAGAGGATCTGGAAGGCGCGCTTGCGGGCCGTGTTGCGGGCAGCCACGGTTAGCTGTTCACCCGGCCGAGGTAGTCGCTGCTGCGGGTGTCGACCTTGATCTTCTCACCGGTGGTGATGAAGAGCGGGACCTGGATCTGGTGGCCGGTCTCCAGGGTGGCGGGCTTGGTGCCACCGGTGGAGCGGTCGCCCTGGACGCCCGGCTCGGTCTCCTGGACCACCAGCTCGACGGCGGCCGGCAGCTCGACGAAGAGCACCTCGCCCTCGTGCCGGGCGACGGTGGCCGTGAAGCCCTCGATAAGGAAGTTGGCGGCGTCGCCGACGGCCTTGCGGTCGACCATCAGCTGGTCGTACGTCTCCATGTCCATGAAGACGAAGTACTCGCCGTCCATGTACGAGAACTGCATGTCGCGCTTGTCGACAGTGGCCGTCTCGACCTTGACGCCGGCGTTGAAGGTCTTGTCGACGACCTTGCCGGAGAGCACGTTCTTGAGCTTGGTGCGCACGAAGGCCGGGCCCTTGCCGGGCTTGACGTGCTGGAACTCGACGACGGACCAGAGCTGGCCGCCTTCGAGCTTGAGCACCATGCCGTTCTTGAGGTCGTTCGTGGAAGCCACGGTTGCGGAATCTCCTGGACTGACGTACGACCCCGGGTCTCGCGCCCAGCGAGAGGCTAGAGCGCGAGCAGCTCCTTGGTCGTGATGGTGAGTAGCTCGGGTCCGCCGTCCGCCTCGGGGCGTACGACGAGCGTGTCATCGATCCGGACACCGCCCCGGCCCGGGAGGTGGACCCCCGGTTCGACGGTGACCGGCACGCAAGCGTCCAGTTTACCCATGGCCGCGGGGGCCAGCTGCGGGTCCTCGTCGATTTCGAGTCCGACACCGTGTCCGGTCAGCGGTGGCAGTGCTTCCGCATAGCCGGCGGAGTCCAGGACCTGCCGTGCCGCGCGGTCGACGTCCCGGTAGGCGGCACCCGGCGCCAGGGACTCGCGTCCGGAGCGCTGAGCGGCGAAGACCAGGTCGTAGAGCTCGATCTGCCAGTCGGCGGGCGAGGTCCCGATGACGAAGGTGCGGCCGATCTCGCAGCGGTAGCCGCGGTAGGTGGCGCCCAGGCAGACGGAGAGGAAGTCGCCCTCCTCCACCCGCCGGTCGGTGGGGCGGTGACCGCGCCGGCCGGAGTGCGGTCCGGTGGCCACGGAGGTGGGGAAGGCCGGGCCGTCGGCGCCGTGGTCGACCAGGCGCCGCTCCAGCTCCAGCGCCAGGTGCCGCTCGGTGCGGCCGACCAGGATGGACTCCAGCAGCTCGCCGAGCGCCTGGTCGGCGATCTCCGCGCCGATGCGCAGGCAGGAGATCTCCTCCTCGTCCTTGACGACCCTGAGCTGTTCCACGGCCCCGCCGATGTCGGCGAGACGCACGGCGGGGGCGACCGCCGTCAGCGTTCTGTGCCGGGCCACGGTGAGGTGGTGTTCCTCCACCGCCAGGGAATCGGCGCCCTGGGCCGCGGCGAGACCGGCCGCGGCGACCGCGGCGTCACCGGCCGGCGTGGGCAGGACGTGCAGCCGCAGGTTCTCGTCGGGCCGGCCTTCGTAGGGGCGGTCCTCGGGTGGGCCGGCGCAGACGAGCAGGTCCTCGCGCCTGCCGAGGAGCAGGACGGCGCCCCGAGGGGCTGCGGCCGCGAGATAGCGCACGTTGGCGGGGCGGGTGACGAGCGCTGCCGCGGTACCGGCCGCGTTGAAGTGTTCCCTCAGGCGGGATCGGCGGTTCGCGTACACCTCTGACATGAGATGAGCGTAGGAGTTTTGACCGATTTGTGCCGGTTGGGTGGGGCCGAGTGGGGTTCGTGCGGAGATCCGCGCCCCCGGCTCACCAGCTCGGCGGGCTCGCGATCGCCCTGGCCAGGACCTCGTCCAGCACCCGCGCGGTGCCCGGGACGTCGAGCTGGGAGTTGTCGATGATCGGGAGGCCCGAGCCGTACCAGCCGGCCATGCGGCCGTGGATGCGGGCCACCTCCTCGTCGGTGAGACGGCGGTTGCCGGAGCGCTCCGCGTTGCGCTCCAGGACGATGTCCAGGCCCGGCAGCAGGACGACCGGCAGCAGCCCGGGACCCACGTGGCGCTTCCAGCCGCCGAGCCCGACGACCGGACGGTCCGGGAAGACGGCGTCGTCCAGGATGCAGGAGATGCCGTTGGCCAGGAAGTTGCGGGCGGCGAAGCCGCAGGTGCGGCGGGCCAGGCGGTACTGGGCCTCGGAGTTGTCGTTCCAGCCGGTCTGGGGGTCGGCGAAGCCCGAGCGGACCCATTCGCGGACGTCGTCCAGGCTGATGTGGGCGGTGGGGACGCGCCGGTGGTCCGCCCAGTACTTGGCCACGCTCGTCTTGCCCGCGCCCGCCGGTCCGATCAGCAGGACGGCCAGGGTCGTGGCCGTCGGGTCCGGGACCACCGCGGCGGGCGGCGCCATGGGCACTCCGACCGGACCGCCGGGTGGCAGGGACAGGTGACCGGTGGTATCCGGGGCCGCGTGAGCGGGGGTGTGCGGCGGGGGCGGCGGCACGGGAGCGGACGCGGCCGGGAAGCTCGGCGCCGGGGGTGGCGGGGGGACGGGTGCGGGCCCCTGGGAGCTGCCCTGATGCGGGCCCGGGTGGTGTCCGGCCGGCGCCCAGCCGGCGTGCGGCACCTGCCCCGGCCGGTGGGGCGGAGGCAGCTCAGACCCCACTGCGTGCTGCATCCGTTGCCACTCCGTCTCGTCGCTCGGCTCGTCCGCCGCCGGGGCGCCCGAGGCGCGGTCGCGCCCCTCCGGCACACCCGCTGCGGGCAGTTGGTGCTGGCAGCGGGGGTACACCCCGCGCCGTACCGAACGGTACCGTCCCCGGCCGTCGTTTGGTGAAACGGCCGGGGGCGGCCCGAAGTGCCCGTTCCGCAAGGGAAATCGGACCGAGGGAAAACGGGCGTACGGAACAGTGCGGGACCTACTGGCCCACTTCTCCGTAGGCGGCGAGCAGGACGGCCGGGTCGGGGCCCTCCAGGACGGTCGGCTTGCCGAGCGAGTCGAGGACGATGAAGCGCAGCAGGTCGCCGCGCGACTTCTTGTCGACCTTCATCGCCTCCAGCAGCTTGGGCCACTGGTCGTAGCGGTAGTGCAGCGGCAGGCCGACGGACTCCAGGACCGTGCGGTGCCGGTCCGCGGTCGCGTCGTCCAAACGGCCCGCGAGACGGCCCAGTTCGGCGGCGAAGTGCATGCCGACCGCGACCGCGGCGCCGTGCCGCCACTTGTAGCGCTCGTTCTTCTCGATGGCGTGGCCGAGCGTGTGACCGTAGTTGAGGATCTCCCGCAGACCCGACTCCTTCAGGTCCGAGGAGACGACCTCCGCCTTCACCCGGATCGACCGCTCGATCAGCTCGGCCGTGTGCGGACCCGCCGGGGTCCGGGCGGCCTCGGGGTCGGACTCGATCAGCTCCAGGATCACCGGGTCGGCGATGAAGCCCGCCTTGATGACCTCCGCGAGACCGGAGACGTAGTCGTGCACCGGCAGGGAGTCCAGCGCGGCCAGGTCGCACAGCACACCGGCCGGCGGGTGGAAGGCGCCCACCAGGTTCTTGCCCTCGGCGGTGTTGATGCCGGTCTTGCCGCCGACCGCCGCGTCGACCATCGCCAGCACGGTGGTCGGGACGGCGATCCAGCGCACCCCGCGCAGCCAGGTCGCGGCCACGAAACCGGCCAGGTCCGTGGTCGCGCCGCCGCCCACGCCGACGACGACGTCGGTGCGCGTGAAGCCGGACTGGCCCAGCGCCTTCCAGCAGTAGGCGGCGACCTCGGCGGTCTTGGCCTCCTCCGCGTTGGGCACCTGGATCGCGACGGCCTCGTAGCCCTGCCCGGCCAGGTCGGCGCGGAGCGCGTCGCCGGTCTCGGCCAGCGCCTCCGGGTGGATCACCGCCACCCGCTTGGCCCTCGGTCCGATCAGCCCGGCCAGCTCGCCCAGGAGTTGCCGGCCGACCAGCACCTCGTAGGAGTCGGTCCCGGCGCTGCCGGCGACCTGGATCCGGGTGACTGACTCGCTCATGCTTCCTTCAACTCCAGTGCGTCCAGCGCTGCTCGGGTGACCTCTTCGGGGGTGCGGCCGTCCGTCGCCACGACGGCGGTGGCGACCTCCTCGTACAGGTGCCGCCGCGCCTCCATCAGCTCGCGCCACTGCTTGCGCGGGTTGACCGACAGCAGCGGGCGGGCCACGTTGAGGCCGGTGCGCCTGACGGCCTCCTCCACGTCCATGGAGAGGTAGACCACCCGGTGCCCGGCGAGCAGCGCCCGCGTCTCCGCGTCGAGGACGGCACCGCCGCCGAGCGCGAGGACGCCCTCGTGCCCGGTGAGCGCGTCCCGCACCGCCCGCTTCTCGATGGCGCGGAAGGCGGACTCGCCCTCCCCCACGAAGATGTCGGCGATGCTGCGGCCCTCGGCGGCCACGATGTCCTCGTCGGTGTCCCGGAACCCGGTGCCGAGCCGCTCGGCCAGCAGCCGGCCCACGGTGGACTTGCCCACGCCCATCGGACCGACGAGTACGAGAGCAGGCACGGCGCTCACCGGATCTGCAGGTGGTCGAGGTACGACCGCACGTTGCGGCGGGTCTCGGCCACGCTGTCGCCGCCGAACTTCTCCGCGACCGCGTCGGCCAGGACCAGCGCGACCATGGCCTCGGCGACGATGCCGGCGGCCGGCACGGCGGACACGTCCGAGCGCTGGTGGTGCGCCTGGGCCGCCTCGCCGGTGGTCACGTCGACCGTCCGCAGCGCCCGCGGCACGGTCGCGATCGGCTTCATCGCGGCACGCACCCGCAGCAGCTCACCGGTGGACAGGCCGCCCTCGGTGCCGCCCGCGCGCCCGGAGGTCCGCCGGATGCCCTCGTCGGTCCGCACGATCTCGTCGTGCGCCTGGGAACCCGGCACCCGGGCGAGCTCGAAGCCGTCACCGATCTCGACACCCTTGATCGCCTGGATGCCCATCAGGGCGCCGGCGAGACGGGCGTCCAGCTTGCGGTCCCAGTGCACGTGCGAGCCGAGACCGACCGGAACGCCGTAGGCCAGCACCTCGACCACACCGCCGAGGGTGTCGCCGTCCTTGTGGGCCTGGTCGACCTCCGCGACCATCGCCTTCGAGGTGTCCGCGTCCAGGCAGCGCAGCGGGTCGGCGTCCAGCTTCTCCACGTCGGCCGGCGTGGGGTACACGCCCTGCGGGGCCTTCACGGAGCAGAGCTCGACCACGTGCGAGACGATCTCGATGCCCGCGGTCTCCTTCAGGTAGGAACGGGCCACGGCGCCCAGCGCCACCCGTGCCGCGGTCTCACGGGCCGAGGCGCGCTCCAGGATCGGGCGGGCCTCGTCGAAGCCGTACTTCTGCATGCCCGCCAGGTCGGCGTGGCCGGGCCGGGGCCGGGTCAGCGGCGCGTTGCGGGCGAGCCCGGCCAGCACCTCGGGATCGACCGGGTCGGCCGCCATGACCTGATCCCACTTGGGCCACTCGGTGTTGCCCACCATGATCGCCACCGGGGAACCGAGGCTCAGCCCGTGCCGGACGCCACCCAGGAAGGTGATCTCGTCCCGCTCGAACTTCATCCGCGCACCGCGGCCATAACCGAGCCGTCGCCGTGCCAGGTGGTCCGCCACCATCTCCGTGGTGATCGGCACGCCGGCGGGAAGACCCTCCAGCGTTGCGACCAGTGCCGGACCGTGGGACTCCCCCGCGGTCAGCCAACGCAGCCTGCTCAACGGTGCTCCTCAGTGTTCGCGCCCGGTACTGCCCTCAGTACGCGTGTCCGCGCGTACGGCGACGGCGCGGCCGGGTGCGCGACCCCGGCACGCCACCTACGATCCTCCCACGTCCGGGGCCGGTGTCCGGCCGCCGGTCCAGCAGGCGGACGGTACGGCGGCGGTCAGCGGGCGGCGAGCGCCTTCTCGCCGGCGTGCCGCATGGCCTCCAGCGGGGCCGGGGAGCGGCCGGTCATCTGCTCGACCTGGAGGACGGCCTGGTGGACGAGCAGGTCGAGACCGCTGACCACGGCTCCCCCGAACATGGACCAGCGGGCCGCCAGCTCGGTGGGCCAGGGGTCGTAGAGCACGTCGAAGAGGGTGGTGGGGCGCTCGGGCACGGCGGTGGCGAGGGCGTCGGTCGTACCGGCCGGTGTCGTGGCGATCACCAGCGGGGCCCGCAGGGCCTCGGCCGCGTCCGCCCAGTCCGCGGTGCGTACGTCGACATCCAGCCGCTCGCCCCACTCGCGCATCTCCGCGGCGCGGGCCTCGCTGCGGACGTAGGCGACGACCTCGCCGGTGCAGATCCGGGCCAGCGCGGCCAGCGCGGAGGAGGCGGTGGCGCCGGCGCCGAGGATCGCGGCGGAGCCGACCTCCTCGATCCCGTGCTCGCGCAGGGCGGCGACCATGCCCGGGATGTCGGTGTTGTCGCCGAGGCGGCGCCCGTCGTCGGTGAGGACCACCGTGTTGACCGCGTCGACGGAGGCGGCCGTGTCGCTGATCCCGTCCAGCAGCGGGATGACGGCCCGCTTGAGGGGCATCGTGAGCGACAGCCCCGCCCACTCCGGTCCGAGCTCCTCGAAGAATCCGGGCAGGGCCGCCTCGTCGACCTCGAAGCGGTCGTAGGACCAGTCGGTGAGTCCGAGTTCGTCGTACGCGGCCCGGTGCAGCACCGGGGAGAGGGAGTGGGCGATGGGCGAGCCGAGCACGGCGGCCCGGCGTGTCACAGTCATCAGTTCTTCTTCCGCGACGCGTTCCACTCGTTCACGAGCTTCTCGTGCTCCTCGAGCGTCCTGGTGAACTTGCTGGTCTTGCCGTCCATCGAGATGAAGTAGTACCAGCCGTCGTCGGTCGGGTCGAGCGCGCCCTTGAGCGCCTCCTCGCCGGGGTTGCTGATGGGACCCGGCGGCAGGCCCTTGGAGAAGTACGTGTTGTACGGGTTGTTGTACTTGCGCAGCTCGGCGATGCTCAGGTCGATCTTGCTCTGGTTCTTCACGTAGTTGTACGTGGAGTCGAACTCCAGCCGCCCGTAGGTCTGCGGGTTGTCCGGTTCGAGGCGGTTGTAGACGACCTCGGCCATCTTGCGGAAGTCGTCGTGGCTCGTGCCCTCGGCCTGCACCAGACTCGCCACGGTGAGCAGTTCCCAGGGGCTGTCGAGGCCGAGGACCTTGGCCTTCTTCTCCAGACCCAGTTCCTGGTACGTCGAGGCGGCCTGGGACACCATGTTCTTCAGCACGGCCTCGGGCTCCTGGCCCTTGGTGACCGGGTAGCTGGAGGGGTAGAGGAAACCTTCGAGCGGGTCCTTGAGGTTCGGGTGGTTCAGCGCCCAGGCCGGCAGGCCGAGGTGCTTGTAGTCCTTCTTCGCGACGCGCGCGGTGGTGCCCGCCTTCACGCCGAGCCGTTTGTCGATCATGCTGTAGATCGCGGCGTTGCGCAGCCCCTCGGCGAGGATCAGGTTGCTGCGGCTCTTCGGACTGAGCATCAGCTCCACCGCGCTCGCGGCGGACATCTCCTTCTGGAGGGTGTAGACACCGTCCTGGAGCCCCTTGCCCCGCGGGTTGGCCTGGAGCGCGGAGACGAACGCGGCCGCGCTCTCGACGACCCCCGCCTCCTTCAGCTTCTCGCCGATGGCCCAGCCGCCGGCGCCCTTGGGGATGGTGACCGAGACCTGCTCGCCGTTGCCGCTGCCCGCGTAGTCCGGGGCCGCGCCGAAACGATTTTGGTAGAACTTGTAGCCGAAGTAGCCGACCCCGCCGAGGCCACCGCCGAAGACGAGGACGACCACCATGCAGGCGCACCCGGTGCGCCCTTTCTTCTTCTTGACGGGTTTGCGGCCCTTGCCCTTGCCCCGCTTCTCGCGCCGGCTCTGGAGCTCGTGCTCCTCGTCGTCCTCGCCGCCGTCTCCCGCGAAGAAGGCGTGCTCCTCCTCGTCGGCCGCGGGTTCCGGTTGCGGTTCCGGTTCGGGGCGGCGGCGGCCGGGCGGCACCGGCGGCGGGTAGGCGTCCTCGGTGCCGTAGAGGTCGGGCTGCTGCGCGCCGTACGCCGCGGGCTGCTGGCCGTACGGATCACCGGGATCGGCGGCATAGGGCACCTGGCCGTGGCTGCCGCTGGCGTCCCAGGTGCCCTGGTGGAAGTGCTGCTGCTGAGCGTGACCTGCGTAGTTCTGGTCGTACTGCGGGTGGCCCTGGCCGTCGTAGTGCTGATGCTGCTGCTGGCCGCCGTACCCGGCCTGCTGTTCCTGGTTCCAGTCGCCGTACTGCGGCTGCTGCGGGTAGGGCTGCTGCGGCTGGCCGCCGTAGGCAGGCTGCCGGCCGACGTGCGCCTGCTGCCCTTCCCATCCGCCGTCCCCGTACAACGGGTCCTCCGGATGCCACGGTTCGGAGCCTGGGCCCCGGCCATACTCAGTCATCGATCCCCTAGAGCCGCGAGGCCGACGGACTCGCGGCCGGTGGGCCGGCTTCCGTTCCGCCTCTTGTTGTGCCCCGGCTGTTCGAACACCGGCGCATCGCGCGGAACGTTACCGTATCGCGATCAGATGACCACTTCGACGCCCTCGCCGGGTGCCTGGCCTGACACCCGTTCGGATTCCAGGGCCTGCTGCAGGATGATCACAGCGGCGGCCTGGTCGATGACCGACCGTCCCTTCTTGGACTTCACCCCCGAGGCCCGCAGCCCCTGACTGGCCGTCACGGTCGTCATCCGCTCGTCGACCAGGCGCACCGGCACCGGCCCGATGCCCTTGGCCAACTCCTGTGCGAAGGCACGGACCTTGACGGCGGCCGGGCCCTCGCCCCCCTTGAGGGAGCGAGGGAGGCCGACGACGACCTCGATCGGTTCGTACTCCTCCACCAGCTGCCGCAACCGGCGGTGGGCGGCCGGGACGTCCCGGCCGGGGACGGTCTCGACCGGGGTGGCGAGGATCCCGTCGGGGTCGCACGAGGCGACCCCGATCCGGGCGTCCCCGACGTCGATGGCGAGCCGACGTCCTCTGCGCATCTTCTCGACCGTTTCTTACGTGTCCTACTTGTTCGTACGTGTCCTACTTGGCGGTCTCGGTGACGAGCCGCTCCACGGCGTCCACGGCGTCACCGACGGCGGCCGGGTTCTGGCCGCCGCCCTGGGCGACGTCCGGCTTGCCGCCACCGCCGCCGCCGAGGGTCTTGGCGGCCGTGCGCACCAGGTCACCGGCCTTGAGGCCGCGCTCGCGGGCGGCCTCGTTGGTGGCGATGACGGTCAGCGGCTTGCCGTTGTTGACCGTGAACAGGGCGACCACGGCGGCCCGGCCACCCTGGATGCGGCCGCGCACGTCGAGGACCAGCTTGCGCAGGTCGTCCGGGGTGGTGCCGTCCGGGACCTGTCCGGTGACCAACGCCACACCGCGCACGTCCTTGGCGGACTCGGCGAGACCGCCGGCGGCCTGCAGCACCTTCTCGGCGCGGAACTTCTCGATCTCCTTCTCGGCGTCCTTCAGCTTGCCGAGCATGGCGGAGACCTTCTCCGGCAGCTCCTCGGGGCGGCCCTTGATCAGTTCCTGGAGCTGGGCCACGACCGTGTGCTCACGGGCGAGGAAGTTGTACGCGTCCACGCCGACGAGGGCCTCGATACGGCGGACACCCGAGCCGATGGAGGACTCGCCGAGCAGCTTCACCAGACCCAGCTGGGCGGTGTTGTGCACGTGGGTGCCGCCGCACAGCTCCTTGGAGAAGTCGCCGATGGTGACCACGCGGACGCGCTCGCCGTACTTCTCGCCGAACTCGGCGATCGCGCCCTGCTTCTTGGCCTCGTCGATGCCCATGACCTCGGCGTGCACGTCGAGGTCGCGGGCGAGCACCTCGTTGATCTTCTGCTCGACGTCGGTCATCACGGCCGTCGGGACCGCGGACGGGGAGCCGAAGTCGAAGCGGAAGCGGCCGGGCTGGTTCTCGGAACCGGCCTGAGCGGCCGTCGGGCCGAGGGCGTCGCGCAGCGCCTGGTGGGTCAGGTGGGTGGCCGAGTGGGCGCGGGCGATGGCCGTACGGCGGCGGGCGTCGATGGAGGCGTGGGCCTTGGCGCCGACGGTGACCTCGCCGACCTGGACGACGCCCTTGTGGACGTACACGCCCGGGACCGGCTTCTGGCAGTCGCGGACCTCGATGACGGCACCGGTGTCGACGCGGATCCGGCCGGTGTCGCCGATCTGGCCGCCGCCCTCGGCGTAGAACGGAGTGCGGTCGAGGACGACCTCGACCTCGTCGCCCTCGGAGGCGGCCGGCGAGGAGACGCCGTCGACGAGCAGACCGACGATCGTGGTCTCGCCCTCGGTGTCGCCGTAGCCGATGAAGTCGGTGGCACCGGCGGCGTCGGCGATCTCACGGTAGGCGCCCATGTCGGCGTGCCCGGTCTTCTTGGCCTGGGCGTCGGCCTTGGCGCGCTCCCGCTGCTCCTTCATCAGGCGGCGGAAGCCGTCCTCGTCCACGGCCAGCCCCTGCTCGGCGGCCATCTCCAGGGTGAGGTCGATCGGGAAGCCCCAGGTGTCGTGGAGCAGGAAGGCCTTGTCGCCGGAGAGGACGGTGCCGCCGGACTGCTTGGTCTCGGTGACGGCGGTGTCGAGGATGTTGGTGCCGGCCTTCAGCGTCTTGAGGAAGGCGTTCTCCTCGGCGAGGGCGACCTTCTCGATGCGCTCGCGGTCGGTGATCAGCTCGGGGTACTGCTGGCCCATCATGCCGATCACGGTGTCGATCAGGTCGTGGACGACCGGACCGGTGGCGCCGAGCAGGCGCATGTTGCGGATGGCGCGGCGCATGATGCGGCGCAGGACGTAGCCGCGGCCCTCGTTGCCCGGGGTGACACCGTCGCCGATGAGCATGGTGGCGGTGCGCATGTGGTCGGTGACGACGCGCAGCGACACGTCGGAGTCGTGGGCGTCGCCGTAGCGGACGCCGGTCAGCGCGGTGGCCTTCTCGATGACGGCCATGGAGGTGTCGATCTCGTACATGTTCTGCACGCCCTGCAGAATCATGGCGAGCCGCTCCAGGCCGAGGCCCGTGTCGATGTTCTTGCTCGGCAGTTCCCCGAGGATCTCGAAGTTGTCCTTGCCGATGCCCTCGCCCCGCTCGTACTGCATGAAGACGAGGTTCCAGATCTCCACGTACCGCTCGTCGTTGACGGCCGGGCCGCCCTCGACGCCGAACTCGGGGCCGCGGTCGTAGTTGATCTCGGAGCAGGGGCCGCACGGGCCGGGGACGCCCATGGACCAGTAGTTGTCCTTCATGCCGAGGCGCTGGATGCGCTCCTTCGGCACCCCGACGACCTCGTGCCAGATGCGCTCGGCCTCGTCGTCGTCCTGGTAGACGGTGATCCAGAGCTTCTCCGGCTCCAGGCCGTAACCGCCCTTGTCCTGGGGCGTGGTGAGCAGCTCCCAGGCGTACTTGATGGCGCCTTCCTTGAAGTAGTCGCCGAAGGAGAAGTTGCCGCACATCTGGAAGAACGTGCCGTGGCGCGTGGTCTTGCCGACCTCTTCGATGTCGGGCGTGCGCACGCACTTCTGCACGCTGGTGGCGCGCGCGAAGGGCGGCTTGACCTCACCCAGGAAGTAGGGCTTGAAGGGGACCATGCCGGCGGGGACGAGGAGCAGGGTCGGATCGTCCGCGATGAGCGACGCCGAAGGCACGACGGTGTGCCCGCGCTCCTCGTAGAAGCTCAGCCAGCGGCGGCGAATCTCGGCCGACTCCATCAGTGGTCCTCATTCCGGTTGTACGAGTACGTCGTGTTCTCGATGTACTTCGGGTTGCTGCGGTCGTTCTCGATGGCGGTGTACCGCCGGGGCGCGGGGAGTTCGGGGTCGTCCTGGATGCCGAGGGCCTCCTCCAGCTCGGCCTCCCGCTGCGCCATGTTGTCGCGGACGTCGAGCGCGAAGCCGACCGCGCGGTCCTTCAGGCGCTGCCCCGTCTCCAGTGCCTTGTTCGCCGCGGTCGCGGCGAGGCTCTCCGGGGTGAGCTGCCTGAGCTTGCGGTTGACCTTGGTGGTGGCCCACACACCGGCGGCGACGCCCGTGCTGAACCAGAACGTACGACGGAACATCGCTCGGTCTCAGTCCTTACTTCCGCTTGCGTCGTGCGGCGGGAACCGTGCGGCCCACGATCACGGTACGCCGGGGCGACTTGGCCGGCACGTCCTCCTTGCGGCCGCCCAGCGCACGGCGCACGCCGTACCCGAAGGCCGCGACCTTGACCAGCGGACCGCCGAACGTGGAGGCGACGGTGCCGGCCAGCGCGGAGGCGTTCGACGTGACCTCCTGGACGTCGGAGGCGATCGCGTCGACCCGGTCGATCTGGGTCTGCGCGGAGCGCACGGTCGCGGAGGCGTCGGCGAGCAACGGGACGGCCTGGTCGGTCACATCCGCCACGAGCTTGGTGGTCGCCTTGAGCGTCTGGGCCAGCCTCGCCAGTGCGACGGCGAGGAAGGAGACCAGGATCGCCCAGAAGACGGCCACCAGGATCCCGGCCACCTCTCCACCGGACACTGTGCGCACCCACTCCCTCAAACGTGCCTGAGCATCGAAAAAGTCGTGGCCCCGAGCCTATCGCGCCGGGGCCGGGGCTCCGTACCGGATTCCCCGGTGCCGCGCACGCGGTCGCGGGAAGCGATTGTACGGAATGAACACACTTCAGTACGCTCCGTGTCCCATGCGAGGTCCTCAGAGCCCCGGCCCCTGGACGGACGCCGATCCGCCCCTCGAACTGACCGCGTTCGTCGGGCGTTCGACCGAGCTCGCCGCGCTGGCGGCGGCGCTCGACGGGGCCCGGCTGGTGACGGTGACCGGGGTCGGCGGCGTCGGCAAGTCCCGGCTGGCCGTGCGGGCGGCGGCGCGGTGGGCGGCCGCCGCCCCGGCGGACGGCGCGGTCTGGGGACGGGTCGAACTGGCGCCGGTGCGGGATCCGCAGTTCGTGGAGTACGCGGTCCTGGAGGCGCTGGGGCTGACCGACCACACCGCCCGGACCCCCCGCCAGGTGCTGCTGGAGCATCTCGCCGGCCGCCGGGTCCTGCTGGTGCTGGACGGGTACGAGCACCTGGTGGAGGCCTGCGCCGGGCTGACGGCGGAGCTGCTGCGCCGCCTGCCGGAGCTGCGGGTGCTGGCCGCGGGCCGGCGTCCGCTCGCGCTGGCCGGCGAGCGGTTGTTCCCGCTGGCCCCGCTGGGCACGGACGAGGCGGCGGAGCTGTTCACCGGCCGGGCCCGGGAACAGGGGCTTCGGGTGACCGACGGCCCCGAGGTGCGGGAGCTGTGCCGGCGCCTCGAGGGGATCCCGCTGGCGCTGGAGCTGGCGGCGGGGCGGTTGCGGGCCCTGTCCCCGGCCCAGCTGCTCCAGCGGCTCGACGACCGGTTCCGGCTGCTGACCGGCGGCGGCCGGGACGCGCTGCCCCGGCACCAGACGCTGCGCACCGCGATCGGCTGGAGCCACGAGCTGTGCACGCCCGCCGAACGGCTGCTGTGGGCCCGGCTGTCGGTGTTCGCGCAGACCTTCGACCTGGAGGCGGCCGAGTACGTGTGCAGCGGGGACGGACTGGCCGCCGAGGACGTGCTGGACGTCCTGTCGGAGCTGCTCGCCCAGTCCGTGGTCGCCCGCGAGGAGACCTCGACGGGCCCCCGCTACCGGATGCTGGACACCGTGCGTGCCTACGGCGCCGACTGGCTGGAGGCGATGGGGGACGCGGTCCGGCTGCGCCGACGGCATCGCGACTGGTACGTGGGCCTGGCGACCTGGTGCGAGCTGGAGTGGTTCTCGCCCCGTCAGCGGGAGGTGGCCGCTCGGGTCGACGCGGAGCTGCCCAATCTGCGGGCCGCGCTGGAGTTCTGCCTGACCGAGCCGGAGGAGGCGCATCTCGGACAGTACCTGGCGGGTTCGCTGTGGTTCTGCTGGGTGGGCTGCGGGCGGCTGGCGGAGGGGCGCCGCTGGCTGGAGCGCAGCGTGGAGCTGGACTCGGAGTACGAGCAGTCGCGGCTCAAGGCGCTGTGGGTGCTGGGCTACGTGGCGATCCTCCAGGGCGACACCGTGCCCGCGTTCCAGGCGCTGCGGGAGTGCCGCGAGCAGGCGGAGCGGTCGGCCGACGCGACGGCGGCGGCCTACGCGGAGCACCGCTCCGGCTGCCTGGCCCTGGTCACGGACGACATGGCCCGCGCGGAGACGCTGCTGCGGTCGGCGCTGGACCGCTACCAGGAGATCGGGGAGCTCAACAGCAATGTGCTGATGGGCCAGGTGGAGCTGGCGATGACCCGGGCCTTCCAGGGGGACCTGGCGGACGCGGTGCGGCTGTGCGAGGACGTGCGCCGGGTGTGCGAGGACCACGGGGAGCGCTGGGCGCGGTCGTACGCGCTCTACGTACTGGCGTACGCGGCCTGGCTGGACGGCGACGCCGGGCGGGCGCGGGAGCAGCTGGCGGACTGCCTGCGCCATGTGCACGCCTTCCACGACCTGCTGGGCTCGGTGCTGGCGATCGAGTTGCTGGCGCTGGTGACGGCCTCCCAGGGCGACCCGGCGGAGGCGGCGGTGCTGCAGGGCGCGGCAGCCGGGATGTGGCCGTCCGTGGGGCTGCCGCTGTTCGGCTCGGCGTACTTCAACGCCCCGCACGAGCAGTGCGAGGCGGCCGCCCGGCAGGCTCTGGGGGACGCGCGGTACGAGGAGTGCGTGAAGGTGGGGGCGCGGCTGGGCCGTGAGGCGGCCGTGGCCCGGGCGCTGCGGCACGACGGGGTACGGCCGCTGGGCGCCCTGCCGGCTCCGCGGGGGCCCGTGGACCAGGGGTGCGCGGAGTCCGGAAAACGCGAACCCGCCGCCTCCCCCACCCGGAAGGGCGGGGAGACGGCGGGCTGAGGCCTACGCCGTGACCGGGGTCAGCGGGCGTAGTACTCGACGACGAGCTGCTCGTCGCAGATCACCGGGATCTCCTTGCGGTTCGGCTCGCGGTCCAGGCGGAACGCCAGGGCCTTGAGGTTCACCTGGAGGTAGCGCGGGGTCTCACCCTCGGGGGCGAAGCCACCCTCACGAGCGATCGTGAAGAGCGTCTTCTCCTTGGAGCGGTCGCGGACCTGCACGACGTCGTCCGGACGGACACGGAAGGACGGCTTGTCGACCTTCTGGCCGTTGACCTGGATGTGGCCGTGCACGACCATCTGACGGGCCTGGTAGATCGTGCGGGCGATGCCCGAACGCAGGACCAGCGCGTCGAGACGGCGCTCGAGCTCGATGATCAGGGCCTCACCGGTCTTGCCCTGGACCTTGGAGGCACGCTCGTAGGCGCGGACGAGCTGGCGCTCGGACACGTCGTACTGCGCGCGCAGACGCTGCTTCTCCAGCAGACGGACCTTGTAGTCCGAGTTCTGCTTGCGGCCACGGCCGTGCTCGCCCGGCGGGTAGGGACGGGCCTCGAAGTACTTGACGGCCTTCGGGGTCAGCGCGATGCCGAGGGCACGCGACTTCTTGACCTTGGGGCGGGACTGGTTCGCCACTTGTTTTCCTTTTCCTTTTCGGCTGCCTCAGGGTTACGGGAGGTCGCATCCGCAGCCGGGGAATTCCCGACAGGTCCACGCGGGACGTGTCAGGCAGCCGCTCCCCTGATCTGGGCACATACGTGCAGCACACGAACGGCCCACCGACCGGTCCCGGAACTCCGGGTGGTGGTGGGCTGCCCGCGACACCTACGACGGTGCGCGACGCTCCTGGATCGAAAGATCCGGCTGGATGTCCCGCCTGAGGCGCCGACCGAAGCCGGACACGGGACGCAGCACTCCGACGGATTCTACAGGGTGCTCATGACCGCTTGCGACCGAGGTGGTTCCTCGTCCACTCCACCGCGTCCGCGTAGCGGGCCTCGGCACCGTGCCGGGTCGGGGCGTAGTACGCGCGGTCCTTGAGGGCGTCGGGGGCGTACTGCTGCTCGGCGATGCCCTCGGGCAGGTCGTGCGGGTACACGTACCCCTGCGCGTGGCCGAGCTTGGCGGCCCCCTTGTAGTGGCCGTCGCGCAGGTGGGGCGGGACCGGGCCGGCCAGTCCCTTGCGCACGTCCTCCAGCGCGGCACCGATCGCGGTGGTCGCCGAGTTGGACTTGGGGGCGAGCGCCAGGGCGATGGTCGCGTGGCTGAGGGTGAGCGCGGCCTCGGGGAAGCCGATCATGGCGACGGCCTGGGCCGCGGCCACGGCGATGGGCAGGGCGTTCGGGTCGGCCAGGCCGATGTCCTCGCTGGCGGAGATCATCAGGCGGCGGGCGATGAACCGGGGGTCCTCGCCGGCCTCGATCATGCGGGCCAGGTAGTGCAGGGCCGCGTCGACGTCGGAGCCGCGGATGGACTTGATGAGGGCGCTGGCGACGTCGTAGTGCTGGTCGCCGTCGCGGTCGTACTTCACGGCGGCGCGGTCGACCGTCTGCTCCAGCGTCGCGAGGCCGATCTCGGACTCGCCCTGGTCCAGGGCGGCCCCCGCGGCGGCCTCCAGGGCCGTCAGGGCACGGCGGGCGTCGCCGCCGGCGATCCGGAGCAGGTGGGCCTCGGTGTCCTCGGGGAGGGCGACCGCGTCCTTGAGGCCGCGCTCGTCGCTCAGCGCGCGTCTCAGCAGGCCGCGGACGTCGTCGTCGGTGAGCGGTTCGAGGGTGAGGAGCAGGGAGCGGGAGAGCAGCGGGGAGATCACCGAGAAGTACGGGTTCTCCGTGGTGGCCGCGATCAGCGTCACCCAGCGGTTCTCGACGGCGGGCAGGAGGGAGTCCTGCTGGGCCTTGCTGAAGCGGTGGATCTCGTCGAGGAAGAGGACGGTCTCCCTGCCGAAACCGCCGGTGGCGCGGCGTGCGCCGTCGATGACCGCGCGGACCTCCTTGACGCCCGCGGTGATCGCGGACAGCTCCACGAACCGCTTGTTGGTGGCCTTGGAGACGACGTACGCGAGGGTCGTCTTGCCGGTGCCGGGCGGGCCCCAGAGGATCACGGAGGACGGTCCGGCCGGGCCGCCGTCGCTCTCGCCGACCAGCCGGCGCAGCGGCGAGCCGGGCTTGAGGAGATGCTGCTGGCCCACGACCTCGTCGAGCGTGCGCGGGCGCATGCGGACCGCCAGGGGACTCGCTGCCGGGTCCTTCTCCTGGCGTTCTTCTGCTGCGGCGGTGAAGAGGTCGGGTTCCACGCTGAAACCCTAAATCACCCCACCGACAATCCCTCCGGGGCCCGGGAGCGGGCGCCTCAGCTGGTCCAGAAGTCCCACCAGCGCGTGAGGACCAGCATGCCGATGATGCCGACGTGCAGCACGGGCACGACCCAGGTGAACTCGCCGAAGAAGCTCTTCAGCCAGCGCGGGGCCGGCAGGAAGTCGTTGCGGATGTTGAACGAGGTCACGTACCAGAACATGGTGATCGTCGCGACCCATGCCAGCGAGCACCACAGGCACAGGGCGTTGATCCGGTACAGGGACTGGAACTGCAGCCAGGTGCAGAAGGCGACGCCGAAGAGGCAGCCGACGTTGAAGGTCAGCCAGTACCAGCGCGGGAACCGGGCGCGGGCCAGCAGACTCATGCCGACGCAGACGACGATGCCGTAGGCG
Organism: Streptomyces sp. NPDC015139; assembly: GCF_043079785.1. Taxonomy (NCBI): domain Bacteria; kingdom Bacillati; phylum Actinomycetota; class Actinomycetes; order Kitasatosporales; family Streptomycetaceae; genus Streptomyces; species Streptomyces sp. NPDC015139. The sequence goes on along the minus strand of NZ_JBIBUW010000010.1, from coordinate 334,356 downwards.
ACGAGGCCGAGCATCGGGTTCGGGAAGCCGAACGCCGCGGCCTGCTTGCTCTCCATGACGTTGCCGCAGGAGACGACCGGGTTGAGGCTGCACCCGGGGGTGAAGGTCTTGCCCGCGACCTTGGCCTCGAGGAGCTTGAACTTGTCGATCGTGATGACCCACGCGGCCAGCAGTCCGGCCGCGCCGGTGATCACCAGCAGCAGGGCGAAGGCGCGACTGCCGCCCGCCGTGCGCGGGGCGTCGGCGGCACGCTCGGGACCGGGCTCGGTGGAGACGTCTTTCACTGTCGTCTTGCTCATCACGCCGATTCCGTCACTTGAGAGTTGGACCATCTTCGGGCAGGGCCATTGTGCCGCACAGCCTGGTGTGTCCACCGTTCGGTGAACATAAGGAGGTACGCACGGCGGTCACGGACCGTTCGGTTCCGGCCGCCCCCGAGAGGCCGTGACCGCGGGTGGGCGGCCGGAATCCCGGCCGGGCCCCCGCGACGGCGCCCCTTGCGCGGACGTCTCTTTCGGGGATCGTCCGGCAGGGCGAACACGGGGCCGCCGAGTTGACGACGGGTACGGGAAAGGGGCGCCGGGAAGACCCGGCGCCCCTCGGTGACCCGTCGCTCAGCCGAGCCGTGACTCCAGTTCCGCGACGATCTCGTTGACGCCGATCGCCGCCTGCTCGCCGGACTCCATGTCCTTGAGCTGGACGACGCCGTCGGCGAGGTCGCGCTCGCCCGCGACGATCGTGTAGCGGGCGCCGCTGCGGTTGGCGTTCTTCATGGCGCCCTTCAGGCCCTTGGCGCCGTAGGAGAAGTCCGCCGCGATGCCGACCTTGCGCAGCTCGGTGACCTTCGCGAACAGGACCCGGCGGGCCTCCTCGCCGAGCGGCACGGCGAAGACGCTGGTGGCGGCGGGGATGTCCAGCTCGACGCCCTCGGCCTCCAGGGCCAGCACCGTGCGGTCCACCCCGAGGGCCCAGCCGACGGACGGCAGCGCGGGGCCGCCGATCATCTCGGCCAGGCCGTCGTAGCGGCCGCCGCCGCCCACGGCGGACTGGGAGCCCAGGCCGTCGTGCACGAACTCGAAGGTGGTGCGGGTGTAGTAGTCCAGGCCGCGCACCAGCTTCGGGTCGTCCTCGAAGGCCACGCCCGCCGCCGTGATCAGATCACGGACCTCCTCGTGGTACGCCTTGCAGGCGTCGCACAGGTAGTCCCGCAGCAGCGGGGCGCCGGTGAGCTGCTTCTGCACCGACTCGCGCTTGTCGTCGAGGACGCGCAGCGGGTTGATCTCCGAGCGGCGGAGGGTGTCCTCGTCCAGGTCGAGCCCCCGCAGGAACTCCTGGAGCGCGGCGCGGTACACCGGCCGGCACTCCTGGTCGCCCAGCGAGTTCAGCAGGATGCGGAAGTCGCGCAGGCCCAGCGTGCGGTACGCCTGGTCGGCCAGGATGATCAGCTCGGCGTCGAGCGCCGGGTCCTCCGCGCCGATCGCCTCGGCGCCCACCTGGGAGAAGTGCCTGTAACGGCCCTTCTGGGGGCGCTCGTAGCGGTAGTAGGAGCCGGAGTACCAGAGCTTGACCGGGAGGTTGCCCGCCTTGTGCAGGTTGGCCTCCAGGGCCGCGCGCAGTACGGACGCGGTGCCCTCGGGGCGCAGGGCCAGCCGGTCGCCGCCCTTGGTCTCGAAGGCGTACATCTCCTTGGTCACGATGTCGGTGGACTCGCCGACACCGCGCGCGAAGAGCTCGACGTTCTCGAATCCGGGCGTCTCGATGTAGCCGTAGCCGGAGTTGCGCAGCGGCGCGGCGATCGCCTCACGCACCGCGAGGTACTTGGCCGAATCCGGCGGGATCAGGTCGTAGGTGCCCTTGGGGGCCTTGAAGGTGCTCACGGAAGCTCTCGTCACATTCCTCGTCGGGGAGCGTCGACATCCGCTCCCGGGCCCGCGGCCACCTGCCGCAGATACGGGTTGGTGGCGCGCTCCTGGCCGATGGTCGTCTGGGGGCCGTGGCCGGACAGCACCACGGTCGAGTCGTCGAGCGGCAGGCACACGCGGGCCAGCGAGTCGAGCATCTCGGCCATGTCACCGCCGGGCAGGTCGGTGCGTCCGATGGAGCCGGCGAAGAGCAGATCCCCGGAGAAGAAGACCGACGGGATGTCGCTCGACTCGGGCATCCGGAACGTCACCGACCCCTTGGTATGGCCCGGCGCGTGCGCGACGGAGAACTCCAGGCCCGCGAGCGACAGCCGCGCGCCGTCGGTCAGCTCCTTGACGTCGTCCGGCTCCCCCACGGTCAGCTCGCCCATGAGCGGCATGCCGATGGACCGGCCGAGCGCCTTCTCGGGGTCGGTCATCATGAACCGGTCCTCGAGGTGGATCCAGGCCGGTACGTCGTGGGCACCGCACACGGGGACGACCGAGGCGACGTGGTCGATGTGTCCGTGGGTGAGGACGACGGCGACGGGCTTGAGCCGATGCTTCTTCAGCGCTTCCTCGACGCCTTCGGCGGCCTGGTGGCCGGGGTCGATGATCACGCACTCCTCACCGGCGGCGGGGGCGACGAGATAGCAGTTCGTCCCCCAGGCCCCGGCGGGGAACCCGGCAATGAGCACGATCGTCCTTCGTTGTGTCGATTACAGGCGGCTTCAGCTGCGTCAGAGCCTACCGGCGCTGCCGTTTACTCAGCGAACCCATATACGGTACGGGGCTACACGCAGCGATCGGCTCAGCAGGACGCACGCGTGCCGCCCGACACACGACGCATGAGGAGAGAACCCGGTGGTCACCCAGGAGCAGCGGCGGCGTCAGCTCGCCCGGGAGAAGTTCTTGCGGCAGCAGCAGCGGCGCACCCAGGCGCGGCGCAAGGCCAACCTGCGCAACTCCGTGATCGCGTCGGTGCTGGGCGTGGTCGTGATCGGCAGCGTCGCCCTGTACACGACCGGGGTGATGAAGGACGACGACGGCGGCAAGGCCAACGCCAGTGCCGAGGTCACCCCCAGCGCCGCGCCGACGAGCAAGGCCCCGGACCCGTGCGCCAAGCCGGCGGCGGGCTCGGTGAAGAAGCTCAGCTGGAAGAAGGAGCCGGCGATGTCGATCGACACGTCGGCGAAGTACACGATGAAGCTCGCGACGACGTGCGGTGACATCGGCGTCGACCTGAAGACGTCGGCGGCCCCGCACACGGTGAACTCGTTCGCCTTCCTCGCCGGGCAGGGCTACTTCGACCACACCAAGTGCCACCGGCTCACCCCGCAGGACATCTTCGTGCTCCAGTGCGGCGACCCGCAGGGCAGCGGCATGGGCGGTCCCGGCTACACGCTCCCGGACGAGAACCTCAAGGACAAGAGCCTGAAGAGCAACACGTACCCGGCGGGCACGGTGGCGATGGCCAACACCGGCCAGAAGCACACCGGCGGCAGCCAGTTCTTCCTCGTCTACAAGGACAGCCCGCTGCCGCCCCAGTACACCCCGTTCGGCACGATCGACGCGGCGGGCATGAAGGTGCTGAAGAAGATCGCCGACGCGGGCGCGCAGGCGGCCGACCCGACCACGGGGAACACCGCGCCGAACGCGACCGTGGTGATCAACAAGGCGACCGTCACCAAGTCCTGACGTCACCGTGGCCCGGGAACGGCGGGCTGCGCAATTTTCGGTCGTGCTGGATGCGGACAGGCAACCCGCTGGTCGCCTATGTTGGCCGTGACGAAACTGTGGACGATGCCCGGGGGTGCTGAGGCCCCCGCAGGCATCATGTGGAGGAGGCGCTGTGAGCAGCGACCCGTGGGGCCGCGTCGACGAGACGGGGACCGTGTACGTGCGTACGGCCGACGGCGAGCAGGTCGTCGGATCCTGGGCGGCCGGCTCCCCTGAGGAGGCGCTTGCCTACTTCGAGCGCAAGTACGAGGGCCTGGTTGTCGAGATCGGCCTCCTCGAGAAGCGAGTCCAGACCACCGACCTGTCGGCGAAGGACGCCCAGACGGCGATCGACCACCTGCGTGAGCAGGTGGAGGCGCACCACGCGGTCGGCGACCTGGACTCGCTGCGCAAGCGGCTGGACAAGCTCGTCCAGACCGTCGAGGCGCGCCGTGAGGAGCGCAAGCAGCAGCGGGCCAAGCAGTCCGACGAGGCCAGGAGGGCCAAGGAGGAGCTGGTCGCCGAGGCGGAGGAGCTTGCGCAGTCCGACCAGTGGCGGGTGGCCGGTGAGCGGCTGCGGGCCCTGGTGGACACGTGGAAGGGCCTGCCGCGTCTGGACCGCAAGTCCGACGACGAGCTGTGGCACCGCTTCTCGCACGCCCGGTCGGCGTTCTCCAAGCGCCGCAAGGGACACTTCGCGCAGCTCGACGCGCAGCGCGAGGACGCCCGCCGGATCAAGGAGCGGCTGGTCGCCGAGGCCGAGGCGCTGTCCGGCTCCACGGACTGGGGTCCGACGGCGGCCCGGTACCGCGAGCTGATGGCGGACTGGAAGGCCGCCGGCCGCGCCCAGCGCGAGCACGAGGACGACCTGTGGAACCGCTTCCGCGGCGCCCAGGACGTCTTCTTCGCCGCCCGCAGCTCGGTGTTCGCCGAGCGGGACGCGGAGCAGGCGGAGAACCTGAAGCTGAAGGAGGAGCTGGCCGAGGAGGCCGAGAAGCTCCTCCCGATCTCGGACCTCAAGGGCTCCCGGGCCGCCTTCCGCTCGATCAACGAGCGCTGGGAGGCCATCGGCCACGTCCCGCGGGACGCGCGCCCGAAGGTCGAGGGCCGGATGCACGCGGTCGAGCGGGCGATCCAGGAGGCCGAGGAGGCCGAGTGGCGCCGGACGAACCCGGAGGCGCGTGCGCGTGCCGAGGGTCTGACCGGGCAGCTCCAGGCCGCCGTGGACAAGCTGCGGGGACAGATCGAGCAGGCGCGCGCCCAGGGCAACAACTCCCGGGCCGACAAGCTGGAGCGGGAGCTGGAAGGCCGCCAGGCGCTGCTGGACCAGGCCCTGAAGGGCCTGCAGGAGTTCGGCGGCTGAACCGTTCGCCGGCTGTGTGAAAGGGCCCCGTACGACCGTACGGGGCCCTTTCGCACGTCCGTCGGCGACTACGACCGGCTGCGTCCGGAGGTCACGCGGTAGACGTCGTAGACGCCCTCGACACCGCGTACGGCCTTCAGGACGTGGCCGAGGTGCTTGGGGTCGCCCATCTCGAAGGTGAACCGGGAGGTGGCCACCCGGTCGCGGGAGGTCTGGACGGCCGCCGACAGGATGTTGACGTGCTGGTCGGACAGGACGCGCGTGACGTCCGACAGCAGCCGGGAGCGGTCCAGGGCCTCGACCTGGATGGCGACCAGGAAGACCGAGGACTGGGTGGGCGCCCACTCGACGTCGAGGATGCGCTCGGGCTCGCGGGACAGCGAGTCGACGTTGACGCAGTCGCTGCGGTGGACCGACACACCGCTGCCGCGCGTGACGAAGCCGATGATCGGGTCTCCGGGCACGGGCGTGCAGCAGCGGGCCAGCTTGACCCACACGTCGTCGACGCCCTTGACCACGACGCCGGGGTCGGCGCTGGAGCGGCGCTTGCGGCCGCGGCTGCGGGACGGCGGGACCGCCTCGTCGATCTCCTCGGTGGCCGCCTCCTCGCCGCCGAGCGCCTGGACCAGCTTCTGCACGATGTTCGGCGCGGAGACATGGCCCTCGCCGATCGCCGCGTACAGCGCGGAGATGTCCGAGTAGCGCATCTCGTGCGCGAGCGTGACGAGCGAGTCGCCGGTGAGGATGCGCTGGATCGGCAGGTTCTGCTTGCGCATGGCGCGGACGATGGCGTCCTTGCCCTGCTCGATCGCCTCGTCGCGGCGCTCCTTGGAGAACCAGGCGCGGATCTTGTTGCGCGCGCGGGGCGACTTGACGAAGCCGAGCCAGTCGCGGGACGGGCCGGCGCCGGGCGCCTTGGAGGTGAAGACCTCGACCAGGTCGCCGTTGTCCAGGGTGGACTCCAGCGGGACGAGGCGGCCGTTGACCCGTGCTCCTATGGTGCGGTGGCCGACCTCGGTGTGGACGGCGTACGCGAAGTCGACCGGGGTCGCCCCGGCGGGCAGCGCGATGACGTCGCCCTTGGGGGTGAAGACGAAGACCTCGTTGCGCGACAGGTCGAAGCGCAGGGACTCCAGGAACTCCCCGGGGTCCTCGGTCTCCTTCTGCCAGTCCAGCAGCTGCCGCAGCCACGCCATGTCGTTGATGGCGTCCTTGTCCTTGCCGGCCTTCGGCACGTCGGTGCGGACCTTCGAGGCGCCGGCGACGGCCTCCTGCTTGTACTTCCAGTGCGCGGCGATGCCGTACTCGGCGCGGCGGTGCATGTCGAAGGTGCGGATCTGCAGCTCGACCGGCTTGCCGTTGGGCCCGATGACCGTCGTGTGCAGCGACTGGTACATGTTGAACTTGGGCATCGCGATGTAGTCCTTGAACCGGCCGGGGACCGGGTTCCATCGCGCGTGCACCGTGCCGAGGGCGGCGTAGCAGTCGCGGACCGTGTCGACGAGGACGCGGATGCCCACCAGGTCGTAGATCTCGGCGAAGTCGCGGCCCCGCACGATCATCTTCTGGTAGACGCTGTAGTAGTGCTTCGGGCGGCCGGTGACGGTCGCCTTGATCCGGGCGGCGCGCAGGTCGGCCTGCACCTCGTCGGTCACTATGGCCAGGTACTCGTCACGCTTCGGTGCCCTTTCGGCCACCAGCCGGACGATTTCGTCGTACATCTTGGGGTAGAGGATCGCGAACGCGAGGTCCTCCAGCTCCCACTTGATGGTGTTCATGCCCAGGCGATGGGCGAGCGGCGCGTAGATCTCCAGGGTCTCGCGCGCCTTCTTCTCCTGCTTCTCGCGCTTCAGGTAGCGCATGGTGCGCATGTTGTGGAGGCGGTCGGCGAGCTTGATGACCAGGACGCGCGGGTCCTTGGCCATCGCCACGACCATCTTGCGCACGGTCTCGGCCTGGGCCGCCTCGCCGAACTTGACCTTGTCCAGCTTGGTCACGCCGTCGACGAGCAGGGCGACGACGTCGCCGAAGTCGCGGCGCAGGTCCTCCAGGCCGTACTCGGTGTCCTCGACGGTGTCGTGCAGCAGCCCCGCCATGAGGGTGGCCGGGTCCATGCCCAGCTCGGCGAGGATGGTGGTGACGGCGAGGGGATGCGTGATGTACGGGTCGCCGCTCTTGCGCTTCTGGCCGCGGTGCCAGCGCTCGGCGACCTGGTAGGCGCGCTCGATCTGGCGGAGCGTCGCGTTCTCGATCTTGGGGTCGTTGCTGCGGACTATCCGCAGGAGCGGTTCCAGGACCGGGTTGTAGGGGTTCGCGCGCTGGACGCCCAGGCGGGCGAGGCGGGCGCGGACGCGGTTCGACGAGCCGCTGCGGGCCGGCGGGGTGGCGGGCTGGCGCACCACGGGCGGCTGTGCCGGGCGCTCCGCCGCGGCTGCCCCGGACCGGGTGCTCTCGGGAGCGGGGGCGGGCTTGGGACGCGAGGCCTCGGCGCTCTTCTCGACGGGCGCGGACTGGGCGTGCTCGACCGGCCCGCGGGTGTCGTTCTTCGCGTGGGGCGCGTTGGGCGCGGGCTTGGCCGCGGCTGCCGAGGCGGACTCGGGCTTGGCGGCGGTCAGGTGCTGGGCCTCGTCTGGCAAGAGGACTCCTCGTGCGCGATCCGGGTCCCCCGGTCAGGCTCCGGAGATCCCATGGTAGCGATCCTGCGCGTGGTCATCGCCCGCAGGCGGCTCTGAGGACCGACTACCCCTGCAACACGGGAGGCTCCCGTGGGATTCCGGGGAGGTGTCCCGGGGCGTCCCGCGAGGGTGCGGCGGATGCCGGTACGGCGCTGTGCCGGGCCGGGTCCGGTGACGCGAGCGGCCGCCCCGGTGGTACCGGGGCGGCCGCCGCTGCGCTGTCGCTCGCTTCAGACCTGGAGCAGTGCCTCGACCGGTGCCCCGTCCAGGACCGGCTCCAGGCGGGCGCGCCCGCTCAGGAAGCCCAGTTCCATCAGGACGGCGACGCCACAGACCTCGGCGCCGGCACGGTGGATGAGCTGGACCGCGGCCTCGGCGGTACCGCCGGTGGCCAGGACGTCGTCCACGATCAGCACGCGGTCGCCGGGGGCCAGGTCCTCGGCGTGCACCTCGATCTCGGCGGAGCCGTACTCGAGGTCGTACGCCTGCCGGAGGGTGGCCCCGGGCAGCTTGCCGGCCTTGCGGACCGGGATGAAGCCCAGGCCCGCGCGGACGGCGACCGGCGCGCCGAGGATGAAGCCGCGGGCCTCCAGTCCGACGACCTTGGTCGCGCCGGTGCCGGCGGCGATCTCGGCCAGGGTGTCGGTGAGGGCCGTGAACGCGGCCGGGTCGGCCAGCAGCGGGGTGATGTCCTTGAACATCACGCCCGGCTCCGGGTAGTCGGCGACGTCACGGATGCGGCTGAGCAGCAGCTCCTTGATGTCGGTCACCGGCGCTTCCCCGGCGTCCGGCCACGGCCCCGGTTGCGGGACGCGGGCTGGTTGCGCGGGCCGACGACGGCGGGAGTGGCGTCCTCGGCGTCGTCACCGGTGGAACGCTCCTCGGTGAGGTCGTCCTCCGTGGTCGCCTGGGCGCGCTTGGCCAGGACCCGCTTCTTGAGCGCCCTCATCGCCGGCTCGCGCTCCTTGAGGTCGGCGACGAGCGGGGTGGCGATGAAGATCGACGAGTACGCACCGGCCGCGAGACCCACGAACAGCGACAGCGAGATGTCGTTCAGCGTGCCGGCGCCGAGGAAGCCGCCGCCGATGAAGAGCAGGCCGGCCACCGGCAGCAGCGCGACGACCGTGGTGTTGATGGAGCGGACCAGGGTGCCGTTGATCGACCGGTTGGCGATCTCGCTGTAGGTGAAGCGGGTCTGCTTGGTGATGTCCTTCGTCTGCTCCTTGAGGCTGTCGAAGACGACGACCGTGTCGTAGAGCGAGTAACCGAGGATGGTCAGCAGACCGATGACCGTGCCGGGCGTGACCTCGAAGCCGACGAGCGCGTAGATACCGGTCGTGATCGTGATGTCGTGGATCAGCGCGACCAGGGCCGCGACCGCCATGCGCCACTCGAAGGCGATCGCCAGGTAGATCACGACAAGGACCATGAAGATCGCCAGGCCCTCCCAGGCCTTGTTGGCGACCTGCTCGCCCCAGCTCGGGCCGACCAGGTCGGCGGCGAGCTTCTCGGGGTCGAGGTTCAGGTCCTTGGCCAGCTCCTGCTTGACCTTGTCGGACTGGTCGGTGTCGATGCCGGCGATCTGGATGCGCAGGCTGCCGTTGCCCAGCTTCTGCACGATCGCCTCGTGGCCGGAGGCGTCCGTGGCGTACTGCTCGGCCTGGGCCACCGAGGCGCTCATCTTGGTGGGCGTCGTGAAGACCGCGCCGCCCTGGAACTCGATGCCCATGTTCAGGCCGCGCACCGCGAGGCCCAGGATGGCCGTGATGGTGATCAGGATGGAGACGCCGTACCAGATCTTGCGCTTGCCGACGAAGTCGTACGAGATCTCACCGCGGTGCAGTCGAGCGCCGAGGCTGCCGAGTTTCGACATGGCTCAGGCCTCCTTCGGGTCGACGGGGCCGGCGGCGGGACCACCGGGACGGCGGGTGCGGCGCAGCGGCGGCTTGGCGCCCAGGCCCTTGGGGTCGAGTCCGGACCACTTGTGGCCGTTCGCGAAGAACTTGCGGCGGGCCAGGAGTGTCATCAGCGGCTTGGTGAACAGGAAGACCACGACGACGTCGAGCAGGGTGGTCAGACCCAGGGTGAACGCGAAGCCCTGGACCTTGCCGACGGTGACGATGAACAGCACCGCGGCGGCGAGGAACGACACGAAGTCGGAGACCAGGATGGTGCGCCGGGCGCGCGGCCAGGCCCGCTCGACGGCGGGGCGCAGCGTACGGCCTTCGCGGATCTCGTCCCGGATGCGCTCGAAGTACACGATGAACGAGTCCGCGGTGATACCGATGGCGACGATGGCACCGCAGACGGCCGGGAGGTTCAGCGCGAAGCCGATGGCCGGGCCGAGCAGCGCCATGATCACGTAGGTGAGGATCGCGGAGACCAGGAGGGAGGCCATGGCGACGAGCGACAGGCCGCGGTAGTAGATCACCAGGTAGAGCACGACCAGCGCGAGGCCGATCGCGCCCGCGAGCAGACCGGCGTGCAGCTGCTCGCCGCCGAGCGCGGCGGTCACCGTGGTGACGGTGTCCTCCTTGAAGGACAGCGGCAGCGCGCCGTACGACAGCATGTTGGCGAGGCTCTGCGCCTCCTCCTGCTTGAAGCTGCCGGAGATCTCCGCCTGGCCGCCGGTGATGGCCTGCTGCACGAACGGGCTGGAGACGACCTCGCCGTCGAGGACGATGCCGAACTCGTTCTGCGGCTGCTGGTTCTTGGCCAGTTGACCGGTGATGTCGGCGAACTTGTCGGCGCCGCTCTTGGTGAAGGTCATCTGGACCTGCCAGCCGGCGGCGCCCTGGGTGTCGAAGACGGCCTGCGCCTTCTTCACCTCGGTGCCGTCCACGGCGGCGGGGCCGAGCACGTACTTGTACCAGGTGCCGTTGATCTCGCCGCAGGCCACGGTGGGCTCGCTCGGCTTGGCGTTCTTGCCGGCGGCCGCGCGGGTGGCGGGCTTGGAGCAGTCCAGGGCCGCGTACTGGGCCTGGAGCTTGGCGGCCTCGGCGCTGGCACTGGCGGAGGCCGAGGGGGTGCCGGACGGCTTGGCGCCGCCCGACGCGGAACCGCTCGGCGAGGGGGTCGAGTCGGCCTTCAGCGCGTCGCTGACGGCGCGGCCCTGAGAGGTCGCCGTGGCCGTCGGGGACCCGGAGCCGGACGAGGAGGCCTTCTGGCCGGAGGAGCCGCTCGCCGACGGGCTCGCGTTCGGCTTCGGCGAGGAGCTGCCGCTGGAGGTGGCGCTCGGCGAGGGGCTCTTCGCGGCGCCCGCGCTGGGCTCGCTGGCCAGGACGGGCCGGAAGTACAGCTTGGCGGTGGTGCCGACCTGCTGCTGGGCTTCCTTGGAGTTGGTGCCCTTGGGGATGTTGACGATGATGTTGTCGGTCCCCTGGGTCTGCACCTCCGCCTCGGAGACGCCCAGGCCGTTGACACGGCGGTTCATGATGTCGACCGCGGTGTCCATGTTGGCCTTGTTGATCGCGGACCCCTGGTCGGCCTTCGCCTTGAGCGTGATGCTCGTACCACCGGCGAGGTCGATGCCGAGACGCGGAGTCTTGTGCCCGGAGAGGAACATGCCTCCGGTCAGCGCCACGATGGCGATCAGGATGAGGGCCAGCGAGCGCCCTGGCTTGCTCTGGGCGCTCGCGCTCCGGCCCCTCTTAGGTGCTGCCACCTTCTCGTACTCCCTCTCGGGCCGCCCCGCGCCCGGTCGGCGCGGTCGGCCATGACATGGTGTCGGGCTCCCGTGCGAAACAGACGCGCCCGGGGTGCGCGGGGCGGGGTGCCGCCGCCGCGCGTCCCGGGGCGTGACTACTTCGCGTCGGAGTCGCCGTCGGTCTTCTTCGGCTCGTCCTCCGCCTTGGCGTCGGCGGCCTGGGCCGCTTCGGCCTTGTCCTCGGCGGCCTGGATGGCGTCGTCCCCGCGCTCGGCGGCGTCCTTCTTACCGAGCTCGATCTTCTCGTCGGCGGCGGCAGCGGCGGCGGGCCCGTCGGTCTCGTCGCTCTCGGTGAGGGAGGAGGCGTCGTCGGGGACGACGGAGGCGTCGGACTTCAGGTCGTGCTCGATGCCGTGCACGATGCGGTTGTACTCGTCGTCGGTGAGCACGGCACCGATGGCGTTCTTGGCGAAGAGGAGGTCGACGCCCGGTCCGGCGTCGAGGAGGACGGTGTCCTCGTTGACCTCCTTGACCGTCGCGTACATCCCCCCGATGGTGCGGACACCGGATCCGGGCTGCATCTCGTTCCGCATGGAGGCGGCCTGCTGCTGCTTCTTCTTGGCCGAGCGCGTCATCAGGAACATGGCCGCGATGAGCACGATGAAGGGGAGAAGGGTAAAGGCATTCACGGGACGGGGTTTCCTTCGCGCGACCGCGACGGAGAGCGGCCTGTTGACGGGGGTGTGGGTCGGCGCCACCCGCAAGGGCGGCATCGGCGGAGTCTAAGCGAGTCCGCGCGCATGGAACAACGCTCAGCATGGCACCTGGGTTCCTGCTCAGGCCAATGCCCTCGCCGTCACGAAGCGATCACATCGCCCTCACGCCCCGAACAGGTCCCCTTGTCCGTTTCCCGTCGTCGCGGACCTGGGCGGGGTCAGCCCGAGGTGCGCCCAGGCGGCGGGCGTGCCCACACGGCCGCGCGGGGTGCGGGCCAGCAGTCCCTCCCGGACCAGGAACGGTTCGGCGACCTCCTCGACGGTCTCCCGCTCCTCCCCCACCGCGACGGCGAGGGTGGACAGGCCGACGGGGCCGCCGCCGAACAGCTTGAGCAGAGCCTCCAGCACGGCGCGGTCGAGCCGGTCGAGTCCGCGCGCGTCGACCTCGTACACGGCGAGGGCGGCCGCCGCGATCTCGCGGGTGATCACGCCGTCCGCCTTGACCTGCGCGTAGTCGCGGACGCGGCGCAGCAGACGGTTGGCGATACGGGGCGTGCCGCGGGAGCGGCCGGCGATCTCGGCGGCGCCGTCCGGCTCGATCTCGACGTCGAGCAGGTGCGCCGAGCGGTGCACGACGCGCTCCAGCTCGTGCGGTTCGTAGAACTCCATGTGCGCGGTGAAGCCGAAGCGGTCGCGCAGCGGGGGCGGCAGCAGACCCGCCCGGGTCGTGGCGCCGACCAGGGTGAACGGCGGCAGCTCCAGCGGGATGGCGGTGGCACCGGGGCCCTTGCCGACGATCACGTCGACGCGGAAGTCCTCCATCGCCATGTACAGCATCTCCTCGGCGGGCCGGGACATGCGGTGGATCTCGTCGAGGAAGAGGACCTCGCCCTCCTGGAGGGAGGAGAGGATGGCGGCGAGGTCGCCGGCGTGCTGGATGGCGGGGCCCGAGGTGATGCGGATGGGGGCGCCCATCTCGGCCGCGATGATCATCGACAGGGTGGTCTTGCCGAGGCCCGGCGCGCCGGAGAGCAGCACGTGGTCGGCGGTGGCGCCACGCGCGCGTGCGGCGCGCAGGACGAGGTCGAGCTGCTCGCGGACCTTCTCCTGGCCGATGAACTCGCCGAGGTCCTTGGGGCGCAGGGCGGCCTCGACGGCCTGGTCCTCCCGGTCGGCGACGGAGCCCACCAGCCGCTCCTCGGCGGGGGTGTCGGTCGGGTCGTGCCGGTTCACGGAGATCTCCTAGCGGGTGGCGCGGGTCAGCGGGCGCGGTTCAGGGTCTGCAGGGCGGCCTTCAGCAGTTGGCCGACCTGGGGCGCGCCGCCCGCGGCCTCGGCCTGCGGTGCCACGGCGGTCACGGCCTCGTCGGCCTCGCGGGTGGCGTAGCCGAGGCCGATCAGGGCCGCGTGCAGCTGGTCGCGCCAGCCCTGGGTGACCGGGGCGCCGATCGCGGGGGCGCCGACGGGCTCGCCGAGGCGGTCCTTCAGTTCCAGCAGCAGTTTCTGGGCGCCCTTCTTGCCGATGCCGGGCACGGCGGTGAGAGCCTTCTCGTCGGCGGTGGCGACCGCGCGGCGCAGCGCGTCCGGGGTGTGCACGGCGAGCATGGCCTGGGCGAGGCGCGGGCCGACGCCGCTCGCGGTCTGCAGGAGCTCGAAGACCTGGCGTTCGTCGTCGTCGACGAAGCCGTACAGGGTGAGCGAGTCCTCGCGGACGACGAGGGACGTGTGCAGCTTGGCGGGCTGTCCGGTGCGCAGCGTCGACAGGGTGTTCGGCGTGCACTGGACGGCCATGCCGACCCCGCCGACCTCGACGACCGCGGCGTCGGGGGCGAGCGCGGCGACCGTGCCGCTGACGAAGGCGATCATGCCGTCCGGCCTTTCGTTGCGTGGGCGGTGTGCAGGGCGACGGCCTGCTGGAGCCGGTTCTGCGCGGGGGCGCGCCAGATGTGGCAGATGGCGAGCGCGAGGGCGTCGGCGGCGTCGGCCGGCTTGGGCGGTGCGGAGAGCCGCAGCAGCCGGGTGACCATGGCTCCGACCTGTGCCTTGTCGGCCCGGCCGCTGCCGGTGACGGCGGCCTTGACCTCGCTGGGGGTGTGCAGGGCGACGGGGATGCCGCGCCGGGCGGCGCACAGCATGGCGACCGCGCTGGCCTGGGCGGTGCCCATGACCGTGCGCACGTTGTGCTGGCTGAAGACGCGCTCGACGGCGACGAACTCGGGCCGGTGCTCGTCCAGCCACTCCTCGATGCCCTGCTCGACGGCGAGCAGCCGCCGGCTCAGCTCGGCGTCCGCGGGGGTCCGGACCACGCCGACCCCGATCATGGTGAGCGGCCGCCCGGCGACTCCCTCGACCACGCCGACACCGCACCGCGTCAGGCCGGGGTCCACCCCCAGTACACGCACGAGCGCCCCTCCCGTCGACAACCTGTTCGTGCAGGCTATCGGGTGTCACTGACAACGCCGTACAGCACGGCGGGCCGGTGGGACGTGTCCCACCGGCCCGCCGGAAAACGCGTGTCGGAGCCGCGAGGCGTTACGCGTCGACCTTCTCCATGATCTCGTCGCTCACGTCGAAGTTCGCGAAGACGTTCTGCACGTCGTCGCTGTCCTCGAGCGCGTCGATGAGCTTGAAGATCTTCTTGGCGCCGTCCTCGTCCAGTTCGACCTGGACGGACGGCACGAAGCTGGAGTCGGCGGAGTCGTAGTCGATTCCGGCCTCCTGGAGGGCGGTGCGGACCGCGACCAGGTCGGTGGCCTCGCTGATGACCTCGAAGGTCTCACCGAGGTCGTTGACCTCCTCGGCGCCCGCGTCCAGGACGGCCCCGAGGACGTCGTCCTCGCTCAGCTCGCCCTTGGGGACGATGACGACGCCCTTGCGGCTGAACATGTAGGACACCGAGCCCGGGTCCGCCATGTTGCCGCCGTTGCGGGTCATGGCGACGCGGACGTCGGAGGCGGCGCGGTTGCGGTTGTCGGTGAGGCACTCGATGAGCACCGCGACACCGTTCGGACCGTAGCCCTCGTACATGATCGTCTCGTAGTCGGCGCCGCCGGCCTCGAGGCCGCCGCCGCGCTTGATGGCCGAGTCGATGTTCTTGTTCGGAACCGACTGCTTCTTGGCCTTCTGAACGGCGTCGTAGAGGGTCGGGTTGCCCTCGAGGTCGACGCCGCCCATACGCGCCGCGACCTCGATGTTCTTGATCAGCTTCGCGAAGAGCTTGCCGCGCTTGGCGTCGATCACGGCCTTCTTGTGCTTCGTCGTAGCCCATTTAGAGTGGCCGGACATCTGCCTGTCTCCTTCGCGTAACCCAACTCTGTAACGAACCCCAGCGATCCTACAAGGAGTCGGGGGTCCGGTCGGCGCGCACCATGTCGACGAACAGGGAGTGCACGCGGTGGTCGCCGGTCAGTTCCGGGTGGAACGACGTGGCGAGCGCGTTGCCCTGGCGGACGGCGACGATGTGGCCCTCGTGCTCGGCGAGCACCTCGGCTCCGGCGCCCACGGACTCGACCCAGGGGGCGCGGATGAAGACGCCCTCCACAGGATCGCCCGCCACGCCCCGCACGTCGACCGCTGCCTCGAACGACTCGTTCTGCCGGCCGAAGGCGTTGCGGCGCACGATCATGTCGATGCCGCCGATGGTCTCCTGGCCCGAGCGGGGGTCGAGGATCTTGTCGGCGAGCATGATCATGCCCGCGCAGGTGCCGTAGACGGGCATGCCGTCCCGCACGCGCGCGCGGAGGGGGTCCATCACGCCGAACAGCACGGCGAGCTTGGAGATGGTGGTGGACTCGCCGCCGGGCAGCACGAGACCGTCGACCTCGGCGAGTTCCTCGGGGCGCCGCACCGGCCTGGCCACGGCGTCGGCCGCGGCCAGGGCGATGAGGTGCTCCCGTACGTCGCCCTGGAGGGCCAGGACGCCAATGACAGGAGTGTTCATGGGGTGGTGTACCTGTGGGCCTTCGCTTACCAGCCGCGGTTCGCGTAGCGCTCGGTCTCGGGGAGGGTGTCGCAGTTGATGCCGACCATGGCCTCGCCGAGGTTGCGGGACGCCTCCGCGATGATCTTCGGGTCGTCGTAGAAGGTGGTGGCCTTGACGATGGCGGCGGCGCGCTTGGCCGGGTCGCCGGACTTGAAGATGCCGGAGCCGACGAACACGCCCTCGGCGCCGAGCTGACGCATCAGGGCCGCGTCGGCCGGGGTGGCCACGCCACCGGCGGAGAAGAGGACGACCGGGAGCTTGCCCAGCTCGGCGACCTCCTTGACCAGCTCGTAGGGGGCGCGCAGCTCCTTGGCGGCGGCGTACAGCTCGTGGTTGTCGAAGCCGCGCAGCTTGGCGATCTCGTTCTTGATCTGGCGCAGGTGGCGGACGGCCTCGACGACGTTGCCGGTACCGGCCTCACCCTTGGAGCGGATCATCGCGGCGCCCTCGGCGATACGGCGCAGGGCCTCGCCCAGGTTGGTGGCACCGCACACGAACGGCGTGGTGAAGGACCACTTGTCGGAGTGGTTGACCTCGTCGGCCGGGGTGAGGACCTCGGACTCGTCGATGTAGTCGACGCCGAGGGACTGCAGGACCTGGGCCTCGACGAAGTGGCCGATGCGGGACTTGGCCATCACCGGGATGGAGACGGCGTCGATGATGCCCTCGATCATGTCCGGGTCGGACATACGGGCCACGCCGCCGTCCTTGCGGATGTCGGCCGGGACCCGCTCCAGGGCCATGACGGCGACGGCGCCCGCGTCCTCGGCGATCTTCGCCTGCTCCGGCGTGACGACGTCCATGATCACGCCGCCCTTGAGCTGCTCGGCCATGCCGCGCTTCACACGGGCGGTGCCGGTCTCGGGAGCCTGGTTCTCGGTGGTGGACACGGGTGACCTCACTGAAGGGAAAGAGGGTTTCTCTGCAGCATCGAGGAAACGTGAGTGGACCAGGCCACAGCAAGGGCCAATGGTGAGCCGGTGGATCCTTTTCGGTCATGGACCCGTCGGCGGGGGTTCACGAGACCCGTTCCACCAGGGCGGCGGGCGGCTCGTCGTCCATCTCGAAGGCCAGCGGGAACGGGGCGTGGCCGGCGAGCCGGAACCAGCGGACCTTGCGGTGTTCGCGCAGCCGCCGGGCGGCTCCGACGGCGTCGTTGTGGAAGCGGCGGGCCATGGGGACCCGGCGTACGGCCTCGGCGAGCTCGTGGGCCGCCTCCTCGCCTCCGGGGGCCTCCCGTACGGCCTCGACCTGCTGCGCGTCCTCGAAGACGGCGCGCAGTGCCTGGCTCAGCTCGCTCTCGGCCACCTCCCGCTGCTCCTCCTCGGACTGCCGGGCCCCGTGCGCGGCCTCGTACAGCACGATCGAGGCGGCCGGGTCGAGCACGCCCGAGGTCGCGAGTTCCTGTGCCACGGAGGCCCGCCGCAGCAGCTGCGCGTCGAGCGCGGCGCGGGCGGCGTCCATCCGCACGTGCAGCCGGTCCAGCCGCCCGGCCGTCCAGCTCAGGTAGACGCCGACGACGAGCAGCGCGACAAGGATCCAGATGAGGGTTGCGGTCACGGGCGAAGGCTATCGGGGCGGGCCGGGCGCGCGTCCGGGCCGGTGACCGGAGGCTCGCACGGGCCCCGGGCGGGGCGCCGCGCACACCGGCTGCTCACCGTCGGGCGGGAGCCACCACAGGGCCCTGCCGGCCGGAGTGGACGTCGAGCCCGGGCGACCGGCCGCCACCATGACTCCTCGTGCCAGTCCGATCCGGACCGCCCCCGGCTCGACGCGGTGCCGACGGAACGACTGCCGCGTCGCCCCGCCGAGCCGCGCCGACCGCGCGTGAGCCGTACCGGCTCGGATCGACGCGGTGCCGACCGGCAGCGGCTCCCGGCCACCGCACCGACAATTCCCACGGCGTGCCCGATCCGACCTGCCTCAGTCCCGGGCCAGGCCGAACCGTGCTCGCAGGCCCGTCGTGCGTTCGTCCGCCGCCACCGCCGCCGCGCCGGCCGTCACCGTCTCGTAGACGGACAGGATGTCCGCGCCGACCGTCGACCAGTCGAAGCGCCGCACGTGGGCGCTTCCGAGCTCGCCCAGCTCGGCCAGCCGCTCGGGGTCGCCGAGCAGCCGTACGGCCGCCTCGGCCAGGGCGTCCGCGTCCTCGTTGGCGAAGACCTCGCCCGCCGCGCCCTTGTCCAGGACCTGGACGAACGCGTCCAGGTCGGAGGCGAGGACGGGCGCGCCCGCCGACATCGCCTCGACGAGGATGATGCCGAAGCTCTCGCCGCCGGTGTTGGGCGCGACGTACAGGTCGACGCTGCGCAGGAAGCGCGCCTTGTCCTCGTCGCTGACCATGCCGAGGAACTCCACGCGCGGGCGCAGCTCCTTCGGCAGTTCCTCGACGGCCGCCTCCTCGTCGCCCCGTCCCGCGACCAGCAGCCTCGCCCCCGGGCGGGCCGCGAGGATCTTCGGCAGGGCCCGCATCAGCACGGGCAGGCCCTTGCGGGGTTCGTCGATGCGCCCGATGAAGCCGATCGTGTCGCCCTGCCACTCGGGCCTCGGCTCGGCCTTGGCGAAGAAGTCCACGTCGACGCCGTTGGGGATGACCACCGCGTCCCCGCCGAGGTGCTCGACCAGCGTGCGCCGGGCGTACTCGCTCACGGCGATCCGCGCGCTGATCTTCTCCAGCGCGGCCTGCAGGATCGCGTACGCGGCGATCATGGCGCGCGAGCGCGGGTTGGAGGTGTGGAAGGTCGCGACGATGGGCCCCTGGGCCGCCCAGCAGGTCAGCAGGCCCAGCGAGGGCGAGGTCGGCTCGTGGATGTGGACCACGTCGAAGGCCCCGTCGTGCAGCCAGCGCCGCACCCGCGCGGCCGACAGGAAACCGAAGTTGAGGCGGGCCACCGAGCCGTTGTACGGCACCGGGACCGCGCGGCCGGCCGAGACGACGTACGGCGGCAGGGGCGTGTCGTCGTCGGCCGGGGCCAGCACGGAGACCTCGTGGCCGAGCCGGATGAAGTACTCGGCGAGATCGCGGATGTGGAACTGGACGCCACCGGGCACGTCCCAGGAGTACGGGCAGACGATCCCGATTCTCACGAGGGTCCCTTCGCGGGGTCGAGGTCGGCGAGCCACAGGCGCTGGAGCATGTGCCAGTCCTCCGGATGGTCGGCGATGCCGGTGGCGAAGGCGTTCGCCAGCGCCTGTGTCATCACAGACGTCTTCTCGGCCCGCGTGCCTGACTCCGGCACCTCGATCGGGGGATGGAGCCGGCCCTTCATGACGGGCGACTCGTCGTACCAGAGCGTGACCGGCACCAGCAGGGCGCCGGTCTGCTGGGCGAGCAGGGCCGGGCCGGCGGGCATCCGTGCCGTCTCGCCGAAGAAGTCGACCTCCACGCCGGAGGCGGACAGGTCGCGGTCGGCGACCAGGCAGACCAGGCCGCCGTCGCGCAGCCGGCGGGCGAGGGTGCCGAAGGCGGAGCCCCCGCTGTGCGGCAGGACCTCCATGCCGAGGCCCTCGCGGTAGGCGACGAAGCGGTCGTACAGCGTCTCGGGCTTCAGGCGCTCGGCGACCGTCGTGAAGGGCGTCCCGAGCTTGGTGGTGACCCAGGCGCCGGCCAGGTCCCAGTTGGCCAGGTGCGGCAGGGCGAGGACGACGCCCCGGCCGGAGGCGAGGCCGTCGGTGAGGAAGTGGATGTCCTTGGGGTCGAAGCCCGTCCGCACCCGCTCGGCGCTCCAGGCGGGGAGCCGGAAGGACTCCATCCAGTAGCGCAGGTAGGAGCGCATGCCCGCGCGGGACAGCTCGGCCAGGCGCTCGGGCGTGGCGTCGGGCACCACGCGCGCGTAGTTGGACTCCAGGCGCTGGACGCCCTTGCCGCGCTTCTTCCAGGCGAGGTCGGCGATGGTGCGGCCGAGCCGGACGGCGGCCGGTTCGGGGAGCTTCTTGACGGTGCTCCAGCCGAGCCCGTACAGGGAGTCGGTGAGCCGGTCGGCGGTGCTCACTTCGCGGCCTCGCTCCCTTGGGAGGTGTTCTGCCCGGCGGCCGCCTCGGCCTCGGCGGACTCGCGGCGGACGGTGACGACCCGCTGGATCAGCGTGACGAGGCTGCCCACGGCGACGATCCACAGGGCGACCGGCAGCAGCCACTGGATGCCCGGCACCCCGAACTTGTGCAGTCCCGCGAAACCGGCCGCGACCAGCGAGATCACCAGCCGCTCGGCGCGCTCCACGAGCCCGTTGACCGCCACCGGCAGCCCGATGGACTCGCCACGCGCCTTCGTGTACGACACCACCTGGCCGCTGGCCAGGCAGAAGATCGAGACGGCGCACAGGACGTTGTCGGCGCCGTTGCCCGCGTACCAGAGCGCGAAGCCTCCGAAGATGGCGCCGTCGGCGACCCGGTCCAGGGTGGAGTCGAGGAAGGCGCCCCAGCGGCTGGAGCGGCCCAGCTGGCGGGCCATGTTGCCGTCGACGAGGTCGGAGAAGACGAACAGGGTGATGACGATCGTGCCCCAGAAGAACTCGCCCCTGGGGTAGAAGACCAGCGCTCCCGCGACCACACCCGCCGTGCCGAGGAGCGTGACCGTGTCGGGGCTGACGCCCCGGCGGATGAGAAACGCGGCGAACGGCGTGAGAACACGCGTGAAGAATGCACGCGCGTACTTGTTCAGCATGGCCTTCCCGACGGTCGGTGTCGCCGCGGCCCTGGTGGCCGCCGGCTGGCCCATCGTAGTCACGCACGCGCGCGCTCGACGGGCGGGCACCCGCGGCTCGTGCCGCGAGCCGGTGCCCACGGCCGCACTCGGGGCGTGCGTGGCGCGATCGGTACCGGTCCGCGGCCTTCGTGGTCGTTCGTATGGACGCGGCATGACGGGAGTGGAAAGCTCGAATAACCGCGGGCGTCGCCGGAGCCGCCAGTGCACGCGGGTCCCGCGTGTCCGCGCCCACAGTGACCTCACCGTGCACGGGAGGCAGGATCATGGGCGACAAGACACAGACACACCCCGGAGCCGCCGGCAGGGCTCTGGCGGCCGACCAACCCACGTCCGTCCGGAACGTGGTGCTGGTCGGCCACAGCGGATCGGGCAAGACCACTCTGGTGGAAGCCCTCGCGCTGACCGCGGGGGCGGTGAACCGGGCGGGCCGCGTCGAGGACGGCGGCACCGTGTCCGACTACGACGACATCGAGCACCGGCAGCAACGCTCCGTACAGCTCTCCCTCGCGCCGGTCGAATGGGACGGCATCAAGGTCAACCTGCTCGACACCCCCGGATACGCCGACTTCGTCGGTGAGCTCAGGGCCGGTCTGCGCGCCGCGGACGCGGCCCTCTTCGTCGTCTCGGCCTCCGACGGGGTGGACGGCTCGACCCGGATGCTGTGGGAGGAGTGCGCGGCGGTCGGCATGCCCCGCGCGATCGTGATCACGCACCTGGAGTCCGCGCGCGCGGACTTCGAGGAGACCACGCGGATCTGCGCGGAGGCCTTCGGCGGCGACGACCCCGACGCCGTACTGCCCCTGTACCTGCCGCTGCGCGGCTCCGAGGGCCCGGACGGGCACGCGCCGGTGACCGGACTGATCGGGCTGCTGTCACGGAAGCTCTTCGACTACTCGGCCGGTGAGCGCAAGGACTCCGAGCCCGGCGAGGACCAGCTGCCGGACATCGAGGAGGCCCGCAACCGGCTCATCGAGGGGATCATCGCCGAGAGCGAGGACGAGACCCTCATGGACCGCTATCTCGGCGGTGAGCAGGTCGACGTCAAGACGCTGATCGAGGACCTGGAGCGGGCCGTCGCCCGCGGCAGCTTCTTCCCCGTCCTCGCCGCCGCGCCCGCCGCCGAGGGCGCCCGGCAGGGGCTCGGCACGGTCGAACTGCTGGAGCTGATCACCGGCGGGTTCCCGACCCCGTTCGAGCATCCCCTGCCCGGCGTCACGACCATCGACGGCAAGCAGCGCGAGCTGAAGCCGTGCGACACCGGCGGTCCGCTGGTCGCCGAGGTCGTCAAGACCTCCTCCGACCCGTACGTCGGCCGCATCTCCCTCGTCCGCGTGTTCTCCGGGACGCTGCGCCCGGACCAGACGGTGCACGTCTCCGGGCACGGTCTGGCCGACCGCGGGCACGAGGACCACGACGTCGACGAGAAGATCGGCGCCCTGTCCATGCCCTTCGGCAAGCAGCAGCGGCCGGTGACGCACGCCGTCGCCGGTGACCTGGTGTGCGTGGCCAAGCTGGGCCGCGCGGAGACCGGTGACACGCTGTCCGCGAAGGACGACGCGCTCCTGATGGAGCCCTGGCAGATGCCGGACCCGCTGCTCCCGCTCGCCATCCAGGCGCACAGCAAGGCCGACGAGGACAAGCTGTCCCAGGGCCTGTCCCGGCTGGTCGCCGAGGACCCGACGATGCGCCTGGAGCAGAACCAGGACACCCATCAGGTGGTCCTGTGGTGTCTGGGCGAGGCCCACGCGGACGTCGCCCTGGAACGGCTGCGCAGCCGCTACGGCGTCCAGGTCGACGTCGTCCCGCACCGGGTCTCCCTGCGGGAGACGTTCGCGGCCAAGGCCGGCGGGCGCGGACGGCATGTGAAGCAGTCCGGCGGGCACGGGCAGTACGCGATCTGCGAGATCGAGGTGGAGCCGCTGCCGGGCGGCTCGGGCATCGAGTTCGTGGACAAGGTGGTCGGCGGGGCGGTGCCCCGGCAGTTCATCCCGTCCGTCGAGAAGGGCGTCCGGGCGCAGGCGGCCAAGGGCGTGGCCGCCGGGTATCCGCTCATCGACGTCCGGATCACGCTGCTGGACGGCAAGGCGCACTCGGTGGACTCCTCCGACGCCGCCTTCCAGACGGCGGGCGCGCTGGCGCTGCGCGAGGCCGCCGCGGGCGCGCGGATCCATCTGCTGGAACCGGTCGCCGAGGTGACCGTCCTCGTCGGCGACGACTACGTGGGCCCGGTGATGAGCGACCTGTCGAGCCGGCGCGGCCGGCTGCTCGGCACCGAACAGGTGGGTACCGGGCGGACGCTGATCAGGGCCGAGGTGCCGGAGTTCGAGATCGGCCGGTACGCCGTGGACCTGCGCTCGCTGTCGCACGGCACGGCCCGGTTCGACCGGGCGTACGCCCGGCACGAGCCGATGCCGCCGCAGATCGCCGAGCGGATCCGCGAACAGGCGGGTGACGGCGGGTAGTCCGGCCGCGCCCGGCCGGTGCGGGCGGGCGGCTTCGGCCGTCCGCCCGCCGGTTGTCGGTGGCGGCGGATACGCTGATCACCTGATCACGTGGTGCCGCAGCCGTCCGGTCGTGGGGGTGGTTTCGGCACGAGGGCCGGGTCAACAGGTGTGCGGGGCAGGGAAGTCGGGAAGGCCGCAGGAGCGACGCCGGCGGTGATGGGGGCGGGAATGTCGTTTGGAACCGAGTGGGACGGGCCCCAGGTGCCCGTCTCGGGCGACGAGGGACAGGCGGCGACCTCCGCGCTGGCTTCCGCCGCGTACCGGGACAGCCCGGTCGGGGAGATCAAGAAGGCCGACAACGAATGGCACCAGTCGACCGTCAAGGCCGGCCGGATGAAGCTGTTGCGGCCCAATCTCGGTGAGTCGTTCTCGCGTGCCGTGATCGACCGGATGCTCGCCCCCGGCCGCAAGCCGCTCATCCAGTCCTTCGGCTCCGAGCCGCAGTTCGTGGTGGAGCACTGTCTGGCGGCGAACAACATCCGCCGCGAGCGCGACAACCGCCTGACGGCCGTGACGGTGCTGTGCGGTCTGGTCTTCCTGCCCGGCCTGATCGTCTGGCTGCTCGTCTTCCAGCTGCGCATGTTCGTCGCCCGGCGCGACGACAAGCGGGCCGGGCCACTGGCCACGGCCCTGCTCCTCGGTGTCGGCGTGCTCGCCGCGCTGTTCTTCCTCAAGATGCCGTTCGGCGGGTTCTGGGCGTGGTACGCCCGTGCGTGCGTCGTCCTGCCCGTGCTGGGCTGGTTCTGGGCCAAGCGGGTCTGCGAGAGCGCCGCCCAGGATCTGCGGGCCCGCTGGGACGGCCTGCTGTCCGGCACCAGCGTCGGCGCCAAGGTCCCGGAGGCCGTGCCGCGCGGGCCCGGCCAGACGGCCGCGGAGGAGCTGCGCCAGTCGCTGGCCCGGCTGAGCGCCGAGCAGCAGTCCAACTCGGTCTTCTACGCCGGGCCCAAGGGCATACTCGGCATGGGCACCCGGTGGGGCGCCTGGCAGCTCGCCGAGGAACTGGTGCCCGCCGACGGCACCCGGGAGATCCACCCCTTCCGCAGCTGGGACGTGATACGCGCGATCCACGACCAGCTGGCCATGCTGGAGCGCGGCCCGCTGAACACGGGCGGCTTCCCCAAGCCGTCCGTGAAGCACTGGATCGTCACGCCGATCGGCGAGAAGGCCGCCGCGGTGTCCCGGCCCGAGGGCACCGACGTCGAGGCCTTCCGGATCAAGCCGCACGCCATACAGGAGATCTGCAACAAGCAGCAGTTCGGCAGCGGTGACCGGCACTATCTGGGCGTGCAGTGGACGCTGTGGGACGGCCAGCTGGTCATCACCATGCTGATCACGGTGACCGTGCTGCACGAGACGCTGCGCATCGAGGTCACCGGGCACGCCCTGGGGCCGGTGAACCCGCTGTTCACCACGAAGCCGGAGGCGCCGGTCAAGGAGGTCGCCAAGTCCTTCAAGCCGTGGGAGAACCGCACGATCAAGCTGCCGCTGGTCACCACCGACGAGGTGGTACGGCTCGCCGCGCGCGCCCCGCTGACCTGGTACCCGCCGCTGCTGAACTGGCTGGGCGGCTCGCTCGGACTGCCCGAGCCGTTCGGTCTGCGGCACGCCTGGGCCGATCAGCCGTGGCGGCACCGCTTCATGGCCGACGACGCGCTGCGCGCGGCCACACCGGTGCTGCGGGTGGTCCACTCGGCGGCGATCAGGGTGCTGAAGGAGAACGGCGTGGACACGGAGAAGTTCGGTGCCCGCTCGGCGTTCCTCAGCGGCAACGTCCAGGACCCGACGCCGCGGAAGGCCGACGTGTACGACGCGTAGGCGTCCGGCGGCCCGGCAGTCGGGCCCGGCCGCCCGGCCGGGGTGTCCTCGGCGGTGGCCCGGGAGCCGCGCCGCCGCCCCCGGGCTCCCCCGGTCCCTAGGCCGGCCAGGCCTCCGCCAGCATCTTGCGGGTGTCCGCCAGGAGCTGCGGCAGGATCTTGGTGTGGCCGACCACCGGCATGAAGTTCGTGTCGCCGCCCCAGCGCGGGACGACGTGCTGGTGCAGGTGGGCGGCGATACCGGCGCCCGCGACCGTGCCCTGGTTCATGCCGATGTTGAAGCCGTGCGCACCGGAGGCCGTGCGCAGGGCCTGCATCGCCTGCTTGGTCAGCTCGGCGAGTTCGGCGGTCTCCGGGCCGGTCAGCTCGGTGTAGTCGGCCACGTGCCGGTAGGGCACGGTCATGAGGTGGCCGCCGTTGTACGGGTACAGGTTGAGGACCGCGTAGACGTGCTCGCCGCGGCGCACGATCAGCCCGTCCTCGTCGGACTTGGCCGGTATCGAGCAGAAGGGGCAGCCGTCGTCGGCCCCGGGACCGGTGGGCTTGTTCTCGCCCTGGATGTAGGCCATCCGGTGGGGCGTCCACAGGCGCTGGAACGCGTCCTGCGTCCCCACTCCGATCTGCTGCTCCGGCTCACTCGTCATGCTAGGCAGCATATGGCTTCGCCCGTTCGCGGCGTGTCGCCGGGGCGCCCCGATGACGGTCACCGGCCAAGCTTGGCCGGTGGACGTCGACAGCCGCGCGGCCCGCTGGGAGCAGCGCACCGAGATTCCGCTCTTCGTGGCGTCGCTGGTCTTCATGGCCGCGTACGCGACCCGGGTCCTGGCGGTGAGCCTGTCGATGGGCTGGCGGGACCTGTGTCTGGCGACGATGCTCGTCCTCTGGGCCGTGTTCGCTGCGGACTACCTGGTGCGGTGGCGGCTGGGCGGGCAGCGCTTCCTGCGTTTCGTCACCACGCACTTCCTGCACACCGTCGTGGTCATCCTCCCGCTGCTGCGCCCGCTGCGGATCGTCCCGCTCTACGACGTCATCCAGCGCCGGCAGGGCGAACCCCGGCTCTCCCTGTACGCCCGCGTGATCTCCTACGCGAGCCTGTCCACGCTGCTGCTGGGCTTCGCCGGGGCGCTCGCGGTGTTCCAGCAGGAGCGCGGGGCGCCCGGCGCCAACATGACGACCTTCGGGGACGCGGTGTGGTGGGCCGCGTCGACGCTCAGCACGGTCGGGTACGGCGACATCACCCCGGTGACCAGGCTCGGGCGGACGATCGCGATCGGGATGATGGCCTGCGGGATCGGCCTGCTCGGCGCGGTGACGGGTTCGTTCTCGTCCTGGCTGATGCAGACGTTCACGCGGGAGAGCGACAGAAAGGGGCCCCCGGGACGGTGATCCCGGGGGCCCTCGCGGCTCAGGCGGTTCGGACCTGGGTCAGACCTGGGTCCGCTCCTCCACGATCTTCGCGATCTTGGCGATCGCCTCGTCGAAGGGGATGCCGTTCTCCTGGGAGCCGTCGCGGTAGCGGAAGGACACCGAGCCGTTCGACATGTCCTCGTCGCCCGCGATGACCATGAAGGGCACCTTCTGCTTCTGGGCGTTGCGGATCTTCTTCTGCATGCGGTCCGAGGAGGAGTCCACCTCGACGCGCAGCCCCTGCTTCTTGGCTGCGGCCGCGAACTTCTCCAGGTACTCCACGTGCGCGTCGCCGATCGGGATGCCGAGCGCCTGCACGGGGGCCAGCCACGCCGGGAAGGCGCCCGCGTAGTGCTCCAGCAGCACGGCGAAGAACCGCTCGATGGAACCGAACAGGGCACGGTGGATCATGACCGGGCGCTGCTTGGCACCGTCGGGGCCGGTGTACTCCAGGTCGAACCGCTCGGGCAGGTTGAAGTCGAGCTGGATGGTCGACATCTGCCAGGTGCGGCCGATGGCGTCCTTGGTCTGCACGGAGATCTTCGGGCCGTAGAAGGCGGCGCCGCCCGGGTCGGGCACGAGGGGCAGGCCCTGCTTCTCGGCGACCTGGCGGAGCGTCTCGGTGGCCTCCTCCCAGACCTCGTCGGAGCCGACGAACTTCTCCGGGTCCTTGGTGGACAGTTCCAGGTAGAAGTCGGTCAGGCCGTAGTCGCGCAGCAGGCCGAGGACGAAGGTGAGCGTCTTGTCGAGCTCCTCCGACATCTGCTCACGGGTGCAGTAGATGTGCGCGTCGTCCTGCGTGAAGCCGCGGGCGCGGGTCAGGCCGTGCACGACGCCGGACTTCTCGTACCGGTACACGGTGCCGAACTCGAACAGGCGCAGCGGCAGTTCGCGGTAGGAGCGGCCGCGCGCGTCGAAGATCAGGTTGTGCATCGGGCAGTTCATGGGCTTGAGGTAGTAGTCCACGCCCTCGTCGAGCTGCATGGGCGGGTACATGCCGTCGGCGTACCAGTCCAGGTGCCCGGACGTCTCGAAGAGCTTCCCCTTCGTGGCGTGCGGGGTGTAGACGAACTCGTAGCCCTCTTCCTCGTGGCGGCGGCGCGAGTAGTCCTCCATCACGCGGCGGACGATGCCGCCCTTGGGATGGAAGACGGCGAGGCCGGAGCCGATCTGCTCCGGGATGGAGAACAGGTCCAGCTCGCTGCCGAGCTTGCGGTGGTCGCGCTTCTCGGCCTCGGCGAGGAAGTCCAGGTGCGCCTTCAGCTCGTCCTTGGACGGCCAGGCGGTGCCGTAGATGCGCTGGAGCATCGGGTTCTTCTCGCTGCCGCGCCAGTAGGCGGCCGCGTTGCGCATCAGCTTGAACGCCGGGATCAGCCGGGTCGTCGGCAGGTGGGGACCGCGGCAGAGGTCCTTCCAGCACAGCTCGCCGGTCTTGGCGTCCAGATTGTCGTAGATCGTCAGCTCGCCGGCGCCGACCTCGACGTCCGCGCCGTCGTCGTGGGACGCGGAGCCCTTGAGGCCGATCAGCTCCAGCTTGTACGGCTCGTCGGCCAGCTCCTCGCGGGCGGCCTCGTCGGTGACGACACGACGGGAGAAGCGCTGCCCGCGCTTCTGGATCTCCTGCATCTTCTTCTCGATGGCCTTGAGGTCATCGGGGTGGAAGGGCTTCTCGACGTCGAAGTCGTAGTAGAAGCCGTCCTTGACGGGCGGGCCGATGCCCAGCTTGGCCTCGGGGAACAGCTCCTGCACGGCCTGCGCCATGACGTGCGCGGTGGAGTGGCGCAGGATGTTCAGGCCGTCCTCGGAGGAGATCTCGACGCCCTCGACCTCGTCACCGTCGGACAGCTCGTGGCTG
This sequence comes from Streptomyces sp. NPDC015139, assembly GCF_043079785.1. Lineage (NCBI taxonomy): Bacteria > Bacillati > Actinomycetota > Actinomycetes > Kitasatosporales > Streptomycetaceae > Streptomyces > Streptomyces sp. NPDC015139. Next base: position 306,070 of record NZ_JBIBUW010000010.1, on the reverse strand, counting down.
AGGTCCCGCAGCTCGCCGGCCACGCGCGCGGCGATGATCGAGCGCTCGCCCGCGAAGAGGTCGGCGGCCGTAGTGCCCGTCGTCACCACGCGTTCTTCCCGCTCGGAATCGCGTTGGATGATCACACGGACGTCTGACACCGGTCTCTCCTGACTGAAGGTGGGATGCGGCGCCATACCAGGAGCGCGCGCACAGGCGATCGTACCGACCCGACGGCACCGACCGCGAAACGGTCACCGTCAGTCCTCGTCCCCGTACGCTCCCGCCTCCCCCTCTCCGCACGCCTCCTCGAAGAAGTCGAGGTTCTCCTGGAGGGCCTTCATCAGCCGGTCCCGCTCGGCGTCGTCCACCTGTACGGGTACGACGCCGGAGGCGCCGGTGAGCCGGCGGAAGCCGCCCCGCCGCTCCAGCCGGCCGTGCACCCGGACGGGCAGTCCGACGAGGTGGGCGTGGCCGGCGATGCGGTAGTCCTCCTCGTCGAGGGTGACGCGGAGGTGCGGGACCTCGACGCCGGCGAGGACGCGCAGCCGGACGGTGCCCTCGCCGGTGGGGCCGGAGCGGCGCATGCGGACGACGGCACCCGTGACGCGGACCGGCACGGAGGGTTCCTCGCGCAGGTAGCGGGCCGCGGCCTCGCGGAGCACGGGCAGGTCGCCCGGTGAGAACTCGACGGGTTCGGCGGAGGCGGCACAGCCCTCGGGCACACCGGCCCCGGGGGCCCAGGCGACGGCGACGCGGGCGCCCTCGGTGCCCCGCACGAGCGCGCCGAGCGCCTCGGTGAGCTCGCGGCTGACGCCGGCCTCGACGGCGCCGTCGAAGGCGTCCATCCCGCCGGTGGCCCGCCGGTAGTCGATGGCCTCCCGGGTGGCGTACAGGGCCTGGTGCAGCCGTACGGCGAGGTGCCGGCCGGTGGCCGCGGGCACGAAGGCGGTGAGGGTGCGGCCCTCGCCGGCGGGTCCGACGAGGACGTCCTCCATGAGGGCGGCGGCCGGTCTGCGGTGGCGGGCGCCGTGGTACCCGGCACGCGCCCGGGTGGCGAGCGCGGCGGCGAGCAGCATCTGCCGTGCGGCGCCGCGTAGTTGCATGTCGGCCGTCCAGTGCGCGGCGCCCACCGGGCCCCTGGGGGTGTCCCGCCACCAGCGGATCTCGTCGCTCGGTACGGCCAGGGATATGAGGACCTCGCGGGCGGAGGGGGTGTCGCTGCGGGCCAGGGCGTCGAGGGCCTCGCCGAGCAGGTCGTCGCTGTCCGGGAAGCCGCGGCTCTCCGGCACGAGCAGGCTGGTGCCGCCGGCGCCCGGGCCGGGCGGGGTCCAGCGGCCGTACCGGCCGGCGGCTCCCCCGCGCCGCTGCCAGCCGTGCCGGCGCAGCAGGGCGCCGAGCACGGCCGGGTCGACCTCGGCGGGCTCCGGGGGGCGGTTCCAGGGGAGGTCGTCGGGGTGCTGCCGGACCTGCCGGGCCGGCTCCTCGTACGGACGGCTCCTCATGGCCTGCCTCCCGTCCCGACCCGCGTCATGATCTCGCACAGCGCCCGGTCGTCGAAGATGCGCGCGGTCGGTATCCGCACGGTGGTCCGGTGCCGGCCGGTGACCGGCCGGCCGGCCAGGTTGACCCAGTAGCAGCAGTGCCGTAGGTCGAGCCGGTCGTGGCCGGCGCGCAGCCAGTCGTCCTGCGCGCGCGGCACCAGCATGACGACCAGGATCTTGTGCACCGAGACGGGTGTGCGGGCCAGCTTGCGCAGGTGGTCGTTGTCGAGGGTGAAGGAGAAGAAGCGGCCCGGCGGGTTGGGCGGGACCTGGTAGGTGCACTTCAGCTGCACCTTGATGGTGACCTCGTCGTCGACGGTGTGTCCGGGTGCGCTGTGGCTGACGTGCCAGTCGATGCCGTTGTCCGGGAAGGGCTGGGACAGCGAGCAGCCGGCCGCGGCGGCGACCGCGTGCAGATAGCCGACCTGCAGCGTCTCCATGCAGGCGGTGGTGGCGAGCGTGCCGCGGAGGGTGCCCGGGCGGTCGGGCAGCAGCCCGCCCCGCTCGGGCTGCGCAATGGCCATGACCAACAGCCTTCCCAGCAATGAGTCTTCCCGCTGCGGGCCGCTGAACTGCAAAGACCCGTATTCCTGTTGTCTCCTTCCGGCGTACGTCGCAAACGGCCCGGGTATCACCAAACAGGCAGAAGACGGAACGTCACCTGCCATGGGTGAACAAGGAGTTGTGTGCGGATGACGACCTGGTACGAGGGGCCGCTGGCGGCCTTCGACACGGAGACGACGGGCGTGGACGTCGAGACCGACCGGATCGTGTCGGCCGCCGTCGTCGTCCAGGATGCGCCGGGCACCCGGCCCCGGATCACTCGCTGGCTGGTGAATCCGGGGGTCGCGGTGCCCGAGGCGGCGACGGCGGTGCACGGGCTGACGCAGGAGCACCTTCAGCGCAACGGCCGCTGGCCGGCGCCGGTGATGTACGAGATAGCCGAGCAGCTGGCGGAGCAGGCGGCGATGCGGCGGCCGGTGGTGGTGATGAACGCGCCGTTCGATCTGACGCTGCTGGACCGGGAGTTGCGCCGGCACCGGGCGGCCGGGCTGGACCGCTGGCTGGAGTCGGTGCCGTTGCGGGTGCTGGACCCGAGGGTGCTGGACAAGCATCTGGACCGCTACCGCAAGGGCCGCCGCACGCTGACCGACCTGTGCGGGCACTACGGCGTGACACTGCAGGACGCACACGACGCGGCGGCGGACGCACTGGCCGCGCTGGACGTCGTACGGGCACTGGGCCGGCGGTTCGCGACCCGGCTGGAGCGACTGTCCCCGGCGGACCTGCACACTCTCCAGGCCAACTGGCACGCGGCGCAGGCCCGTGGGCTCCAGGCCTGGTTCGCGCGCAGCGGTTCGGAGGAGATCGTCAACACGGAGTGGCCGCTGCGGCCGGAGCTGCCGGCGGCGGCGTAGCGCCGGCAGCGGTTGCTCACGTCAAAAGAGCCGGTCCGCTGCTGCGGACCGGCTCTTTCCCGGTGGGCGATACTGGGTTCGAACCAGTGACCTCTTCGGTGTGAACGAAGCGCTCTCCCACTGAGCTAATCGCCCGGGAACGCACTGAACAATACAGGTCCGGGCGCCGTTCGTTCAAACCGCTCGCAGGTGCCGCAGCAGTCCGCGCCGTCCGGCCCGCATCATCAGCCGGTGATTGGCGCGGAAGACGGGCCGTCCTGGTACGGCCAGCCGTCTGAGCAGCGGCTTGCACACGTCGACCTCCTGGTCGTACCGGACGAGCGTGCCGGGACCGGCGGTGGTGACCGTCCAGCGCGCCCAGCCCTCGATGTCCCCGGTCATGTGCACCGCCAGGATGCCCGCGGCCGGGTCACGGCCGGCGGTTCGGGCGGTGAAGGTCATGGCGTACGGCAGCAGGGAGCGGATGGTGATCACGCCGGTCTCGTCGTCGAGGCGGGTCACCGTCCGCACCTGTGGCCACCATCGGGGGTAGTCCTCGGGACGCTCCAGCGCCGCGTACACCGCGGCGGACGGGGCGGGCAGGGACCACAGGGTCCGGAAGCGGTAGTGGTTCCAGTCCATGGTCCGAGTCTGCCCGGCCGGGCTCGGCGATCCGCGTACGGGTACTCGTGCGCCCCGCCGCGACACGGGCCACCCTTCGGGGGGAGGGCCGCCGGGCGGGCGTCTCTCCGCCGGGCAGCGCCGGGTTCGGGTTCGACGCGCCGAAGCGGAATACGCCGAGGAGCGACACGGCGTGCGAGCCGACCGAAGTGACTGCCGCTCAGATTTGTGTCGGCACTCGGGACTTGAGGCGCGCGGGAATTCCGCGCTTGTCGTACTTGCGAAGAAATGCGACAGCATTCCGGAAGACGTCTGCGGTATTTCCGCCGGCCGCCCGCGTCCGGAACTTCTCCCGGAGGCTTTGCCACGCCCGAAGCAGCCCACCGCGTGAGCCGGGAGGCGGGAGGCGGGCACGACGACGGCCCACCTGCTCGAAGCAGATGGGCCGTCGGTCCGGGTGGGCGATACTGGGTTCGAACCAGTGACCTCTTCGGTGTGAACGAAGCGCTCTCCCACTGAGCTAATCGCCCGGGCGCAGGAAGAACATTACCCGATGTCAGGGGGTGGTCCCGACCAGGGGCCGGACCGGTGGGCGGCCGGGCCCCGGGCGGCGGATCACTGGTCCTTGATCTTCCACGGCATGACGACGCCGAACTTCCACAGGTAGATCCCCACCAGCACGCCCACGATCACCAGACCGATCACGGTGAGGGCGATGTTGCGCCGGCGCACCTTGGGATCGAGGGCCCGCTGGGCGGCCTCGGTGACTTTGCGTTTCGTCCAGCGGAGCACCAGCTGGGCCCAGACGAACTCGGTCGCCCAGATCGCCATGCCGCCGAAGATCACCACCCAGCCGGGTCCCGGCAGCGGCAGCATCACGATGCCCAGGGCAACGACCGCCAGGCCGATCACGAAGACACCGACCTGCCAGCTCACGTGCAGGGCCCGGCGGGCCTTGATGAATTCCGGCGCACGGGAGCCGAGGCCCCGCTCGGCGTCGGCGTCGCTCACTCGATCGTCCGCCTTCCTCTCGTCCCCGGCCACTGCGACCTCGCCCGGCTCGTCACTCCCCGTATTCATACAGACAAACCCTACCGGAGTGAATCCAGTCACCGGAATGGTCGTAGATCTGGTACGAGTTCTCGGCCGGAAGAGTTACGTAAAGCCAGGCAAAACTCCCAGAGGGGTTTACAACGGCACCGTAGGTGGCATGTCGATTTCGCCGACGTGCGAATCCCCGAGCGCACACTGAGCGAAAGGCCCTGGCGCTTATGAACACCACGGTCAGCTGCGAGCTGCACCTGCGCCTCGTTGTGTCGAGCGAGTCCTCCCTGCCTGTCCCCGCAGGCCTGCGGTACGACACGGCCGACCCCTACGCCGTGCACGCCACCTTCCACACCGGAGCCGAGGAGACCGTCGAGTGGGTGTTCGCCCGCGACCTCCTCGCCGAGGGGCTGCACCGGCCCACCGGCACCGGCGACGTCCGCGTCTGGCCATCGCGCAGCCATGGTCAGGGCGTCGTCTGCATCGCCCTCAGCTCGCCTGAGGGAGAGGCTCTGCTGGAGGCCCCGGCGCGGGCCCTGGAGTCCTTCCTGAAGCGAACCGACGCCGCCGTGCCGCCCGGCACGGAGCACCGGCACTTCGATCTGGATCAGGAGCTCTCGCACATCCTGGCGGAGAGTTAGGTCGCCGCCCTCCGAAGCAGCCCGGCGCCGTCCACTCGGGGAGACGGCTCGGGCCAAGACAACCGCATACGGCACAGGCCGGCGCCGTCACCGTGAGTTCGCGGGACGGTGTCGGCCTGTGCCCGTGCGTCTCCGCCGCGCCTGGACGGCTCCTCGGCCCCTCGGCCCTGCATCCGGGAACCGCCTGCGGCACGGAGGCGTTCTACCGGCAGTCGAGGTCGGCCGGGACCGGTGCGGTGGGCGCGTTGTCGCTACCATCGGCCACCATCGGCGGGCGCCCGCCCGACCACCAGGCCAGGGAGCGAAACGTGCTGATCACCCACGACACCCGGTGCGCACTCGACACCGTGGTCGATCTGGTGAACTCCGTGCCGGAGGACGACACCGCCTCGGACGGACTGCAGGATGTCGCGGCTCTCGCCGACTTCGTGCGAAACCACGAAATCAGCGATGTCGGCGTGCTGTCCGAGTTCGACCTCTCGGCGGTGCGCAAGATCCGCGGCCGGTTCGCGGGGATCTTCGCGGCCCCGGACGCCCGGGCCGCCGCGGGGATGATCAACGAGCTGGTGGCCGCGGCCGGCACCACTCCGCGCCTCACGGACCACGACGGCTACGACTGGCATGTGCACTACTTCGCCCCCGGGGCGTCCGTGGCCGATCACCTCGCCGCGGACTGCGGAATGGCGCTCGCGTTCTTCGTGGTCGCCGGGGAGCAGGAGCGGCTGCGGCGCTGCGAGGCACCGGACTGCCGGCGCGCCTTCGTCGATCTCTCCCGCAACCGCTCGCGCCGCTACTGCGACAGCCGGACCTGCGGGAACCGGCTGCACGTCGCCGCCTACCGGGCCCGGCGCAAGGAAGCGGCGGGCTGACCCGGCCGGGCCGGGGGCGGCCCCCTTCCGGTCCGTGGCGACGTCGGTCCCGGCGGGTGGCGCCGGGACGGACGCGTACGGCTCACAGCAGCAGCAGGTCGTGCAGCGCAGCCATGAGCAGCAGACACCCGATCACCGCAAGGAAGATCATCAGCGGTGGCTGGGAAAGGGCGAAGAGGCATCCGCGCGGCTCGTCCTTGGGCGGCGCGGCCTCGCTCTGTGTGGTGTCCAGCATCTCGCGGCCGATGATGACCCACTCGGCGCCCCGGACGCGATCAGCACTCGGGGATCTTGCGGGACTTCACCGAAACCGTGATCTCTCGTTCGCCTCATGAACGATTCCGGACGTCCCGGGACTCACTGTGTCGTTTCCGTGAATGGTGTGACTGTCATATGCCGTGCTTCTTGAGGATGGCCTCGATGTCGCTGAAGTCGTCGGCCGAGGCGGCGGCGCGGGGGGCGGCGGCCGGTCGTGACGCGGGGCGTGAGCCCTGCCCCAGGGAGGGCGCCGAGGCCGCGGGTGCCACCGCGTCCCGCCGGTCGTTCTTGGCCGCCTTGCGCTCCGCGCCGGCGCCGCCGCGCCGGCGCTCCACCGCGCGGGTGCCGGCGAGCAGCAGCCAGGCGGCGCCCAGCAGCCCGAAGCCCGCCCAGGCCGTGGGACTGAACGCGGTGTCGGCGAGCCAGCCGACGACTCCGGTCATCACCAGGCCGACCGGTACGAGGGAGTAGGCCGCGATGCGGGCCGCCGACAGGAAGCGCCTGCGGTAGGCCGTGACCACCGCGATGCCCAGGCCCGCCGCGGACACGGCGGAACAGACGGTCTCGGCAATCATCCGGTCCTCCTGGCGGGCTCGGTTCGGTGGCGGTGCGGCCAAGCGCACACCGGCGTCCGCGGATGCGCTTCGTCCCTTCCATCCTGCACCGCCCGGTCGCCGTGAGGCCATGGTCCCGGCGGACATCAGGGACATCTCCGGGTCGACTCCTACTGGAGTGCCGGTCGCCCCCCCTCCCGCGCTCCGGCCCCCGCTCCGGCCCGGGGCCCTGCGGCGTCCCGATTGGGTCGGCCGCGCCCGGCCTGGAACACTGGTGCGCATGAGCGACTCCTCCCCGGCCCGCACCGATGCCCTCGTCCTCGACGTCTGGTGCGAACTGCAGTGCCCCGACTGCCGCACCGCCCTGGACGACGTCCGCGCCCTGCGCGCCCGCTACGGCGACCGGCTGGAGCTGCGTCTGCGGCACTTCCCGCTGGAGAAGCACAAGCACGCCTTCGCCGCCGCGCAGGCCGCCGAGGAGGCGCTGGAGCAGGGCAAGGGCTGGCCGTACGTGGAGGCCGTGCTGGAGCGGGTGGCGGAGCTGGACCGGCAGGGCGAGTCGCTGCTGGTCGAGGTGGCCCGTGAACTCGGTCTGGACGCCGAGGAGTTCGACACCGCGCTGATCGACGGCCGGCACATCCTGATCGTCGACGCCGACCAGGCCGAGGGCAAGGCCATCGGTGTGACCGGCACCCCGACGTACGTCATCGGCGGCGAACGCCTCGACGGCGGCAAGAGCCAGGAGGGGCTGCGCGAACGGATCGAGGAGATCGCCGACCGACTGCTGGGCGAGCGGGAGGCCTGAGCCGGCGGAGCTCCGGGCATCGTGGCGCGCGCAGCGCCGTGGGACGTCGGCGGCGAAGGCCTACAGCAGAGGCTTGGCGAGGGAGTGGGTCACCGTTTCATAGCCGAGTGAGGCGTACAGCCGCTCGGCCGGGGTGTTGCCCGCGAAGACGTTGAGGCCGAGGACCGGGCGGCCTGCCTCGATCGCCTGGCGCTCGGCCAGCAGCATGAGCGTACGGCCGTGGCCCCGGCCGCGGTGCACCGCGTCGATCCGGACGTCGTACACGAAGGCCGCGGCCTCCTGGAGGGCCAGCCAGAGCGTGCCGACAGGGGTCCCGTCGTGCTCCAGAGCGCTGAAGACCACCCCGTCGGTGGCGAGGCCCCGCGGCAGCAGCCGCGCGTGGTCGTCGGCCGCCTTGGCGCGGGCCACGGCCTCGGGGACGCCCCGCTCGATCCACTGGCGGGCGTAGTTCTCGCCCTCGTGCTCCCGCCACGCCTCGAACTCGGCCTCCGTCATGGGCCGCGCCCGGCTGCCGGGCGGCAGTTCGGGCGGGGTGGTGCCGAGGCGCTTCTCCATGCCCCGGTTGCGCACGGTGTACCCCAGGGTGTCGAACAGCCGCAGGGCGGCCTCCGCGGCGGCGGGGACGACCGTCTCGATCTGCCGGCAGCCCCAGCCGCGCGCCACCTCCTCCGCGGCCAGCGCGGCCACCGTGCCCCGGCCGCGCCGCCGGTCAGGTTCCTCGACCCGCAGCTCCAGGACGCGCGCCACGGAGGCGCCGAGGGAGAGTGAGGTGCCGAGATGGATCTCGCCGACGGGACGGCTGTTCACACACACCTGGAAACGGCGTGAACGGGTCCCGTCGGTGTGGTGCCGGAGCGGCTCGCTCGGCCGCAGGGTCGTGGTCATCACTGGTGTTCTACCCGCACCGGCCGGTCCCGTCAGCTCGTTTTCCGCCTCGGGAAAGGGCGTTCGCGCGCCACTGCCGGTTCACGAGCCCGGTGACGCCCCTCCCGCGGCCGCCTGGATCAGGGGTCGAGGTCCTGCCCGGCCCGCTCGTCGAAGATCCGCATGGCCTTGGCGGTCACCGGGCCCGGGGCGCCGTCCAGCTCCTGGTCGTCCACGCGGTGCACCGCCTGCACGTCCCGCAGGGTGGAGGTCAGGAAGACCTCGTCGGCCCGGTCGAGCACGTCCAGCGGCAGGTCGGTCTCCCTGGCGCCCGTCCACTCGATCGCCAGGGCGCGGGTGATGCCGGGCAGACAGCCCGAGGCGACCGGCGGGGTGTGGATCTCGCCGTCCAGGACGACGAAGACGTTCGAGCCGGTGCCCTCGCAGAGCTGCCCGACCGTGTTGCCGAACAGCGCCTCGGAGGCGCCGTGTTGGTGGGCGCGGGCCAGGGCGACCACGTTCTCGGCGTACGAGGTGGTCTTCAGGCCGGTCAGCGCGCCCCGCTCGTTGCGCGTCCACGGGACCGTGATCACGGCCGTGACGTCCGGCCGGCGGGTGGTCTCGCCGACGGCGGCGAACAGGGTCGGGCCGTGCTCGCCGCGGTCGGAGCCGAGCGGGCCGTGGCCTCCGGTGTAGGTGATCCGCAGCCGGCCGAGCGGCATCGGGTTGGCCTCCAGCACGGCCGCGCAGGCCTCGCGCACCTCGCCGTGGTCGGGGTCGGGCAGCCCGAGGCCACGGGCGGACCGGGTCAGCCGGTCCAGGTGCCGGGTGAGGGCGAAGGGTTTGCCGTGGACCGCCTTCACCGTCTCGAAGATGCCGTCGCCGACCGTCAGTCCGTGGTCGAAGACGGAGACACGCGCGGACTCCAGGTCCCGCAGCTCGCCGTCCAGCCAGATCTTCATGCGAACGCCCTTCCGCTCTCCTCGTACGTCCCCGACGCTACCGCCAGCAGCCGGGACGCCTTCAGCTCGGTCTCCCGCCACTCGCCGTCGGGGTCCGACCCCCAGGTGATGCCGGCGCCGGTGCCGAAGCGCAGGACGCCCTCGGCGCGGTCGATCCAGAAGGTCCGGATGCCGACCGCGAGCTCGCCGGTGCCCCGGTCGGCGTCCACCCAGCCGATGCCGCCGCAGTACGGACCGCGCGGGGCCGTCTCCAGGGCCTCGATGATCCGCAGCGCGCTCGACTTCGGCGCACCGGTCACCGAACCGGGCGGGAAGGCCGCCGCGAGCAGCTCGGGCCATCCGGCGCCCTCCCCCAGCTCGCCCCGGACCGTGGACACCAGGTGGACCAGGCCGGGGTGCTTCTCCACCGCGCACAGGTCGGGCACCGAGACGCTGCCGGTCGCGCAGACGCGTCCGATGTCGTTGCGGACGAGGTCCACGATCATCACGTTCTCGGCGTAGTCCTTCTCCAGCAGATCCGCCTCGGTGCGCCCGGTGCCCTTGATGGGGCCGGACTCCACGACCCTGCCGTCCCGGCGCAGGAACAGCTCGGGCGAGGCGGTGGCGATCTCCACGCCGTGCTCCGGCAGACGGATCGTCCCCCCGTACGGCGCCGGGTTGCCGCGGGCGAGCAGCGAGGTCAGGGCGTCCACGTCGGCGTCGGGGGCGACGGGCGCGCTGAGCACCCGGCAGAGGTTGGCCTGGTAGACCTCGCCGGCCGCGATGTGCTCGCGTATCCGGCGGACGGCCGCCGTGTACGCGGGGCGGTCCAGGGAGGTGGTCCACTCCCCCACGGCCGGTCCCCGCCAGCCGCCCGGCACCGGCGCGGGCACCGGCTCCTCCCGTACGTCGGCGAAGCGGGCGCAGGTGAGGCGGCCCTCGAAGTCCGCGCAGACGGCCCAGAAACCGGTGGAGTCCAGCGCGGCCGGATCGCTGGTGACGTCGAGGAGGCCGGTGGCGACGCGGTCACCGAAGCGGGCCAGCGCAGAGAGCCGGGAGGCGGGGCCGGAAAGGTGGTGGAGCACATGGTCGAGTCTAGGTCGGGTGTCGGACAGGTGGCCCGGGGATGTCCCGGCGGGGGCCCTGACCACGGGGTCCGCCGGATGCACCGCAGCACGCTGCGCAAACGCGTTTTTGTACTGGCCCGGGAATCCGCTAGAGTTCAACACGTCGCCGGGACGCGGAAGCGGACCGAAACGACAGGCGGACGTAGCTCAGTTGGTAGAGCGCAACCTTGCCAAGGTTGAGGTCGCGAGTTCGAGCCTCGTCGTCCGCTCGAAGGAAGAAGGGGTCATCCCGATCCCCTACACTCCTGGTGGAGTGGCCGAGAGGCGAGGCAACGGCCTGCAAAGCCGTCTACACGGGTTCAAATCCCGTCTCCACCTCCAAGGACGATTAGCTCAGCGGGAGAGCGCTTCCCTGACACGGAAGAGGTCACTGGTTCAATCCCAGTATCGTCCACTGGATCTTCTTCGAAGGTCCGAGGGTCTTCTCGAAGATCCGCACCCCGCGCGATTAGCTCAGCGGGAGAGCGCTTCCCTGACACGGAAGAGGTCACTGGTTCAATCCCAGTATCGCGCACCGACTGTGACTCCAGGGTCACAGCCCGCGGACGATTAGCTCAGCGGGAGAGCGCTTCCCTGACACGGAAGAGGTCACTGGTTCAATCCCAGTATCGTCCACACTCCGGAGCCCCCGGCCGTCTCGTACGGCCGGGGGCTTCGTCGTGCGCGCTCAGCTGGAGAAGAGCATGTGGCCGAAGCTCTTGTGACGGTGGTGCCCGTAGGTGCCGTGGCCGCCGCCGTGGTGGCCGCCGCCGTGCGGGGCTCCCCAGGCGGGCGCGGAGGGAGCGGCCGGGTACGCCTGCGGGGCCGGCGGGGGCGGCGGCGCGGGCTGGGTCCACTGGGACTCCAGGCGGGTCAGCGACTCCAGCTCGCCGTAGTCGAGGAAGATGCCGCGGCAGCCGCTGCACTGCTCGATCTGGACGCCATTGCGGTTGTAGGTGTGCATCGGCGCATGGCACTTCGGACACTGCATGGTCGGCTCAACTCCTCGCCGGTCGGTCGTGCTTCGTGTTTCCCCAGGACAGACTCCGTCCGGCCCCGGGCGGTTGCAGCCTAGTCCGACAATCCGGTGGTCAACTGGCGGGGGACGGGCGTCATTCGCTCGCAGGCGTCGACCAGGGCCTGCTCCACCTCGTCCAGCGGGCGGTCCGCGGCGAGCGCCTTGGTGATCGTCAGGGCGGCCGTCTGCACGGTGAGCGCGCGGGCCGGGACGTCCAGGGCGGCCCACGGGTCGCCGTCCGGGGGCACGGCCGGGCCGCCCGCCCGCCGGTAGGCGGTCAGGAAGCGGGTCCACTCGTCGGGCGGGAGGAGTCCGCAGGCGTACCAGGCGGCGGGGCGCGCGAGGTCCCAGGCCGGGACGCCGACGCCCAGGTCGTCCACGTCGATGAGCCGCCAGGGCCCGTCGGGGGCCGGATGCCGGACGAGCTGGCCGAGATGGAGATCGCCGTGGCAGAGGGCGGCCGGTCCTGGCATGGGCACCTCCGCCCTGGCCCAGGCGGGGAGTCCGGTCCAGGCCCGGAGCACGGGTGCGGCGGCCGCGCGGGCGGCGGCCTCGTGGGGGCTGCCCCGCAGGGCGGTGCGGAGCCGGCGGACGGCACGGGCGGCCTTCACGGGGCCCCGCATGGGGGGCAGGGCGGTGACCGGGCCCACCGGGCGGCCGGGGCTCGGACCGCCGGCCCCCGGGGCGAGCGGATCGGTGCCGTGCAGGCGGGCCAGCAGCGTGGCGGCGGCCTCCCAGGGGGCCGCGTCGGGGTCGTCCGGGTCGACGGGGGCGCCGTACGGCCAGAAGGTCACCAGGCGGTCGCGCAGGGGAACCGGGGCCGGGGTGAGCGGGGCGAGGAGGACGTCGGGGAGGCGCGCCGCCACGGCCAGGCGGAGGTCCAGCTCGGCGGGCTCGGTGTCGGGGGCATGCGCCTTGGCGACGGTGCCGGCGTGCCGGACGACCGTGGCGTCGGGGCGGTCGGCGAGGGTGACGGGTGCGCCGCACGCGCAGGCGGCCGCGCCGGTGCGGCGGTGGGCGGCGGCTTCGGCCTGCGCGGTGAGTGCGGGAAGGAGGCTCACGGGTCCCTCGGGGTCGGGCGGGAGTGCGGGGTGAGCGTACGCGGGCGGGGGCGCGGGGCGCACGGGCTCCGGTGCGGCGGGTTGCGCGGTGCCCCGAGCGGCTGGGCGGACACCTCGCGCGGCCGCGTGGCGACCGGTGCCGCTGCGCGAACGCTGACGCGGGTTGCGCGGTGACCGGAACCGCTGGGCGGACACCTGGCGCGGGTTGTGCGGTGACCGGTGCCGCTGTGCCGACAGCTGACGTGGACTGCAGGGTGACCGGTGCCGCTGGCCCGACATCCGACGCAGGCCGCGCGGCGACCGGCGTCGCTCTCGGGCGGAGCTCGGGCCGCCCGTGCTCGCGGGGTGCCGCTGCGCCCTCCCGTGCCGCCCCAGCCGCGCGGCTGCCCGCGGCCGGGGCCGGAAACGGCGCAATGCCGGCGCAGCTCCCCAGCTGCGCCGGCATTCGTGCCGTCCGTCGCACCCCCGTCCCCACGGGGTTTCATGGATGGATGTCCCTGCCCGGACCGCTCTTCCGGGCCTGGGGTCGCCGCTCAGCGCCCCAGCATCGCACCCACGGACGACGCCTGTGTGGCCACCGTCTCCCAGCCGTCGAAGACGAGGAGGAGCAGGGCCGCCAGGGGAAGGGCCATGAGTGTCGCCACCAAGGGGTGGCGACGGCCCGTCCGGCGGGGGGCGAACATCGTGCGTCGCGGTGCCGTGTGGGCCATGGTCCCTCTCCTGACCGTCTGTGTGGTTCTCGGCAAGCGGCGGGTGACCGACCTCGGGGGACGAGTGCTGCACCCGCCGCTTGACCTCAAATCTAGGCGTGGGGCCGATCCGGGGCGTCATGCCTTCGTACCGATTGGCGGGCCTCCCGGAGGATGAGCCACGACCCGCGAGGTACTCCCCAGGGTGGAGACGCGGTCCCGCGTCTCGGGGTCTTCCCCGAGGGGGCGCCCTTGGTGTCCCGTCATGTCGGATCCGTCCGGCGGGCCGGACGGAGTGACTTCGATCACTCGCAGCGGGGGCGGTAGGGGGTCCGCGGGAGGTGGGTGATCCACTTCGGGCGCGGTTCGCCGAACCCTTCGCGTCGGTCCGGCGGCGGGCGCCCCGCCCCGCCGGCTCGCCGCCGCCGTGATCCCAACCTCCCCTTCCTGCCGCCCGGTTGCTCACTCGGCCTGCTCAAGACCGGCGTGTACGACGGGTTCCTGACCGCCTTTCACGTGGCACATGCGGCGGCCACAATCCGTTCGGCCCCGAGGGCGCGGCCTCTGCGCGCAGGCGGCCACGGAAACGTAAGCTGTGCCACGTCACAGGGACCGGGCAGCGGGGATGAACATGGCGATGATGCGCCTGAGGCGCGAGGACCCGCGCGTCGTCGGCTCGTTCAGGCTTCACCGACGGCTCGGCGCGGGCGGAATGGGCGTGGTCTACCTCGGGTCCGACAAGAAGGGCCAGCGGGTCGCGCTCAAGGTGATCCGGCCCGATCTCGCGGAGGACCAGGAGTTCCGGTCCCGGTTCGCGCGCGAGGTCTCGGCGGCCCGGCGGATCCGGGGCGGCTGCACGGCCCGGCTGGTCGCCGCCGACCTGGACGCCGAGCGGCCCTGGTTCGCCACCCAGTACGTGCCCGGCCCCTCCCTGCACGACAAGGTCGCCGACGCGGGGGCGCTCGGCGCCGCGGACACGGCGGCGATCGGCGCCGCCCTGTCCGAGGGGCTGGTCGCCGTGCACGAGGCCGGTGTCGTCCACCGCGACCTCAAGCCCTCCAACATCCTGCTGTCCCCCAAGGGGCCGCGGATCATCGACTTCGGCATCGCCTGGGCCACCGGCGCCTCCACGCTCACCCACGTGGGCACCGCGGTCGGCTCCCCCGGCTTCCTCGCCCCGGAGCAGGTGCGCGGCGCGGCGGTGACCCCGGCGACGGACGTCTTCTCGCTGGGCGCGACGCTGGCGTACGCCTCGACCGGTGACTCCCCCTTCGGGCACGGCAGTTCCGAGGTGATGCTGTACCGCGTGGTGCACGAGGAGCCCCAGCTGTACGGCGTGCCGGACGCTCTCGCCCCGCTGGTGCGGGCCTGCCTGGCGAAGAACCCCGAGGACCGGCCGAGCACCCTGCAGCTGTCGCTGCGGCTGAAGGAGATCGCCGCCCGGGAGGCGCAGGGACTGGCCGACGCGAGGCCGCCGGGGCCCCGCGCGGAGGAGGCGGACCGGCCCACCGGGCGGCTCGTCGACACCTATCCGGACCAGCAGCGGCGCGCCTCTCCCCCTACTCCGGTGCCGCGTGGCGGTGTCCCGTCCCGCGGCGGCGCTCCGTCACGCGGCGGGGTGCCCTCCCGGGGCGGCGGCACGCGGGGCGGAGGCCCGGCCTCCCGCCCGGGTGGCGCCCGTACGACCCCGGCGCCGCGCGGCGCCGGCGCGCGCTCCCACACCGGTAGCCGTCCCGCTCAGCGCGGTGGTGCGCGGCGTCCGGGGCAGCAGCGCGCGACGGGCACCGGGCGGCGGCCGGCCAATCCGCGGCTGCTGCGGCAGCGGTTGTTCGTGTTCGTGGTGGTGACGCTGCTCGTGGCGCTCGGCATCGCGGTGGCGCAGGGCTGCCAGGGTCCGGCGCGCGGGCTCGGCGGTGACGGCGGCCGACGGCAGGCGCAGCCGAGCCACGCGCCGCTCGACGGCGCCACGCCGCTCGAAAGCTCCGGGCCGCTCGACGGCGGTGTGCCGACGGCCGGCGGTGCCGGGTCGGCGCCGGGCCGGGACCTCGGCAGGTGAGCGCCGCAGGGGCGGCTCAGGCCTCCGGCCGGCCGGTCGCCACCGCGTAGAAGGCCACGGCTGCCGCGGCGCCCACGTTGAGGGAGTCGACGCCGTGGGACATGGGGATACGGACCCATTCGTCGGCGGCGACCAGGGCCTGGGTGGACAGCCCGTCGCCCTCGGCGCCGAGCATGAGCGCCACCCGGTCCATCCGGTGCGGGGCGGCCTCGTCGAGGCTGCGGGCCTTCTCGTCCGGGGTGAGCGCGAGCAGGGTGAACCCCGCCTCGCGGACCGACTCCAGCCCCTTCGGCCAGGTCTCCAGCCGCGCGTACGGCACGGAGAACACCGCGCCCATGGAGACCTTGACGCTGCGGCGGTACAGCGGGTCGGCGCAGTCCGGTGAGAGCAGGACCGCGTCCATGCCGAGGGCGGCGGCCGAACGGAAGATCGCGCCGATGTTGGTGTGGTCGTTGACCGACTCCATGATCACCACCCGGCGGGCGGAGCGGAGCAGCTCGGCGGCCGTCGGCAGGGGCTTGCGCTGCATGGACGCGAGGGCCCCGCGGTGGACGTGGTAGCCGGTGACGCGTTCGGCCAGGTCGGGGCTGACGGCGTACACCGGGGCCGGGAGTTCGTCGATGACGTCGCGCATGACGTCGACCCACTTGGCCGAGAGCAGCATGGAGCGCATCTCGTAGCCCGCTTCCTTGGCCCTGCGGATGACCTTCTCGCCCTCGGCGATGAACAGGCCCTCGGCCGGTTCGCGCTTGCGGCGCAGCTCGACGTCGGTCAGGCCCGTGTAGTCGGAGAGGCGGGGGTCGTCGGGGTCGTCGACGGTGATGAGATCGGCCACAGGGTGATACTGCCTTGTCCTGGGTGTGGTGCCAACGGCTGGGAGCGGGTGGGTTACCCGGGGTTACGCGTGATCGAGCCACGCGCGGCCCGGGTGTCAGGCGGGAGTGCCGGGGCCGACCTGCACGACCTCGCCGATGACGATGACCGCCGGGGGCTTCACGTCCTCGGTGCGAACGGTCTCGGCGACGGTGGCGAGGGTGGCGTCCACCCGGCGCTGGGCGGCCGTGGTGCCCTCCTGGACCAGGGCGACCGGCGTGCCGGGGGACCTGCCGTGCGCGACGAGCGTCTCGGCGATCTTCCCGATCTTGTCCACGCCCATCAGGACCACCAGCGTGCCGGTGAGCTTGGCCAGGGACGGCCAGTCGACCAGCGAACGCTCGTCGTCGGGGGCCACGTGCCCGCTGACCACGGTGAACTCGTGGGCGACGCCCCGGTGGGTGACCGGGATGCCCGCGGCGCCCGGTACCGAGATCGAGCTGGAGATGCCGGGGACCACCGTGCAGGGGATGCCGGCCTCGGCGAGCGCCTGGACCTCCTCCATGCCCCGGCCGAAGACGAACGGGTCGCCGCCCTTGAGACGGACGACCGACTTGCCCTGCTTGGCGTGCTCGATCAGCGCGTCGTTGATGGCCTCCTGGGCCATGTAGCGGCCGTACGGGATCTTCGCCGCGTCGATCACCTCGACGTGCGGGGGGAGTTCGGCGAGCAGGTCGCGCGGGCCGAGCCGGTCGGCGATGACGACGTCCGCCTCGGCGAGCAGCCGGCGGCCGCGGACGGTGATCAGATCGGGGTCGCCGGGGCCGCCGCCGACCAGGGCGACGCCGGACGTGCGGGTGCGGTGGTGCGGGGCGACGAGCGTGCCGTCGCGCAGGCCCTCCACGACCGCGTCCCGGATGGCGGCGGTGTGGCGGGGGTCGCGGCCGCGCGCGTCGGTGGTGAGCACCGCGACGGTGACGCCCTCGCTGTGCCCGGTCGCCGGGGTCCAGGCGGTCGCCCGGTCGGCGTCGTCGGAGCGGACGCACCAGACGCGGTGCCGTTCCGCCTCGGCGGAGGCCGCGGTGTTGGCGTCCGGGTCGCTGGTGGCAATGAGGGCGTACCAGGCGTCGGCGAGGTCGCCGTCCGCGTACCCCCGCCGCACCCAGGTGATCTCGCCGGTGTCCGCCATGGCCTCGACGGAGGGAGTCGCCTCGGGAGAGACGAGCACGATGTCCGCGCCCGCGGCGATGAGCGCCGGCAGGCGTCGCTGCGCCACCTGACCGCCGCCGAGGACGACCACGCGACGGCCGGAGAGGCGGAGGCCTACGGGGTAGGCGGGGTGTTCGGCCATGAGGTACGGCTCCTCGTGCAGCTGTGGGACGGGCGCGCTGGTGAGATGGGCGCGCTGCAACTCCGGAGCGGCCCTGACGTGCGGATTTTATGCCGTGGGCACGGCGGACGGCCAAGGCGGTCCGGCAGCTGAACACCGGACCGCCCCGTCGCGCGACGGCTACTTCTCCGTGACGCCCGCCGAGTCGAAGGTGGCCACCTCGTGCATCGCCCGTGCCGTGCTCTGCACCAACGGCAGGGCGAGCAGGGCGCCCGTGCCCTCGCCGAGACGGAGGTCGAGGTCGACCAGGGGGCGCAGGCCGAGCCTGTTGAGCGCGGCCACGTGCCCGGGCTCCGCGCTGCGGTGACCCGCGATGCAGGCCGCGAGGACCTCGGGGGCGATGGCACGGGCGACCAGGGCCGCGGCACCGGCGCTGACGCCGTCCAGGATCACCGGCGTACGCAGCGAGGCGCCACCGAGGAGCAGTCCGACCATGGCCGCGTGCTCGAAGCCGCCGATGGCCGCGAGGACGCCGATGGGGTCCGCCGGGTCCGGCTGGTGGAACTCCAGGGCGCGGCGGACGACGTCGGTCTTGCGGGCGAGCGTCTCGTCGTTGATGCCCGTGCCGCGTCCGGTCACCTCCGCCGGGTCGGCGCCGGTGAAGACGGAGATCAGCGCCGCGGACGCGGTGGTGTTGGCGATGCCCATCTCTCCGGTGAGCAGCGCCTTGTTGCCGGCCGCCACCAGGTCGCGGGCGGTCTCGATGCCCACCTCGATGGCCGCCTTGGCCTCTTCACGGGTCATCGCGGGACCGGTGGTCATGTCGGACGTGCCGCCGCGAATCTTGCGGGGCAGCAGACCCGGGGTGGCGGGGAGGTCGGCGACGACACCGACGTCCACGACGCACACCTCGGCGCCGACCTGGTTGGCGAAGGCGTTGCAGACCGCTCCCCCGCCCAGGAAGTTGGCCACCATCTGGGCGGTGACCTCCTGCGGCCACGGGGTGACGCCCTGGGCGTGCACGCCGTGGTCGCCCGCGAAGATCGCGACGGCGGCGGGCTCCGGGATCGGCGGCGGGCACTGCCGGGACAGCCCGGACAGCTGCGCGGAGATGATCTCCAGCATGCCGAGCGCGCCGGCCGGCTTGGTCATGCGCTTCTGGCGCTCCCACGCCTCGCCGAGCGCCTTGGCGTCGAGCGGGCGGATCTGTGCGACGGTCTCGGCGAGCAGGTCGTGGGGTTCCTCTCCGGGCAGGGCGCGGCGGCCGTACGTCTCCTCGTGCACCACCCAGGACAGGGGGCGCCGCTTGGACCAGCCGGCCTGCATCAGCTCGGGCTCGTCCGGGAACTCGTCGACGTACCCGACGCACAGGTAGGCGACGACCTCCAGGTGCTCGGGCAGGCCGAGCGAGCGGACCATCTCCCGCTCGTCGAAGAAGCTGACCCAGCCGACGCCGAGGCCTTCGGCGCGGGCGGCGAGCCAGAGGTTCTCCACCGCGAGCGCCGAGGAGTAGGGCGCCATCTGCGGCTGGGTGTGCCGGCCGAGGGTGTGCCGGCCGCCGCGGGTGGGGTCGGCGGTGACGACGATGTTGACCGGGGTGTCGAGGATGGCCTCGATCTTCAGTTCCTTGAACTGCTTCGCCCGGCCCTTGGGCAGCGACTTGGCGTACGCCTCGCGCTGCCGCATCGCCAGTTCGTGCATGGTGCGCCGGGTCTCGGCGGACCGGATGACGACGAAGTCCCAGGGCTGCGAGTGGCCCACGGAGGGCGCCGTGTGGGCCGCCTCCAGGACGCGCAGCAGCACCTCGTGCGGGATCGGGTCGCCGCGGAAGCCGTTGCGGATGTCGCGGCGCTCGCGCATGACCTTGAGCACGGCTTCGCGTTCGGCGTCGTCGTAGCCGGGCGCCGCCGGGCCGGTGGACCGCTCTGCCTCTGCCACGTCGGCCGTGCTCTCTTCCTGGTCGGCCGCCCTGGTCCGCAGGTCGTCCGCGTGCTGTACGACATCGGGGTGCTCGGCGTCCGGCGCGGCCGGCACGACGGCCGGCTCGCCCTCGCGCGGCGCGGGCACCGTGGCGGCGACCGGCTCCGGCTGCTCCTGCGGACCCTGGAGGTCCTGGAGCCTGTCCGCGGGGAGGACGAGGGGCTGCGGCGGGGTCGGCGCGAGGTGCGGTGTGGTCGGCACCTGGCCCTCCACCGGCACGAACCGGCCGAGCGGCTGCTCCGGCTGCGGCGCCGGCGGAACCTCCGCGGCCGGCGCGTCGGCGGAGGCCGGCTGGTCGGGGGCTTCCGGGTGCGCGCCCGCGATGGCGGCGGCCGTTCCGAGGTGCGCGGTCGTCTCCTCGGCGGGGGCGGGCACGGGCTGCTGCTGCTCGGCGGGCAACGTCTGGGGGCCGGCCGGGGCGACGGGCTCGACGGCCTGCTCGGGGGCGGCCTGGACCACGGTGTCGGGGTGGGCCTGCGGCTCCGGGGCGACCGGCGGCTGGGGCTGCGGCGCGGTGGGCGGCGCCTCGGCGGGGCCGGCCGGCTGCGGATCCTGGGCGACGTGGGGGTGCGGCTCCGGCGCGCCCTCCGCCTCGACGACGGCCGGGACCGGTACGGCGTCCTCGGCGGGGGCGGCCACGGGAACCGCCGGCACGGGAGCCCCGGCCGCGGTCTCCTCGGCTCCGGTCTGCTCCGGTACGGCGACGGGGGTGACGTACTCGGACGGCTCGGCGGGCTCGGTCGGCTGTACCGGCGCCGGCTCGGTCACCTGGAGGGCGACGGCTTCGGGCACCGGCTGCTCGGCCGCGGGCTGCGCCTCGGGGAACTCTCCCACCCCGGCGGCGGGGTCGGCCTCCAGCTCCCCGGCCTGCGCGGCATCCTCGGCGGCGACCGCGGGCGGCTCGGGCTGCCGGGCGTCGGCGACCTCGGTGGTGGCCTCGGCGGCAATCTGGCCGGAACCGGCCGCCTCGGGTTCGGCCACGACGACGGCCTCGGCGTGCACCGGAGCCTGCGCCGCGTCGGCGGCCTGCTCGCCCACGCCCTGCTCGGGGGCCTCGACCTGCTGGACCGTCTGCGGAGCGGCGTCCGGCTGCTGAGCGGGATCCGCCTGCTGAGCGAGATCCGGCTGCTGAGCGAGATCCAGCTGCTGAGCGAGATCCGGCTGCTGAGCGAGATCCAGCTGCTGAGCGGGCACGATCGCCTCGGCCGGCACGTCCTCGGCGTCCGCCTCCCGGGCGTCCACCGCCTGGACGACGGGACCCGGCTCGGCCGCACCCGCCTCCTGGACCGGCGCGGCCGCCTCGGCGGCACCGGTCGCGTCGGCGGTCTGCCCGGCCTCGGCGACGACGGGCGTGACGTCTTCTTCCGGTGCGGCTGCGGCACCCTCGACCGGCTGCCCGCCCTGCGCGGCCTCGGGCGCCGCGGCGACCTCGACTTCGCCGGGAGCGCCGGCTGCCGGCACGGCCTCGGCGGCGGGGACCTCGGGGCCCTGCTCCGGGGGAGCCGTGTACACACCGTCGTGACCGTGGGCGGGCTGCACGCCGTCGTGACCGTGCACGACCTGGGCCGGTGCCTGGGCGGCGGCCTGGGTGGCGAGACGGGCGATGGTGGCCTGCGCGGCGCCGGTCTGCTCGGCCTGCTCGGCGGCGGCGTCGGCCACGGGGACGGCGGCCGGGTCAACCGTTTCGGCAGCCGGTGCCTGCGCGCCGACCTGTACCGCGGCCACGGGCGTCGGGCCCGCGTCGGCCGGGGCGTGGGCGGCGGGCGCGGCACCCCACGGGGCGGCGCTCTGCGGGGCCATGTCGCGCAGGGGCTGCGCGTCGAAGTACTCGGGACCGGCGGTCTGCCCGGGCTGCCGTACCGGTGCTCCGGCGGGCCCGCGGTCGGCGAGGGAGCGGACCGGACTCGCGGAGGCGTCGGGGATCGGCGGGCCGAGGTGCAGCGGGCGGCGGGCCTGCTGCTGGGCGGCCGCCGGGTCGTGCGGCGTCGAGAGGATGGGCGACGACGTCGTGGACGCCGGGGCCGGGCTGGGCAGGCGGACACCGCTGAGGTCGACCGAGCCGCTGTCCCGGCCCGCCGTCTCGTGCGGGCCCGGCTGGTGGACGGCCTCGACCACCGGTTCCGGAGCGGGTGGCGGCACTTCGTTGCCCCACGCGCCCTGGGCACCCGGCAGCAGCAGGTCTTCGTCCTCGGCCGGCGCCTCGGACAGGTAGGTGTACGCACCGTGCGCGGGAACGCCCGGCTGTTCCACCATGCCTGCGCTCTCCGGCTGCCCCTCGCCCGGGACCTGGCCGGTGTCCGTCATGCGTACCCCTCGCCCATCGGTTAGTGCTCCTACGACCAGCTCACCCGGAACGGCGCACCGACCGCCCCGTAGTGAAGAACGAGCGTCCGTGCCCAGCGGCACGAACGACCCGCCCAAAAAAGGCGACAAAGCCATTCAGTGGCATTGTCCCGGCCGTTCGGCCGTCGCGACAGCATGATCCGCGACAGCCCGCTGTGGACTGCGCCACGTTGCGCGTCCTCCGGTTGCGCAGTACCGCACCCACCCCAAAACGGGCGCGCGATCCGGACATTGGCGAACGAAGTCCGGGCCACCCGGTGCGGTACAACGATCGGCCAGCCTACCGCGCCGGTACGACAACAGGATCACGGGGCGCGATCGGGCAGTACCCCGCTGAGCAGGAACGCAACGTTCCGCTCGGTCTCCGTCCAGGCCCGGGTGTCGAGTTCGACGGACTGCAGCAGGGCGCACTCGACGCGGTATCCGTGCTCGGTCAGATCGCGGCCGACGAGTTCGGCCGCGTCGCGGGTCGCGGCGTGCGTGACGATGCGCTGCGGGCGCCGGTCGGCGACCGCGGAGACGACGGCCGCTCCCCCGCCACCGACCCGTACGACGTCGGGCTCGGGCAGGTTTTCGAGCACGTGCGGGGCGGTGCCGTGGATCACCTGGAGCTGGACGCCGAAGTGACGCGCGGCCGCGTCGGTCCGCTCGCAGGCCCGCGGCAGCCGGTCGACGGCGATGACGGCGGCACCGGCGCGGGCGGCCTCGACGGCGAACGCGCCGGAGCCGCAGCCGATGTCCCAGACAAGGTCGCCGACGCGGGGTCCGAGACGGGCGAGTTGGGCGGCCCGCAGCAGTTCCGTCTCGCCCTCCCCGAGGCCGCCGCCGTACGTCTCGTCGGGCTGGACCCAGCCGCGCGGGCCGGTGGCGGGGTCGCGGCCGGCGATCCAGCCGCCGCCCTCGGCCGGGCCGGCCGGTGGGGCGGTTCCGCCGATGACGATGACCACGTTGGGGTCGCGCCAGCTGTGGTCGGCCGCCTTGTCGGAGGTGACGACGCTGACCTGTTCGCGTTCGGTGCCCAGCTCCTCGCAGATGACGAAGGTGCGGTGGACGCCCTCCAGCAGCAGGCCCAGTTCGGCGGGGCCGGCGCCCGGCGCGGTGAGGACGGCGACCTTGGTGTGGGCGCGGCAGACGTTCACGGCCCGGCGCAGGGTGCGCGGGTGGGCGACGACCACCTGGGCGTCGTCCCAGGGCATGCCGGCGCGGGCGAAGGCGGTGGCGACGGAGGAGACGGCGGGGACGACCTCGACCTCCAGGCCGAACTCCGGGGCGCGCAGGGTGCGTACGACACCGAAGAAACCGGGGTCGCCGTCGGCGAGGACGACGGCGGTGCCGCGGTGCGCGGCGATGCGGCGGGCGCCGAGGGCGAGGCTGCCGAGGCGGATGCGTTCGGCGGCGGGCGGGACCTCGGGCAGCGCCAGGTGGTGGGCCGCGCCGGCCACGAGCGTGGCGGCGCCGAGGGCGAAGCGTGCCGCGGCGGTCAGCGGCGAGCCGTCCCAGCCGATCACCGTGACCCGGTCGGCCATCGTCGTGTGTCTCCAGATGTGCGCAGGTCGTCAGGGCCAGGGGCCCTCGGTCGGGCTTCGTGAGACTACCCGGTGGGGCGGCCGGACGCGCGGCCGGGCCGGGCCCGCGGGCGAAGCGGGCGTCAGTTCCAGTCGGAGTAGGAGGTGAAGCCGCTGGTGTCGGCGAGCTGCTCGTCGGTGCCTTCGAGGTCCTCCGGGAGGAGGCTCCACACGATGAAGTCGGTGCGCATGTCGGTCCAGGTGCCGTCCTCGGTGCGCACGTGGACTATGCAGGCGTTGCGCAGGACACCCTCACTGATGCAGCCGATCTTCTGGGCGACCTGCTGGGAGGCGGTGTTGTCCGCGGCGGTGCGCAGCTCGATGCGCTCGAACTTCTGGTCGCCGAAGAGCCATTGCGCGGTGGCGAGGGCGGCCTCGGAGGCGTACCCCTCGCCGCGGGCCCAGGGGGCGACGATGTAGGACAGCTCGGTGGCACGGATCCGCCAGTCGGTCTTGGTGAGCTGGACGATGCCGACCAGGCGCTGGGTGAGGAACTCGGTGACGGCGAGGTCGAGGCCGTGGCCGGAGGTGCGTTCGGCGGGGGCGTACTGGGTGATCCAGTGCCGGGCACCGGCCTCGGTGAACGGCTGGGGGACGTCGGTCCAGGCGGCGATCTGCTCGTCGTTCATCATCTCGGCCAGTGCGGGCACGTCGTCCTCGTCGAGGGGACGCAGCACCAACCGCTCCGTGCTGATGGAGATGTTGGGGAAGGTGCTAGTCATGCGCCGCTCCGTAACCTTCGGGAAAACGTTGATGGGCCATCAGGACCGTCGGGGGCGACCCCGCTGAACTGCCCAGCATGCAGCATGAAACCCCTGAACCGCACGACGGGGTCCACTCCTTGTGAGGGAGTGGACCCCGTGCGTCGCGAAACGCCGTTCACGCCTGGTGTCGGCTCCAGGGGGCCGGAACGGCCGGAGGGATCAGAAGGACGGGATGACCGAGCCCTGGTACTTGTCCTCGATGAACTTCTTGACCTCGGGCGAGGTGAGGAGCTTCGCGAGCTTCTTCACCCGCGGGTCCTTCTCGTCGCCCTTCTTCACGGCGAGGAAGTTGCCGTACGGGCTGTTCTTCGCGGACTCCAGGATCAGCGCGTCCTCGGCGGGCTTGATGCCGGAGGAGATGGCGTAGTTGCCGTTGATCACGGCCGCGTCCACGTCGTCCAGGGAGCGCGCGGTCTGGGCCGCCTCGACCTCCTTGAACTTCAGGTTCCGCGGGTTCTTGGTGATGTCCGCCGGGGTGGCCTCGGTGCCGACGCCGTCCTTGAGGGTGATGAGGCCGTTGGCGGCGAGCAGCTTCAGGGCGCGGGCCTCGTTGACGGCGTCGTTCGGGACGGCGACGGTCGCACCGCTCTTCAGGGCGTCGGTCTTCTTCACCTTGTGGGAGTAGAGGCCGAGCGGCTCCAGGTGCACCGTGACGACGGGCACGATGTGGGTGCCGCGCTTCTTGTTGAAGTCGTCGAGGTACGGCTGGTTCTGGAAGTAGTTGGCACCGACGGAGCCGTCCTCGGTCGCCGTGTTCGGCGTGATGTAGTCGGTGAACTCCTTGACCTCGAGGTCGAGGCCGGCCTTCGACGCCAGGTTCTTCTTGACGAAGTCGAGGATCTGGGCGTGCGGGGTCGGGCTCGCGGCGACGACCAGCGGGCCGCTGTAGTCGGCGGAGGAGGCGGAGTCCTTGCCGGAGCCGCAGGCGGTCAGCCCGAGGGTGAGGGCTCCGGTGGCGAGGACGGCGGCGGTGATCTTGGCGGTGTTACGCACGAAAAGTGCCTTTCCTGATGGGTGGTGCGACCCCGTGTCGGGTGGACGGGGAGTCTGGGGAGAAAGCGGTGCTCAGCTCTTGCCGACCGCGTCGGCGGCGGCCGGGCCGGCGAGGACGCCGCGCAGGGGCCTGAAGAGGAGCAGGCCGCCGGAACCGCCGCTGCGGCGGTGCAGGGAGCGGGCCGCGAAGTCGCCGACGACCTGGAGCAGGGAGATGACGACCGCGAGGATGGCCACGGTGATCCACATCATGCCGGTCTCGAAGCGCTGGTAGCCGTAGCGGACGGCGACGTCGCCTAGGCCGCCGGCACCGACCGTGCCCGCCATGGCCGAGTAGCCGATGAGGGCGATGATCGTGGTCGTGGCACCCGAGATGAGCGAGGGGAGCGCCTCGGGCACGAGGACGCTGCGGACGACCTTCCAGGTGCTGCCGCCCATGGACTGCACGGCCTCGACGAGTCCGCCGTCCACTTCCCGGACGGACATCTCCACCAGGCGGGCGAAGAACGGGATGGCGCCGATGGCGAGCGGCACGATCGCGGCCTCGCGGCCGATGGTGGTGCCGGTGATCCACCGGGTGAAGGTCATCAGCGCGACCATGAGGATGATGAACGGCATCGAGCGGGCGACGTTCACGATCTGCCCGATGACCTTGTTCACCACGACGTTGCGCAGCTGCCCGCCCCGGTCGGTGAGCACGAGGAGGATGCCGAGCGGGAGTCCGCCGACGACGGCGATCAGCGTGGACCAGCCGACCATGTAGAGCGTGTCCCAACACGCCTGGGACAGCACCGGCTGCATCTCGGACCAGGTCACTTCGCACCCTCCTTGACCAGCAGGGGCGCAGCGCCCTCGTGGTCGACGACATCGATCTGCAGGCCCTGTTCGCGCAGGAAGCCGACCGGCACCACGTTGTCCTCGTAGCGGCCGGGCAGCTCGATGCGCATGCGGCCGATCTGGAGACCGCCGACGGTGTCGATGGCGGCGCCGAGGATCGAGATGTCGACGTTGTAGGTGCGCGAGAGCTGGGAGATGACCGGCTGGGTGGCGGCCTCGCCGTGGAAGGTGACGTCCAGGACGGTCCGCTCGGCACCGGAGGCCTCGCCGCCGACCGGGAACAGCGCGGCGGCCAGCTCGGAGCCCGGGGTGGCCAGCAGCTCGCTGACCGTGCCGGACTCCACGATCCGGCCCCGCTCCATGAGGGCGGCGGAGTCGCAGACCGACTTCACGACGTCCATCTCGTGGGTGATGAGCAGGACGGTCAGGCCCAGCTGCCGGTTCAGGTCGCGCAGCAGCTGGAGGATGGAGCGGGTGGTCTCCGGGTCGAGGGCGCTGGTGGCCTCGTCGGAGAGCAGCACCTTGGGGTCGCCGGCGAGGGCGCGGGCGATGCCGACGCGCTGCTTCTGCCCGCCGGAGAGCTGGGCGGGGTAGGCCTTGGCCTTGTCGGCCAGGCCGACCAGGTCCAGCAGTTCCAGGGCCTTGCGGGAGCGTTCCCGGCCGGACCTGCCGAGGATCTCCAGGGGCAGTTCGACGTTGTCCTGGACGGTGCGCGAGGACAGCAGGTTGAAGTGCTGGAAGACCATGCCGATGCTGCTGCGGGCCCGGCGCAGTTCCCGGCCGGCGCGCGGTCCGCGGCCGGCCAGGGCGGTGAGGTCCTGTCCGGCGACGGTCACGGTGCCGGTGGTGGGGCGCTCCAGCAGGTTGACGCAGCGGATGAGGGAGGACTTGCCGGCGCCGGACTGTCCGATGACGCCGTAGACCTCGCCTTCGCGGACATGGAGATCGACGCCGTCGAGGGCGGTGACCTCACGGCCGCGGGAGCGGTAGACCTTGGTCAGGCCCGAGGTGGTGATCACGTGGGTTTTCCGTCACTGTCGAGTGCGCGGGGCATGGGTGTGCCCTGGCACGGGTGCATTGCGTGCGTTCGTTCAGGGACGCGGCACGGTTCTCGCGGAGGCGGTGCGACCGGGGAGAACGCCGTGTGCGCGGGGCGGCCGGCGATCGCGCTCGTGAATCGGCGCGGGGCAGGCCGTGGCTCTCGCTTCGGGGCGCGAGGCTCAGGTGGTGCGGGGGCCCTCTAGAAGGCGCACATTCGGCACGGACACATACAACGAGCACCGGGCGTCGTGGTCGCCTCGGTCGCAGGGATGCGGCTGCTCGTGGTGGTCATGCGATCAGTAAAGCAGACCTACGGTGCTGACCGGTGACCGCTGTCCGCATAGTGGACAGCGGCGGACACCCGGGGCGTGGGCTCAGCGGCGGACGGCGATCTCGACTCCGGCGGAGGTGACCAGTGCGGACAGGGCCGAGAGGTCCTTCACCACCAGGTCGGCGTCCAGCTCCTGCGCGCGGTGGGTTGTGGCCAAGGCCACGGTGGTCATACCGGCCGCCCGGCCCGCCCGGAGTCCGGCGGGGGCGTCCTCGAAGACGACGCAGTGTGCCGGGTCCACGCCGAGCCGGCGGGCCGCGAGCAGATAGGGCTCGGGGTCGGGCTTGCCGCGGGTGACGTCGTCGGCGGAGATGAGGGACTTCGGGCGTATGCCCACGGCGTCGAGGCGGGCCTCGGCGAGGCGGCCGGTGGCGGAGGTGACCACGGCCCAGCGGTCGGCGGGCAGGGAGTCCAGGAAGTCCCGGGTGCCGGGCAGCAGCCGTACTCCCCCGTTCGGCACGTCCTCGACCTCCAGCTGCTCGACGCGGGCCACGGCCTCGGGGACCAGGTGGGCGGGCAGCAGGTCGCCGACGATCTCCACCGCGGTGCGCCCGTGCAGCTCCACGCGCCCGAACTGCTCGGCGGTGATCCCGTACTCGCCGGCCCAGCGGGTCCAGCAGCGCTCGACGGAGTCGAGGGAGGAGACCAGGGTGCCGTCGTTGTCGAACAAAAGGGCGTGTGCGTGGATCGTCATGGTCTAGACCCTACGGCGTACGACGGGGGCGGCGGCGGGGGCCCGATTCCGCCGTAATAAGGTCACCGCATGCTCAATGCCCTGACGCTGGTGACCGGCGTCGCCGCGCTGCTGCTCGCCGCCTGGTGCGGCTGGGCCGCCCACCGGGACCAGCCGACCAAGGACTGGCACTTCATCGGCATGGCCGTGGTGTCGCTGCTCGCGGTGATCCAGCTGGTCGTCGGGATCGTGCAGCTGGCGCGGGGCGAGAAGCCGGACCAGGGCACGGTGATCTTCGTGGCCTATCTGCTGGGCGCCTTCGCGTGCGTCCCCGCGGCCGGGTTCATGTCCCTGTCCGAGCGCACGCGCTGGGGCTCGGTGACGGCCGCGGCGGGCGGCGTGGTCCTCGCGGTGCTCGAAGTACGGCTCTACGACATCTGGGGAGGCTGAGGTGACGGCGGTGGAGGAGAAGCCGGCCCGGCTGATCGGCGGGCCGGGCATGCTGCTCGTCTGGTTCTACGGCGTGATGGTGGTCGGCGCGGTGTCGCGGTCGGCCTACCAGATCGCGACGGACTTCGGCCGGGCACCGCTGGCGTACTCCCTGTCGGCGGTGGCCGGCGTGGTGTACGGCTTCATCACGTACACGCTGGTCCGCGGCGGCGAGACGGCCCGCCGGGCGGCCCTGGTGTGCTGCGCGGCGGAGCTCGTGGGCGTGCTGGTCGTGGGCACGTGGACCCTGGTCGAGCCGTCCGCGTTCCCCGACGCCACCGTGTGGTCGGACTACGGCATGGGCTACGTGTTCATCCCCGTGCTCCTGCCGCTCTCCGCCCTGTACTGGCTGCGGAAGGCGCGGGAGCGCCGGGCCGGCTGAGGAGGTCCGGCCGGGCGCGGACGCGCCGCGCTCTTCGCGCGCCGTCCCGCGCCGCTTCCGGGCGTTCGGCTCAGGCGGTCTGGGCGTACGTACCGGCCTGCTTCTCCAGCACGATCATCTCCACGCCGTCGGCGCCCTGCGACCGGCCCACCGTCTGGTAGCCGGAGCGGCGGTACAGGCGGAGGCTGCCCTCGCTGCGGTGGCCGGTGTGGAGGCGGAACCGGGTGGCGCCGCGCTGCTCGGACAGGGCCGTCTCGGCCGCGCGCAGCAGCCGGGCGCCGATGCCGTGGCCCTGGAGGCGCGGGTGGACGCAGAGCTTGCCGATGGCGGCCGCGCCGTCCTCGGTGACCTTGCCGCGCACGGAGCCGACCACCTCGTCGCCGAGCCGGGCGACGAAGACGCAGTCGGCGGCGACCTCCTGACGGACGGAGTCCAGCGTCTGGACGAGCGGGTCGATGCGGTAGTTGCCGTACAGCGCCGCCTCGCTCTGGAAGCACAGGTACTGGAGCTTGAAGATCTGCTCCGTGTCCTGCTCGGTCGCCACCGAGATGGTCACGCTCATGCCCATGTGCGCACGCCTCCCGCTCACCTGATCACCTGTCGTCCCCCACTCCTATCCCCGCGCTTCGCGGGAAGCAACCTCCGGGGTGAGCAAACGACGCAGACAACCAAGACATCTGGAGCGTTCCGGGCCGAGACTGCCCTGTGAGATACCCAACTCCCCCGCGATCTCCCGGTATGTGAGGTCCTGTGGGGAGAGCAGTGCCTCCAGGAGACGGGGGCAGCGGCCGGGCAGCCGGCGCACCGCGTCCCGCAGTGCGCGGTGCCGGGCGGCCCTGAGGGCGAGCTGCTCGGGACCGGGCCGGTCGTCGTCCACCGGCTCGGCGCCGTAGGGACGTTCGAGGCGGGTGGTGCGGCGGGCGCGGCGGGCCTCGGCGCGGACGGCCTTGCGCAGCCAGCCCTGGGGGTCCGGCGGCGGCCCGTCACTCTCCAGCCGCTCCAGCAGACGGAGCCAGACGGCCTGCTCCAGATCGCCCGGCTCGCCCCCGGAGGCATGCGCCTCGGCCAGGGCCTCGGCGGTGAGCAGCGGATGCAGGTCGGCTACCAGTTCGTGTGTCATGTGCGAAACGACGAACCGCCCCGGCGGCGGGTTGCCGGGACGGCCCGTAGTCACCCCGAAGGGGGTGCCGGCACGGCGGCCGGTTGACGCGGATCAGCCGTTGAGGAAGTCGGCCCGGGCGAGCAGGCCGGTGTCGGCGTTGTCGGTGAAGACGCCGTCGATCCCGGTGGCGAAGTACGTCCTGAAGGCGCCGAAGGCATCGCCGTAGGCGTCGGCCGCGCCGCCCTTGCGGTACTCGGCCGGCAGGAAGGGGTTCTCATTGCGCATGGTGTACGGGTGCAGGATCAGGCCCACCTTGTGCGCGTCGGCGACCAGGGTGGTCGGCTGCGCCAGGGTGCCGTCCGCGTTCTTCGGGATGACCAGGTCCAGGGTCGGGCCGATGCCCTGGGCGTAGCCGGCGATCTCCCGGAGACCCTTGGGCGTGATCAGGTCGGCGACCGTGCGCGGGTCACCCGTCTCGACGAAGTCGTAGGGGCGGCTGCCGGCCGAGGAGAGCAGGACGACGAGCGGGTTGTCGACCAGCTGGTTCAGCTTCTGGATGCTGGTGGGCTCGAAGGACTGCAGGATGACCGGCGACTTCCGGCCGTCCTTGCCGTGCTTGCGCAGCAGCTTGGCGACCCGCTCCTCCAGGCCGAGGCCGAGCCCCCGGAAGTAGGTGGGGTGCTTGGTCTCGGGGTAGATCCACACCTGCCGGCCGCGCTTGCGGGTCTGCTCGTCCTGCCATGCGAGGACCTCTTCGAACGTGGGGATCTCCCAGCGCCCGTTGTAGAGGGTGTTGTGCGGCCGGTTGGCGGGGATCCGCTCGACCGCACGCAGCGTCTTCAGCTCGGCGAGCGTGAAGTCCTCGGTGAACCAGCCGGTCGTGGAGACACCGTCGAGGACCTTGGTGGTCCTGCGGCCGGCGAACTCGGGGTGGGAGGCGACGTCCGTGGTGCCGCCGATCTCCGGCTCGTGCCGGCACACCAGGTGCCCGTCCTTCGTCGGGACCAGGTCGCCCGCCTCGACGATGTCGGCGCCGAGGTCGAGGGCCAGCTCGTACGAGCCGAAGGTGTGCTCGGGGCGGTAGCCGCTGGCTCCCCGGTGGCCGATGATCGTCGGCACCGGCAGGCCCTTCAGTCCGCGGCCGCCGTGCCCGGCCGTACGGGACTCGGCGGCTCTGGCCGCACCCGGCAGTCCGAGGACCGCTCCGCCCGCGCCGAGCACCGCCGCGCCGAGGATCGCCCGCCGCCCCGTGATGCCCTGTGTCCGCTCGTTCGCCTGGTCGCCGCCCATGGGCGTCCTCCTGCCGTCCGCGCCGCGCCGTACCGTCGGCGCACCCTTCGCGGTCCGCACCGTGCGGTACGGCTCGCGCCTTTCGTGCGGGCCGATCGTAGGGGTGTGCACATGACGGACGGGAGTCCTCGACCGGAACACCCGGGTGCCGCCGTGTGTCCGCCGTGCGGCGGAACATGACGGCCCGTCGGCATCGCCGGGCGGGGTCCGGGTAGCCGGAAGAGTGAGGACCCGGCGCGATGTCCGTCACATCCTCTTCACGAGGTGACGGGCCGTCCCCGAGGCGTCACCGCAGGTAAACCCGTGTCAACAGTACGTAAGACCTCGGTGAACCGGCCGCACCCGATGTGCGTTCGGCCACGCGCCGCGAGTAATGTCCTCACCTGCACAGACTCATATCGCTCACCTCGACATCGGAGGACCCGTTGTCCCGCTTCGCGCTCATCAAGGCAGTGCTCGCACCGATCATGCGCCTGATGTTCCGCCCACAGGTGGAGGGCGTGGAGAACATCCCGGGGGACGGTCCGGTGATCCTGGCCGGTAATCACCTCACGTTCATCGACTCGATCGTGCTGCCGATCGTCACCAAGCGGCAGGTGCTCTTCATCGGCAAGGACGAGTACGTCACCGGCAAGGGCGTGAAGGGCCGTCTGATGGCGTGGTTCTTCACCGGCGTCGGCATGATCCCGGTCGACCGGGACGGCGCCAACGGCGGCGTGGCCGCGCTGATGACCGGGCGCCGGATCCTGGAGGAGGGCAAGGTCTTCGGGATCTACCCCGAGGGCACCCGCTCCCCCGACGGCCGGCTCTACCGCGGGCGCACCGGTATCGCCCGGCTGACCCTGATGACCGGCGCGCCGGTCGTCCCGTTCGCCATGATCGGCACCGACAAGCTGCAGCCGGGCGGGCGGGGCATCCCGCGGCCCGGCCGGGTGACCGTCCGGTTCGGCGAGGCCATGGAGTTCTCCCGGTACGACGGCATGGACCGGGACCGCTACGTGCTGCGGGCCGTGACCGACTCGGTCATGGCCGAGGTCATGCGGCTGTCGGGCCAGGAGTACGTCGACATGTACGCCACGAAGGCCAAGGCCGCCTGAGATCGTCCGCCCGGACGGACGCGACGGCCCGGACCGTCCGCCTGCCGGTGGAATCTGTCGCCGACACATCGGGCATTCGGCCGCATCTACAAGCCATATGACCACATAACATGTCTGATTCAGACATGTACAAACCTTCTCGGCGTACCCTTCTCCGTGCCCCGATCGCCGCCGCCGGCGCAGGACTCCTCGCCTCCTGCACCGGCTCCGGATCCGAGCCCAGCTCCGGCCCCCAACACACGGGTGGCGAGAAGGCGTTCGTCCCAGAGGGGCCACGGGGGTACGTCAATCCGTCGGATCCCGAGGTCCTCGCCGCCGAACGGAAGCGCGGGACGGGCCGCGTGCGCACCTACCGGTTCACCGCCGCCGAGGCCGAGCTGGATCTGGGCGGGCGGCGGGTCCACACCTGGGCGTACAACGAGACGGTGCCCGGCCCGCTGGTCCGGGTCACCGCCGGTGACGTGCTCGACCTGACGTTCGCCAACCGGCTGCCCGCCACCACCACCCTGCACTCCCACGGGGTACGGCTGCGCTGCGACATGGACGGCGTCCCGGACCTGACCCAGGCGGCCATCCGGCCCGGGGACGAGTTCGGCTACCGGTTCACCGTCCCGCATCCGGGGACCTATCTGCTGCACTCCCACGTCGGCATGCAGGCCGACCGGGCGCTGTACGCGCCGCTCGTCGTCGACGATCCCAAGGAGCCCCTCTCCTACGACAAGGAGTGGGTCCTGGTCCTCGACGACTGGCTGGACGGAGTGGAGGGCTCCACCCCCGAGCAGGTCCTGGAGCAGCTCAAGCCCGGTGGCGCCATGGACATGGGCGGCATGGCGATGGGTCCCGGTCACGGCAGCCCGAGCCCGGGCGGGCACTCCGCGCATCCCGCACCGTCCAAGAAGGCCAAGAAGCCCAAGAAGCCCACGGGCCCCTCCCGGGTGCTGCACGACTCCCACAGCCGCATGCTGCACGGCGAGGGCGGCAGCGTCGCCTACCCGCA
This sequence comes from Streptomyces sp. NPDC015139, assembly GCF_043079785.1. NCBI lineage: Bacteria > Bacillati > Actinomycetota > Actinomycetes > Kitasatosporales > Streptomycetaceae > Streptomyces > Streptomyces sp. NPDC015139. The sequence goes on along the minus strand of NZ_JBIBUW010000010.1, from coordinate 272,596 downwards.
CTACCTCGTCAACGGGCGGCTGCCCAAGGACCCGTCGGTGTTCCGCTGCCGTCCAGGCGACCGGGTCCGGCTGCGCATCATCAACGCCGGCTCCGAGACCGCCTTCCGGGTCGCCCTGGGCGGTCACCGGATGACCGTCACGCACACCGACGGCTACCCCGTGAAGCACAAGACGACGGACGCCCTCCTCGTCGGCATGGCCGAGCGCTACGACGTGCTGATCACCGCCAAGGACGGTGTGTTCCCGCTGGTCGCCCTTCCCGAGGGCAAGAACGGCAGGGCCGTGGCGGTCCTGCGCACCTCGAAGGGGAACAAGAACCTCCCGCCGGCCGACGTCCACCCGGACGAACTCGACGGGAACACCGTCCCCGCCCGCCGCCTGCTGCCCCACGACTCCGTGGCCCTCCACGACCGCCGCCCCGACCGGGAGATGCGCATCAGGCTCACCGGCGGCATGAAGAAGTTCGACTGGGCCTTCGACCACGAGCCCTACTCGGTGCGGCAGCGCCACCCGGTCCGCGCCGGTGAGCGGGTACGGCTCACCCTCATCAACGCCACCGACATGTGGCATCCCCTGCACCTGCACGGGCACACCTTCGCGATGACCGGTCTGGACGCGGTCGGCGCCCGCAAGGACACCGCGATCGTGCTGCCGCACCGCAAGCTGGTCGTCGACTTCGACGCCGACAACCCCGGGCTGTGGATGCTGCACTGCCACAACCAGTACCACTCGGAGAGCGGGATGATGACGGTGCTGGGTTACAAGCGCTGAGGGGCGGGGCGCGACAGGGCGCGGGTGCGGCGTGCTCGCGCACGCTGCTTCCCGCGCCCCTGAGGTGTCCGGCCTACTCCGCGCCCTCCAGCTTCTGGCCCTTCAGCAGGAACCAGGCCGCGACCGCCGTGCCCAGCAGGACCGCCGCTCCGGCGCCCGAGGCCAGTTGCAGGCCGTGGACGAAGGAGTCGCGGGCCGCCGTCAGCAGTGCCTCCGCCGAGTGCGGGGGCAGGTGGGCCGACGACTCCACCGCCGCGCCCAGGGACTCGTGGGCCTGGGCCGGGGTGCCGGCCGGGCCGGCGAAGCCGCGGTAGACGCCGGTCACGATCGAGCCCAGCAGGGCGATGCCCAGGGCCGCGCCCAGTTCGTACGCCGTTTCGGAGACCGCCGAGGCGGCGCCCGCCTGGTCCTTCGGCACGCTGGAGAGGATCACGTCTGCGGTGACCGTGAAGGAGAAGCCCGCGCCGACACCGACGACGAGCAGGGCGGCGCCGAGGACCGGGTAGCCGGTGGTCCGGCCGAGCATGGTCAGCACGGCCAGGGCCAGGCCGACGGCCGCCAGACCGCCCGAGACCACGGCGCGGACCGAGAAGCGCCGGGCCGCGCGGCCGGCGACCAGACCGGCCGCGACCGCGCCGACGGCCGCGGGCACTTCCGCGAGGCCCGCCTCGAACGGGCGCCTGCCCTGGACGAGTTGCAGGTACTGGGAGAGGAAGAACACCAGGCCGGACATGCCGAGCACGGTCAGCAGGTCGGCGAGGACCGCCCCGCTGAAGCCCCGGCGCCCGAACAGCCGCATGTCCAGCAGCGGCGTCGGCATCGTGAGCTGGCGGTGGACGAACCCGTACAGCGCTGCGGCGCCCAGCAGGGCCGCCGCGACGGTGGACCAGGTGAGGCCGTGGGTGGCCAGCTCCTTGACCGCGTACACGATGCCGATCATGCCGACCAGCGACAGCAGCACGCTCGCCAGGTCCCAGGGGCCGGGGTTCGGATTGCGGGACTCGGGCAGGGTGCGGATGCCCACGAGGACCAGGACCGCCATGACCGGCAGGTTGATCAGGAAGACCGACCCCCACCAGAAGTGCTCGAGCAGGAATCCGCCCGCGATGGGCCCGACGGCCGTACCGGCGGAGGCGGTGGCGCCCCAGATGCCGACGGCGAGGCTGCGCTCGCGCGCGTCGTGGAAGAGGTTGCGGATCAGGGCGAGGGTGGCGGGCATCAGGGTCGCGCCCGCGACGCCCAGCAACGCCCGGGCCAGGATCATGAGTTCCGGGGTCGTCGCGTACGCGTTCAGCACGGACACGGCGCCGAACGCGGTGGCACCGCCGAGCAGGATCCGCTTGCGTCCGATGCGGTCGCCGAGGCTGCCCATGGAGACCAGCAGGCCGGCGATGACGAAAGAGTAGACGTCACCGATCCACAGCAGCTGGGTGCCGGAGGGGTTCAGGTCTTCGCTGATGTAGGGGGTCGCCAGGCCGAGGACGGTGGCGTCGACGGCCACCAGCAGCACGGCCAGGACGAGGACGGAGAGCGCGAGCCAGCGGCCCGGGCGCTTCTCCACCTCCGCCGCACGAGCCGGCTGCAGGGTGCTGGTCATGATTCCTCTCTTCTTGCGTGCGCTGTGCTTGTCGTCTGTGCTGTTCCCGCGCCGTGCGTCGCCTCAGGCGTTCGGGCGGCGGGCGCCGCCGAGCAGCAGCTCGACGATCGAGTGGGTGAAGTCCTTGGAGGCCACGCGGCCCTCGCACACGGCCCAGGCGGCGGAGGCCAGCAGGCCGTAGAGCGCCTCGGTGAGCCAGGCCGGCGTGAGGTCGATGCGGAACTCGCCGCTCTCCTGGCCGCGCCGGAACAGGGCCGTGAGGCGTTCGTCCATGCGGGCCCAGCCCTGGTTCTGCCCCTCGCCCTCGAACAGCTGGTTCTCGGTGTAGAGGAAGGCCAGCAGGGCCGCCGAGGGTTCGATCGCGCGGACCAGGCGGCGGACGGCCTCGCCCGCCGGGCCCTCGTCCGGGCGGGCCGCGTCCAGCGCCGCCTCGCACTCGGCGATGCCGAGCGCCTCCAGCGCCCGTACGAGCGCGTCGCGGCCGGCGAAGTGGCGGTGCAGCGTGGCCCGGCTGATTCCCGCGGCCTTGGCGACCTCGTCCATGGTGGCGGTGGACTTGCGGGTCAGCAGGGCGGCTGCGCTGCGCAGCACGTGGTCACGATCGATGGCCATGAGACAAGTGTAGCCCATGTGAGACATTCGTGTCTCACAATAGGCATGCGTGACTCATCGCCGCTGGTGATCGGCGGTTCTCGTCAGTGCCAGGGCAGCTGTCCGCGCCGCTCCCAGTAGACGCGCGGCTCCTCGGCCAGCGCGTCGAGGCGGTCCAGCTGCTCCTCGTCGAGGTCGACCGCCGGGGCGTGCAGGTTGGAGACGAGCTGGCCGACGGTCGCGGCGCCGGACAGGACGACACCGGTCCACGGCCGGCGCAGGATCCACGCGAGGGCGACGGCGTCGCAGCCGAGCCCGGACTCCTCGGCCACGGCCCGCAGCGCCTCCGGGGCGTGCGGTGCCGCCAGCCGGCCGTTGGCCATGCCCTCCTTGACGATCACGGTGAGGCCGGCGTCGTACGCCTCGGCGAGCGCCGGGGCCACGGAGGTCTCCAGGGCGTTGTACGTCGACTGCACGGTCCGGAAGAGCGGTTCGCCGCCGACCGTGACGGCGAGGGCGGCGCGGACGGCCTCGGCCTGGGCGGGGCCGCTGGTGGAGAAGCCGACGGTCAGGCCACCGGCGGCGGCCTCCGCGAGCCTGGCGTGGAGTTCCTTGTCGGTGAGCGCGGGGCTGTCCGGGGTCACCGAGTGGATCTGGTAGAGGTCGAGCCGGTCGCCGAGCAGGGTGTCGGACTCGGCGCGCTGGCGCTCGTAGGTCGCCAGGCCGTGGTCCTTGACCTCGTGCTTGTCGGCGTCGGTGGACCAGCCCGCGGTGTAGGTGTAGCCCCACTTGCTGCCGACGACCACGTCGTCGACGTCGGGGCGGGCGTGGAGCCAGTCGGCGAGGAACTCCTCCGAACGGCCGTAGGAGCGGGCGACGTCGAAGTAGCGGACGCCCTGGGCGTAGGCGGCGTCGAGGAGTTCGTGGGTGCGGGCGCGCAGGGCGTCCGCGCTGCGGTTGTCCCCGAGGTCGCGGTCCCGGCCGAGGTTGATGTAGCCGGGACGGCCCACCGCGGCGAGGCCCAGTCCGATGTGACAGGTGGGGGTCGTCGCTGCGGCCAGGCGGGCGAAGGGCATCGCGGGCTCCGTTCGGTCGGGCACGGTACGGCTCGCGACCAACGTAACCCGTGACGCCCTTCGCCTCCGGGTGCGGAAGGGGGTCAGGCCTGCTGCCGGGCCGTCGCCCAGGTGTGCTGGCCGGCCACGTCCGCCTTGACCTCCGCCAGCTGGATCGCGACGGCGCTCGGGGCCGTGCCGCCGCGGCCGTTGCGGGAGGCGAGGGCGCCCGGGACGTTCAGGACGGTACGGACCTCGGGCGTGAGGTGCGCGGAGATCTTCGCGAACTGCTCGTCCGTGAGGTCGTCCAGTTCCTTGCCCTCGGCCTCGGCGGCCTTCACGCACTCGCCGGCGACCTCGTGGGCCACGCGGAACGGCACGCCCTGCCTGACCAGCCACTCGGCGATGTCGGTGGCGAGCGAGAACCCGGCCGGGGCCAGTTCCTCCATGCGCTCGCGGTGGACCGTGAGGGTGGCGACCATGCCGGTGAAGGCGGGCAGCAGCACCTCCAGCTGGTCACAGGAGTCGAAGACCGGCTCCTTGTCCTCCTGGAGGTCGCGGTTGTAGGCGAGGGGGAGGGCCTTGAGGGTCGCCATGAGCCCGGTGAGGTTGCCGATCAGCCGGCCGGACTTGCCGCGCGCCAGCTCGGCGATGTCCGGGTTCTTCTTCTGCGGCATGATCGACGAGCCCGTGGAGAAGGCGTCGTGCAGGGTCACGAAGGAGAACTCCTTCGTGTTCCAGATGATGATCTCCTCGGCGATCCGGGAGAGGTTCACGCCGATCATCGCGGTGATGAAGGCGAACTCGGCCACGAAGTCCCGGGACGCCGTGCCGTCGATGGAGTTCCCGACGCTGCCGTGCTCGAAGCCGAGGTCCCTGGCCACCGCCTCCGGGTCCAGTCCGAGGGAGGAGCCGGCCAGCGCGCCGGATCCGTACGGCGAGACGGCGGTCCGCTCGTCCCACTGGCGCAGCCGCTCGGCGTCCCGGGACAGGGACTGCACATGGGCGAGGACGTGGTGGGCGAAGAGCACCGGCTGGGCGTGCTGGAGGTGCGTGCGGCCGGGCATGGCCACGTCGGGGTGGGCCTCGGCGAGGCCGATCAGCGCGTCCTGGAGGTCGGCGACGAGGCCGCCGACGATCCGGGCGTGGTCCCGCAGGTACATCCTGAAGAGCGTCGCGACCTGGTCGTTGCGGGAGCGGCCGGCGCGCAGCTTGCCGCCGAGGTCCGGGCCGAGCCGCTCCAGCAGGCCGCGCTCCAGGGCGGTGTGGACGTCCTCGTCGGCGATCGTGCCCACGAAGGAGCCGTCGGCGACGTCCGCCTCCAGCCGGTCGAGCCCGGCGATCATGCGCGTCAGCTCGTCCTCGGTGAGCAGGCCCGCCTTGTGCAGCACGCGCGCGTGGGCACGCGAACCGGCGATGTCGTAGGGCGCGAGCCGCCAGTCGAAGTGGACGGACGCGGACAGCTTGGCCAGGGCCTCGGCGGGACCGTCGGCGAAACGGCCGCCCCAGAGCCGTACGTCACCGCTGTTGCTGCTCACTTGCGTTGCTCCTCGGAGGTGGTCTGTGTGGCACAGAGGCCTCTGTGCGACCGCCTCCCCACCCTTGCAGGCGAGGAGGCGGCTGTCAGGCTGATGCGCGCGAGGCGACCCGAAGGCCGTACGCGGTCAGGCGAGGTCGCGCTTGGCGGCGATCTTCGACGACAGGCTGTAGATGTCGATGAAGCCCTTGGCAGCCGCCTGGTCGAAGGTGTCGCCGGTGTCGTAGGTGGCCAGGTTGAAGTCGTACAGGGACGACTCCGAGCGCCGGCCGGTGACGACCGCGCGGCCGCCGTGCAGGGTCATCCGGATGTCGCCGGAGACGTGCTGGCTGGCCTCGTCGATGAAGCCCTCCAGGGCGCGCTTGAGCGGGGAGAACCACTGGCCGTCGTAGACCAGCTCGCCCCAGCGCTGCTCGACCTGCCGCTTGTAGCGGGCCAGCTCACGCTCGACGGTGACGTTCTCCAGCTCCTGGTGGGCCGTGATGAGCGCGATCGCGCCCGGGGCCTCGTAGACCTCGCGGGACTTGATGCCGACGAGACGGTCCTCGACCATGTCGATCCGGCCGATGCCCTGGGCGCCGGCGCGCTCGTTGAGCTGCTGGATGGCCTGCAGGACGGTGACGGGCTTGCCGTCGAGGGCGACCGGGACGCCCTGCTTGAAGGTGATGACCACCTCGTCGGCCTCGCGCGGGACGGCCGGGTTGGAGGTGTACTCGTAGATGTCCTCGATCGGGGCGTTCCAGATGTCCTCCAGGAAGCCCGTCTCGACCGCGCGCCCGAAGACGTTCTGGTCGATGGAGTACGGGGACTTCTTGGTGGTGGCGATCGGGAGCTGCTTGGCCTCGCAGAAGGCGATCGCCTTGTCCCGGGTCATCGCGTAGTCGCGGACCGGGGCGATGCACTTCAGGTCGGGGGCGAGGGCGACGATGCCGGCCTCGAAGCGGACCTGGTCGTTGCCCTTGCCGGTGCAGCCGTGGGCGACCGTGGTGGCGCCGTGCTTCTTGGCGGCGGCGACGAGGTGCTTGACGATCGTCGGCCGGGAGAGGGCGGAGACCAGCGGGTAGCGGTCCATGTACAGGGCGTTGGCCTTGATCGCCGGGAGGCAGTACTCGTCGGCGAACTCGTCCTTGGCGTCGGCGACCTCGGCCTCCACCGCGCCGCACGCGAGGGCGCGCTTGCGGATGACGTCGAGGTCCTCGCCGCCCTGGCCGACGTCGACCGCAACGGCGATGACCTCGGCGCCCGTCTCCTCGGCGATCCAGCCGATGGCGACGGAGGTGTCCAGACCGCCCGAATAGGCGAGTACGACGCGCTCGGTCACGGGTTTCTCCTCACAGTGCATTCGCTGACATGCATGAGTATGCAGAACTCTGCATGATTCGTCAATCGCACTTCCGGGTGACCCGGCGGGCGGGGCCACGACTCCGGTTATTCCTTAGACAAACGAACGATGTTCGTCGATAATCGTTAGATATGGGAAAGACCTATGAGCGCATCGACGGCAGGCTCCGCACGTTCATCGAGGAGCAGCCCCTCTTCTTCACCGCCACCGCCCCGCTGTCCGCCGACGGCACCGTCAACCTCTCCCCGAAGGGACTGCGCGGCTCGTTCGCCGTGCTGGACGAACTGACCGTCGCCTACCTGGACTTCGCCGGTTCGACCGCCGAGACGATCGCGCACCTCAGGGAGAACGGACGAATCACCCTGATGTGGTGCGCCTTCCAGGGACCGCCGAACATCGTGCGCGTGCACGGCCGGGGCGAGCCCGTCTTCCGGGACGACCCGCGCTTCGCCGAGCTGCTGACCCGCTTCCCGGACATCGAGCCGGGAGCGCACGGGCTGCGCGCGATCGTCGTCGTGCACGCCGAGACCGTCCGGGACAGCTGCGGGTACGCCGTTCCCCACATGGCCTACGAGGAGGACCGCGATCTGCACGGCAGGCGCTTCTCCCGGGAGGACGACGCCTCGCTGAGCGCCTACTTCGCCAAGAAGGAGCACATCGCGACCAGCCTGGACGGACTACCCGGGCTGCCGCTGCCGCTGCCTCCGTCTACGGTCTGAGCCATGCGCCCAGGTGTCGTCCTCGCCCTCGTCTCGGTCTCCTCCCTCGGCCTGCTCGGCCTCCGGGCCGCCCCCGAGCCGGCCGCGCTGCCCGCGCGGCTGGCGGACACGGGCGGCGGCACCCAGCTGATCACCGCCCAGGCCGCGGACGCCGGCGCGACGTCGGGAACGGTCGCCTGGTGGGACCTGCGGGACGGGCAGTGGGTGCAGGCCGGCTCCGCACCGGGACGGTTCGGGGCGAACGGGCTCGTCGAGGGCGGGTCGCGGAAACAGGGCACGAACACGACGCCCACCGGCCTGTACGACCTCCCGTTCGCCTTCGGGACCAAGGCGGCGCCCGAGGGGACCCACGTCACGTACCGGCCGGTGCTGGAGAGTTCCTGGTGGTGCCAGGACAACGACTCGGACGCGTACAACCGGTGGGTGGACCCGCTGCCCGCCGACTGCCGCGCCGCCGAGTCCGAGCACCTGGTCTCCTACCCGACCCAGTACGCGCACGGACTCGTCATCGGGTTCAACTACGACCGGCCGGTGCACGGGCGCGGCGCCGGCATCTTCCTGCATGTCAACGGCCGTGCCGCGACGGCAGGTTGCGTGTCCGTCCCACAGGACGCGATGCGGCGGATCCTGCAGTGGGCGGAGCCGGGGAGGAAGCCGCACGTCGCCATCGGAACGGACGGCGGGGACACGGCGATCACCCGCTACTGAGCCCGGCAGCGGCAGGCAGCCGCACGGTGAACGCGGTCGAACCCGGAGCACTCTCCACCCCGACGCCGCCCCCGTGCGCCTCCACCACCGCCGCCACGATCGCCAGCCCCAGCCCCGCTCCCCCGCCGGGGGCGTCCGGCCTGCGGCGGTGCTCCGCCCGGGTGAACCGCTCGAAGACGGCCGGCCGGACGTCCTCGGGCACACCGGGGCCGTCGTCGTGCACGGACAGTCCGACCGTCTCCGGCCCGGCCTCCAGGGTCACCGTGACCTCGGTGCCCTTCGGGGTGTGCAGACGCGCGTTGGCGAGCAGGTTGGCCAGCACCTGCTGGAGGCGGTGGGCGTCCCCCGCGACGGTGACCGGCTCCCGGGGCAGGTCGAGGGTCCAGCGGTGGTCCGGACCCGCGGCCCGGGCGTCGGTGACCGCGTCCAGGACCAGGTGGGTCAGGTCGACCGGCCGGCGCTCCAGCGGGCGGCCGGCGTCGAGCCGGGCGAGCAGCAGCAGGTCGTCGACCATCAGACCCATCCGGGACGACTCGGCCGCGATGCGCTCCAGGGCCCGGGTGACCTCGGGCGGCACCGGGCCGGGGTGCAGCAGGGCCAGTTCGGCGTGACCGCGGACCGAGGCGACCGGGGTGCGCAGTTCGTGGCTGGCGTCCGCGGCGAAGCGGCGCAGGCGCTCCTCGCTCGCGTGCCGTTGGGCGAGGGCGTCCCCGACGTGGCCGAGCATGCGGTCGAGGGCCGCGGCGACCTGGCCGACCTCGCTGTGCGGGTCGCTGTCCGCGGTCCGCGCCGGAAGGATCACCTCGCCGCTGGCCAGCGGAAGTTCGGCGACCCGGGTGGCGGTGGTGGTGACCCGGCCCAGGGGGCGCAGGGACCAGCGGACCCAGAGGGCGCCCGCCACCCCGGTCACCACGAGGGCCAGCCCGAAGACCGCGCCGGCCACCAGTTCCAGCCGGTGCACCGTGGCCTCGACCGGCTCCAGCGGGAGTCCGACGATCAGCACGTCCCCGTCCCGGCCGGGGGACGCGGTGAGCCGGTAGTGGCCGAGCGCGGACAGTTCGACGGTGTGGGGCCGGCCGTCGGCCGGTGTCCGGGCCAGCCGCCGCGCGTCCCGCGCGGTCAGGCCGACGTCCAGGTCCGCGGAGGGGTCGCCCGAGCGGATGAGGCCGCTGTGGGTGACGGTGCCGTGCAGCAGGCGGGCGCCGAAGGTGCCGGTGGCCATGCGGCGGGTGTCGCCGCGTTCGTCGCCGTCGTGATCGTCGGGCAGCTTTCCTGCGTGCTCCAGGCTCTCCGGGAAACGGGTGCCGGCCTGGATGAGCTGCTGGTCCAGGCGCTGGGTGAGGAAGCCGTTCAGTTCGACGACCGCGGCCAGTCCGACGGCGGCGCAGCTCACGGCCAGCAGGACCACCAGGCCGACGGTGAGCCGGGCGCGCAGGGTGCGGGGGCGGGGCAGCCGGCGCGCGCGGTTCACCTGGTCACCGGCTTCAGGACGTAGCCCGCCCCGCGCACGGTGTGGATCATGGGGTCACGGCCCGCGTCGATCTTCTTGCGCAGGTAGGAGATGTACAGCTCGACCACGTGGGCCCGGCCGCCGAAGTCGTAGGACCAGACCCGGTCGAGGATCTGCGCCTTGCTGAGCACCCGGCGCGGGTTGCGCATGAGGAAGCGGAGGAGTTCGAACTCGGTCGGCGAGAGGTCGATCAGCCCGCCGGCCCGGGTCACCTCGCGCGCGTCCTCGTCCATCACCAGGTCGCCGACGGTCAGCCGCGGTCCCTCCTCCGGCCGGCGGGCCATCCCGGCCCGGCGCAGCAGTCCGCGCAGGCGGGCCACGACCTCCTCCAGGCTGAAGGGCTTGGTGACGTAGTCGTCGCCGCCCGCGGTGATGCCCGCTATCCGGTCCTCCACCGCGTCCCGCGCGGTGAGGAACAGCACGCACACGTCGGGCTTCACCTCGTGCAGGCGGCGCAGCACGGCGAACCCGTCGGTGTCCGGGAGCATCACGTCGAGGACGACGGCGTCCGGCAGCAGCTCGCGGGCCGCGGTGAGCGCGGCGGCCCCGTCGCCGGCCGCGCGGACCTGCCAGCCCTCGTAGCGCAGGGCACCGGTGAGGACCTCCGCGAGGTCGGGGTCGTCGTCGACGACGAGGACCCGCGGCGGGGTCCCGTCGGGGCGGGTGAGGGCCGGGCGGCCCGGCCGGGTCGTGTGCATCGCGTCCACCAGCATCGCTCCTGCGCGGGGCGAGCAGCGGCCCCAGGTCCTGTGAGTTTCCTCTGAGAGGGTGCCGCCCCTGTCTGAGACCTCTCTGAGAAGACCCTCGGAGAACCCTCTGAAGCCGCCCTTTTCAGAGCCGGCTCAGAGGTTCGGCCCGCACAGTGGCCTGGCTGACGGACGAAGGGAACGGCACTGATGACCACCGTGGAGACCGGGCGGACCGCCCCGCCCCGGCCGGGGACGGCACGGCCCTCCCCCGCCGGACCGGTGCTGGCCGTGCTCTGGGCCGGGGCGGCGGCCGTGGTCGCGCTCTGGTGGGCCGACACCGGCGCGGTGGTCGGTACGGCCGGACCGCTCACCGGAGCCGGGCGTATCGCGGGACTGCTGTGCGGGTACGCCTGCGCGGTGCTGGTCGGCCTGATGGCGCGGGTGCCGCTGCTGGAGACCCGGATCGGCTCGGACCGGGTGGCGCGCTGGCACGCGATGGCCGGCCGGTACACGCTCTGCCTGCTGGTCGCGCACATCACGCTCGTCCTGGCCGGGTACGCCGCCCAGGACGGGGTCTCGTGGTGGCGCGAGACGGTCACCGTGGTGCTCGACTACCCGGACATGCTCAAGGCCACCGCCGGCACGGTGATCCTCTTCGCGGTCGGCGTCACGTCGGTGCGGGCCGCCCGCCGCCGCGTCCGCCACGAGTTCTGGTACTACGTCCATCTGCTCACCTACGCGGCCGTCTTCCTGGCCTTCTTCCACCAGCTGACGCTGGGTGAGCAGTTCGCCGGCAGCACGTCCGCCACCGCGGTCTGGTACGCCCTGTACCTGGGTGTCGCGGCGCTGGTGGTGTGGTTCCGGATCCTCGCCCCGGTGCGGCTCAACCGGCGGCACCGGCTGCGTGTGGACTCCGTGCACCGGGAGGCACCGGGGGTGTACTCCGTCGTGGTGCGCGGGCGGCACCTGGACGAACTGGGCGCGCTACCGGGGCAGTTCTTCCGCTGGCGGTTCCTGGCCGACGGGATGGGCCGGACCTCCACGCCGTACTCCCTGTCGGCGCCGCCGCGCCCCGACCTGCTGCGCGTCACGGTCAAGGCGCTCGGCGACCACAGCGCCGCCGTGTCGCTGCTGCGGCCCGGCACCCGGGTGTGGGCGGAGGGCCCGTACGGCTCCCTGACCGCGGAGCGGGCCACCGGCGGCCGCTCGCTGCTGATCGCGGCCGGGGTCGGCGTCACCCCCCTGCGCGCGCTGTTCGAGACGCTGCCCGGCGAGGTCACCCTGCTGTACCGGGCGCGGTCCGCCGAGGACCTCGCGCTCGGCGGCGAACTGGAGGCGATCGCCCGGTGGCGCGGCGCCCGCGTGCTGTACGCCCTGAACGGTCCCCGGGGCGAACGCCCGCCCGTCACCGCGGAGTCGCTGCGCGCCGCGATCCCCGGGCTGCCCGGCCACGACGTCTACGTGTGCGGGCCGCCCGGCTTCGCACGGGACGTGTACGCGGCACTGCGGGCGGCCGGGGTGCCGGACCGCCGTATCCACCACGAGTCGTTCGAGCTGTGAGGCCCTCCAAGTGCACGCGCTGAAGAAGAACCGCCCCCTGCGCCGGATCGTCCTGGCGAGTGCCGCCACGGTGTCCGGGATGGTCATGCTGCTGTCGCTGAAACCGCACACCCCGCCCACGGTGGTGACCGCCGGCGCGAAGTCGCCCGCCGTGTCGGGCAGTACGGCCCCGGGCGGCACCACCTCCAAGAGCAGGACCGTCACGGGTGACACCGTCCAGACCCGCTGGGGACCGGTGCAGGTGCGGGTGACGATCGAGAGCGGCAGGGTCACGGACGTGACGGCCGTGCAGTACCCGCAGGACAACCCGCGCGACCAGGAGATCAACAGCTACGCGCTCCCCCAGCTGCGGCGCGAGGTGCTGGCGGCGCAGAGCGCGCAGATCGACATGGTGTCCGGCGCCACCTACACGAGCACCGGCTACCAGCAGTCCCTCCAGTCCGCCCTCGACTCGGCCGGCCTCTGAACACTCGGCGGACGCGGCACGTATCTGTGGGCCATTGGGTCAAGTCCCCCGGAGGAACCGTGACCACCACGCTCGCAGGCGGACGTGCCGCCCGCCGCCAGACGATGCGCCGCATCCGCCCGCGCCGCTCCCCGGCCGTCCCGCTGCTGCTCGCGGTCTGGGCGGGTGCGACGGCGGTGCTGTGGCTCTGGTGGCACAACACCCCCTCGATCGCCGACGACAACAGCAGGATCCTCAACGCGGGCCGGATCACCGGACTGCTGGCGGGCTATCTGATGGCGCTCGTCGTGCTCCAGATGGCACGGGTGCCGGCGCTGGAGCGACGGGTCGGCTCCGACCGGGTGGCCCGCTGGCACGCGATGAGCGGCCGGTACACGCTCTGCCTGATCGTCGCGCACGTGTTCCTCATCATGTGGGGGTATGCGCTGCAGGCGGGCAAGTCGCTCGGCGACATCGTGCAGCAGACCGTCGACTCCGTCGAGCAGCTGCCGGACATGGGCAAGGCCGCCATCGGCACGGGCCTGTTCGTGCTCATCGGGCTGACGTCCATCGGGGGCATCCGGCGCCGGATGCCGTACGACACCTGGTACCACGTCCATCTGCTGACGTACGCGGCCGTGTTCCTGACGTTCTGGCACCAGATCACCACGGGAAACGACTTCGCGGTCGAGCCGGCCGCCAAGACGTTCTGGTACGGCCTGTACGGCACGGTCACCGCCCTCGTGGTCTGGTACCGGATCCTCGTCCCGATCCGGCTGAACGTCCGTCACCGGATGCGGGTCGAGGCGGTCATCGAGGAGACCCCGGGCATCGTGTCGGTGCTGATCGGCGGGCGGAAGCTGCACCGGATGGGCGCGGAGGCGGGCCAGTTCTTCCGCTGGCGGTTCCTCGCGCCGGGCATGCGGTTCAGCTCGCACCCGTACTCGCTGTCGGCGGCGCCCCGGCCCGACATGCTGCGGATCACGGTGAAGGCGATCGGCGACCACAGTGCCCGGCTGCGCGAACTGACGCCCGGCACCCGGGTGTACGCCGAGGGGCCGTACGGCGCGCTCACCGCGCAGCGCCGCAGCCGCGGCAAGGTGCTGCTGGTGGCGGGCGGGGTCGGCATCACCCCGATGCGCGCGCTGTTCGAGACGCTGCCCGGGGCGGCCGGGGACATCACCCTGCTCTACCGGGCCAACACCACCGGGGACCTGGCGCTGTGGGACGAGCTCGCGGCGATCGCCGAGGAGCGGGGCGCCCGGCTGATGTACGCGGTCAACAGCCCCGAGGGCGAGCGGCCGGACATCTCCGCGGAGAACCTCCAGAAGAAGATCCCGGACATCGACCACCACGACGTCTTCATGTGCGGCCCGCCCGGGTTCGCGCAGTCGGTGTACGAGGCACTGCGCGGCGCGGGGGTACCCGCCCGCCGCATCCATCACGAGTCGTTCGAGATGTGAGCGGGAGCTAGGGACAGATGAGGAAGAGCCACCCCATTCGGCGGGTCGTGCTGGCCACCGCCGCGACGGTGTCCGGTGTCGTGCTGCTGCTGTCGCTGAAGCCGGCGTCCGACCCGGCCTCGGCGTCGGCGGTGGGAACCGCCCCGCAGCAGCCCGCGGCGGGGCAGGAGTCCCCGCAGGGCGGCACCCGCGGCGGCGCCCGGGCCGGCGGTTCCGGCACGGTGACCGGTGACGCGGCGCAGACGCAGTACGGAGCCGTGCAGGTGCGGCTGACCGTCAGCAACGGCAAGATCACCAAGGCGGAGGCGGTCCAGGCCCCCAAGGGCGGGCTCAGCGACCAGAAGACCCGGCTCGCCGTCCCCAAGCTCAACCAGGAGGCCGTCGCCGCCGGCAACGCCGACATCGACGCCGTCTCCGGGGCGACCTACACCAGCGCGGGGTACAAGAAGTCGCTCCAGTCGGCGCTGGACAGGATGAAGACGGCGGCGCCCTCGGGCGGTTCGGGGAATTCCGGGTCCTCCGGCGGAGCCGGCTCGACGGCCGGGCAGGCCCGGACGGTCACCGGGAAGGCCGTGCAGACCCAGTACGGGCCGGTCCAGGTGCGGATCACGGTCGGCGGCGGGAAGATCGTCAAGGCCGACGCGGTCCAGGCGCCCAAGGGCGGGCTCAGCGACCAGAAGACCCGGCTCGCCGTCCCCAGGCTCAACCAGGAGGCCGTCGCCGCCGGCAACGCCGACATCGACGCCGTCTCCGGGGCGACCTACACCAGCACGGGCTACCAGCAGTCGTTGCAGTCGGCGCTGGACCAGGCCCGGTGACGGACACGGTGGCCGAGCCGGCCGAGGCTCCCGCCGCGGTGCGTCACGCGGAGGAGGTCATGGGGACCGTCTTCTCCTTCGACGTCCGCGGCGGGGAACCCGATGCCGTACGGGCGGCGCTCGCCGAGGCCGTCGCGGGCCTGCACCGGGTGGACGCCCTGTTCAGCACCTACCGCGAGGACAGCGAGGTCTCCCGGCTGGCCCGGGGCGAGCTGACCGTGGCGCGCTGCGCTCCGGAGGTGGCCGCGGTGCTGGAGCTCGCCGCCGAGGCCGAGCGGGTGAGCGACGGCTGGTTCAGCCCGCGGTACCGGGGCTCGGTGGACCCCACCGGCATCGTCAAGGGCTGGGCGGCCGAGCGTGCGGCCCGGCTCTTGGAGCGGGTCGACGGGGTGCGGGGGGTCAGCGTCAACGGGGGCGGCGACGTCCAGATGCTCGGCGCGCCGGACCCGCACCGGCCGTGGCGGGTGGGGGTGGCCGATCCGCTGCGGCCGGGCGGTCTCGCGGCGGTGATCTCGGCGGCCGGGGTGGCGGAGCTGTCCGTCGCGACGTCCGGGACGGCGGAGCGCGGAGCGCACATCGTGGATCCGTGCACGGGCCGGCCCGCGGTCACGGACCTGGTCGCGGTGACCGTCGTGGGGCCCCGGCTGACCTGGGTGGACTGCTGGGCCACGGCGGCCTTCGCCATGGGATCGCGGGCGGGCCTGGCGTGGCTGGAGTCGCTGCCCGAGGTGGAGGCGCTGCTGATCACCGCGGGCGACGAGGTGCGGTGCACCGGAGGGCTGGCGGCCCGGCTGGGCTGAGAAAGCGCCTTTTTCAACTTTTTCACCCGGATCGCCATCCGACTCCCGGTCTCGGACGTATCCGGTGTGAGGCAAGTTTCGGGAGGAACGAACATGGCCATCTTCAGCCATCTGATGCCCGCGAGGCACCGGGACGACGGCAACGACACGTCCGGGCACGACAGTTCCGGGCACGGGAACCGGCACGGCCACGGTGATCACGGCGACCACGGACACGGTCACGACCACGGACACGGCAACGGTCACGGACACGGCCACGGCGGCCACGGACACGGCGGCTACTGACCCGACGACGAGGACCGAGCGGACCGGGGACAGGAGGCCCCGGCCCGCTTCCCCCGTCCGTGAACCCGCGCCATGGTGACCGTCCTTCGCCGTCCGCCGCCGGTGGGCGAGACCTCCGACCCCGTCGTCGCGGCCGCGCCCCACGTGCCCCCGCGCGAGGTGTTCCGCCGGTTCTGGCCGTACACCCGCGGTGGCCGGCGCTGGCTGCTGCCCGTCGTCCTGCTGAGCCTGACCGCCCCCGTCGTCGACGCGGCGGAGCTCTGGCTCTTCAAGACCGTCGTGGACGACGTGCTCGTCCCGCGGGACCTGCGGCCCTTCCTGTGGATCGCCCCGGCCTACCTGGGCCTGGTCGTCTGCTCCGGGGTGCTCGGCTTCGCCGACGACGTGACGTCCACCTGGGTGGGCGAGCGCTTCCTGCTCAGGCTGCGCTCCGATGTGTTCCGGCACGTCCAGGGCCTGTCACTGGGCTTCTTCGAACGCCGGCGGCTCGGGGACGTGCTGTCCCGCGTCACCGGGGACGTCGACGCGGTGGAGACGTTCCTGCTCTCGGGTGTCGCCGACGCCCTCTACTACGTGGTGCGCCTGGCCGTCTTCCTCGGCCTGCTGTTCTACCTGCGCTGGGACCTGACCCTGCTCGCCCTGGTCATCGTGCCGCTGTTCTGGGGCTCGGCCCGGCACTTCTCGCGGCTGATCAAGGAGGCCTCGCGGGAGCGGCGGCGGCGCAGCGGCTCGCTCAGCGCGATCGCCGAGGAGAGCCTCGGCAACGTCGCGCTGGTGCAGGCGTACAACCGGCAGGGGTGGGAGGCGCGGCGGTTCGAGCGGGAGAACGTCGGCAGGTTCCGGGCCGCCATGGCCTCGGTACGGATCCGCGCCGTCTACGGGCCGGTCGTCGAGACGATCGAGGTGGCGGGCGGCCTGGCGGTGATGGCTCTCGGCACCTGGAAGCTGGCCCAGGGACAGCTCACGCTGGGCGGGCTGCTGGTCTTCCTGGCGCTGATCGGCAAGCTGTACGGCCCGGTGCGCGGGCTGTCCCACCTCGGCACCACCTTCTACGCGGCCTCCGCCTCGGCGGAACGGATCATCGAGTTGCTGGACCAGCGGCCCCAGGTGGCCGAGGCACCCGGTGCCCGGCGGATCCGCCGGGCCCGCGGGGACGTGGAGTTCGACGGGGTGTGGTTCCGCTATCCCGGTACGGACGCCTGGGCGCTGTCGGACGTGTCCTTCCACGTGGCGCCCGGGGAGACGCTGGCCCTGGTCGGGGCGAGCGGGGCGGGCAAGTCCACCCTCTCCAAGCTCCAGCTGCGCTTCTACGACCCCGACCGGGGAGCGGTCCGGCTGGACGGGACCGATCTGCGGGAACTCGCCCTGGCCGACGTCCGGGAGAGCGTCGCCGTGGTGCTGCAGGAGACGCTCGTCTTCCACGGCACCGTGCGGGACAACATCGCCTACGGCCGGCCGGACGCCACGGACGCGGAGATCGCCGCCGCCGCGCGCGCCGCCGACGCGCACGAGTTCGTCGAGCGGCTCCCGGAGGGCTACGACACGCTCGTCGGCCAGCGCGGCCGGACCCTCTCCGGCGGGCAGTGCCAGCGGCTGGCGATCGCCCGGGCGATGATCCGGGACGCGCCGGTCCTCCTCCTCGACGAACCGACCGCCGGGCTGGACGCCGGTTCGGGCCGGCGGATCATGGAACCGCTGCGGCGGCTCATGGCCGGGCGGACGACCGTCGTCATCTCCCACAACCTGCTGACCGTCCGCGACGCCACCCGCATCGTGGTGCTCGACCACGGCCGGGTCGTCGAGCACGGCGACCACCGGGAACTGCTCGGCCGGGAGGGGTCGTACGCCCGGTTGCACCGGCTGAGCGCGGGAGCGGTGCCGTCGTGAACCGCACCGCCGCCGGACCGGCCCCGCCCCTGCTGCCCGGCACCGAACCGGCCCCGGGCTACGAGGTGCTGGCGCATCTCGCCCGCACCGGCTGGCTCGACGTGCACGACGCCTGGAGCGCGGAGCGGGACTGCCGGTGCGTGCTCAAGATGGTGCGCCCGGACCGCCGGGGCGAGCGCCGGCTGGGCGAGCGGCTGCTGCGGGAGGGCCGGTGGCTGCGCGAGTTCACCCACCCGCACCTGGTCCGCGCCTACGACGTCCTGGACCGGCCCGAGCCGCTCGTCGTCCTGGAGACGCTGACCGGCGAGACGCTGTCGCATCTGCTGCACCGGCTGCGGCGCCGGCCGGCCGCCGCCGATGTGGCGCTGCTGGGGGTCCAGCTGTGCTCGGCGCTGCACTACCTGCACGGGCGGGGCCTGCTGCACCTGGACCTCAAGCCGTCCAACGTCGTGGTGGAGCGCGGTCACGCGACGGTGCTGGACCTGAGCGTCGCGCGGGCTCCGGGGCCCGCCCCGGCCGGTCTGGGCACCCGCGGCTACCTCTCACCCGAGCAGGCCCGCGGCGGGACCCTCTCGGCCGCCGCCGACGTGTGGGGCATCGGGGTCACCCTGTTCGAGTTCGCCTGCGGTCACGCGCCGTTCGACTCGGGCGGGGACGACGCGAGCGGCGGCGAGCCGTACGACGGCACCGGGACCGGTGGGGGCGGCGAGTGGTTCCCGCAACTGGAGCGGGGCGCCCCACCGGTCGCGTCCCTGCGGCGGCTGCCCCACACGCTCGCCGCCGCCGTCGACGGCTGCCTCCGGGCCGATCCCACGGCCCGTCCCCACATGGCCGAACTGACCGCCGCCCTGGCGGCGGCGCTGCCGGTGCCGCCGCACCGCACGTGAGCGAGCGGGCCCGCCCGAGGCGGCTCACCCCCGTCACGCCTGCGGGGTCACGACCCGTCCCTTTTCGAGCTGGGCGGTGGCCAGGACCGTGCCGTCGGCGGCCGTCAGCCGGGCGCCGGAGAATGTGGTGAGGTCGTGCGGGAGGGCGACGCCCCAGGCCCCGCGTCCGTCGCGCACGGGGAAGTCGCCGGCGCGGACGGTCGTACCGTCGGCGCGTTCGAGCAGGCAGGTGACCCGGCCGTCGTACGGGGTGCCGGGGCCGGTGAGCGCGACGGAGACGAAGAGCCAGCCGGGGCTGCCGGGGTGGGCGTAGAGCTCGCCCACGGGCTCCGCGCCGTCCCCGGCCGAGGTCATGTCCCCGACGAGCACGGGCTCCGACCCGACGGCGGGCGGCGCCGAGGCGGTGACCTCCTGGACGGCTGTGCCGACCGCCCAGCCGGCGAACCCGATGGCCACGGTGACCGCGGCGGCGACGGCCGCGACCCGCAGCCTGGCCCGTCGCGCCCGGCCGCGCAGCCCCCGCGGAGTGCGGCCGGCGGCACGGGCGGCCCGCCCTGCCTCGGATCCCGCGCCCTGCGTCAGCCTGCGCGCCACCCGTGTCTCGAAGTCGGGCGGCGGTTCGCTGTCGGGCAGCAGGCCGATCAACCGGTCGCCGATCCCGGTCAGTTGCCGGACGAACTCCCGGCAGCCCGCGCACCGGTCCAGATGGGCGATCGCCTCGGCCCGCTCGCGGCCGGGCAGCACGCCCAGCGCCAGCTCGGCGCCGACCTCCCGCAGCTTCTCGCAGTTCGCGTCACTGGACATGGTCGCCTCGCTTCGGAGACGCGAGTGTGGTGCGCAGTTTCGCCATCGCCGCCCTGATCCGGGTCTTGGCGGTGCCCAGCGGGATCTGCTCCGCGTCGGCGACCTGCTGGGCCGTCATGCCGTAGATGCCTGCCATCATCAGGGCCCTGGCCTGCTCCCGCGGCAGCCGTGCCAGGGCCGCCCGGAGCTGGGAGGAGGCCTCGTCGGCCAGCGCCCACCGCTCGGGGGTCTCGGTGACGACTCCGAGGAGGGGGTCGAGGTCCTCGGGTGCCATCGGCTCCGTCCGCCGTGCGCGGACGGCGTCGATGGCGAGGTTGTGCGCGATGGTGGTCAGCCAGGTCGTGACCGAACCGCGGCGCGAGTCGTAGATCTGGGCATGCCGCCACGCACGCTCGAACGTCTGCTGAGCGACGTCCTCGGCGAGTTGCTGGTCCCCGGTGACGGTCATGGCGACACCGAAGACCCGGTGCTGGAACCTCCGTACGAAGAGCACGGCGAGCTCCGGATCGCCGGTGGCCAGCCCGGACAGCAGAGCCTCGTCCGGGAGACGGCCGACGGGGAACCGGGAACCCGACACACCTCTGTATACGTCCGACGGCCGCCAGGGGATTGCCCGCCCGCCTGACCGCTCGCCGCGGAAGATCACCTACCCATTCTCCGTCGGCGGGCCGGGCCCCGCACGCGGGTCAGTGCCCGTTCTGCGCCAGTCGCAGCAGGTGGTCCGCGAGGGCCTGCCCGCCGGTCGGCTCCCGGCTGATCAGCAGCAGCGTGTCGTCGCCGGCGATGGTGCCGAGGATGTCGTGCAGCTCGGCCTGGTCGATGGCCGACGCGAGGAACTGCGCCGCCCCGGGCGGGGTGCGCAGCACGACCAGGTTGGCCGAGGCCTCCGCGGAGATCAGCAGCTCCTGGGACAGGCGCCGCATCCGCTCCTCCTTCGCCGACTCCCCGAGCGGGGCGCGCGGGGTGCGGAACCCGCCCTCGCTCGGCACCGCGTAGATCAGGTCGCCGTCGTTGTTGCGGATCTTCACGGCGTTCAGTTCGTCGAGGTCCCGGGAGAGCGTCGCCTGGGTGACGCTCAGCCCGTCGTCGGCGAGCAGCTTCGCCAGCTGGCTCTGCGAACGCACCGGCTGCCGGTTGAGGATGTCCACGATCCGGCGGTGCCGTGCGGTGCGGGTCTGCGGCACGGCCGGCCCGGCGCCCGCCGCCTGCTCGTGGTCCTGCGCCTGGCTCATCGTCGTCTCATTCTCCGGATCGTCCGTCCCCGTGGGCCGCCTCGAGGATGCCGGGCAGTGCCTGGAGCAGCGCTCCCGCCTCGTCGTCCCGCAGGTTCAGCGGCGGCATGAGCCGTACGACGTCGGGGGCGGGGGCGTTCACCAGGAAACCGGCCTCCTGGGCCGCCTGCTGCACCTGAGGCGCGTGCGGCCCGGTGAGCACGATACCCAGGAGCAGGCCCGAGCCCCGGACACAATCGATCAACGGGTGGCCCAGCGACTCGATTCCCTCGCGCAGCGCCGCGCCCTGCCGCTTGACGTTCTCCAGCAGTCCGTCGCCGGCGATGGTGTCCAGGACGGCGAGTCCGGCGGCGCAGGCGACCGGGTTGCCGCCGAAGGTGGTGCCGTGCTGGCCGGGCGCGAGCAGGTCCGCGGCGCGGCCGAAGGCCACGGTGGCGCCGAGCGGGAGTCCGCCGCCGAGCTGCTTGGCCAGGGTGACGACGTCGGGCAGGACGCCCTCGTGGGCCTGGTACTCGAACCAGGTGCCGGTGCGGCCGATGCCGGTCTGCACCTCGTCGAGGACGAGCAGGGCGCCGGTGGCCGCGGTGATCGCGCGGGCCGCCTTCAGGTAGCCGGGCGGCGGTACGACCACGCCGTTCTCGCCCTGGATCGGCTCGATGACGACGAGGGCGGTCTCCTCGGTGACCGCCGCGGCCAGGGCCTGGGCGTCCCCGTAGGGCACGTGGGTGACGTCGGCGGGCAGCGGCCGGAACGGCTCCTGCTTGGCGGGCTGGCCGGTGAGGGCGAGGGCGCCCATGGTGCGGCCGTGGAAGCCGCCCTCGGTGGCGACCATGTGGGTCCGCCCGGTCAGCCGGCCGATCTTGAAGGCGGCCTCGTTGGCCTCGGCGCCGGAGTTGCAGAAGAAGACCCGGCCCTCGCGGCCGAACAGCTGCAGCAGCCGCTCGGCGAGGGCGACGGTGGGCTCGGCCAGGAAGAGGTTCGAGATGTGGCCGAGGGAGCCGATCTGCCGGCTGACGGCCTCGACGACGGCCGGGTGGGCGTGGCCGAGGGCGTTGGTGGCGATGCCGCCGACGAAGTCGAGGTAGGCGCGGCCCTCGGCGTCCCACACCGTCGTGCCGGCACCGCGCACGAGGGGCAGCCGGGGGGTGCCGTAGTTGTTCATGAGCGCGCCCTGCCACCGCGTGGTCAGTTCCGCGTTGCTCCCGGTCCCCGTCATGACCGTTCCCCCTCGGCTTCGTCGGGCACGACCATGGTGCCGATGCCTTCGTCGGTGAAGATCTCCAGCAGGATGGAGTGCTGGACCCGGCCGTCGATGACGCGGGCGGTCGTGACGCCGTTGCGCACGGCGTGCAGGCAGCCCTCCATCTTCGGCACCATGCCGGAGCTGAGTTCCGGCAGCAGCTTCTCCAGCTGGGATGCGGTGAGGCGGCTGATCACCTCGTCGGAGTTCGGCCAGTCCTCGTAGAGGCCCTCGACGTCGGTGAGGACCATGAGGGTCTCGGCGCCCAGTGCCGCAGCGAGTGCCGCAGCCGCCGTATCAGCATTGACGTTGTAGACATGTCCGTCGTCCTGACTGCGGGCGATGGAGGAGACGACCGGGATGCGGCCGTCGGCGAGCAGGGCCTCGATCGCGCCCGTGTCGATCTCGGTGATCTCGCCCACCCGACCGATGTCGACGACTTCGCCGTCGATCTCGGGCTGGTGGCGGGTGGCGGTGATGGTGTGGGCGTCCTCGCCGGTGAGGCCGACGGCGAGCGGGCCGTGCTGGTTGAGCAGGCCGACCAGCTCGCGCTGCACCTGCCCGGCGAGGACCATCCGTACGACGTCCATGGCGTCCTCGGTGGTGACGCGCAGGCCCGCCTTGAACTCGCTGACGATGCCGTGCCGGTCCAGGGCGGCGCTGATCTGCGGGCCGCCGCCGTGCACGACGACGGGCTTGAGGCCGGCGTGGTGGAGGAACACCACGTCCTTGGCGAACGCGGCCTTCAGTTCCTCGTCGACCATGGCGTTGCCGCCGAACTTGATGACGACGGTCTTGCCGTTGTGCCGGGTCAGCCAGGGCAGCGCCTCGATGAGGATCTGCGCCTTGGGCAGCGCGGTGTGCTTTCGCGTGGGTGTCATGAGGAGTAGGCGCTGTTCTCGTGGACGTAGTCGGCGGTGAGGTCGTTGGTCCAGATCGTCGCGGTGTCGGAGCCGGCGGCGAGGTCGGCGACGATGTGCACCTCGCGGTAGCGCATGTCGACCAGTTCGCGGTCCTCGCCGACGGAGCCGTTCTTGCAGACCCAGACGCCGTTGATGGCGACGTTGAGCTGGTCCGGCTCGAAGACGGCCCCGGTGGTGCCGATCGCGGAGAGGACCCGGCCCCAGTTGGGGTCCTCGCCGTGCAGGGCGCACTTGAGGAGGTTGTTGCGGGCGACGGAGCGTCCCACCTCGACGGCGTCCTCCTCGCTCGCCGCGTTGATCACCTCGATCTTGATGTCCTTGCCGGCGCCCTCGGCGTCCCCGATGAGCTGCCGGCCGAGGTCGTCGCAGACCTGCCGGACGGCCTCGGCGAACTCGGCGTACTCCGGGGTGATGCCGGAGGCGCCGGAGGCGAGCAGCAGGACGGTGTCGTTGGTGGACATGCAGCCGTCGGAGTCGACGCGGTCGAAGGTGACCCTGGTCGCGGCGCGCAAAGCCTTGTCCAGTTCCTCGTCGCCGAGGTCGGCGTCGGTGGTGAGGACGACCAGCATGGTGGCGAGGCCCGGGGCGAGCATGCCGGCGCCCTTGGCCATTCCGCCGACGGTCCAGCCGGACTTCGTCACGACGGAGGTCTTGTGGACGGTGTCGGTGGTCTTGATGGCGATGGCGGCCTTCTCACCGCCGTGCTCGGAGAGCTGCGCGGCGGCCGTCTCGATGCCCGGGAGCAGCTTGTCCATGGGCAGCAGGACGCCGATCAGGCCGGTGGAGCAGACCGCGATCTCGATGGCGCCCCGGCCGAGCACCTCGGCGGCCTTCTCGGCGGTGGCGTGGGTGTCCTGGAAGCCCTTGGGTCCGGTGCAGGCGTTGGCGCCACCGGAGTTGAGTACCACGGCGGACACCTGGCCGCCCTTGAGGACCTGCTCGGACCACAGCACCGGCGCGGCCTTCACACGGTTGGAGGTGAAGACGCCCGCGGCGGCACGGCGGGGCCCGTCGTTGACCACGAGGGCCAGGTCGGGGTTGCCGTTCTCCTTGATCCCGGCGGCGATGCCCGCCGCCGTGAATCCCTTGGCTGCCGTGACGCTCACGGTGCGACTCCGATCGTGGAAAGCCCGGTGGTCTCGTCGAGTCCCAGGGCGAGGTTCATGCTCTGTACGGCACCGCCCGCGGTGCCCTTGGTCAGGTTGTCGATGGCGCTGATCGCGATGATGCGACCCATGGAGGCGTCGTACGCGACCTGCACCTGAACGGCGTTGGAACCGTGGACGGACGCCGTCGCGGGCCACTGGCCCTCGGGGAGCAGGTGGACGAAGGGCTCGTCGGCGTAGGCCTTCTCGTAGACCGCGCGGACGGAGTCGGCCGTCACCCCCGCCACGGCGGAGGCGCTGCACGTGGCCAGGATGCCGCGGGGCATCGGCGCCAGCATCGGGGTGAAGGACACCGCCACCCGCTTGCCCGCCGCACCGCTGAGGTTCTGGATCATCTCCGGGGTGTGCCGGTGGCCGCCGCCGACGCCGTACGGCGACATCGAGCCCATGACCTCGCTGCCGAGCAGGTGCGGCTTGGGCGCCTTGCCGGCGCCGGAGGTGCCGGACGCGGCGACGACCACCGCCTCGGGTTCGGCGAGCCCGGCCGCGTAGGCCGGGAACAGGGCGAGGGTGACGGCGGTGGGGTAGCAACCGGGCACCGCGATGCGCTTGGACCCCTCCAGCGCGGCGCGGGCACCCGGAAGTTCGGGGAGGCCGTAGGGCCAGGTGCCGGCGTGCGGCGAGCCGTAGTACGTCTCCCAGTCGGCCGCGTTCCGCAGCCGGAAGTCGGCGCCCATGTCGACGACGAGGACGTCGGGGCCGAGCCGCTCGGCGACGGCGGCGGACTGCCCGTGGGGCAGCGCCAGGAAGACCACGTCGTGCCCGGCGAGGTGCTCGGCCGTGGTCTCGGTGAGCACACGGCCGGCCAGCGGCAGCAGGTGCGGCTGGAGCGTGCCGAGCCGCTGCCCGGCGTTCGTGTTGCCGGTCAGGGCGCCGATCTCGACCTCGGGGTGCGCGAGGAGCAGGCGCAGGAGCTCTCCGCCCGCGTATCCGCTCGCCCCGGCCACCGCCGCACGTACCACCATGTCCATCCTCCTCCGGATGGCATGACTATACGTATCGCTGCACGTTTATGCAATCGACCGGGTCTCGCGGCCGGGGAGCATCACCCAGCGGGAGACGACGAAGGTGACCGGGATCGCCGCCGCGGAGGCGAGCAGCGGGGCGAAGCGGCTGCCCGCGTGCAGGACGTCGACGATGACGTACACCCCGGCCGTGGTGATCAGGAAGTTGGTCGCGTTGGTCAGCGGGAACAGCAGGAATTTCCGCCAGGTGGGCCGCGTCCGGTAGGTGAAGCGCGCGTTCAGGAAAAAGGAACCGACCATGCTGAGCGCGAAGGCGAGCACGTGGGCGGCCAGATAGGGCAGCCACATCAGGAACAACAGATAGAGGCAGTAATAGGTGGCGGTGTTGATCACACCGACCAGTGCGAAGGTGATGATCTGTCGTTTCAAGGAATGAGGTCCTTCGCGCGTTCCACGTTGGTCGCCTTCACCAGGAAGTGCGGGCGGCCCTTCACTTCGTAGTAGATGCGGCCGGTGTACTCCCCGATCACTCCCAGCATGACCATCTGGACGCCCGCGAGGGCGGTGACGGCGGTGATGATGGTCACATAGCCGGGGGTCTGGACCCCGTTGGCGAGCGCGGCGCCGACGATCCAGGCGGTGTAGAGGCCCGCGCAGAGCAGCAGGCCCATGCCGAGCCACAGGGCGGCACGCAGCGGGCGGTTGTTGAAGGACAGCAGGCCGTCCAGGCCGTAGTTGAGCAGGCCGCGCAGGTTCCAGGAGCTGCGGCCGGCCTCGCGGACGGCGTTCTCGTACTCGAAGGTCGTGCTCGGGAAGCCCACCCAGGCGAACAGGCCCTTGGAGAAGCGGTTGTACTCGGTGAGGGCCAGCACCGCGTCCACGACCCTGCGCGACAGCAGCCGGAAGTCACCCACGCCGTCGACGAGTTCGACGTCCACCAGGCGGTTGACGAGCCGGTAGTACAGGCGCGCGGTGAGGGTCCGGGCGAGGCGGTCACCGGTGCGCGAGCGCCTGGCGATGACCTGGTCGTGGCCCTGTTCCCGCAGTTCCACCATGCGCCGGATCAGCTCCGGCGGGTGCTGCAGGTCGGCGTCCATCACGATCACCGCGTCGCCCGAGGCGTGCCGCAGGCCCGCGAGCAGGGCGGCCTCCTTGCCGAAGTTGCGGCTGAAGGAGACGTAGCGCACCCGCGGGTCGAGGTCGGCGAGGTGCCGGAGGACGGCGAGGGTGCGGTCGCGGCTGCCGTCGTCGACGTACACGAACTCCATGTCGTGGCCGAGCGGCAGCAGGTCGTCGGCGACCTTCTGCACCTCCTGGTGGAAGCGTTCCACGACGTCTTCCTCGTTGTAGCAGGGCGCGACGATCGATATCAGCATGGCGGGTCCCCCCTGGGCGCGGTCAGGAAGCGGTGGTCACGCGCTCGCGCGGTGATGTGGGCGTGGGCGGCGCGGTGGTGCGCCGGCGGCGGACGGCGGTGAAGGCGGTGAGCAGGACGAGGGCGCCGAGCGAGGCGGCCCCGACGGTCGTGCCCAGCCGCAGGCCGGGTGGATGGAAGGTGCAGGTCAGGCTGGTCGCACCGGCGTCGAGCGGGACGGCGATCAGGCCGTGGTACTGCTCGGCGGGGCGGGCGGGGCCGTCGCCCGTGGCGCACCGCCAGCCGGCGATGCGGGGCGCGGCGACGACCGCGACCCCCTTGCTGCCGGCGGGCAGCTCGGCCCGTACGACGCCGTCGGACACCGTCACGCGGGTGGCTCCGGTCGCCTTCAGACGGGCGGCGGCGGTGTGCAGCCGGCCGGTGTCCAGGCAGCCGACGGCGCCGGCCGGGACGCGGCCGGGACGGCTCGGGGTCAGTTCGACGCGCACCCGGCCGGAGGCCGGGGTACGGCCGAGCGGCTCCATGGCGGCGCGGTTGCGCGGGTGCTCGAACCGGAAGACGGCCGCCGGGGCGCCGGTACCGGCGAGGCGCGCGGTGCCGGAGAAGTGCGGCGCCCACAGCTGCACCTGGGTGCCGGCCGGGCAGACGGCCGTGATCGCCGGCTTCGCCACGGCGGTCCCGGTACCGACCCGGCGCGTCCGGACCGGCCGCCCGTCGTCGTCGTGCACGGTGAGGCGGGGCACGGTGTAGACGCGGCTGCCGAGCAGCAGTTCCTGGTTGCGGTAGGGAGACGGCCCGAAGGACCCGGTGGCGGCGGTGGGCCGCACGGTCACCGGCGGCGGGACGTCCTGCCGGCCCACGGTCACCGGGGTGCCGTCCGGCGGCAGGTACTTCTGGTGCGGGTCCGGCGGGGAGTGCACCCGTGCGCCGACGGAGAACACGACGTCCGTGACGGCGTTGTCGAGGCTCTGCACGCTCCGGCCGCGAGAGGTCCAGCCGCCGCCGAGAGCGGTGAGGGTACGGCTGAGGACGTCCGGGGTCAGGCTGCTGTAGTAGGCGGCGCCCTGGCCGCCCACCAGCATCGGGTCGTTGCCGACGGTCTGTTCGCGGCCCGGGTCGGTGCGGTACCGGGGCCAGTCGTCGGCCCGCGCGACCGCGGCGGCCTGCCGCTCCTGGCGTGGCCCCCAGGGCGCGTAGTCGTCCAGGTGCCCGAGGCGCAGCTTCGTGGCGACGGCCGAGGTGGCGGCGGTCTCCCCGAGCTGCGCGCCGAGGAGCAGGACGACGGCGAGTGCGACCGGTCCGGCGCGCCGCCCGGCCCGGCCCAGCAGCACGAGGCCGGCCAGCGCGCCCGCGACGGCGAGCCCCAGCACCGGCCAGGTGTACGGCCGGACCAGCTCGCTGCGTGCGGCGACGGCGGTGATCAGGGCGAGCAGCGCGGTCGCGCCACCGAGGGCGCGCGGGCCGGGCGGGCCGTAGGCCAGGGCGTGCCAGGCGGCGAGGACCAGCAGTCCGCACAGGACGAAGGCCTGCCGGTAGCCGCTGCCCTGCGGGGTGGCGAAGGCGTGCCAGACCAGGTGGGTGGGGCCCCACTGGAGCGACAGGGCCACCGCGAGCACCAGTGCCGTCCAGCCCGCGCGCACCCGGACCGGGACCGCCCGGTGGAAGGGCAGGGCGAGGGCGAGCAGCAGGGCGAGGGCCCCGACGTAGAGGGCCGGGGAGCCGAAGCCGTACGTCGCCGGCAGCAGCCGGGCCGCCACGTCCTCGGCCGGTACCGGCGCGAACTGCCGTACGCGGCCCGGGTAGGCGTGCCGGGTGCCGAACCAGATCACCGTGACGAGCGGGGCGGCGAGGCCCACGCCGAGGGTGACGGTGAGGGCGGCACGGCCGGCCGCGGCGAGGGCCTGCCGGCGGGGCGGACGGATGAGCAGCAGGCGCAGCAGCAGGACGAGGGCGGCGCCGAGGGTGGCCATGTAGGCGGTGTAGAAGTTGGCGGTCCAGGCGAGGGCGACGACCAGGACGCCCGGGAGCCTTCCGCGGCCGGCGATCGCCCGTTCACCGACCAGGCAGAGCAGCGGGAGGGCGATCAGGCCGTCGAGCCACATCGGGTTGTAGGAGGCGTCGGCGACGCTCCAGCCGCACAGCGCGTAGGAGGCGCCGAGCAGGCCGGCCGCCCACCAGCGGCCGGGGCGCAGGGCGAGCAGCAGCCAGGCCATGGCGGCGGCGGCCGACGCGGTCTTCAGGACGGTGACGACGTAGACCGCGAGGTCGATCCGGTCCCGGGGGAAGACGGCGACGAGCAGGG
The DNA here is from genome assembly GCF_043079785.1 of Streptomyces sp. NPDC015139. Classification (NCBI taxonomy): domain Bacteria; kingdom Bacillati; phylum Actinomycetota; class Actinomycetes; order Kitasatosporales; family Streptomycetaceae; genus Streptomyces; species Streptomyces sp. NPDC015139. The sequence continues at coordinate 243,924 of NZ_JBIBUW010000010.1, read as the reverse complement.
CGTAGGGGCTGCCGAGGTAGGTGCCGAGGTCCGGCAGGAAGCTGGTGCCGTACCCGGACTGCCAGTTGATCAGGAGTCCGCCGTCGACCCGGCCGTGCAGCAGGTCCCACAGGTGGGCGTGGAAGGGGACGTACTGATTGCCGAGGTCGTTGACGCTGCGGGTGCGGGGGCCGAAGGGATAGCTGCGCGCGAGGACGTCGGCGGCGCAGAGGGCCGTGACCGTGACGGCCGCCGCGAGCAGCGCGGCGGCGCGTGCGGGTGTGCGAGGCCCACCGGGCGTGGTGACGCGTTGCATTTCTCGGCAGGCCCCCAGCGAATTCACTTCATGATTTCGCCGACTTAGACGGGGCGACTTTCCGGTTGGTTGTGTGCTCATCGATAAGTGAGGCGCATCCCTCCGAATTCGGTGAACGCCTTATGAATTTCGCCGCCCCATGGTGAACCCGGCTTTTCCGGAGGGTGATGCGGAGGTGAATCGCGTGGGCGGGTTGACCTTGAGCGCACTCCAACTCCTACGGTTCTCCGCACGTACCAGCAACGGCCGCCGCGGGAGCGGGGGTCCGCACACGGAGGAGTCGGTATGAGCGAGAGCACGACCCGTGAAGAGCGTTTCGCCCACGGCCTGGAGGTGCTGAACGCGGTCGACGGCGAGTCGGGCCGGCGGGTGATCGACTCGCTCGCCGACATCAGCCCCGAGCTGGGGCACCAGATCGTCTCCTGGGGGTTCGGCGAGATCTACGCACGGCCGCAGCTCGCGCCCCGCGACCGCCAGCTGGTGACCCTGGGCATGCTGACCGCGCTGGGCGGCTGCGAGCCGCAGCTGGAGGTGCACGTCAACGCCGCGCTGAACGTGGGTCTCGCCCCGGAGCAGATCGTGGAGGCGCTGCTGCACTCGGCCGGCTACTGCGGCTTTCCGAAGGCGCTCAACGCCACGTTCGTCGCGAAGAAGGTCTTCGCCGAGCGTGGGCTGCTGCCGCTGGAGCAGTCCGCGCAGGAGCCTGAGGCCGCTTCGGCCTGATCCGCGGGATGCGGGGCGGCGTCGCCGTAAGCTCGACCCATGCGTGTTCCGCCTCCCTCCGCTGTCGTGTTCGGCCTCCCTGCCCGGGGGACGGCGTGACGATGAGCGGGTGCTGGCCGGTGCCGGACGTGCTGGCCCACCTCGCGGGGCGCTGGCGCGTGCGGCGGACCGTGCGGGACCTGGCCGGCGGGGACGAAGGGCGTTTCGACGGCACCACCGTCTTCAGCCGCCTCCCGGAGGGCGGACTGCTGCACGAGGAGTCCGGCACGTTCACCTGGCAGGGCGTCGCCCGCCCCGCGACCCGGACTCTGCGTTTCCTGCCGGGACACGCCCCGGGCACGGCGGACGTGCGGTTCGCGGACGGCCGTCCCTTCCACGAGCTGGACCTGACCTCGGGACGGTACGTCGCCGGCCACCCCTGCGCCGCCGACCACTACCGCGGCGAGTTCACCGTCCTCGACGCCGACCACTGGCGTACGGTCTGGCGGGTCGGCGGTCCCGCCAAGGACCTCGTCCTCACCACCGAGTACGAGCGCGAGGCCGAGACCGGCGGCTAGGTGCGCGAGGGCTGGGGGGCGACGCCGTCGAGGCGGAGGTTCCAGCGGCCCCCGCGGCCGGTGACGGTGGTCGTGGACAGCGGGCGCACGTCGATGTTCCAGTAGGTCGGGGGCGGCGCCTTCAGGGCGTAGACCAGCGCCGCGCGGATCACGGACGGCTCGGCGACCGCCACGATCCGGCCGCTGTCGTCCGCCGGCCGGGTGTCCAGCCAGCCGCCGACCCGGGAGATGAACCCGAGCAGCGACTCGCCGCCGTGCGGCGTGGCCCGCGGGTCGGCGAGCCAGGCGTCGACGGCCCCCGGCTCCCGGGCCATCGCCTCGCCCAGGGTCAGCCCGCGCCAGCGGCCCATGTCGCAGTCCCGCAGGGCGAGCTGCACCAGCGGGGCGTACCCCAGGGCGTCGCCGGTGGCCCGGCTGCGCGGGGTCGGCGAGCAGTAGCGCAGGTCGGCGGCCGCCAGCGGCAGCAGGTCCCCTGCGGCACGCTGCACCTCGTCCCAGCCGGCCTGGTCCAGCTGCCGGTCGTCCTCGAAGCGCTCGGCGAGCAGCGAGGAGCTGCGCGCGGCGGCGACGAACGTCACCCTCAGTGGCATGCGGTGATGGTGAGCCGCGCGGGTGCGCAGGTCAAGAGCTGCCGTCCGGAGTCACCCGCGGTATCCGGGCGCTTACTCGAAGGGGTGGATCATCCACTGCTCGGGACGGTCCAGCGGCCGGAAGCCCAGCTTCCGGTAGACCTCCTGCGCGTCCTGGGTGGCGAGCAGGATGCGGCGCAGTCCGTACGGCTCCAACTGGTCGCGGATACGGCCGACGAACGCCGTGCCGACCCCCTTGCCGCGCACCGCCGGGTCGACGTACACATCGGCGAGCCAGGCGAACAGCGCCCGGTCGGTGACCACGCGCGCGTAGGCCACCTGCTCCCCGGACGCCGTCTCGTACACCCCGAAGTTCAGCGACGACTCCATCGCCCGCCGGTGCTTCTCGCGCGGCCGGTCGATCGCCCAGTAGGCGTCGGTCGACAGCCAGCGGTGGACGCGGTCGACGTCGACGCGTGCGGGGTCGGCGGAGAATTCGTAGCCCTCGGGAAGCTCGGTCCGGTCGGTCATCGCGTGATCATCACAGGCCGGGGCGGCGGAGTCGAGCGGATATCCCGGCCGGTGCGGCCCGCTTCGGCTACAGCACCTCGTCGCAGGCCGCCCGCAGCCGCCGCACACCCTCTGTGATCTCGCCGGTCCCGGCGACCGCGGCGAAGCTCAACCGGACATGGGCGGCGGGGGGTTCGGCGCTGAAGTAGGGGCGGCCGGGGGTGAGGGCGACGCCCGCACGGAGGGCGGCCGCGGCCAGCGCGGACTCGTCGGCCCCGTCGGGCAGGCGCAGCCAGAGGTGGTAGCCGCCCGACGGGACGTGCGGGAGGGCGAGTTCGGGCAGGTGCCGGGCGAGCGCGCTCGTCATGGCGGTCCGCCGGGCCTGCAACTCCCCCGCGATCGTCCGCAGGTGGCGGGGCCAGGCCGGGGCGCCGACGAGTTCCAGCGCGGCCTCCTGGAGCGGCCGGGGGACGAAGAAGCTGTCCACGACCTGGATGGCCCGCAGGCGTTCCAGTACCGGGCCGCGGGCCGCCAGGGCGCTCACCCGGAAGCTGGGCGAGGTCGCCTTGGTGAGCGAGCCGACGTGGACGACCACGCCGTCCGGGTCGTCGGCGACCAGCGGCCGGGGCAGCGGGCCCGCGTCGGCGTGCACCAGGCGCCGGACGAAGTCGTCCTCGACGACGAACGCGCCTGCCTCGCGGGCGATGCGCAGCACCTCGGCGCGCCGTGCGGGGGCGAGCACGGCACCGGTCGGGTTCTGGAACAGGGGCTGGCAGACGAACACCCGGGCGCCGCTGGCCCGGAAGGCGTCGGCGAGCAGGTCGGGGCGCACTCCTTCGGCGTCGACGGGCACCGGCACCGGTCGCAGACCGGCCGCGCGGGCGAGGGCCAGCATGCCCGGGTAGGTCGGCGACTCCACGAGGACCGGGGCGCCGGGCTGGGCGAGCGCGCGCAGTGCGGTGGCCAGCGCGGCCTGGCCGCCTGCCGCGATCAGCACCTCGGCCGCCGTGACGGCGCCGCCGATCCCGCGCGCGAACCACTCCCGCAACTCCGGCAGCCCCTCCAGCGGCGGCCGGCCCCAGGCGCCCGGCCGCCGGCCGGCCCGGGCGAGGGCGGCCGCCATGGCCCGCTCCGGCTGGAGCGAGGGATGCAGATACCCGCCGTTGAACTCCAGCACGCCGGGCGGCGGGGCGGCCAGCGAGACGGTGACACCGGAGGCGTCCACGGTGCGCGGTACGAGTTCGGCGGCGCCGTCGGCGCTCAGCGCGACCTCCTGCCAGGAGGTGTCCCCGGTGGCGGTCTCCGTCACGCGCGTCCGGGCACGGAAGGCGCCGGCGCCGGGCCGGGTGATCACGAGCCCCTCGGCGGACAGTTGGGCGAGGGCCCGGGAGACGGTCACGGGGCTCACCCGGAACCGCTCCACCAGAGCACGACTCGACGGCAGCTTTCCACCAGGAGAGTAGCGGTCGAGCTCCCGACGCAGCTCTTCTGCCAGCTCACTCACACTGCTACGCTCATACATGAGAGTACAGAGTAGCGCTACTGCACCCACCCCGATAGCGGTGACCGCTCCTCGGGAGCACCGGGCCCTCGGCACCGGACTGGCCGCCCTCGGCGTCGCCTCCTTCTCCCTGACCTTCCCGGCCACCGCCTGGGGTCTGGAGGGCTTCGGCCCCTGGTCGCTGGTGGCCGTGCGCAGCGTCCTCGCCGCGCTGGTCGCGGGCGGCTGCCTGCTGGTGCTGCGGGCGCGGCTGCCGCAGCGGCGCCATCTGCCCGGGCTCGCCGTGGTCGCCCTGGGCGTGGTGCTGGGCTTCCCGATGCTGACCACGCTCGCCCTGCAGACCTCCACCACCGCGCACGCGGCCGTCGTGGTGGGGCTGCTGCCGCTGACCACCGCCGTGTTCTCGGCCGTGCGCACGGGCAGCCGGCCCTCCCGCAGGTTCTGGCTGGCTGCCGTGGCGGGCGCCGCGGCCGTGCTCGCCTTCACGATCGGGCAGAGCGGCGGGGCGCTCACCGCCGCCGACGCCTACCTCTTCGCGGCCCTGCTGGTGTGTGCGGCCGGATACACCGAGGGCGGCAGGCTGGCCCGGGTGATGCCGGGCTGGCAGGTGATCGGCTGGGCGCTGACACTGTGCCTGCCGCTGAGCGTGCCGGCCGCCGCCGTGGCGCTGGCGTACGAGCCGGTCCACCTCACCGCCCACGGCATCGCCGGAGTGCTCTGGGTGGCGCTGGGCTCGCAGTTCCTCGGCCTGGTCGTCTGGTACCGGGGGATGGCGGTCATCGGCATCCCCCGGGCCAGCCAGTTGCAGTTGGCCCAGCCCCTGCTCACACTGGTGTGGTCGGCGCTGCTGCTGGGCGAGCACTTCACGGCGGCCGCTCCCCTGACCGCCGTCGCCGTGCTCGTGTGCATCGTCGTCACCCAGCGGTCGTGAACATGAGGAGGGCCGGTAGATGCGCGCATCCAAGGGCGACCGTCTTGTCCAGCACGGCAGGGTGGTCGGCCAACACGACCAGGTCTCGGAAGTCGTCGAAGTGATGGGCCAGGAGGGCAACCCGCCCTACCGGGTCCGCTTCCAGGACGGACACGAGGCGATCATGTCTCCCGGCCCCGACTGCCAGGTCGAGCACCGGGGCGAACAACAGCGGTAGGTCAGCGCGGTGGGGTCGCCGGTCGCGGGTAGTGATCGGCGACCACGCGCGCCATCGCCCCCACCGGGTCCGCCGCGACGTCCTTGGCGGCGAAGAACACATGACCGCGCACCTGCGGATACCCGGCGGCGAGGGTGAGGTGCCGGGACAGCTCCACCGGGTCCTGCCAGGCCGACGGCTCCCCGGCCGCGCCGGCCTTGTACAGCGCCTCGCCGAGGTACAGGCGCGTCCTGGTCCCCTCGACGGTCCGCGCCCACCAGTCGACCAGCTCGGCGTAGCCGGCGTCGCCGTTGCCGATGTGCCAGTACAGCTGCGGGACGACGTAGTCGATCCAGTTCTTCTCGACCCACTTGCGGGTGTCCGCGTGCAGGTCGTCGTACGTCTGGACGCCCGCCCGCGTGTCCGAGCCGCGGGAGTCGGTCGAGGCGTTGCGCCACACCCCGAAGGGGCTGATCCCGAACCGGGTGCCGGGCCGTACCCGGTCGATGCCCGCGGCCGTCTCCTGCACCAGCCGGTCGATGTTGTCCCGCCGCCAGGCGGCCCGGCTGTCGAACGCGCCGCCGTGGCGGTCGTAGGCGTCGTCGTCGTCGAAGGTCTGGCCGGCGACCGGGTACGGGTAGAAGTAGTCGTCGAAGTGCACCCCGTCGACCGGGTACCGGGCGACCGCGTCGAGCACGGCCTGCTGGACGAAGGCGCGGACCTCGGGCAGGCCCGGGTTGTAGTAGAGCTTCCCGCCGTAGGACACCACCCGGTCCGGGTGTGTGCGCGCCGGGTGGGAGGCGACGAGCCGGCCCGGGTCCGTGTGGTTGGCGATCCGGTACGGGTTGAACCACGCGTGCAGCTCCAGGCCCCGCGCGTGGGCCTCCCGCACGGCCGTGCCGAGCGGGTCCCAGCCGGGGTCACCGCCCTGTGTGCCGGTGAGGTACTCGGACCAGGGCTCGTACGGCGAGGGCCACAGGGCGTCCGCGGTGGGCCGCACCTGGAGGATCACCGTGTTGAGCCGGTTGCGCACCGCCTTGTCGAGGTGGGCGAGCAGCTCCCGCCGCTGGGTGCTCGCCGGAAGGCCGGGCCGCGAGGGCCAGTCCCGGTTGACCACGGTCGCGAGCCACACGCCCCGCATCTCGGCGACCTCACCCCGCCGCCCCGCCGCCGCCCCGCCCTGCGCGGCCATCCGGTTCTCCGCCCCGGCGCCCTGCCGCCCCCCGCGCGGGGACGGCTCCCCGGGTGCCGCGCCGCATGCCGTCGTCGCGCCCTGGGCGGCCGTGGCCAGTGCCGACAACGCGGTCAGCGTGAAGGCCCGCCGGGACATCCGAACCATCCGCACACCCCATACCCTCCGGATCCGCTCCGTCACGGATCGTTCCGCGGCTTAGGATGCCCCCACCCCGCCGATCGATCATCGATACTTGGCGGTAACGTGCACGATCGGAGCAGGCGCCGAACCCGGAGGTCTGCCAGCGAGCCGGAGAATCCAGCGAAGGGAACGATGTGACCGACATCGAGCGCGTCGGAGTCGTGGGCTGCGGCCAGATGGGCGCGGGCATCGCCGAGGTGTGCGCCCGCGCGGGACTGGACGTGAAGGTCGCCGAGACCACCGGCGAGGCCCTGGAGATCGGCCGTACCCGGCTGTTCGGCTCCCTGGCCAAGGCCGCCGAACGCGGCAAGATCACGGAGGAGGAGCGGGACGCCACGCAGGCGCGCCTGAGCTTCACCACCGACCTCGGCGAGTTCGCCGACCGCGACCTCGTCATCGAGGCCGTCGTCGAGAACGAGCAGGTCAAGACGGAGATCTTCCAGGTGCTGGATCAGGTGGTGACCCGGGCGGACGCGATCCTGGCCTCCAACACCTCCTCGATCCCGCTGGTGAAGCTGGCCGTCGCCACCTCCCGCCCCGACCACGTGGTCGGCATCCACTTCTTCAACCCGGCCCCGGTGCAGCAGCTGGTCGAGCTGATCCCGGCGCTCACCACCTCCGAGGGCACGCTCAGCCGCGCCCAGGTCTTCGCCGAGAAGGTGCTGGGCAAGCACGCCATCCGCGCCCAGGACCGCTCCGGGTTCGTCGTCAACGCGCTGCTCGTGCCGTACCTGCTGTCCGCGATCCGGATGTTCGAGTCGGGCATCGCGAGCCGTGAGGACATCGACAACGGCATGGAGATGGGCTGCGCCCACCCGATGGGCCCGCTCAAGCTGTCCGACCTGATCGGTCTGGACACCATCGTGTCCATCGCGAACTCGATGTACGCCGAGTACAAGGAGCCGCTGTACGCCGCTCCCCCGCTGCTGCAGCGCATGGTCGAGGCGGGCCGGCTCGGCCGGAAGACCGGCTCGGGCTTCTACCCGTACGGCTGATCACGCAGAGCGACCCCCGCGGGCCCGGCACCGGACATCGGTGCCGGGCCCGCGCGTTTCACACTCCGTGTGCGCGCCGGGCCCGCATATGCCCCTCGCACACGCTCCCCTCGCGCCCACCAGGCGAGTTGACTCTGCATGCGCATGCAAGGGATGCGGAACCATCCCCACCGACCACCGAAAGGAGCGGACCCGTGACCGCCGAACCGGAGCATCCCGTGGTCCAGGGAGAACTCGCAGAGTTACGGCGCCGCCTCGATGTGGCCTACGCCCGCGTCGAGGGAGGGCTGGCGCTGCTCAGTCACCGCACCGAGGAGACGGCGAAGGAGCTGGACGAGCTGAGTACCCGCATGGTCTCGCTCGAACACGCCCGCTGGCCGCTGCCCTCGCTCGCCGCGCTGACGGCGCTGGGCGCGCTCGTCGTGGCCGTCTGGCAGGTGCTGACGGTCCGCTAGCCCTCGGCGAGCCTGAGGTGGTGCAGCAGCAGTAACGCGGCCGCCATGTTGGCGGCCGGGACCTCCCCACGGGCGATCAGGTCGGGGACCAGTTTGAGGGGGACCCATTCCCGCCGGTCCGACTCGAAGTCGTCCACCGGGTGTCCGGTGTACTCGCCCCGGTCGGACCAGTAGATGTGGTGCCGGGCGTCGGTGAGGCCGTTGGACGGCTCCACGCTCATCAGGTGGTGCAGGGGCCCCGGCCGCCAGCCGGTCTCCTCCTCCAGTTCCCGGGCGGCAGCGCCCGCGATGTCCTCGCCGTCCTCGACGACGCCCGCGGCCAGTTCCCAGCCCCAGCTGTCGGTGATGAAGCGGTGGCGCCACAACAGGAGGACCTCGTTGGCCTCGTTGACCACCGTGGCCACCGCCACGGGCCGCAGCCGGATCAGGAAGTGGTCCAGGTGCCGGCCGTCGGGCAGCTCGACATCCGCGAGATTGACCCTGAACCAGCGGTTTGCATACACAGTTTGTTCGTTCTGTTTCGTCCACTGCACGGTTCTGCCACCTTCCGCCGAGTAAGTGGCAATATCGCAGCAGGGACGGTGCTCCTACAGTGGGCCTACAGCGGTACGCGCAGGGCGCCGTCGATGAGTTCGGCGGCTTCGGCGGTCCCGGCCGAGCCGCAGCGCACCAGATGCTCGCGCACCGCGCGGAGTCTGTCGCGCAGCCGCTGGGACTCCATCCCGCGGGCCTGCTCGGCCATCCGCACGGCCGTGACCACCGCTTTGTCGGCGTTGCCCTGGCGCAGCTCGATCGTGCTCAGCATGGCGAGCCGGTGCACCCGTCCCCGGTCGTGCGCCGGATTGTCGACCGCGGCAGCCGCGTGCTCCCGGGCGGCCGCCAGCTCCCCGAGACTCAACAGCGCCTCGGCCACCTGCACGTTGACGAGGCCGGGCTGGACGTAGCCGGTCTCGTCGGGCTCGTATCCGCGGCGGATGCGGTCGGCGGCCGTCTCGGCGCGCCGGATGCAGGACAGGGCGCTGCCCGAGTCGCCGAGGTGGGCGTACGCCTTGGCCTGCATCGCGTACAGGTCGGAGGCGAGCGCCGGGGTGATGTGCCGGCCCGCCGCCCGCAGCGCGGCCTCGGCGAAGGCGACGGCCTGCCGGTACTCCCGCATGAACAGCGACTGGTTGACCAGCAGCGCTATCACGTACGCGCCGAGTCCCCGGTCCCCGCTGGCCTTCGCCAGCCTGAGCGCCTGGTGGAAGTAGCGCTGGGCGAGGCCGTGGGCGTCGGAGTCGTACGCGCAGATCCCGGCGATCGCCACCAACCCACCGGTGGAGCGGTGCAGTTGACGGCCGGTGGCGTCGGTGTAGCTGCCGCGCAGCAGCGGCGCGGCCTCGGCGTTGAGGAAGCCGACGATCCGCGTCCGCGTCGCGACGCCCCCGGCCTTGCGGTACATCTGCTCGTAGTGCGTGCGGGCGGCCCGCAGCATCTCGATGTCGGCGGCGGTCACCCGGTGCCGGCCGCCGCGGGACACGTCGACGTCCTCCGGCGGGTTCTCCCACTCCCACACCGGCATGACGGCGGGGGTGCCCGTGACGGCCTGAGCGCCCAGCACGTGCGGCCGCTGCTGCTCGTCGGACCGCCACAGCGCGGTCGCCCGCTCCACGAACCCGCTCAGCGAACCGGCGTGCGGGGTGCTCGGCTCGCCGGGCACCCCGAGGCCGATGTCGTCCAGGGTCACCGGACGGTGCAGACGCCCGGCGAGCACCTCGCAGATCAGGTCGGGCACCTGGCCGCGGGGCCGCTGTCCCTTCAGCCACCGCGCCACGGCGGTGTGCTCGTACCGGAGCGCGAGGCCCCGTCGCCGGCCCGCCTGGTTGACGTGGGCGGCGAGACCCGCGTGCGAGATCCCCGCCTCGTCCAGGATCGCGTCGAGCAGAGTGTTGGGCTGCATGATGCCCCCCGAATGGCCTGGTGCGGTCAGCGTAGTGGCACCGGGTTCACACGGGGTGTGAACGGAGTACGCGCATCCGGTGCGTACGCGCGCTGTCGCTCAGCGTGTTCCGCCGGTTGACTGGCATCCCTCGCAAGAGGTCGGCCGGGCCGCCGGCTCCCCCTCGAAAAGCGGCGGCCCGGCCCGCGGGCCGGTGTCGGCGCGCGGGCCCGGGTCAGGGACGTGTCGTCGGCTGCGGGTCGGTGGCGGCCGGCCGCGCGCTCCGCCGCGCTCCCAGGCAGGAGAGCCGGGCGCCGCCGCGGTCGTTGCGCAGGACCAGGAGCGCCACGTCGTCGGCGGGTCTGCCGGCCGTGTGGTGCAGCAGGGCCGTGAAGACCTTGCGCAGGACCAGTTGGGCGGAGAGTGGATGGTCGCGCACCGCCTTGCGCAACACCTCCGGGAGCGCGAAGAACCGGCCCCGGGCGTCCCGGGCGTCCTCGGCGCCGTCCGTGAAGAGGACCAGCGACTCGTCCGGGAGCAGCCGGCCGCAGGGGCGGGCCCGAAGGTCCGGCGGCAGCGGGAAGGGGCCCAGCGGCGGGAGCGGATCCGCTCGCGTCAACGGCTCGACGCTCGTACCGCTCAGCAGATACGGCCACGGATGGCCGCAGTTGAGGGCGCGCAGCTCGCCGTCCCGGCCGATCTCCAGCAGCACGAGGGTGACGAACTCCTCGGCGACCGGCCGGTCCGGGTCGGGGCCGCCGGCGGCCGGGTGTTCGGCGCGGGCCCGCTCGCGCAGGTGCCGGCCCAGCGCCCGCTCCAGCCGGCGCATGACCAGGTCGAGTGCCGGCTCGTCGTGAGCGGCCTCGCGGAAGCTGCCCAGGACGGCGGCGACCGTGCCCAGCGCCGCCAGACCGTGCCCCCGTACGTCACCCATCACCACGCGGACGCCGTGCTCGGTGGCGATCGCCTCGTACAGGTCGCCGCCGACGCTCGCGCCCCGGTCCGCGGAGAGCTGTGCGGCGGCGACGCTCAGCCCGTCGAGACGCGGGGGCGGGGGACGCAGCACGACGCTCTGCGCGACGCGCGCCGCCCGCCGGGCCAGCCGCAGCTCGCGGAGGAGGGAGCGGCGGACGTGGACCACCAGACCGGTGCCCACGGCGAAGAACACCGCGCTGGTGACGATGCGTGCGCCGAGCCCGTTCTGCTGGGCGAGCGGGCAGCCGAACTTGTAGGCGACCGCCACGGCCCCCCACATGGTGGGCAGTACCGCTCCGCGCGCGGTGGTCGGCCGTGCCTTGATGCGGATCATGCCTGTGGTCCCCCATCCGGGCCCTGACAGAGCAGATGGACCGACCCCGAAAGGCCGGTCCGATTCTGTCGACAGGGACGGCCCGGACGGGCCTGATCACCTCTGATTCCCACCCGAACGAGTGAGGCAACACCGGCCGGCCTGCATTTATGCGGCCGGCCGGCCACGACGTCGTCGTGACCGGCCGGCCGCTGAGCCCGGAAGGCGACTAGCCCCGGAGCACCGCCCCGGTGCGCTCGCCCGCGAGGACGACGGCGGCGTCCCGCGCGGCCGAGGCCTCGTCGACGGTCAGCGTCCGGTCACCCGCGCGGAACCGCAGGGCGTACGCCAGCGACTTCTTCCCGTCGCCCAGCTGCTCGGCGTTCTCGTACACGTCGAACAGCCGGATGGACTCCAGGAGTTCACCCGCGCCCTCCCGCAGCGCGGCCTCGACCTCCGCCGCCGGCACGGGCCGGTCGACGACGAGCGCGACATCCTGCGTGGCGACCGGGAACGTGGAGATCCGCGGCGCCTGCGGAACGCCGTCGCCCGCCGACTCCAACGCGTCCAGGTTCAGCTCCATCGCGCTGGTGCGCTCGGGCAGGCCCAGCGCCTTCAGCACACGCGGGTGCAGCTCTCCGGCATGGCCGATGATCCGCTCGGTGCCGTCGGCGACGACCACCAGCTCGGCGCAGCGGCCGGGGTGCCACGGGCCGTACTGCCCCTTGCGGACGACCAGTTCGGCACCGGACTCCCGGGCGACGGCGCGTCCGGCCTCCACCGCGTCGGCCCAGTCGGCCGGACGGCCCTTGCCCCACCAGCCGGCCTGCTCGCGGCCGCCCGCGAGGACGACGGCCACGTGCCGGGGCTGCTCGGGCAGCACGGCGTTCAGCGCGGCGATCTCCTCGTCGGTGGGACGCCGGTCGACGGACAGGTGCGGGGCGGTCCCCGGCTCCTCGCGCGGGTGGAAGACCAGCCCCGTCTCGAACAGGGCCAGGTCGTGCGAGCCCCGGCCGTCGTTGCGGCGCAGCGCGCCGAGCAGGCCCGGCAGCAGCGTCGTGCGGAGCGCGGGCTCCTCGTCGTTGAGCGGGTTGACCAGCTTCACCACGCGGCGGGCCGCGTCGTCCGGCTCGAGTCCGAGCTGGTCGAAGACCTGCTCGCCGACGAACGGGTAGTTCGGCGCCTCGACGTAGCCCGCGCCGGCCAGGGCGCGGCCGACCCGGCGGTGCAGCCGCTGGCGGTGGGTCAGCCCGCGCCCCGAGGGGAGTTTGGGCAGCGTGGAGGGCAGGTTCTCGTAGCCCTCGAGGCGGATGACCTCTTCGGCCAGGTCGTTCGCGTCGGCGAGGTCGGGCCGCCAGGACGGGACGGTGACGACCAGCTCGTCCTGCCCGATGACGTGGCAGCCGACCTGCTGGAGCCGGCGCACGACCGTCTCGCGGCCGTAGTCGACGCCCGCGACCTGGTCCGGGTGGTCGGCCGGGATCGTGATGGTGTGCGGCGCGGAGGGCGCGACGATCTCGGTGACGCCGGCCTCGGCCGTGCCGCCCGCGAGGAGCACCAGCAGGTCGACCGTGCGCTGCGCGGCGGCGGCCGCGGCCTGCGGGTCGACGCCGCGCTCGAAGCGGCGGGACGCCTCGGACAGCAGCTTGTGCCGGCGTCCGGTGCGGGCGACCGAGACGGCGTTGAAGTGGGCCGCCTCGATGACCACGTCCGTGGTGGCGTTCTGGAGGTCGTCGTGGTCGGCGATCTCCGTGTTGGCGCCGCCCATGACACCGGCGAGGCCGATGGGGCCGCGGTCGTCGGTGATGACGAGGTCGTCGGAGTGCAGCTTGCGCTCGACGCCGTCGAGGGTGACGAGCTTCTCGCCCTCCTCGGCCCGGCGCACGCCGATGGTGCCCTGGACGAGCCGCCGGTCGTAGGCGTGCAGCGGCTGGCCCAGCTCCATCATCACGTAGTTCGTGACGTCGACGGCGAGCGAGATCGGCCGCATGCCGACCTTCTGCAGCCGGCGCTGGAGCCAGATCGGGGAGCGTGCCTCGGGGCTCAGGCCGGTGACCGTACGGGCGGTGAAGCGGTCGCAGCCCGCGGGGTCGGAGACCTTCACCGGGTAGCCGAAGGCGTTCGGGGCCGGTACGTCGATCAGGGCGGGGTCGCGCAGCGGCAGGCCGTAGGCGATGGCGGCCTCGCGGGCGACGCCGCGGATGGACAGGCAGTCGCCGCGGTTGGCGGTGACGGCGATGTCCAGGACCTCGTCGACCAGCTCCAGCAGCTCGACGGCGTCCTTGCCGACCTCGGTCTCCGGCGGCAGCACGATGATGCCGTGGGTGCCGTCGTCGCCCATGCCCAGCTCGTCGGTGGAGCAGATCATGCCGTGGGACGTCTTGCCGTAGGTCTTGCGGGCGGCGATGGAGAACCCGCCGGGGAGCGTGGCGCCGGGGAGGACCACGACGACCTTGTCGCCGACCGCGAAGTTGCGGGCGCCGCAGACGATCTCCTGGGGCTCGCCGGTGCCGTTGGCCTGACCGACGTCGACGGTGCAGAAGCGGATCGGCTTCTTGAAGCCCTCCAGCTCCTCGATGGTCAGCACCTGGCCGACGACGAGCGGCCCCTTGAGGTCGGCGCCGAGCTGTCCGACCGTCTCGACCTCCAGACCGGCCGAGACGAGCTTGGCCTGGACGTCACGTCCGGTCTCGGTGGCCGGCAGGTCGACGTACTCCCGCAGCCAGGAAAGCGGGACCCGCATCAGATCTCCATCCCGAAGGGCCGGGTGAACCGGAGGTCACCCTCGACCATGTCTCGCATGTCTTCGACGTTGTGGCGGAACATCAGCATCCGTTCGATGCCGAACCCGAAGGCGAATCCGCTGTACTTCTCCGGGTCGACACCGCAGGCGGCCAGCACCCGCGGGTTGACCATGCCGCAGCCGCCGAGCTCGATCCAGCCCTCGGACGAGCAGGTGCGGCAGGGCCGGTCGGGGTTGCCGACGGACTCGCCCTTGCACACGTAGCAGAGCATGTCCATCTCGGCGCTCGGCTCGGTGAAGGGGAAGAAGTTGGGCCGCAGCCGGGTCTTCATGCCCTCGCCGAACAGGGACTGGACCATGTGGTCGAGGGTGCCCTTGAGGTCGGCCATGGTCAGGCCCTCGTCCACGGCGAGCAGCTCGACCTGGTGGAAGACGGGCGTGTGGGTCGCGTCCAGCTCGTCGGTGCGGTAGACGCGGCCCGGGCAGATCACGTAGACCGGCAGCTCGCGGTCGAGCAGGGAGCGGATCTGCACCGGCGAGGTGTGGGTGCGCAGCACCACACCGGACTCGGTGCCGCCGTCCGGGCCCTGGACGAAGAAGGTGTCGGCCTCGCCGCGGGCCGGGTGGTCCGGGCCGATGTTGAGGGCGTCGAAGTTGAACCACTCCGCCTCGACCTGCGGACCCTCGGCGACCTCGTAGCCCATGGCCACGAAGATGTCCTCGATGCGGTCCGACAGCGTGGTCAGCGGGTGGCGGGCACCGGCCGGCACGCGGTCGTAGGGCAGCGTGACGTCGACGTCCTCCTCGACCAGTACGCGGGCGTCCCGCTCCGCCTCCAGCTCGGTCTGACGGCCGGCGAGGGCCTTGTTCACGGCGCCGCGGGCCATGCCGACGCGCTTGCCGGCCTCGGCCTTGGCGTGCGGGGGCAGGGCGCCGATCTCGCGGTTGGCGAGCGCCAGCGGGGAGGCGGGGCCGGTGTGGGCGACCTTGGCCTCGTGGAGCGCGTCGAGGGAGTCCGCGGCGGCGAAGGCGGCGAGCGCCTCGTCCCGCATGCGCTCGATCTCTTCCGGTTTCAACGCCTCGACCTCGACAGGGTCGTACGACTTATTGGGTGCCGACATCTCTTCCCGTACTTCCGTTTGTCCCCCAGCTGACGCTGGGAGGTGCCCCCAGGCGGATGGTCCCCGTCACCGACTCGTGCGGGCCGTGCGCAGGACACAAAGGTGCCAAAGGCCGAGTCTAACGGGGTGGAGGTGCACGAAGAGCCCGTGGGCCGTCAGGCGAGATACGCCGGAGTCGCCACGGGCAACGTAAATCGGAACTCGGCGCCGCCGCCGGGCGCACGGCCGACCGTGATGGTGCCGCCGTGGGCCTCCACGATGCCCTTGACGATGTACAGCCCGAGACCGGTTCCGCCGCGCTTGCTGCCCCGCCAGAAGCGGGTGAAGACGCGGTTCATGGATTCCTCCGGGATGCCGGGCCCTTCGTCGCTCACCGTGACCGACGTGCCGGTCTCCTCGCCCTCGCGGGGGGACGCCGAGGGCGTGACGTCAATGGTGACGGTTCCCTCGCCGTGCCGCACCGCATTTTCGATGAGGTTGCTGAGCACCTGGTCGACCTTGTCGGGGTCGGCCCACAGCGCGGGCAGCGGCTGTTCGAGCCGCAGCAGGAAGCGGTCGGCCCGCTGGCCCGCGGCGACGTAGGCCTGGATGTGCCGGGAGACGGCGGCGCCGATGTCGACGGGCTGGCGGCGGACCTCCAGCCGCCCGGAGTCGATCCGGGAGATGTCCAGCAGCTCGGCGATGAGCCGGGTGACCCGGTCGGCGTCGGCGTCGACGGTCTCCAGCATCAGCCGCTTCTGGTCGTCGGTGAACCGTTCCCACTTGGCGAGCAGGGTGGCCGTGAAGCCCTTCACGGAGGTCAGCGGGGAGCGCAGCTCGTGGGCGACGGTGGCGATGAGTTCGGCGTGGCTGCGTTCGGTGCGGCGGCGGGCCTCGGTGTCGCGCAGGGAGACGACCACGCACCGCACGGGTGCGAGGGGTGCGTCGCGCACGTACCGGGCGGAGACCAGCACCTCGCGGCCGCCGGGCAGCAGCAGGTTGCGCTCCGGCTGCCGGACCCGGATCGCGAGTCCGCCGTAGGGGTCGGTGAGCTGCCACCAGCGCCGGCCCTCCAGGTCCTCCAGGGGCAGCGCCTTCTCCAGGGGCAGCCCGAGGACGTCGGCCGCGGGCACGGAGGTGATGCGGGCGGCGGCGGCGTTGAAACGGACGACGCGGCCCCGCTCGTCGGCGACGACCAGGCCGTCGGGCAGCTGGTCGGGGTCCATGCCGAGGCCGGCCTCGGCGTGCCGGGGCGCGGGAGTGCCCGGCGCGTCCCGTCCCTCCGGCGCAGCGTTCGTGCCGGCCACACTCATCCCCGTACCCCACCTCTCAGACGGCGCAGGGCCCCGAGTGGGTCACCCTACTAGCTCTGGGTGACGGAGCGGCACCCTCCGGAGGCGCGCTGTGCACGGGCCGACGCGTAGAGACATACGGCGGCGGCCGTGGCCAGGTTCAGACTCTCGGCCTTCCCGTGGATGGGGACGCGTACGACGGCGTCGGCGAGGGCGCGGGTCTCCTCCGGGAGCCCCCAGGCCTCGTTCCCGAACACCCAGGCGGTCGGCCCGCCCATGCAGCCCTTGTCCAGTTCCTCGTCGAGGTCGTGGTCCCCCGCGCCGTCGGCGGCCAGGATGCGCACACCGGCGTCCTGCAGTCCGGCGACCGCCCGCTCGACGGGCACGCCGACGGCGACGGGCAGGTGGAAGTGCGAGCCGACGGAGGCCCGTACCGCCTTCGGGTTGTACAGGTCGACGGAGGCGTCGGTGAGGATCACGGCCTCGGCGCCGGCGGCGTCGGCGCAGCGGAGCACGGTGCCGGCGTTCCCCGGGTCGCGTACGTGGGCGAGGACGGCGACGAGCCGCGGCCGGGCGGCGAGGATGTCCTCGAACGGGGTGTCCAGGAACCGGCAGACCCCGACGAGGCCCTGCGGGGTGACGGTGGTGGAGATCTCGGCGATGACCTCGTCGGCGGCGAGGTGCACTCGGGCGCCGGCGCCGCGCGCCGCGCCGACGATGTCGGCGTACCGCTCGGCGGCCTCGACCGTGGCGAACAGCTCGACGAGCGTCGCGGTCCCGTCCGGGCCCCGGTGCCCCGCGGCCTCCCGCACGGCCTGCGGCCCCTCCGCGAGGAACAGCCGGTCCTTGCCCCGGAAGTTCCGCTTGGCGAGCCGGCGCGCGGCCAGGACACGGGCGGACCGGGACGAGATCAGCTCAGGGGAGACGGACGGCATCCTCATACCTTCGACGAGTCATGGCGCCCCGGAAGGGGCGCGGGGAACTGCGCGAGCAACCACGATGAGCCCGCGGCCGAACGACGGCGGCCGGAACGAAACAACAGGACCCGCAAGCCATCACGGCCTGCGGGTCCAGTGAGCGTCGGCTAGTGCCAGCGCAGCGTCACGCGGCCTTCGGCGCGTTGACGTCCGACGGCAGCGCCTTCTGCGCGACCTCGACGAGCGCGGCGAAGGCGCTCGCGTCGTTCACGGCCAGCTCGGCCAGGATCTTGCGGTCGACCTCGACGTTCGCGGCCTTCAGACCCTGGATGAAGCGGTTGTAGGTGATGCCGTTGGCGCGGGCAGCGGCGTTGATGCGCTGGATCCACAGCTGACGGAAGTCGCCCTTGCGCTTCTTGCGGTCGTTGTAGTTGTAGACCAGCGAGTGGGTGACCTGCTCCTTGGCCTTGCGGTACAGGCGCGAACGCTGACCGCGGTAGCCGGAGGCCTGCTCGAGGATCGCCCGGCGCTTCTTGTGGGCGTTGACTGCCCGCTTGACGCGTGCCACTTGTTAACTCCTTGTAGCGGGGTCGTGGGGGGTGCTCACACGACCCGGAAACGACTGGGTCCCGGTCCTGACGTGCGGCGCTCGGCGAATGGTGAGCGCCGGTGCGTCACTTGCCGAGAAGCTTCTTGATCTTCGCGGCGTCGCCCGGGGCCATCTCGGCGTTGCCGGTGAGGCGACGCGTGACGCGGGACGACTTGTGCTCGAGCAGGTGGCGCTTGCCGGCGCGCTCGCGGAGCACCTTGCCGGAGCCGGTGACCTTGAAGCGCTTGCTGGCACCGCTGTGCGACTTGTTCTTCGGCATAGCGCCGTTCTCTCCTCGTCGGTGGCGCTCCGATGCCCGGTCGTGAAACCGGGCACGGTGGAGCGTCGCTCTTGTATCGGTTACATCCTCGGGGACACGGGTCCCCCGGGATCACGCCTCGGCAGGCTCCTCGGACGGCGCCTCGGCCTCGGCAGGGTTCTGCGACTTACCGGGGTTCGCCTTCGCCTCGGCCTTGCGGGCCTCCTGCGCCTGACGGGCCTCGGCCATCGCCTCGGTCTTCTTCTTGTGCGGACCGAGAACCATGATCATGTTTCGGCCGTCCTGCTTCGGGTTCGACTCCACGAAGCCGAGGTCCTGGACGTCCTCCGCGAGACGCTGCAGCAGTCGGTAGCCCAGCTCGGGCCGGGACTGCTCGCGACCACGGAACATGATCGTGATCTTGACCTTGTCGCCCTGCTTGAGGAACCGTACGACGTGACCCTTCTTGGTGTCATAGTCGTGCGGGTCGATCTTCGGCCGGAGCTTCATCTCCTTGATGACCGTGTGCGCCTGGTTCTTGCGCGCCTCACGGGCCTTCATGGCCGACTCGTACTTGAACTTCCCGTAGTCCATGAGCTTGCACACGGGCGGACGGGCGTTCGCCGCGACCTCGACCAGGTCCAGGTCGTACTCCTGCGCAAGCTCCAGTGCCTTAGCGAGCGGGACGATGCCCACCTGCTCGCCACTGGGACCGACAAGTCGCACCTCGGGAACGCGAATCCGGTCGTTGATGCGGGGCTCGGCGCTGATGGATCCTCCTCGGTAGCACCACGCGACGGTCTGGCGGACAGCCGCGTAACATCTTGTTCCTGTGACCCAACCGCACCGGGGCACAAAAAATGCCCCGGACGATCACAGGCGGGCTCCAATGACTACCGGAGCACCGCCGCGATGTCGCGGGGCGCGCTTTCGGGCGACTCCATCGTCCGTACGGAACGATGGTGGCCGCCTGACCGGGGACCCGCCGTCCCGGAGGACGGTCAGGTGGGAGATCGGAGCCTCCACTTGTGGGCCGGATGCCCTGATTGCGCTCATGGCATGTCCGGCCGGTCGTCCATCAGGTTAGCAGGATCGCTTGACAAGGGCTAATTGAGGGAGGCCGGGCCGGACCACCTATCGTGTGGGGCATGAGTGACACCCCTGCCGAGTCCCCCGATTTCGACGCGATGACCCGGGACATCGCCGAGGTCCCCGCCGTCGAGGTGATCGTGACGGTCGCCGTCAACCTGATGAGCGCCGCCGCCGTGAAGCTCGGGCTCAGCGAGGAGGGCGAGAAGTACAAGGACCTCGACGAGGCCCGCAAGCTGATCACCGCGCTCGCGGGCCTGCTGGACGCGGGCGCGACCGAGGTCAGCTCCTTCCACGCGGCACCGCTGCGCGACGGTCTGAAGTCGCTGCAGCTGGCGTTCCGCGAGGCCTCG
Source organism: Streptomyces sp. NPDC015139 (assembly GCF_043079785.1). Classification (NCBI taxonomy): domain Bacteria; kingdom Bacillati; phylum Actinomycetota; class Actinomycetes; order Kitasatosporales; family Streptomycetaceae; genus Streptomyces; species Streptomyces sp. NPDC015139. Next base: position 224,269 of record NZ_JBIBUW010000010.1, on the reverse strand, counting down.
ATCGTCCCGGACGAGCCGGGCCAGGGTCCCGGTGAGAAGTACACCGGGCCCGTCTACAACTGAGCTACTCCTTCACGTACAGGGGCTCGCCCGGAGGCGTCGTCCCGGCCGGCAGCAGTGCCAGGTCGAGGCCGCGCACCAGGCGGGCCCTCAGTGTTTCGTCGGCCGCGAGCCGCTCGGCGACCGCCCGGGCGGCCTCGGCGGGCGCGGCGGCCGGGTCGAGGACGAGCGCGAGGGTGCCGTCGGCCTGCCCGGGCCCGAGGTGGGCGCGGAGCACGGCGGGCTCCGCCGCCACGGCCGTACGGACGGCCTCGACGACGGCCGGGTCCGCCAGCGGGTCGGTGCTGGTGCGCCCCTCGGCGAGGGCGAGCAGCGCGGGCCCGGTCAGCTCGAACGGCACGGGCCCGGCGAGGTCCAGGACGACGGTGTCCGCCTTCTCGTGCGCGGCGGCCTCCAGGGCCTGGTGCAGGGGTACGGCGACCGGGCGGGCCGCGGGGTCCCAGCGGGCGAGGGAGTCGGTGGAGGTGAAGGCGGGCAGAGCGGTGCGGTGGCCGGCCTTCAGGGTGGGTACGGCCATGTCGCTCGTCTTCTCGCGGCGCAGCCCGTTCTCGTCCTCCTCGACCTCGCCGAGCACGGCGACGACGGGGACCAGCAGCCGGGCGCCCTTGAGCGCCTCCAGGACGGGGCCGGACGCGCCGCGGTCCTCGGCCCAGGCGGCGAGCGCCGCGCTCAGCCGCGGGTCGGCGGAGCCGTCGTCGTCGGAGAAGCCGGGGTCGGGGATGTTCTTGTTCGCCACGGTCACCGACCCTATAGGGGGGTGGGCGCCGGGCCCGTACGGGGCCGGGCCGGCCTCCCGTCGCCCCGTCCTCACAGGAATCTCAGGGTTCCCTGATCCGGGTCTCAGGTCCGTCCCACGGGGCGCACAGTCCGGGCGCCGAGCATCGCCGGCATGGAGTCCCCCGGAGCCCGCCGCGGCCGCCGTGCGCGCCCGTCCCGGCGCCGCCCCCTTCTCGTCGGCGCGCTCGCCGTCGTCGCCGTGACCGGAGTCATGGCCGGCGGCTCGGGGTACCTGCGGACGCGGGCGCACCCGGTGTCCGCGGCCGTATCGTCGGCGGCGAAGCCCTCGGCCTCCCCCTCGGCCGGGGCGGGCGAGGAGGCATCGGTGGAGCCCGTGACCAGGCCCGCGGCGGTGGACCGGAAGGCGCTGCTGGACAGGGCGATGGCGAAGGTGGCCGTGCCGTCGGGCGCGGCGGTGTCGGTGGCGGTCCTGGAGCTGGGCTCCGGTGAGAGCGCCGTGCACGGGGACGCCGCCTTCGACTCGGCGAGCATCGTCAAGGTCGACATCCTGGCCGCGCTGCTGCTCCAGGCGCAGGACGCGGGCAGGAGGCTGACGGCGGCCGAGCGGGCGTGCGCCACGAAGATGATCGAGAACAGCGACAACGCGTCCGCGACCGAGCTGTGGCACTCGATCGGCGGCGCGGAGGGGCTGGACGCGGCGAACGAGCGGTTCGGGCTGACGGGCACCTCGGGGGGCTCCGGGGATCTGTGGGGGTTGACGCAGACGACGGCCGCCGACCAACTGGTGCTGCTCCAGCAGGTGTTCGGGGAGGAGTCGCGGCTGAGTGCCGCGTCGCGGACGTATGTGCGGGGGCTGATGCAGGGGGTGGAGGCCGATCAGCGGTGGGGGGTCTCGGCCGCCGCCGAGGGCGGTTCCTGGGCGCTGAAGAACGGGTGGCTGCCCCGGAGTTCGACCGGGCTGTGGGACGTGAACAGCATCGGGCGGGTGTCGGTGGACTCGGCCGAGTACCTGGTGGCGGTGCTGTCCCGGGGGACGGTGACGCAGGCGAAGGGGATCGCGCTGGTGGAGGCCGCGGCCGAGGCCGCGGTGGGGTCGTTCGCGTCGGTGCCGTAGGGGTCCGGGTGCCGCGGGGGCCCCGTGGGGGCCGGTGCCGTAGGTGCCCCGGTCCGCGGATCGGTCCGCCGCCCTACGGGGTGGTCCTGCGTCCCCGCCAGAGGATCACGCCCGCCACCAGGAGCACTCCACCGATACCGCCGGCGAGCGGGGCCGCCCAGTCGGCGGTGCTGCCGGTGGTGCCGGGGGTGTCCGGGCCGGGGCCGAAGTACGTGCCGTCGTAGGACGCCGCGCGGACGCCCCGCGGCTTGAGGCGGGCGGCCGACCGGAGGGCCGCCGCGGGATCGATCATGCCGAAGCCGCGGGAGTCGTCCCGGCCGCCCACCGGGGCGTCCCGGGCGCTGTCCTCCAGGAGTTTCTTGACCTGGGCCGGCTTCAGGCCGGGGTGGGCGGACCTGACCAGGGCCGCCACGCCGGAGACGAACGCCGAGGCCGCGCTCGTGCCCCAGCCCTCGTAGTACTTGTGGTCGGGGTCGGCGATGACGACGCCGACGCCCGGCGCGCTGACCGCGGCGTACCAGCGGCGGGTGGAGAAGGAGGCGCGGGTGCCGTAGCGGTCGACGGCGGTGGCGGCGATGACGCCGGGATAGGCGGCCGGGTAGGAGACGTGGTCGCCCTTGGCGCCGCCGTTGCCCGCGGAGGCCACGACGACCACGCCCTTCTTCAGGGCGTACTGCACGGCCTCGTCCTCGCTGGGTTCCGGGTGGGCGGAGTCGGAGTCGTCGCCGAGGGAGAGGTTGATGACGTCGGCGCCGTGGTCGGCGGCCCAGCGGATGCCGTCGGCGAGGGCGTTGCCGCGGGTGGTGCGGGCCTTCGTGCGGGCGGAGTCGCCGTCCTCCAGGATCACCCGGACCGGCAGGATCTTCGCCTCCGGCGCGACGCCCAGCACGCCGTCGGTGTCGCCGGGTCCGTGGCCGTGTCCGGCGATGATGCCGGCCATGGCGGTGCCGTGCCGGGCCCAGTCGCGGTCGCCCGGACCCGCGCCGAAGCCGATCATGTCCTTGGTGGGCAGCACGTTTCCGGCGAGGTCGGGGTGGTCCGCCTCGACGCCGGTGTCCAGGACGGCGACGGTGACGCCCCGGCCCTTGGTGGTCTGCCAGGCCTCCGTCAGATGGAGCGCGGACAGGGCCCACTGCTGGGCGCGGATGCCGTCGGCGTGGGCGGCGGTGGACGGCAGCAGGACGAGGGAGGCGGCGAGCAACGCGCTCAGCGCGGCTCCGGTACGGCGGTGGCCGGGTATCGATCGCCTCATGAGGGTTTCTCCGCGGCCGTGCCGATGGTCCGGCGCAGGCGCCGTTCGATGCGGTCGGCCAGGCCCTGGGCCTCGTTGCCGAGGCCCGCCTGGGCCGGTGCCGTGGTGGCGCCGGAGCGGGCCGCTTCCGCGGCGGGCTGCGGTGAGTCGACCGTTCGGCCGTCGGCCCAGCCGGAGACGGCGAAGGCGACGACGGGTGCGTCGGTGACGACGGAGACGGTCCAGGAGGCGCGCTGCGCGTCGCCGAAGTGGGCGGCGACCGTGCCCTTGGCCGCGTAGGGCCGGGGGATCAGGTCGTCGCGCCGGTCCAGGCGCTCGTCGCCGAAGCGCCGGGCGAGCGCGGACATGGCGGCGGGGTCGGCCTTGGTGAACAGCAGGCCGACCGTGGTGACGTAGCTCTGCGTGGCGTCGGTGTAGGTGGCACGCAGCAGCCGCCGGCAGCCGACGGGGGCGAGGGCCTTGCGCAGCAGCGGGTCGAAGGCCTGGGCGCAGCCGCTGTCCGGGGCCACGGCGATACGGGTCCAGGTGCGGTCGGCGCCGCCGGGTCCGGCGCCGGTGCCCTCGACGGTGCGGGGGAAGAGCTGGTCGACGGGCACGCTGTGCCACAGCGTGCCGGCGGTGGCGTACGCGTTGCCCGTGGTGCCCTCCGTGCCGTCCCCGGTGAGCCAACTGCCGGTCACGGCACCGCCGATGAGTCCGAGGCCGAGCACGAGGCAGGCGGCGGCAGCGGCGGTGCGCGGCCGTATCCGCGGACGCCGGCGCTCGGCGAACGCCTCGGGCTCCGCGAACGACACGTACGGCCGGGCGGCGGATCCGGCGCTCCAGGAGAGGGCCGGGTCCGGCGCGGTGGGCGGGGCCGGCGGCGGGGCGGGGCTCCAGGTGGGCCTTTTCGGGGCCGGCTCGGGGCGCCGGGGAGCGGTGCCCTCGGCCACCGCCGGTGTGCCGGTCTCAGTGCCGGTACGGCGCTCGGCGGCGGGCGCCGGGGCGGAGGGCGGAGCCGAGCGGATCGGACGGAGCCGGGTCGTCGTCTCGGCGGGAGTCTCCCGCGGAGCCGCCTGGCGGCGGGGCTCCCCCGCGGGACGGAGCCGGGTCGTCGTCTCCGAGGCGGACTCCCCCGGCGCCGGCGGCCTGCCGGGCCGGTGGGCCGGACCGGCCGCAGCCGCACGGCGCGCACTCGGCGGCGCGTCGGGGAAACGGGCGGACGCGGGGGGCGGAGGCGGACTCACGAGGTCGGCGATCTCGGGCACGGCGGGAGCCGACGGGTCCACGGCACGGCTGCGCCCCGGGCTCTCCCCGCGCCCGCCCCCGGACACCCGCTCGTCCCGAGCGGGGCCCCCGGCGGACAGCCCCACACCGCGACCACCCGCCGCCGGCAGGCCGCCACGAGCAGCACCATCGGCCGGCGGGCCGCCGGCACGCGCGGAGCCCCCGGCGGGCAGCCGACCGTCACGAGCGGGCCCCGCAGGAAGTCCGTCACCGCGTCCACCGGCGGACGGCAGCCCGTCACGGAGAGCGCCGCCTGCCGACGGACGGCCGTCACGCGGGCCCCCGGCGGGCAGCCGGGAGTCGTGGGCCCGGGGCCGGGCGGGGGCGCCGGGGGCTTTGGGGGTGAAGACGGAGGGTTCGTCCTCGGGGTCGGGGGGTGTGGGCGGGTGGGCCGGGCGGGGCGGGGTGACGTGGGGCGGGCGGGTGTCGCGTGCCGGTGCCGGCGTGCCCTGGGGCGACGGCTCGCGGGCGGTGCCGGGGGGAGTGGAGGGGCGCGGCGGAATCGGGGCGTGGCGCGCTTCCGTGCTCATGCACCCCCCGTTCCCTCGTGCCCGGGCCGCTCACGTACGCGGGCCGTCCTGCCGCTCGGCCGCGCCCGGTGCGGAAGATCCCTCCGGGCACGCATACCCGTACGGCCGGACCGGCATCCCGGTTCAGATGTGCGCCGGGTGCGTTCCGCCGTTCGTGCGCGTCACTCTACGGGTTGTCGGGCACCGGCAGAGAACCCGTGGACGGCCCCCGGGGCATCTGCCCGGAACATCCCCCTACCCTGCGGTAGGCCTGTCTGGCAGGCTTCCGTCATGACTGCGCTCGCCGCCGACCGGGCCCGTTACGACCGGGCCACCGCCCATCTCGACGCCCCCCTCGCGATCGTCGATCTGGACGCCTTCGACGCCAACGCGGACGACCTCGTGCGCCGCGCCGCCGGCAAGCCCGTGCGGGTCGCCAGCAAGTCGGTCCGCTGCCGCGCCCTGCTGGAGCGGGTCCTGACCAGGGACGGCTTCCGGGGCATCATGTCGTTCACCCTGGCCGAGTCGCTGTGGCTCGCTCGGTCCGGGTTCGACGACGTCCTGCTGGCCTACCCGTCGGCCGACCGCGCCGGGTTCGGGGAACTGGCCGCCGATCCGAAGCTCGCCGCCGCCGTCACCGTGATGGTGGACGACCCGGCGCAGCTCGACCTCATCGAGGCGGCGCGCGACGGCGGTCGCGAAGCGGTGCGCGTCTGCCTGGAGTTGGACACCTCGTTGCAGCTGTTCGGCGGCCGGATGCGGGTCGGGGCCCGGCGCTCGCCGCTGCGCTCCCCCGCGCAACTCGCCGAGCTGGCACGCTCGGTGGCCCGGCGGCCGGGTTTCCGGCTGGTGGGGATCATGGCGTACGAGGGGCACATCGCCGGGGTCGGCGACGCGGTGGCCGGCCGGCCGCTGCGCTCACGGGCGATCCGGCTGATGCAGGCCGCGGCCCGGCGGGAGCTGGCCGAGCGGCGGGCGGCCGTGGTGCGTGCGGTGCGGTCCGTCGTCCCGGACCTGGAGTTCGTCAACGGCGGTGGCACCGGCAGCGTGCAGCAGACCGCCGCCGAGGACGCGGTGACGGAGATCGCGGCCGGATCGGGGCTGTACCTGCCACGGCTCTTCGACAACTACACCTCGTTCACGGGCCGCCCGGCCGCCCTCTTCGCGCAGCCGGTCGTCCGGCGGCCCGGGGTGGGCGTCGTCACCGTGCTCGGCGGCGGCTACCCGGCCTCCGGCGCCGCCGGACCGGACCGGCTGCCGGTGCCGTACCTGCCGGAGGGGCTGGCGTACGACCCGCAGGAGGGTCCCGGCGAGGTGCAGACCCCGCTGCTCGGCTCGCCCGCCGACGACCTGCTCATCGGGGACAAGGTGTGGTTCCGGCACGCCAAGGCGGGCGAGCTGTGCGAGCGGTTCGAGGTCCTGCACCTGATCGCGGGCGACGAGGTCACGGCGACCGTGCCGACCTACCGGGGCGAGGGGCGGACGTTCCTCTGACCTGCGGTCAGTGCACGCCGTCCGGCTGGTCCGGCACCACCGTGCCGTCCGAACGGCGCAGGGGCCCGCGGCTGCCGTCGGGCGCGGTGCGGGCGGTGGTCGAGCAGGGGTAGGGCGCGGTCCGGCGCGGCAGCGGCGCGAGGAACATGGGGTTGACCAGCCAGCGGCGGTCCTCGTCGTCGTACGCCCGGCACATCAGCTCGGGCTTGTTCCGGTTGATCACGAGGTGGGCGCCGGTGGCGTCGCCGACGAAGGTGACGTCGGTGTCGGCGTCGCCGGCGGCGAGGGCGGGCCGGAGCCACGCGGGCTGCCGTTGCCAGGCCCGGGCGCCCCGGACGCCGTAGATCTCCTGGGCGATCCAGCAGCGTTTGCCGTCGATGTACGGGATCACCGCGCCCCGAGTGTCGGGAACGCCGCCGCAGCCCTCGTTGCGCACGGTGATCCGGCCGTGCCCGTCGAGGACGGAGCGGATGGCGATGGTGTGGGCGGCGTCGACGCCGACGGCCCGCGACCACACCTCGGTGACGGGCTCGGCGCCGGCCGAGACGACGTAGATCCGGAAGCCGGCCCGCTGGAGGGTGCGGATCAGGTCGCGCTGCTGGTCGTAGTAGCGGACGGCGGCGGGGACCGTGTGGGTGCCGAGGGTGCGGGTGGCGCCGAGCGGGGCGGCGAGGGCCTCGCGGCGGGCGGCGCGGGCGTAGGAGGCGAGCTCGGCGGGAGTGCGGCCGGCGAAGAGCTGGGGGACCCAGGCGTACTGCGGGACGGTGCGCCGGTGGTTCCAGCGGCCGGCGAAGGCGGGGGCGCCGCTCGTGGTGGTGCCGTTCTCGCGGATCTCCACGATCTCGTCCGTGCAGCGGGGGCGCGTGGACGTCCGCAGGGGTGCGGCGGTGCCCCTGCCGCAGGCCTCGGTGAGGGCGCGGTCGGCCGTGTCCGTCAGCCAGGCGCTGGTGTCCTTCCAGCGGGCGGGGCGCGGCAGTCTGTCGTGCCGCAGCGCCCAGGACAGGGTGGCGTCGGTGACGTCGTTCTTGGTGACGGTGTTGTCCCAGTCGAAGACGGCGACGGCACCAAAACGGCCGGAGCAGCTGCCGTACGCGTCGACGACCTGTTGGAGGCGGGCGCGGTTGTCGCCGTACCAGCGGGTGGTCAGGCGGGGGCACTGCCGGGCGGCCGGGGCCGCGGCGGGCGCGGCCGCCAGGACGGCGGCCGCGGCCAGGGTCCACGCGAGAAGATGTCGCATACGCGTGGACCGTACCGTTCGTCCCCTACAGCGGGGTGACGTACGCGCCGGAGATCCCGCCGTCCACCAGGAAGTCGGTGGCGTTGACGAAGGAGGAGTCGTCGCTGGCGAGGAAGGCGACGGCGGCGGCGATCTCCTCGGCCTCGGCGAACCGGCCGACGGGGATGTGGACGAGGCGGCGGGCGGCCCGTTCCGGATCCTTGGCGAACAGCTCCTGGAGCAGGGGGGTGTTGACCGGGCCGGGGCACAGGGCGTTCACCCGGATGCCCTCGCGGGCGAACTGCACGCCCAGTTCGCGGGACATGGCCAGCACGCCGCCCTTGGAGGCGGTGTACGAGATCTGCGAGGTGGCCGCGCCCATCCGGGCCACGAAGGACGCGGTGTTGATGATGGAGCCCCTGCCCTGGCGGCGCATGTAGGGGATGGCGGCCTTGCAGCACAGGTAGACGGAGGTGAGGTTGACCTCCTGGACGCGCTTCCAGGCGTCCAGTCCGGTCTCCAGGATGGAGTCGTCGTCGGGCGGGGAGATGCCGGCGTTGTTGAAGGCGATGTCGACGCTGCCGTAGGTGTCGTGGGCGGCCCTGAAGAGGGCATCGACCTGCTCGGGGTCGGTGACGTCGGCCTTCACGAAGAGGCCGCCGATCTCTTCGGCCGCGGCCTTGCCCCGGGTCTCGTCCACGTCGGCGCAGACCACGTGGGCGCCCTCGGACGCGAGCCGGCGGGCGGCGGCGAGGCCGATGCCGCTGCCGGCTCCGGTGACGACGGCGGTACGGCCGACCAGGCGGCGGCAGACGGTGGTGTCGGTCACTGTGCGGGGCCCTCCGTGCTGATGAAGACGTTCTTGGTCTCGGTGAAGGCGGTCAGGGCGTCGGGGCCGAGTTCCCGGCCGAGGCCGGACTGCTTGAAGCCGCCGAACGGGGTCCAGTAGCGGACGCTGGAGTGGGAGTTGACGGACAGGTTGCCCGCGCGGACGGCCCGCGAGACGCGCAGGGCGCGGCCCAGGTCGCGGGTGAAGACGGAGCCGGAGAGGCCGTAGGGGGTGTCGTTGGCGAGGCGGACGGCGTCGGCCTCGTCGGCGAAGGGCAGGAGGACGGCGACGGGGCCGAAGATCTCCTCGCGGGCGGCCCGGCCGTCCTCCCGTTCCCCGGTGAGGACGGTCGGCGGGAACCAGAATCCGGGGCCTTCGGGGGCGGTGCCGCGCAGGGCCGGGGCGTCCTCGGGGACGTAGGAGCGGACGCGGTCCAGCTGCTGCCGGGAGATCAGCGGGCCCATCTGCGTCTTGCCGTCGGCCGGGTCGCCCACGACGACGGCGGCCAGCGCGTCGGCGAGGAACTCCCGGGCCTCCTCGAACACCGTCTCCTGCACCAGGACGCGGGTGCGGGCGCAGCAGTCCTGGCCGGAGTTGTCCAGGAAGGAGAAGGGGTCGAGGGCGGCTTCCAGGTCGGCGTCGGCGAAGACCACGTTGGGGCTCTTGCCGCCGAGTTCCAGGGTGACCGGCTTGACCAGGCGGGCGCAGCGCTCCATGACCTCGCGGCCGGTGGTCGTGGAGCCCGTGAACACGATCTTGGCGACGTCGGGGTGGTCCACGAGGGCGCGTCCGGCGATGTGGCCGTGGCCGGGCAGCACCTGGAACACGTGCTCGGGCAGGCCCGCGTCCAGGGCGAGTTCGGCGAGGCGGAGCGCGGTGAGCGGGGTGGTCTCGGCGGGCTTGAGGACGACCGCGTTGCCCGCCGCCAGTGCCGGGAAGGAGCCCCAGGCGGCGATCGGCATCGGGAAGTTCCAGGGCGCGATGACGCCGACGACGCCCAGGGGTTCGTGGAAGGTGACGTTGAAGCCGCCGGGGGCCGGGATCTGCGCGCCGAGCAGACGTTCGGCCCCGCCGGCCGCGTACAGGAGCAGGTCGCGGGCGTTGCCGGCCTCCCAGCGGGCGTTGCCGACGGTGTGGCCGGCCTCACGGACCTCCAGCTGGGCGAGTTCCTCCAGGTGGGCGTCGACGGTGTCGGCGAACCGGCGGAGCAGCCGGGCCCGGTCGGCGGGGGCGAGGGCGGCCCACCGGGTCTGGGCGCGTACGGCGCGTACGACGGCGGCGCCGACGTCCTCGGCGCTCGCCGCGGGGACGGTGGCGACGGTCTCCTCGGTGGCGGGGTTGAGGACCGTCAGCTCGTGCGGATCGGACACGTGGTGACCTTTCACGGGCGTTCGCATCACAGGCGTTCGAAGGAGCGGCGCAGCTCCCAGTCGGTGACCGCGGCGTCGAAGGCGTCCAGTTCGACGCGCGCCATGTTGCGGTAGTGGGCCACCACCTCCTCGCCGAACGCCGCCTTCGCGAGAGGGCTGTTCTCCCAGAGTCCGGCGGCCTCCCGCAGGGTGGTCGGGACGTGCTCGAAGTCGGCGGTGTAGGCGTTGCCGGGGCACGGCTCGGGGAGTTCGAGTTTCTGCTCGATGCCGTGCAGGCCGGCCGCGACGAGTCCGGCGACGGCGAGGTAGGGGTTGACGTCGCCGCCGGGGAGGCGGTTCTCGAAGCGCAGGGAGCGGCCGTGGCCGACGACCCGCAGGGCGCAGGTGCGGTTGTCGTGGCCCCAGGCGACGGCGGTCGGGGCGAAGGAGCCGGGCTGGAAGCGCTTGTAGGAGTTGACGTTCGGCGCGTAGAGGAGCGAGAAGTCGCGCAGTGCGGCGAGCTGGCCTGCGAGGAAGTGCCGCATGACCTCCGACATGCCGCCCTCGTCGTCGGCCATGGCGTTGGCGCCGTCGGCGTCGGCGAGCGAGAGGTGGATGTGGCAGGAGTTGCCCTCGCGCTCGTCGTACTTGGCCATGAAGGTGATCGAGACGCCTTCCTGGGCGGCGATCTCCTTGGCGCCGGTCTTGTACAGGGCGTGCTGGTCGCAGGTGACGAGGGCCTCGTCGTAGCGGAAGGCGATCTCGTGCTGGCCGGGGTTGCACTCGCCCTTGGCGGACTCGACGGTGAGGCCGGCGCCTGCCATGTCGTTGCGCAGGCGGCGCAGCAGGGGCTCGATGCGGCCGGTGCCGAGGACGGAGTAGTCGATGTTGTACTGGTTGGCCGGGGTCAGGCCGCGGTAGTTCGCGTTCCAGGCCTGCTCGTAGGTGTCCTTGAAGACGATGAACTCCAGCTCGGTGCCGACCTGGGCGGTGAGGCCGAGACCGGCGAGGCGGTCGAGCTGGCGGCGCAGGATCTGGCGCGGGGCGGCGACCACCGGGGAGCCGTCGTTCCAGGCGAGGTCGGCGACGAGCAGCGCCGTGCCGGGGTGCCAGGGGATGCGGCGCAGGGTGGACGGGTCGGGGTGCATGGCGAAGTCGCCGTAGCCGCGGTCCCAGGAGGACATCGCGTAGCCGTCCACGGTGTTCATCTCGGTGTCGACGGCGAGGAGGTAGTTGCAGCCCTCGGTGCCGTGGTGCAGGACCTCGTCCAGGAAGAAGCGGGCCGCGAACCGCTTGCCCTGGAGACGCCCTTGCATGTCGGGGAAGGCCAGCACGACAGTGTCGATCTCACCGCCCGCGACGAGGGCGTGCAGTTCCTCGACGCTGAGCGGGGCTGTGCGGTCTGCCACGGGAGAGCCTCCTTCGGCGCCTTCGCGCCTCTTCGGCCGGGCCGGGAGCCATAAGGTATTGCTCAGAACCATTGCTTGGGAAGGGGGTACGGCGGGTGTCGCGGGAGACGGAGTGGCAGCGGGCGGGCACCGGGGGGATCGGCGACCGCCTCGCTCCGGTGCTGCGGCCGGTGCGGGCGGGCAACGGCTTCGAGGAGGCACTGGAGCAGATCCTCCAGGTCGTCCGGCTGGGCCTGGTGCCGGGCGGCGAGCGGCTGCCCGCCGAGCGGGAGCTGGCGGAGCGGCTCGGGATCAGCCGGGTGACCCTGCGCGAGGTGCTGAAGGTGCTGCAGGACCAGGGGCTGGTGGAGGCGCGGCGCGGGCGGTACGGCGGAACGTTCGTGCTGCCGCGCGCGGACGCGGGCGGCGAGGACGAGCTGCGGCGGCGCGTCGCCGGGGTCGACGTCGAGGACGTGCTGCGCTTCCGCGAGGTGCTGGAGGTGGGGGCGGCCGGGCTGTGCGCGGCGCACGGGCTGACGGACGCGCGGGCCGGCCGGCTCCGGGAGGCGCTGCACCGTACGCACGAGGCGCCGCTCGCCGACTACCGGCGGCAGGACACGCTGCTGCACCTGACGCTCGCCGAGCTGTGCGGTTCGCCGTCGCTGACCGCCCAGTACGCGGCCGTCCGGGCCACGGTCAACGACCTGCTGGACTGCATCCCGCTGCTGGTGCGCAACCTGGAGCACTCCCAGCGCCAGCACACCGCGCTGGTGGAGGCGGTGCTGGACGGCGACGCTGACGGCGCGCGGGAGATGATGCGCGAGCACTGCGCGGGCACGGCGGCCCTGCTGCGGGGCTTCCTGACCTGAGCCCGCTTCTGCAAAGGTGTGCGTGGGCACCTTTGAGCTCTCCGGGAAGGGCAGCATGACCGTACGACCGCTGATCGGTGTGAGCACCTACCTGGAGGCCGGTGCGCGCTGGGGCGTCTGGGAGCTGGCGGCGGCGCTGCTGCCGGCCGCCTATCCCCGGCTGGTGCAGCGCGCCGGGGCACTGGCGGCGATGCTGCCGCCGGACGCTCCCGCGCACGCGGCGGCCGCCGTCGCCCGCCTGGACGGGCTGGTGATCGCGGGCGGCCCGGACGTCGATCCCGCCCGCTACGGCGCCGACCGCTCGCCGCGCACGGGGCCGCCGGCGCACGAGCGGGACACCTGGGAGCTGGCCCTGATCGACGCGGCCCTGACGGCGGGCGTGCCGCTGCTCGGCGTCTGCCGGGGCATGCAGCTGCTGAACGTGGCCCTCGGCGGGACCCTCGTGCAGCACCTGGACGGGCACGCGGAGGTGGTCGGCGTGTTCGGCGGCCACCCGGTGAAGCCGGTGCCGGGCACCCTGTACGCGGGGATCGTCCCGGAGGAGGTGACGGTGCCGACGTACCACCACCAGGCGGTGGAGACCCTCGGCGCGGGGCTCGTGCCGTCGGCCTACGCGGCGGACGGCACCGTGGAGGCGGTCGAGCTGCCGCGGGAGCGGGGCTGGGTGCTGGGCGTCCAGTGGCATCCGGAGATGGGCGAGGACCTGCGGGTGATGCGGGCCCTGGTCACAGCCGCCTCCTGAGCCAGGCCAGGGCGGCCTCGCCCTGGACCCGCTGGAAGGGCCGCAGGGTGGGCAGTCCGGGCGGGGCGGGCTTCAGCGAACCGCGCAGGAAGTAGCCGGTGAGGGCGGCCAGCGCGGCGGTCACCGCGTCCCGGTCCGCCGCGCGGCCGAGCGGGTGCGCGGTGAACACCTCCTCGGGGTCGGGCCCGCCCTGGGCCCGCACGCACGGCAGCATCACCAGCAGGTCGAACCAGGCGGCGGCCCGCACGGCGTGCGGCCAGTCCACGAGGACGACGCGGCCGTCGGCCGTCAACAGGACGTTGTCCGCGCGGAGGTCGCCGTGGGCCAGGGTGTCCCCGGCCGCGCCCTTCGCCCACCGGGCCTCCAGCGCGGCGAGCTCCGGCAGGTGGGCCGCGGCCCATGCGCCGAGTCCGCCCCGCAGGTCGTCGGCCCGTGGTCGGCGAGTGCGCGCCAGCCGGTGAAGACGTCGGCCAGGGCCTCACCCACGGGCGGGGCGACGAGCGGCGCCCGGCCGGCGGTGCGGGCGAGGAGGGTGACGGCGTCCAGCACCCGGCGCAGCTCCGCCGGCTGCCAGGGCACGTGCGGCTGGCGCCCCGTCACCTCCTCGAAGACCAGGGCGACCCAGGTGCCGTCGTCGTAGGACCCGAGCAGCCGGGGCGCGGGCACGCCGGCCGGGAGCGCGTCGGCGATCCGCGCCTCCCTGCGGTGCAGCGCGGGGCTGTCCGGGTTGGCCGCGGCGCTCACCGCCTTGACGAAGCCGGTGCCGCCGGCCGCGGTGCGCACCCGCGCGGCCACGCCCGGCGAGAAGCCGCCGCTCTGGGTCACGGCGCGGACGACCGGCGCCCCGAGCACCCCGCCGACCGCGTCCCGCACGGCACGCGGCAGGTCTTCCCAGGGGGCGCGGACGCCGGTGGCGGGCGGGGCGGTGAGAGTCATGCCGATCATGATGACGGAGCGGACCGACGCCCGGCCAAGCGTTTTCCGCCGGGTGACACACTCCCACCCGGGGGTCGCCGCCGGGCGCCCGCACGCCTCAACCGCGCGTCAGCGACAGCAGTTCGCGGGCCGGGCCCGCCGGGCGGTGGCCCGTGGGCCAGACCGCACGCAGGTCACGGCGCAGGGAGACGCCCTCCACCGGGATGCTCACCAGGCGCCGCATCGCTAGCTCCTCCCCCACCGCCAGTTCGCTCAGCACCGACGGGCCCGCGCCGGTGACCGCCGAGGCCTTGACCGCCGTGGTGGAGGAGAGTTCGAGCAGGGGGCGGGCGAGGCCGCCGAGCGCCGCGTCCAGCACCTGCCGGGTGCCGGATCCGCGCTCGCGCAGGATCAGCGGGGTCGCCGCGAGCTCCTCGGGGGTCAGCGGGCGCCGGCGGCGGGCCCAGGGGTGACCCGGGGCGGTGACGACGATCAGCCGGTCATGGGCGATGACCACGGAGTCCAGGCCGGTCGGCACCGTCAGCCCCTCCACGAAGCCGAGGTCCGCCTCGCCGGCCAGCAGCAGCTCGGCGACCTTCGCCGAGTTGCCCGCGAGCAGCGAGACGGCCGTGTCGGGGCGCTCGGCGTGCAGCGCGAGGAGCCAGCCGGGCAGCAGGTACTCGGCGATGGTCATGCTGGCCGCGACCCTGAGGCGCGAGTCCCGCCGGTCCCGCAGGGCACGCGCGCCGGCGTCGAACGCGGCCGCCGCCTCCACGACCCGGCGGGCCCAGTCCGTCACCAGGGCGCCCGCGTCGGTGAGCCGGGAGCCGCGTGGCGAGCGGTCGACCAGCGCGACGCCCAGCTGCCGTTCCATGGAGCGCAGCCGGCTGCTCGCGGCCGGCTGGGTGATGCCGACCTCCCGCGCGGCCGCGCCGAGACTGCCCAGCCGCGCCACCGCCAGCAGCAGCTCCAGCCCGGCCAGATCGGGAACCCGGTGTGCCAGCGACTGTCCGCGCTCGCGCTGCCCCTCCGACTCGCTCATAAGACAAGCTTATGCCCTCATAGGGAGGAACTCCCTGGTCAGGCCGGGACGGCGGCGGGAGCGTGGAGCCATGGTCACCGTAGCCCCGCCCCCGCCCGCCTCCGTCGCCTCCGCCGGCCCGTGCCCGGCCCGCCTCGGGCACCTCGGGCCCAACTGGTACGCGTCCGTCATGGGCACCGCCGTCATCGGTTCGGCCGGTGCCGCGCTGCCCGGGCATCCGGAGGGCCTGCGCACGCCCCTGGCGGGGTTCTGGGTGCTGTCGCTGGTCGCGCTGGTGACCCTGCTGGCAGCCCGGGCGCTGCGCCGGGCCCGCCACCGGGACCGAGCCCGCGGCGATCTGCTGGACCCGGCGGCGGCGCCCTTCTACGGCTGTCTGGCGATGGCCCTGCTGGCGGTGGGCGGCGGTGCCATGACGGCCGGGCGACCCCTGCTCGGCAGCGCGGCCGCCGTGGTGCTGGGCTCGGTGCTGTTCACCGCGGGCACGGTGGTCGGGCTGGCCGCCGCCGTGGCCGTCCCGTACCTGATGGCCGTACGGCACCGCGTCGAGCCGTCCCAGGCCGGTCCGGTCTGGCTGCTGCCGGTGGTCGCCCCCATGGTGTCGGCCGCCGTCGGCCCGCTGCTCGTTCCGCACCTGCCGCCGGGGCAGCCCCGCGAGACCCTGCTGCTGGCCTGCCTGGCGCTGTTCGGGCTGAGCCTGTTCGCCACGCTGCTGATGCTGCCGCTGGTCTTCGCCCGGCTGGTCACCTCGGGCCCGCCGCCGCTCGCGCTCGCCCCGACCCTGTTCCTGGTGCTCGGCCCGCTCGGGCAGTCCACCACCGCGGTCGCGCTGATCGCGGAGGCCGCTCCCGGTGCCGTACCGGCCCCGTACGCGCGCGGTCTGGAGGTGTTCGCCGTGCTGTACGGGGTGCCGGTCATGGGGTTCGCGCTGCTGTGGCTGGCGTTCGCGACCGCCCACGTGGTGCGGGCCCGGCGGCACGGCATGGGGTTCTCGATGACCTGGTGGGCGTTCACCTTCCCGGTCGGCACCTGTGTCACCGGGGCCGCGGCCCTCGCCCGGCACACCGGTCTCACGGCGTACGGCGCCCTCGCCGTCGGCCTGTACGCCGTGCTGGTGGCGGCCTGGCTCGCGGCCGCCTCCGGCACTGTGCGCGGACTGCTCAGCGGCGCGCTGCCCGCAGGGCCCGGGCCAGCACCCGCGGCGCCCGCGCCAGTGAGGGGCCGTACCAGGTCAGGTGCCGTCCGCTGACCAGCGCGCAGGGCAGCCCGGGGAAGGCCTCCGGGCCGTCCTCGGCGGTGAACCGGTAGGGCTCGTCGGGGAGGACGACCAGGTCCGGGGCCGCGGCACGCAGCTCCTCCAGGGGGACACGGGGGTAGCGCTCGGAATGGCCGGCGTAGCGGTGGTCGACGCCGAGGCGGGTCAGGACGTCCCCGGCGAAGGTGTCACGGCCGAGGACCATCCAGGGGCGCCGCCAGATCGGGACGACCGCCGTGGTGCGGCCGGACGGCTCCGGCAGCGCGGCCCAGGCCGCCTCCGCCTCGTCCAGCCAGCGGGGGCGGCTCCGCGCCCCGCACGCGGTCAGCACCCGGTCCAGCTCCGTGAAGGCCTGCGGCACCGTCCGCACCTCGGTGACCAGCACGGTCAGGCCGGCCGCGCGCAGCGCGTCCAGGTCGGGGGCGCGGTTCTCCTCCTCGTTGGCGACGATGAGGTCGGGGGCGAGGGCGAGGATCCGGTCGACCGCCGGGTTCTTCGTCCCGCCGATCCGGGTGACCGCCAGGTCCGCCGGACGGCTGCACCAGTCCGTGGCGCCGACGAGGGCTCCGGGCAGGGTCTCGGCCACCGCCTCGGTCAGGGACGGCACCAGGGAGACGACCCGCGCCGCGGCAGGGCGCGGGGAGCCGCCCGGCCGGCCACCGCCGACGGTCCCGGGGTCCACCACGGGTCACGCCCTCCTGTCCGCGCGGAACGTCAGCGCGACCTGTCCTTGACCGCCTCGATGTGCTCGGCGACCGCGACCACGATGATCCTGGTGTCCGGGACGGTGGCCCGCCAGCGGTGCCGCACGCCACCGGTCAGGTACAGGGTGTCGCCGCGGCCGAGGCGGTGGGCGCGGCCCTCGGCCTCGATCTCCACGGCACCGTCGGCGACGTACATCAGCTCGTCGTTGCGGTGCTGGAACTCGCGGCCGGCGTCGTGGTCGCCGGTGAACTCGGAGGCGTGCAGCTGGTGGTGGCCGCGCACCAGGGAGCGCGTGCGCGGCGCGAAGTCGCCGTCCGCGACCGATTCGGCACGGACGACGTCCACGCTGGCGGCGGGGTCGGCGGCGGCGAGGAGTTCCACGGCCGTGGTGCGCAGGGCGTCGGCCAGCTTCTCCAGGGAACTGCGGCTGGGGCGGGCCTTGTCGTTCTCGACCTGGCTGAGGAAGGGCACCGACAGTCCGGTGCGCTCGGCGAGGCCCGCGAGGGTCAGCTCCAGGGCACGGCGGCGCCGCCGGACGGCCGCGCCCACCCGCACGGGCTGCTGCTCTTTGTGGTCGCCCATCGCCTCGGCTCCCTCCCTCGCTCGTCGTGCCGCTCTCCGGGTGCTCGCCGGGAGGCATGCCTCTTCCGATGACTTCTCTGCACCCTACGCATGTTCGGCAAACCGTTTCACGCGGCTGCCATATTGCTGACATGCGCATGGGAGCGCACCCTCACGGTTCGCGCCACCCCGTCGCGGGCGCGCGCCCGGCCGGAACACGCCTGCACCGGACGTGAATACGCCGCCCGACCGGGAGGCGGCGCTCCGCCCGCACCCATGGTCATCACGTGGTGTGATTGGCCGAATCGCTTCCGTAGGCGGATCGGCGGGGCCGGGAAGCCGAGAGGGGCGGACAGCCGCCGTCGTACGGTGCTGTCCGCCCCTCGGCAGGCGGTCCGGGCCCGTCAGGTCACCCGGCCGCCTGGCTGTCGGTGCCGCCCTTGGCGACCGGGGCCCACTTGTCGACCAGGCCCGGGTTGCGCTTGAGCCAGTCGCGCACGGCGTCCTGCTCCTTGCCCTTGCCGGTCTTCTGGATCCCCGCCTCCAGGCCGGTGAGCTGCTTCTCGGTCATGGAGAAGTCCTCCAGCCAGCGGCCGACCTCGGGATTGTCGGCGGCGAAGCCCTTGCGGGCGAGCGTGTGCACGCCGTCGCCCCTGCCCCAGGCGCCCTTCGGGTCCTTCAGCTTCTTCAGGCCGTAGTCGCTGTAGGCCCAGTGCGGCGACCAGAGGGTGACGACGACCGGCTGCTTCTTGGCATAGGCGCGCTTGAGCTCGGCGAGCATCGCCGGCGTGGAGCCGTCGATCACCTCGTAGTCGCCCTTCAGGCCGTACGCCCCCAGCACCTTGTCCTTGAGCAGGCCCATCATGCCCGCGCTGGGCTCGATGCCGACGATCTTCCCGCCGAACTCGGAGGAGTGGGCCTTCAGGTCCGCCAGGGAGTTCACGTCCTTGACGTAGGACGGGACGGTCAGCTCCAGCGAGGTGGGGCCGTACCACTTGCCGAGATCGTCGAGCTGCTTGCCGTACTTCCGCCAGTACTCGGCGTGCGTGGTGGGCAGCCAGGAGTCGGTCTCGAAGTCGAGCTGGCCGGTGGCGAGGCCGGTGTAGAGGGGGCCGGCCGCGTACTGGGTGGTGGTCACCTTGAACCCGCGCTCCTCCAGGAGCTCCTTCCAGAGGAAGGTGGAGGCGATGCCCTCGTCCCAGGGGATGTAGCCGATCTTGATCTCCCTGCCCTTGCCGACGTCGGTGCCGGAGGCCTCGGAGGTGCCGGCGGAGTCGCCGAAGATGCCGAGCCCGCCCGCGACGAGGGCGAGGATCACCACACCGGCGAGGGCCACCGCCGGCCGGGGGCGGTACGACCACGCGCGCGTGGGGGCCTTCGCGGCGGCCCGGCGGCTCAGCGGGGACAGCTGGGTGCCGAGCGCGCCGGTGATCCGGTCCAGGTAGATGGCGAGGACGACGATGCCGACGCCCGCCTCGAAGCCGTAGCCGATGTCGAGCTGGCCGATGGCCTCGTTGACGGCGCCGCCGAGGCCGCCGGTGCCGACCATGCCCGCAATGACGACCATGGACAGGCCCAGCATGATCACCTGGTTGACGCCGGCCATGATGGTCGGCAGGGCGAGCGGCAGCTGCACGCGCCACAGGGTGTTGCGCGGAGTGGTGCCGAACGCCTCCGCCGCCTCGACCAGTTCGGCGTCGACCTGGCGGATGCCCAGCTCGGTCATACGGACGCCGGGGGCGAGCGCGAAGATCAGGGTGGCGACCACACCGGCGGCGGTGCCCAGGCCGAAGAAGAGCATGGCCGGGATCAGCAGCACCATCGACGGCATGGTCTGCAGAAGGTCCAGCACGGGCCGTACGGCCGCGCTGACCGCCTTGGACCGGGCCGCCCAGATGCCCAGCGGCAGCGAGATCACCAGGGCGATCACGGTCGCCACGAGGACCAGCGCGAGCGTGGACATGGCGCGGTCCCACAGGTCGAGCGAGTCGACCAGCGCGAATCCGGCGAAGGCCAGGACACCGGCGAGCAGGCCGCGCAGCCACCAGGCGACGACGGCGAGGATGCCGGCCATCAGCAGCGGTGCGGGCGCGGTGAGCACGGCGTCGATGCCGTCGTACATGCCCTCCATGACCGCCTTGACGGCGTCGAAGAGCCAGGAGAAGTGGTCGACGAGCCAGTTCACACCGGAGTCGACCCAGTCGCCGAGGGGCAGCCTAGGCACGGGCGGTCACCTTCTTCGGGCTGTCGCCGCACACCGCGGGCTCGTTCGTCTCGTCGCCGAGGAAGCCGACCAGGCGCTGCCGGGGCACGACGCCGACGAGGGTGCCGTCGCCGTCGACGACGGCGACGGGGTGGCTGAGCCGGGCGCTGATCGCGCACAGCTCGGTGAACGGCGTGCCGGGTGCCGCGGTCTCGCAGTCGCAGTCGGCCTCGTCGCCGCGCAGGGCGGTGTCCATCACGGCGGCGGCGGTCAGCACGCGGGAGCGGTCGACGTCCTGGATGAAGGAGGCGACGTAGTCGTTCGCGGGGCGCAGCAGGATGTCCTCGGCCGTGCCGGTCTGCACGATGCGGCCGTCGCGCATGACGGCGATGCGGTCGCCGAGCCGCATCGCCTCGTTGAGGTCGTGGGTGATGAAGACGATCGTCTTCTTCAGCGTCTTCTGCAGCTCCAGCAGCTGGTCCTGCATGTCCCGCCGGATGAGCGGGTCCAGGGCGCTGAAGGACTCGTCCATCAGCAGCAGGTCGGCGTCGGTGGCGAGCGCGCGGGCCAGGCCGACGCGCTGCTGCATGCCGCCGGACAGCTCGTCGGGCCAGGACGTCTCCCAGCCGGCCAGGCCGCACAGGGCGAGCGCCTCGTCGGCGCGGCGTCCGCGCTCGGCGCGGGGCACGCCCTGCACTTCCAGGCCGTAGGCGGCGTTGTCGCGGACGCTGCGGTGCGGGAACAGCGCGAAGTGCTGGAAGACCATGCTGATCTTCTTCGACCGCAGCTCGCGCAGCTCGCGGTCGGCGAGCCCGGTCAGGTCCTGCCCGTCGAAGCGGACGGTGCCCGCGGTCGGCTCCAGCAGGCCGTTGAGCATGCGCAGGAGGGTGGACTTCCCGGAGCCCGACAGCCCCATGACGACGAAGATCTCGCCGGCCTCCACCCCGAAGGACGCGTCGATCACTGCGGCGGTCGTGCCGTCCGCGCGCAGATCCTCCCGGTCGGTGCCCTGCTTCAGGGCTTCCACTGCTGCGTCCGGTCGTCTGCCGAACACCTTGAACAGGTGCTCCGCCTCAAGCCTGGCTCGCACGCGTACCTCTCGTCTCCGGGGACAGGAACAGGAGACGAACGGCCGTGAACAGTTGAAAAGTGCAACAGCCTCGCTCCGAGAACCGCACCTCCCCCCGTCCGACCAGGACAAACGCACAAGTGGCGGGGCTCACGGCGATGCGCAGCACGCAACTCGTTCCGGCGCGCGGGACCGCTGTCGGTGCCGTACGGCATGATGCGAGCGTGACCGGACGACTGATGCTCCTCGACACCGCCTCGCTGTACTTCCGCGCCTACTTCGGCGTCCCGGACTCCGTGAAGGCGCCCGACGGCACGCCCGTGAACGCCGTGCGCGGGCTGCTGGACTTCATCGACCGCCTGGTGAAGGACCACCGCCCGGACAGGCTGGTCGCCTGCATGGACGCCGACTGGCGCCCGCAGTGGCGGGTCGACCTGATCCCCACCTACAAGGCGCACCGGGTGGCCGAGGAGCACGAGGTCGGCCCGGACGAGGAGGAGGTGCCGGACACCCTCTCCCCGCAGGTGCCGGTCATCGAGGACGTCCTGGACGCGATCGGCATCGCCCGCGTCGGGGTCGCGGGGTACGAGGCGGACGACGTGATCGGCACCTTCACCGCCCGCGCCGACGGCCCGGTCGACATCGTCACCGGCGACCGCGACCTGTACCAGCTGGTCGACGACGGGCGCGGGATCCGGGTGTTGTACCCGGTCAAGGGCGTCGGCACGTTGCAGCTGACCGACGAGGCGGCGCTGCGCGAGAAGTATGGCGTCGACGGGCGGGGGTACGCGGATCTCGCGCTGCTGCGCGGCGACCCGAGCGACGGCCTGCCGGGCGTGGCCGGCATCGGCGAGAAGACGGCCGCCAAACTGCTCGCCGAGTTCGGCGACCTGGCCGGGATCATGGCGGCGGTCGACGACCCACGGGCGAAGCTCACGCCGTCGCAGCGCAAGCGGCTCACCGAGGCCCGGCCGTACGTCGCGGTCGCGCCGAAGGTGGTCCGGGTGGCCGGCGACGTGCCGCTGCCGGACGTCGACACCGCCCTGCCGCACACCCCGCGCGACCCGGCGGCACTGGAGGACCTGGCGAAGCGCTGGGGCCTGGGCGGCTCCCTGCAACGGCTGCTGGGCACGCTCGCGGAGTGACCCAGTGGGAAATATTCCGGCAAAGGGCTCCCACCGAGCCCTCGGGAGGGAGGTGTTCACCCGGAGCGAGGTGCTAACTTAGGTAAACCTAACCAATCTCGCAGGAGGCCGTGATGGCAGAGCGCCCGGGACGTAAGCCGCGCAGGGCCCATACCGCCCAGGTTGTGCGCACCGAACGCCTCACCCCGCACATGCAGCGTGTGGTGCTGGGCGGCGAGGGCCTCGCCGGATTCGCCGCGGACACCTGCACCGACCACTACGTGAAGCTGCTGTTCGGGCCGCCCGGCGTGACCTACCCCGAGCCCTTCGACCTCGAGCGCATCCGCGCGGAGTTCCCCCGCGAGCAATGGCCGGTGACCCGGACCTACACCGTGCGCGCCTTCGACCCGGAACACCGGGAACTGACCCTGGACTTCGTGATCCACGGCGACGAGGGCCTGGCCGGACCGTGGGCCACCCGCGTACGGCCCGGTGACCCGGTCCGCTTCATGGGCCCCGGTGGCGCCTACGCGCCCGCCCCGGACGCCGACTGGCACCTGCTCGCCGGCGACGAGAGCGCGCTGCCCGCGATCGCCCGCGCCCTGGAGACGCTGCCCGCCGGCGCCCGCGCGCACGCCTTCGTCGAGGTGTCCGGCCCCGAGGAGGAGCAGAAGATCGACTCCGAGGTGGAGGTCGTGTGGCTGCACCGCGGGACCCGCCCGGTCGGCGAGGCCCTGCTGGAGGCCGTACGGGCGCTGGACTTCCCGGCGGGCCGGCCGCACGCCTTCGTGCACGGCGAGGCGGGCTTCGTCAAGGAGCTGCGCCGGTTGCTCCGCATGGACCTCGGGATCCCGCGCGAGGATCTGTCGATCTCCGGCTACTGGCGGCTCGGCCACAACGAGGACGGCTGGCAGGCCTCCAAGCGGGACTGGAACGCCCGCATCGAGGCCGAGCAGGAGGGCGGCGCCGCCGCCGCGTGAGCCCTCCGCGCTCAGGGCGCCGTCTCGTTGATCCTGCCGAACGGGACGTGCACGCTGGGCGTGGTCCGGGACGTGCTCTCCAGGTGGGTCACCTGGTCGTCGAAGAAGATGTGCGGGTTCAGCACCTTCATGACCGCCCCCTTGTCTATGCCGCCGAGGAAGAAGGCGTCGTTGACCCGTACGCCCCACTCCTTGAGGCTGCGCACGGCACGCTCGTGCGCGGGCGCGTTGCGGGCGGTCACGATGGAGACGTGGACGCGCATCTCGTAGCCGGGATCGCTCCTGCGCCGCTCCTCCTCACGCAACTGGATGCGGTTCACCCCCGCGAGGAAGTCGCGCAGGGGCCCGGGGTCGTGCGGGGTGGCCGCGTTACGGGCCTCGTGCGCGCGGAACTCCTCCAGACCGCCGGACTGGAACACCTGCTCCGCGGCGTCGCTCGCGAGCACGCCGTCGAAGTCGAAGGCGATGCGCAGGTCCCGGTCGGCGGGGTCGTCCGCGTACGCCGACCCCAGCACATGCCCGGCCGGCAGCCCCGCGGCGACGGCCTCGCGCACGTCGCCCCCGTCGGCGGACAGGAACAGGGACATGTTCAGCGCCGTCATGAACGGATACGGGGAGCGTCCCTGACGGAAGATGGCCCGGCTGATCGGCAGGCCGTGCGCCTGGATCGACCGCATGACCCGCAGGCCGGTGTCGGGGTCGTTGCGGGAGAGGATGATCACCTCGACGAGCGGGTCTCCGGGCTCGCTCAGGTCGTTCAGGGACAAGAGCCGCCGGACGAAGGCGAAGGCCACCCCCGGGCGGAGCGTGCGGTCGACGTTCTCCTCCTGGTGGGCCCGGTAGGCCTCCTCCCCCTGCTCCCGGAACACCGCGTCCGACTCCCGCAGATCGAACAGGGCACTGGAGGCCACCCCGACGACAAGTCGGTCGGCGAGCTCGAACACCGGCATGCGGGACACCCAGGGACGACGGGAAACGACCCGTCATCATGACACGGCCCGCCTCGCACCCGCGGTCGATGCCCGAGGCCTGCCCGCCCCGCGGGCCGCGCCGGCCGTCAGTCGCCGCGCACGCGGGCGTGGAAGTGCATGTCGTGCCAGCCGTCCCGGTGCAGCAGGGCGCTGCGCTTGGTGCCCTCCAGGGCGAAGCCGGCCTTCTCGGCGACCCGACAGGAGGCCGGGTTGGCGGTGGCGTGGAAGAGTTCGAGCCGGTGGAAGCCGATGTCCTCGAGGGCCCAGCGGCTCAGGGCGGTGGCGGCGCGGGCCGCGACACCCCGGCCGCGCGCCCGGGCGACCGTCCAGTAGGCGACCTCGGCGACACCGTCACCGAGCAGGATCTGACGCAGCGCGACCCGGCCCCGCAACACGTCCGTCGCCTCGTCCACGACCGCCCACTGGACCTCTCGCTCGCCCTCCCACGCCGCCCGCCACTGCGCGATCCAGCCGGCGGCCTCCTCCTCGGAGTCGCAGGACCTGATGTGCCACTGGTGGAGGGAGGGGTCCTGGAAGGCGGCGTGGACGGCGGGCGCGTCCCCGGGCCGCCAGGGGCGCAGCAGGAGGCCGTCGCCGGTGGGAAGGACCGGCTGGGGGGTACGGGCGAGGGTCCCGGGAGGCAGCACCGGGCTGGTGAGGAACGGCATGATCCACATCCTGCCCACCGCGGGGCCCGTCCCACACCGGTTCGGCACGCACCGCCCCCCTCGTACCCTGGGAGCCGATGAGACGCCGTACCCCGCCGCCGCCCGCCCCGCTCCCCCAGCGCGACGGGGTCGACCCCGTGCGGGTGCGGCTCCCCATGGACGGGGCGTGGGCCACCGTGCGCGAGCACCTGGTGGAGCGGCTGACGGGGGCCGGGCCCGGCGTCGTCGAGGGGATGTTCGACGCGGGGCTGATCGTCGGCGCCGACGGACGGCCGGTGGCGCCGGGCGCGCCGTACGAGCCGGGGATGTACGTGTGGTTCCACCGGGAGCTGCCCCCCGAGGTGCCGGTGCCGTTCCCGGTGGAGGTGGTGTACCGGGACGCGCACATCGTCGTGGCCGACAAGCCGCACTTCCTGGCCACCACCCCGCGCGGCTCGCACGTCGCGCAGACCGCGCTGGCCCGGCTGCGGCACGAATTGGGCATCCCGACGCTGTCGGCCGCGCACCGCCTGGACCGGCTGACGGCCGGTCTGGTGCTGTTCACGGTGCGGCCCGAGGAGCGCGGCGCGTACCAGTCGCTGTTCGCCGACCGGCTGGTCCGCAAGGAGTACGAGGCGATCGCGCCCCACGACCCCGCGCTGCGCCTCCCCCGCACCGTGCGCAGCCGGATCGTGAAGGAGCGTGGAGTGCAGGCGGCGCGCGAGGTCGAGGGCGAGCCCAACGCCGAGACGTACGTGGAACTCGCCGCCCACCGGGAACGGCTGGCCCGGTACCGGCTTCTCCCGGCGACCGGGCAGACGCATCAGCTGCGGGTGCACCTGAACACGCTGGGCGTGCCCATCCTCGGCGACCCGCTGTACCCGGAGGTGACCGGCCCGGTGCCGCCCGGCGATTTCCGGCGCCCGCTGCAACTGCTGGCGCGCAGGCTGGCGTTCACCGATCCGGTCACCGGGGCGGAGCACGCGTTCGTCAGCGGCCGCGTGCTCCGCGCCTGGTCGTCGTACGACACCTGGGCCGGCGGCGAACAGCCCTAGGTCACTCGCCGCGCCACCAGTGCAGCAGCCGCTGCCAGACGCCCTTGGGCCGGGCCGGTGCGGCCGCCGCGGGGACGAAGTCCGGCGCGGGGCGCTGGGCGGGCAGCGGTTCGGCGGCCGGGGCGGGGTCGCTGCTCAGGGTGCCGACCTGCCAGTCGGCGCGCTGCTGCGGCAGGGGCATGGCCCGCGGCGGCAGGTCGACGTCCTGCTGCGGCTTGGGTTCGAACCGCACCGGCAGCGCCACCAGGTGCCGGGACGCGATGGACGCCCGCCACTGAAGGTCGTCCTCCGCGCAGTCGAGCTGGACGTCCGGCAGCCGGGTCAGCAGGGCGTCGACACCGACGTCGGCGATGGCACGGCCGATGTCCTGGCCGGGGCACTCGTGCGGGCCGCCGCCGAAGGCCAGGTGGGACCGGTTGCCCTGCATGCCCGCCGACAGGTCCGGGCGGACGCGCGGGTCGAGGTTGCCCGGGGCGGGCGCGAAGAGCAGCCCGTCGCCCTTGCGGATGCGCTGCCCTCCCAGCTCGGTGTCCTGCTTGGCGTAGTAGCCGAGGACCGTGCTGAACGGCGGTTCGTCCCACAGCGACTGCTCGATCGCCTCGGGCACGGTCATCTGGCCGCCGTTGAGCTGGGCGCGGAAACCCGGCTCGGTGAGGACCATCCGCAGCGCGTTGGCGAGCAGGTTGGCGGTGGCCTCGTAGGCCGCGAACAGGACGAGGCGCAGATGTTCGCGCACCTCGTCGTCGCCGAGTCCGGCCGGGTGGGTGATGAGGTGACTGGTGAAGTCGTCCTCGGGCCGGGCGCGGCGCCGGGTGGTGAGCCGGCTCAGCGCGTCCATGACGTAGGTGTGGCTCTGGATGGCGGTCTCGGTGCCCTTGAGCGCGTCCCGGGCGGCCTGCACCATCCGGTCGTTGTACTCCTCGGGCATGCCGAGGATCTCGCACAGGACGGCCATCGGCAGGTGCTCGGCGAACTGCGAGACCAGGTCGGCCCGGCCCCGCTCGCAGAAGCTGTTGACCAGGGCCTGCGTGGAGCGGCCGATGTGCCGGCGGACGCTGCGGTGGTCGATGGTCGACATGGCCGCGGTGACGGCGGCCCGCAGCCGCTGGTGCTCGTCGCCCTCGGCGTGCGAGCAGATCGGCTGCCAGGCGATGTGCGGCATGAGCGGGTGGTCGGGCTTGACCTCGCCGTCCAGCAGCGGCGTCCAGATACGGCTGTCGCGGGTGTACTGCGAGGGACTGCGCACGAGTTGCAGGTTCTCGGCGTGCCCGAGGACCACCCACATCGGTACGTCGTCGTGGAGCAGTACGGGGGCCACGGGGCCGTGCTGGTCGCGCAGCCGCTCGTAGAGGTCGCCGAGGTCCTCGGCGTCGGGGCCGTAGAGCCGGTGCAGTCCCCCGGGGCCGAGCCCGTGCGCCGGGCAGCCGGGCGGCGGGCCGGGGGTGGGGTCTGTGCCGGTGAGGGATTGGGGTTCAGGCGTCACAGTGATCGCTCCGGAACGGATGGAGGGGGGTCGGTCGGCCGCGGGTCAGGTGAGGGCACCGGACATGGCCAGGGAGTGCAGGAAGCGCATGAGCGTCATGAGCACGTCCTTGCTGGAGGCGCGGCGGCGCACGTCGCACTCGATGATCGGGATCTCCGGGGACAGGTCGAGCGCGGTGCGCAGTTCCTCCACGGGGTAGCGAGGCCCGTCGGGGAAGGAGTTGACGGCGACGACGAACGGCACGCCGCGCTCCTCCAGCCGGCCCATGACGTCGAAGCTGACTTCCAGGCGCCGGGTGTCGACCAGGACGACCGCGCCGAGGGCGCCTTCGAACAGGCCGTTCCACAGGAACCAGAAGCGCTCCTGGCCGGGGGTGCCGAAGAGGTAGAGCACCAGCTTGTCGGTGATGCTGATGCGGCCGAAGTCCATGGCCACGGTGGTGGCCGTCTTGGAGTCGGAGCCGTAGTTGTCGTCGACGCCGATGCCGGCCTGGGTCATGGTCTCCTCGGTGGTCAGCGGCCTGATCTCGCTGACCGAACCGACCATGGTGGTCTTGCCGACGCCGAAACCGCCCACGATCACCAGCTTCACCGCGGCCTGCGCCGTGTGCGGCAGGTGGTCCTCGGTGCGCGGGCCGGGGAGCGTGTCAGAGCCGTTGAAGTCCATGCATCACCGCTTCGAGGAGTGAACGGTCGGGGAGCGCCTGGCGGACGATCGGGGCGCGCGCCTGCACCAGTTCGGCCGCGATCAGCTCGGTGATCAGTACGGTCATCGCGCTGAACGGCAGTTGGAGATAGGCCGAGAGCTCGGCCACGGACAGGGGGGCCGCGCAGAGCCGGAGCACCGCCGACTCCTCGGGTGACGCGGCCGGCTGGGGTGCGGAACGCGCCACGATCAGCGTCACGAGGTCGAGTTCGGCCCGTGCGCCGTCCACGGATCCGGCGATGGTGTACAGCCGCTCGGGGTTCCTGGGCGGCGCCTGGCCGCCCGCAGGCTGGGGGGACGGTGGGGGCGGAGGCGGGGGCGGCAGGTGCTGTCGCTGGTGCTGCGGCTGGCGCCGTTTGCGTCGTGGAGGTGTCATACGGTCTGCCCGTTCCGCCGGGGCGGACTGGTGAGATGGGCGCCGATCCGGACGACGAGGTCACGCATCATGCCGCTCATCCGGCCCGGCTCGCAGGTCACGTCGGCGAGTACGGCGAGGTAGGCGTTGGCGCCGGCGTTCATCAGGTAGAAGTAGCCGCCCTCGATCTCGATGACGACGACCTTCATGTCCCCGGCGCCGGGGATCTCCTGGATGATGGCGCCGGCCAGGCTCTGCACGCCCGCGCAGGCGGCGGCCACCCGGTCCGCGGCGTCGGGGTCGCCGCCGTAGCGGGCGATACGCAGTCCGTCGGCGGACAGCACCACGATCATCTCGATGCCCGGCACGCCGTCGTTGAGCTGCTTGAGCATCCAGTCCAGGTTCGCTCGCTGCTGGATCACTTGAGAGTCCCCTCGTCGTCGGCCTCGGTGGCCCCCTCGATGGGGTCGTCCGAATCGTTGAGCAGGTGCACGTACTTGGTGGGGTTGAGCGTGAAGTCGGTCAGCTCGGAGGCGGTGGCGTCCTCGGGCATGCCCTTGCGCAGGCCGTCCCAGAAGGCCTCCATCCACATGCCGGGCGGCCGGTCCATGAGCTTCTTGCGCTCGGGGTCGATCTCGGGCTCGGGTTCCGGCTCGGCCCGGGTCTGGGACCAGATGGTCGGCCTGCCCTCGCGCTCGGCGCGTTCGATGGCGGCCTGCTCGGCGTACCGCTGGGTCAGCGAGGTCTTCACCCGGCTGCGGCGCTGGGGCAGGCCGCCCGCGGTCCACTCGGTGACCTCCGGGACGTCGTCCTCCATGGAGATGCCGGCCGGGATCTTGGGGCTGGTGGGGCGGCGGCGCTTCGGCGGGCGCTTGGGGCCTTCCACGGCGCCGAGTTCGGCCTGGGGCACGCCGGTGGCACCGATGCCGTGCGCGGCGCCGACGCCGGGCTCGGTGGTGGTCATGACGCGCGGGATGATGAGGATCGCGCGGACACCGCCGTAGGCGGAGGCACGCAGCGAGACCTCCATGTCGAAGTGCTTGCAGAGTCGGCCGACGACGGCGAGGCCGAGGCGCGGGTTCTCGCCGAGGTTCTGCGCGTCGTCGCCGTTCTTGGCGTCCTCGATCATCTGCTCGATGCGCGCGCGGGACTCCTCGCTGAGGCTGACACCGGCGTCCTCGATCTCGACGGCGATACCGGCCTGCACCTCGGCGGCGGTGACGCGCACCTTGTTCGTGGGCGGCGAGTAGCGGGTGGCGTTGTCGAGGAGTTCGGCGGCGGCGTGGATGACCGGCTCGACGGCGGTGCCCTTGATGTTGATGTTGACGATGGAGCTCAGCTCGATGCGCCGGTACTCGAGGATGCGGGACATGGCGCCGCGCAGCACGCTGTAGAGGGAGACCGGCAGCGGCCACTGGCGGCCGGGGCGGCCGCCGCCGAGGACGGAGATGGTGTCGGCGAGCCGGCCGATCAGCGAGGTGCCGTGGTCGAGGCGGAGGAGGTCGTCGAAGACCTCGGGGTTGCGGCCGTGGTCCTCCTCCATCTCCCGCAGTTCCTTGGCCTGCTGGTGGACGATGGCCTGGACGCGGCGGGCGATGCTCACGAAGGAGCGTTCGGTGGCGTCGCGCATCGAGATCTCGTGGTCGGCGCCGCGCAGCGAGACGCGGAACATCTCGCGGTACGACTCGTGCAGTCCGCGCAGTTCGGGGTCGACGTCGTAGACGTTGGTCAGCACGTCCCGCAGCGGTTCGCCGGCGCGCAGCCGGAGCAGGCCGGTCGGGATGATGTCCGTGGCGAATCGGGTGATCAGGTCGTCGTGGGCGGCTAGCCGGTGTTCCAGATACGCGCGGTGACGGGCGTGCTCGGCCCTGGTCTCGCGGAGGATGCGGCCCCGGCGGGCGGCCTCCGCGCCGGTGACGAGCACCAGCAGCACCGCCAGCGCCCCGCACAGGCCGACGGCGAGCCGGGCCGGCGCCGGCACCAGGGCCACGGCGACCGCGCTCGCGGCGGCCATCACTATGGCCGGCGGCAACATGACGCGCGCATAGGGACGTTCACGGCGACCGGGAGGCTTCTGAACACTCACCATGGATGCCTTCTGAGACGAATCGGCTGGGTGTCGGGGGAGCGTGGGAGGGGAAGGTTCATGGAACTGACGGGATCTTCGGGAGATTTGGGAACAGGCGCCCGAATTCACCTCAACCCGGTGCGCCGCGGGCGAGCTTAGTCCGACCGGATCATCGCTGTGTCATATTCGGCAAGCACCGGAAATCCCTTGCGCGACAGGAGTACGCTCAGCTCCATTTACACGCACGGCTCCCATTCGAACACGTTCGGTCACCGAGAATGGACATACGAAAGTCACTCACCGTGATGAGTGAAAAGGCGTTTGGCGCGTGACGAAACACGGCCCCCGCCCGGCGGATCCGCTCCCCTCGCGAAGGGGGCGCATCCACCGGGCGGGGGCCCGGAGTTCACACCGTGCGGCGGCCGGTGGCCGCCTCCCGCTCAGCCCACCGACGAGTAGGCGACGACACCCCGCAGCACCTGCTCGACGGCCTTGCGCGCCGTCTTCGCCACGGTCGAGCCCTCGGTCGGAGCGGCCGCCGAGATCTGCCCGAGCACGTCGATCACCTGCTTGCACCAGCGCACGAAGTCGCCCGCCGGCATGTCCGCCTCCCGCAGCACCTCGTCGAGCGCCGTCCCGGAGGCCCACATGTACACGGCCCAGGCGAATCCCAGATCGGGCTCGCGCTGCCCCACACCCTCGGTCTGGCTGATGCGGAAGTCCTCCTCCAGGGCGTCCAGCCGGCCCCAGATCCGCACCATCTCACCCAGCGCGGCCTTCGCCTTGCCCGACGGCAGCTTCGGCGCCATCGCGTCGTCGCCGACCCGCGCCTCGTACACCAGCGCCGAGACGCACGCGGCCAGTTCGGCCGGGCTCAGGCCCTCCCAGACGCCCTCGCGCAGGCACTCGCTGGCCAGCAGGTCCAGTTCGCCGTACAGCCGGGCGAGCCGCTTGCCGTGCTCGGTGACCTCGTCGCCGCGCAGATAGTCCATCTCGGTCAGCAGGGCGACGATCCGGTCGAACGTCCGGGCGATCGTGTTCGTACGGCCCTCGATGCGGCGCTCCAGCTGCGAGGTGTCCCGCAGCAGCCGGTGATACCGCTCCGCCCAACGCGCGTGGTCCTCACGGTCGTTGCAGCCGTGGCAGGGATGCGCGCGGATCGCCGTCCGCAGCCGGGCGATCTCCCGGTCGTCCGCGGCCTGCGAGCGCTTCTTCCGGGCCCGGTCCGGCGGGATGTGCCCGGCCTTGGTCCGCAGCGCCGAGGCCAGATCCCGACGCGACTGCGGGGAGCGCGGGTTGAAGCTCTTCGGGATCCGCATCCGGTCCAGCGGCTCGACCGGCACCGGGAAGTCCATCGACGCCAGCCGCTTGACCTGCCGTTCGGCGGTCAGCACCAGCGGGCGCGGACCGTCGTGGTGGTCGAAGCCGCGATGCCCGTTGGAACGGCCGGCGGGCAGGCCCGGGTCCAGCACCAGCGCCAGGCCGGCGTACTTGCCGGTGGGCACATGGATCACGTCGCCCGGCTTGAGCTTCTCCAGGGCGACGGCGGCCTCGGCACGCCGCTCGTTCGCACCCTGGCGGGCCAGCTCCGTCTCCCGGTCCTTCAACTGGCGGCGCAGCTGCGCGTACTCCTCGAAGTCACCGAGGTGGCAGGTCATGGAGGCCTTGTAGCCCTCCAGGCCCTCCTCGTTGCGCTGCACCTGCCGGGAGATCCCGACGACCGACTTGTCGGCCTGGAACTGCGCGAAGGAGGTCTCCAGCAACTCCCGCGAGCGGTGCCGGCCGAACTGTTCGACCAGGTTGACCGCCATGTTGTACGACGGCTTGAAGCTGGAGCGCAGCGGGTACGTGCGCGTGCCCGCGAGACCGGCCAGGTGCTCGGGGCTCATGCCGCGCTGCCAGAGCACCACGGCGTGCCCCTCGACGTCGATGCCCCGGCGGCCGGCCCGGCCGGTCAGCTGGGTGTACTCGCCGGGCGTGATGTCGGCGTGCTGCTCGCCGTTCCACTTGACGAGCTTCTCCAGCACCACCGAACGGGCGGGCATGTTGATGCCGAGCGCGAGGGTCTCGGTCGCGAACACGGCCTTGACCAGACCGCGCACGAACAGCTCCTCGACGACCTCCTTGAACGTCGGCAGCATGCCCGCGTGGTGGGCGGCGATGCCCCGCTCCAGGCCCTCCAGCCACTCGTAGTAGCCGAGGACGTGCAGGTCCTCCGGCGCGATGTGCGCCGTGCGCTGCTCGACCAGGGCGCGGACCGTGTCCCGCGCCTCCTCGTCGTTGAGCCTCAGGCCCGCGTACAGGCACTGCTGGACCGCGGCCTCGCAGGCGGCGCGGCTGAAGATGAACGTGATCGCGGGCAGCAGGCCCTCGGAGTCCAGACGCTCGATGACCTCCGGGCGGCCCGGCGTCCACACCCGTGAGCGCTGCCGGCGCTCCCGCTCCCGGTCGGCCTCGCGCATCGCACGGCCGCGCCGGCGGTCCTGGTACGACGGCCGGGTGGCCTCCATGCGGGCGAGGCGGGCGAGATCGGGGTTGACGGCCTTCTTGTGGCCCTCGCCCTCCTCGAACAGGTCGTACATCCGCCGCCCGGCGAGCACGTGCTGGAACAGCGGCACGGGCCGGTGCTCGGAGACGATCACCTCGGTGTCGCCGCGGACGGTGTCCAGCCAGTCGCCGAACTCCTCGGCGTTGGACACGGTCGCCGACAGCGACACGAGGGTCACCGACTCCGGCAGGTGGATGATCACTTCCTCCCAGACGGCACCGCGGAAGCGGTCGGAGAGGTAGTGCACCTCGTCCATGACCACGTAGCCGAGGCCGAGGAGGGTCTGCGAGCCCGCGTACAGCATGTTCCGCAGGACCTCGGTGGTCATCACGACCACCGGCGCCTCGGAGTTCACGCTGTTGTCGCCGGTGAGCAGGCCGACCTTGTCGGCGCCGTAACGGCGGCACAGGTCGGCGTACTTCTGGTTCGACAGCGCCTTGATGGGTGTCGTGTAGAAGCACTTCTTGCCCTGCTGGAGGGCGAGGTGGACGGCGAACTCGCCCACGATCGTCTTGCCCGAGCCGGTGGGGGCGGCCACCAGCACGCCCTTCCCCGCCTCGAGCGCCTGGCAGGCCTCGATCTGGAAGGGGTCGAGGCCGAAGTCGTACATCTCGCGGAAGGACGCGAGCGCGGTGGCCTGCTCGGCTGCCCGCCTGCGGGCTGCCGCGTACCGCTCGGCCGGTGAGAGGTCCTCTGTCATCGTACTTTCGAGCGTACCGGGCCCCACTGACAACAGGACGATCATTATCGGGAACGGGGGCCGATCGACCGGAGAACACGGATGCCCCCGTCCCGGTGGGACGAGGGCATCGCACAGCGGTCCGGCGCGGCTCAGGTGACGTCGTCGTAGCCGTTGACCCGGTCCGTGCTCGCCTGCTCGGGCAGCACCCGGGCGGCCGGGACGGGCTCGACCGCCCCGATCTCCTCGGGCGTGAGGTCCAGCTCGGAGGCCTCGTCGTCACCGGGTCCGGCCGCGTCGCGGCGCAGCTTGCGGCGGTCGTTGAGCAGCGAGAAGCCGACGGCCCCGAAGTACAGCACCCAGATCGGTCCCGCGAGCGCCAGCATCGACAGCGGGTCGGTGCTCGGCGTGGCCACGGCCGCGAAGACGGTGATGCCGAGGATCATCGCCCGCCACCAGCCGAGCATCCGCCGGCCCGTCAGCACCCCGGTGAGGTTGAGCATGATCAGCAGCAGCGGCAGCTCGAAGGAGAGACCGAAGACGAGCACCATGCGGGTGACCAGCTGGAGCAGGTCGTCGAGCGGCAGCAGGTTCTTGATGTGGCCGTTCGGCGTGAAGTCGATCAGCACCTTCGCGGTGGTCGGCAGCACCTTGTACGCGAAGAACGCACCGCCGAAGAACAGCGGGGCGCCGGTGAAGACGAAGGCGTAGGCGTACTTCTTCTCGTGCTGGTGCAGACCCGGCGCGACGAACGCCCACAGCTGGTAGAGCCAGATCGGCGACGCGAGGACCACACCCGCCGTCAGCGAGACCTGCAGGGCCAGCGTGAAGGGCGCGAGCAGGCCGTTGATCGTGATCTCCGCGCAGGTGTGCTGGTCCGAGGACTTCGCCAGCTGCTCGAAGGTCTCCTGGCAACCCACCGAGTCGAGGATCGGCTTCGTCAGGAAGTTGATGATGTCGTTGTAGAAGAAGGCCGCGACGACCGTCACGATGACGATGGCCAGCATGGCCTTCGCGAGCCGGTTGCGGAGCTCACGAAGATGATCCGCGAGGGGCATCCGCCCCTCGGGATCTCTCTCCTTCTTGCGGGCAGGCTTGAGCAACCCACGTCCTCATCTCGTGCGGCGGGCCGGAGCGGTCCGGCCCTGCGTCAGCGCTGGGTGGAATCCGTCGGCTCGTTGACGGGACGCGAGCTGGTCACGTCGCCGGGGGACGCCTGGATGGTGCGCTGGGCCGGGGGCTGCTCGTTGGACGCGGGCGCCTGCTGGGAGGAGTTGCCCTCTTCCTTCATCGCCTTGGCCTCGCTCTTGAGGATGCGCGCGGACTTGCCGAGCGAGCGGGCCATGTCCGGAAGCTTCTTCGCGCCGAACAGCAGGATGATGACGACGAGGATGAGAATGATCTCGGGAGCTCCGAGCCTTCCGAACATAAGTCTTTACCTTCTCACCGAGGCGGCTGGGGGTGGGTGCTGTCCGACCCTTCGGACATGCGTCCGATGGTCGTGCTGTCAGCGATCGTAACGCTCAGGGGTAAACGTCAGGCAATCCCCGTGCGTACTCCCGGTCAGCGGCACGGGCCTCGTTCGCCGCACCACGACCAGCAGCGTACCTTTCCCGATGGGCAGCATGACAGGGCGAAGTGACGCAAACCGCTTGTGCCGCCCGCCTCACCCGTGCCCCCGCGACGGCTCAGAGCGCGTCCACCGCACGCGACGCGCTCGCCACGGACCGCTCCAGATCCTCGGCAGCCCGGTCGATACGGCTCGCCGAGGCCGCCACCTGCCGCCCCAGACGCCGCGCCTCCACGAAGACCCGGACGGCGAGCACCCCCAGAACGGCGAGACCCAGGAAACCCACGGCTACCGCGAACATCGGCCAGAACATGCCGCCGAGCCTAGACCGTCCCGCGCCGCCGGACGCAGCCGCCTACGCCGTGGAGTGCAGCCGCAGGGTGCGCACCCCGCCGCCGGTGAGCAGCTCCACGACACGCTCCCCCGCCGGCTTGCGGACCGCTGACCCGCACTCGGGGCAGGTGAAGGAGTAGAACGTCGTCCGGCTGCTCCCGCCGATCGCGAGCCGCAGGGCACTCGCCGCCAGTTCGAAACGGCCCCGGCAGTCCGGGCAGCCGGCTCTGAACAACACCGGGACCACTCTTCTCATCCCGGCGAAGGCCGCCGCCACCGTCATCTCACCCGCGCCCGACCCCGGAGACTCGCTCAAATCCCTCGCTCCTTCGTAGCTGGTCGCCGACGCCCGGGCCGCCGCGGCCGGTGCCGCCCCGCCGCGGCTCACTCCGGCCGCTCGTCCCCGCCGTCGGCACCCCGCGCCGCGACCGGCGGCACGTCGTACGCCGCCAGCGCCTCCCCGGCCGCCCTGCGGGCACTGTCGGCCAGCTCCGGCGGCGAGACGATCCTGCCGTCGCGGCCCAGCCGCAGCGCCAGCCGGCGCAGGGAGGCCGGATCGGGGGTCCGCAGAGTGATACGCAACCCGCCGTCCGGAAGCTCATCGGCACTGTCGTGCGGGTAGTACTCGGCGACCCAGCGACCGCCCGGACCGACCTCGACGACGACCTCCGGATCCTCGGCCGCCGGCTGCACCAGTGCCTCGGACAGATCGCGCAGCTCGATCTCGGGCGGCGCGGACGGCTCGTCGAGAATCCGGATCTCCGCGACCCGGTCCAGCCGGAAGGTGCGCCGGGCCTCCGAGCGGCGGCACCACGCCTCGACGTACGTGTGCCCGACACTGACCAGGCGGATCGGGTCGATCTCGCGCTCGGTGACCTCGTCACGGGCCGGTGAGTAGTAGCGGATCCACAGCCGGCGGCGCTCGGAGATCGCCCGGTCGACGTCGGCGAACACCCCGCCCTCGGACTCGAACGTCACCGACAGCCGGGAGCTGGCACCGGCCACCTCACCGGCCGCCGTCTCCACCTTCGCGGTGGCCCGCAGCAGGGCCTGGCGGTCGCCCTCGCGCAGCCCCGGCAGCGTCGAGACGGCACGGGCCGCCACCAGCAGCGCGGTGGCCTCGTCGGCGGCGAGCCGCAACGGCTCCGCCGCCTCCTCGCCCAGCGCCGCCGGGTTGTGCCACCAGATGCGCTCGCCGTCGGTGTCGATGTCCAGCAGATCCCCGCCGCGGAAACTGGTCCCGCACATCGGCAGCAGATCGAGGTCGGCGACCAGCTCGTCCTCACTGATGCCGAACGCACGGGCGACGTCCGCGATCCGGGCCCCCGGACGCTCCCGCAGATAGGTCACCAGGGAGAGCATCCGCCGGGTCTGGTCGATGGCGTTCACGGGCCTGGCCGGTTTGCCTGCCACTGTCCTGCTCCCCCTCAGCCCTTGGCCACGGCACGCAGCCGGTCCACCACGTCCGCCCGCAGCTCGGCCGGTTCCAGCACCACCACGTCGGGCCCGAACTCCACCAGCCAGGCGTCCAGACCGTGCCCGTACGGAATCTCCAACTCGTCCCAGCCGTCACCGAGTTCCCGCACCCCGACGGCCTTCGCCCGCAGGGGGTAACCAGCACCCGACCGCAGCCGGATCAGCGCCGAACGGTCCGCGATCTCCCCCGCCCAGCCCGCCACGGTCTCCCGCACGGTGACGACGTCGGGCACCGGCGCGGTGAAACCCGTCCCACGGGAGCGCACCCGGCCGGTGATCCGCGACAGCCGGAAGACACGCTCGGCGCCCCGGTCCCGGTCCCACCCCGCCAGATACCAGTGGCCGCGCCAGCACTCCAGCGCCCACGGCTCCACATGCCGCGGCTCCGGATGCACGGCGGAGGCCTTGCGGTAGTCGAACAGCACCGGCCGACGGTCCCGGCAGGCCAGCATCAACGGCTCGAAGGCCGCCTCGTGCACCGGGATGCGCGGCTCCAGCGCCCCGTGCGCCTCGTACGGATCGACGTCCTCCGGCAACCCCGCCGCGCGCAGCTTCTGCAGGGCACCGCTGGCCGCACCGGCCAGCCGGGCCTGCTGCCACACCTTCGCGGCCAGACCCAGGGCCGCGGCCTCCTCGGCGTCCAGGGTGATCGGCGGCAGCCGGTTGCTGTCCCGGCGCGCGAGATAGCCGACCTCGCCCTCGAGGTTCTCCACCGTCTCGATGACCAGGCCCAGCTCGCGCAGGTCGTCCTTGTCCCGCTCGAACATCCGGTTGAACGAGTCGTCACTCCCGGCTTCGAGATAGGCCTCAATGGACTCGCGCAGCTCACGCTTGCTGAGCGGCCGTCGTGTCCCGAGCAGACACAACGCGAGGTTCATCAGCCGCTCGGCCTTGGCAATGGCCATCGACGCCCTTCGCCTTCCCTATGGTGCTTCCGACCGATGACCGTACCGCTCCCAGGTGTCCGGACAAAAGCCGGACCAGGAAGGTGACCCCTCCTGATCGGCAAGCGGCAACGAAGAAGGGCCCGCGCGCACCGCACGGGCCCTCTTCCGACCGGATCCGGTCAGCGCCTGGTCACACCGACCAGGTCGCAGACGAAGATCAGCGTCTCACCCGGAGCGATGCGGCCACCCGCACCGCGGTCGCCGTAGGCCAGGTGCGCGGGGATGACCAGCTGACGGCGGCCACCCACCTTCATGCCCTGCACGCCCTTGTCCCAGCCCTGGATGACCTGGCCGACACCCAGCTGGAAGTCCAGCGGGGTACCGCGGTTCCAGGAGGCGTCGAACTCCTCACCGGTGGAGAACGCGACGCCCACGTAGTGGACCTTGACGAAGTCGCCGGCCGAGGCGACCTCGCCGTCGCCCTCCCAGATGTCCTTGATCTCGAGGTCCGCCGGGGGCTCGCCGCCCGGGAAGTCGATCTCGGGCTTCTCGATGCTCACGTCAAAAGCTCCTGCTTGTGTACGACACGAAACGCGGACAGTCTTTCATCCCCGCAGCTCTCCCGCCCGCCACGGACGCACCGCGCCGCTACATCGCGGCGAGGATGTCCACCGTGAACACCAGGGTGGAGTCCTTCTTGATGACCCCACCGCTCGGCGGGTTGTCGCCGTACCCCAGCTCCGGCGGCACCACGATCAGCACCCGGCTGCCGACCTTCTTGCCCGTCAGCCCCTGCGCCAGACCCTTCACCGTCTGCTGCATCTGCTCCAGCGAGAACTGGCTCAGCCGGCCCGAGCCGTACGTCCGCTGGAAGGTCTTCCCGCCCTCCCAGACCAGGCCCTGGAACTGGCACAGCACCGTCTGGTCGGCCTTCAGCTCCGGTCCGTCGCCCTCCAGCACATACACCGACGCCAGCTTCTTCGGCGGGTCCGACTTCGGCACCGTCACCTTGGGCACCTGCCCGTCGGTGTTCGTGCCCACCTTCGGCAGCGCCGGATCATCCTGCGCCACCGGCTTGCCCTGGGCGGAGCTCTTGGAGTTGAAGGACTCGATCAGATCGATCACGAACACCAGCGTGTCCGTCCCCTTGATCCCCGCGTCCGGCTGGCCCGCCTTGCCGTACCCCAGGTTCGGCGGCACCGCGATCTCCACCCGGCTGCCGGTCTTCTTGCCCGCCAGCGCATACCGCCAGCCGTCGATGATCGTCCCCTGCGCCAGCTGCATCAGCAGCGGACGCCCCCGGTCGTAGGAGTTGTCGAAGACCTTGGCGGTGTCCCAGATCTGGCCCAGGTAGTTCGCTTCGATGAAGTCGTTCTCCGCGATCGTCCGGCCACTGCCCGCGATCACCGTCCTCACCGCCAGGTTCGGCGACGGCTCCCCCGTCCCCTTCGCCACGGTCGGCTTCTCACCGAACTTCTTGCCCGCCGTGATCGCCGGCAACGGCCCGTCCACGATCTTCGGCGGCGGCGCGCTCGACACCGAGGGCGACGGCGAGGCGCCCTTGCTCGCGCCGGACTTGTCGTCACCGCAGGCGGAGAGCGTGACGAGTCCCGCGGGAAGGGCGGCGAGGAGGAGTGAACGTCGGCGCACGGAAGGCCTCGTAATCGGTCGATCTTGTGGTGGGCGTGCGCGCAACTCTACGACGTGAGAAGGGCGCCGTACGGTAAACGTACGGCGCCCGTGTGGCGTTCCGGCATTTCAGGGCCCAAACGCTTGACTCGCCCGCTTTTCGCTACATTCCGGCGATCAGCTTCTCCACCCGGTCGTCCACCGAACGGAACGGGTCCTTGCACAACACGGTCCGCTGCGCCTGGTCGTTGAGCTTCAGATGCACCCAGTCCACCGTGAAGTCCCTGCGCTGCTCCTGCGCCCGCCGGATGAAGTCACCGCGCAACCGCGCCCGAGTGGTCTGCGGCGGCACCGACTTGCCCTCGAAGATCTTCAAGTCGTTGCAGATCCTGGTGGCTTGCCCCTTCTTCTCCAGCAGGTAGTACAGACCACGACGACGGTGGATGTCGTGATACGCGAGGTCTATCTGCGCGACCCGCGGATGCGACATCGTCATGTTGTGCTTCGCCCGGTACCGCTCGATGAGCTTGTACTTCATCACCCAGTCGATCTCGGTCCCGATCCGGTCGAGCTCCTCCGTCTCGATCGCGTCCAGAGTGCGGCCCCACAGCTCCAGCACCTGCGCGACCGTACCCGTACGGATCCCGCGCCGGTCGCAGAAGTCCACGGCCTTGTCGAAGTACTCGCGCTGCACCTCCAGCGCCGACGCCTCCCGGCCGCTGGCCAGACGCACCTTGCGCCGGCCCGTGATGTCGTGACTGACCTCGCGGATCGCCCGGATCGGGTTCTCCAGCGTGAGGTCACGCATCACCGTGCCCGCCTCGATCATGCGCAGCACCAGATCGGTCGCCCCGACCTTCAGCAGCATGGTCGTCTCGGACATGTTCGAGTCGCCCACGATGACGTGCAGCCGGCGGTAGCGCTCGGCGTCCGCGTGCGGCTCGTCGCGGGTGTTGATGATCGGCCGGGAACGGGTCGTCGCCGAGGAGACGCCCTCCCAGATGTGCTCCGCGCGCTGGCTCACGCAGTACACCGCACCGCGCGGCGTCTGCAGCACCTTGCCCGCACCGCACAGCAGCTGCCTCGTCACCAGGAACGGAATGAGGATGTCCGCGAGCCGGGAGAACTCCCCGTGCCGTGCCACCAGATAGTTCTCGTGACACCCGTAGGAGTTGCCCGCCGAGTCGGTGTTGTTCTTGAAGAGGTAGACGTCGCCCGCGATTCCCTCCTCGTGCAGGCGTCGTTCCGCGTCCACCAGGAGTCCTTCGAGAATGCGCTCGCCGGCCTTGTCGTGGGTGACCAACTCGGTCACGTTGTCACATTCGGGTGTCGCGTATTCCGGATGCGATCCCACGTCGAGATAGAGCCGGGCGCCGTTCCGCAGAAAGACATTGCTGCTACGGCCCCATGACACGACACGGCGGAAGAGGTACCGCGCCACCTCGTCAGGCGACAGGCGGCGCTGTCCCCTGAACGTGCACGTGACGCCGTACTCGTTCTCCAGCCCGAAAATGCGGCGGTCCATGACTGAACATTACGCCCGATCCCCCGAGCTGAAACGGGGTTCGGCAGCACGATTTGGATCATTTTCCGATGAAGCCGCAACGACCGCGCCCCGCACGGGAGCTGCGAGGACCCGCCCCGTGGCCAGCAGGACCAGCAACGACACCGCCCCCGCGGCCCCCGGCAGCGCGAAACCCCACAGCGTGCCACCCGCCTGGACCACCGGCCCCGCCAGGCCCGTTCCCACCGACGCACCCACGGTGAACGTCGTCACAAGCCAGGAGAAAGCCTCGGTGACCGTCCCCGCCGGCGCGTGCCGGTCCACGATGATGAACGCACAGGCGATGCACGGCGCCAGGAACACACCCGACACCACACTCAGCAACACCATCGCCACCGCACCCGGCATCAGCATCAGCGGCAGGTAACACACCGCCAGAAGAGCCACCAGCACCCGCAGTCGCCGCTCCGGCACACCCGCCCACCGCCGGGCGCCGTACACCGTCCCGCCCGCCAGCGCCCCCAGCCCCAGCCCCGCCATCAGCCACCCGTACACCGCGTCCCCACCGTGACCGTCCGCGTACGACACCGACGCGACCGTGATGGAACCCAGCGCGATCCCCACGAACAGGAACGCCCCCAGCAGCGCCAGCAGCCCCGGCGAACGCAGAGCACCCAGCCAGTGCGCCTCCCGCGGAGCCGACCGCCACGCGCGCGAAGGCGGCGACACCACCACCGACAGCGCACCCAGCACACCCAGCAGGCTCAGCACCAGCAGAGCCGCCCGCTCGTCCCACACCGACACGCACACCGTCACCAGCAGCGGCCCGACCGTGAACATGATCTCCTGCGCCACCGCGTCCATCGCGTACGCCGTGTGCACCTGCTCCTCACGGCCCAGCACCGACGGCCACAGCGCCCGCAGACCGCCCTCCAGCGGCGGCGTGAACAGACCGGACGCCGCGACCGCCGCGTACGCCACCGGCAGCGGATCCGTCCCCGAGAAGGCGAAGACCGTCATCGCGAGCGCCGAGAGCACCGCCGCCGGAAACTGCACCCGCGGCTGCCCGTACAGGTCCACCAGCCGGCCCAGCACCGGCTGGCCCACGGCGTTCGCCACGCCGTACACCGCCGCCAGCGCGCCCGCGAGGCTGTACGTGCCCCCCTCCGCCCGCACGAACAGCACCAGGGCGATCGCGGCCGTCGCGTTGGGCAGTCGCCCCACCAGAGTGCCCGTGAGCAGCCGCAGCGCGTGCCGCGCCCGCAGGATCTCCAGGTATCCCGTGGCCATGTCCAGCCTCCAACGGCTCGCCCGGGACGCCTCGACGGCCCGAAGTGTTACGTATAACGTCCCCCGTCATACGTACCATGTGCGCAGTTCACCCGTCCAGACGACCGTGAGTGAGCCCCAGGACACCCCGACGGCGCACCACCAGAAGAGGAGCACGCCCACGGTGGCACGCAGCAGCACGCGCCCGACCAGCCGTGACGTCGCCCAGGCAGCCGGAGTCTCCCAGGCCGCCGTCTCCCTCGTCCTCGGCGACAAATGGCGCGGCCGAGTCTCCGAGACCACCGCCGAACGCGTCCGCGAAGCCGCCCGCGACCTCGGCTACCGCCCCAACCTCGCCGCCCGCAACCTCCGCCTCGGCCACACCCGCACCGTCCTCCTCGTCGTCCCCGCCCTCACCACCGAATTCTTCGCCGGCGTCTACACCGGCGCCGCACGCGTCGCCGCCGACCACGGCTTCGGCGTCGTCCTCTACCCCTCCCCCGAAGGCATCGGCCCCGCCCGCGACCCCTTCGCCTCCGCCCAGGCCGCCCTCGACGGCGTCATCGCCTCCTCCATGGCCGCCGACGCCCTCACCGCCATCCGCGGCGACCAACTCCCCCTCGTCATGCTCGACAGCGACCCCACCGGCAGCCTCGGCGCCGCCACCGTCAACCTCGACATCGCCGACGGCGTCCGCCAGGTCACCGACCACCTCCTCACCCTCGGCCACCGCGACGCCCTCCACCTCGCCGCCGACGTCCCCTCCTGGACCTTCGACGTACGCCGACAAGAACTCACGGCCCGCATCGCCGCCGCACCCGGCACCCACCTCCGCACCGCCCACGCCCCGATCTCCATCGAAGGCGCCCTCACCGCCACCACCACCGCACTCACCGCCCCCGGCCCCCGCCCCACCGCCATCGTCTGCGACGACGACAAACTCGCCGCCGGCGCCTACAAGGCCCTGCGCCGCCTCGGCCTGCGCATCCCCGACGACATCTCCGTCACCGGCCTCGACGACCTCGCCCTCGCCACCGCCCTCGACCCCGAACTCACCACCGTCCGACTCGACGCCGAACTCTTCGGCGAACGCGGCATGCACGCCCTCCTCGCCGTCCTGGACGGCCGCGAGCCCGACCGCCAGGACATCCCCGTCGAACTCGTCGTCCGCGGCTCCACAGCCCCGCCACGCACCCCCTGAACAGCCGCGTGCCCCGCCCGGGAGAACCCGGACGGGGCACACACCGTCACACGACGGACCGACGGCTACTCCTCCTCGGCGCTCTCCGCCTCCGTGGCCGCCCCGCCGGCCTCCAGCAGACGCGCCAGCTGACGACCCACGATCCGCTTGAACTTCCGCTTCTGCGGACGCGTACGGTCCAGCACCGCCACCTCCAGCCGCTCCGCGGGAATCTCCCGCTCACTGCCGTTGGTGTCCCGCGACAAGGCCTGCACGGCCAGCTTCAGAGCCTCCGCCAGAGTCATCCCCTCGCGGTGCCGCTGATCGAGGAAACTGCTGATCTGCTCCGCGTTGCCGCCCACCGCCACCGAACCGTGCTCATCCACGATCGAACCGTCGTGCGGCAGCCGGTAGATCTGATCGCCC
Organism: Streptomyces sp. NPDC015139; assembly: GCF_043079785.1. NCBI lineage: Bacteria > Bacillati > Actinomycetota > Actinomycetes > Kitasatosporales > Streptomycetaceae > Streptomyces > Streptomyces sp. NPDC015139. Next base: position 180,807 of record NZ_JBIBUW010000010.1, on the reverse strand, counting down.
TCGGGCGTCTCCCCCACCTCCGCCACGACCAGCTCCACCTCGTACGGCTTCTCGGCCGCCGAGGAGAAGATCGTGCCCAGCGTCTGCGCGTACACGTTCGCCAGACCACGCGCGGTCACGTCGTCCCGGTCATAGGTGTACCCACGCAGATCCGCGTACCGCACACCACCGATGCGCAGATTCTCGTATTCGTTGTACTTCCCGGCGGCCGCGAAACCGATCCGGTCGTAGATCTCGCTGAACTTGTGCAGCGCACGGGACGGGTTCTCACCGACGAACACGATGCCGTCGGCGTACTGGAGAACGACCAGGCTGCGGCCCCGGGCGATGCCCTTGCGGGCGTACTCCGCCCGGTCGGCCATGGCCTGCTGAGGTGAGACATAGAACGGCGTCGACACCGGCTATCCGTCCCTTTCTGTCATGGTCACTGGATCACCTTGCACACACAAGCCCGCGCTCAGAGCAGGGCGGCCTTGGGACCGTCCGGCTCCTCCAGACGCTTCTGGAGCACCGCGCGCGCGATCCCGGAGGCTTCCTCCTCCGTGAGCCGGCGGAAACCGTCCTCGGTGATCACCGTGATGATCGGGTAGATCCGGCGGGCGACATCGGGACCACCGGTCGCCGAGTCGTCGTCGGCCGCGTCGTAGAGGGCCTGCACCACCAGTGTGGTCGCCTGCTCCTCGGACAGGTCGCCACGGAACAGCTTCTTCATCGCGCCCCGCGCGAAGATCGAGCCGGAACCCGTCGCCGCGAAATTGGTCTCCTCGGAACGCCCGCCCGTCACGTCGTACGAGAAGATCCGGCCCTTCTCCCGGTCCACGTCGTACCCGGCGAACAACGGGACGACGGCCAGACCCTGCATGGCCATCCCCAGATTCGACCGGATCATCGTCGACAACCGGTTGGCCTTGCCCTCCAGCGACAGCTGGGCGCCCTCGACCTTCTCGAAGTGCTCCAGCTCCAGCTGGAAGAGCTTCACCATCTCCACGGCGAGACCCGCCGTGCCGGCGATACCGACGGCCGAGTACTCGTCCGCCGGGAACACCTTCTCGATGTCCCGCTGCGCGATCACGTTCCCCATCGTGGCCCGACGGTCACCGGCGAGGACCACACCACCGGGGAACGTCACCGCCACGATCGTCGTCCCGTGCGGCGCCTCGAGCACACCCTGCGTGGGCGGCAGCTGCCGCTTGCCCGGCAGCAGCTCGGGCTGGTGCTCGCAGAGGAAGTCCATGAACGAGGAGGATCCCGGCGTCAGGAAGGCAGCTGGTAGACGCCCGGTGCCACGAGTATTGGCTTCCACGAGTTTCCTTCCAGGTAGGCGGCGGCCCGGCGGACGGCGTCGGGATCGTCTCCCAACTTGCCGATGGCCGAATTGCAGTTGAAGCACAGTACGCCACGGACCCTACCCGTCTTGTGGCAGTGATCCACATGTACGGCCGGAGCGTTCAGGCAGATCACGCAGAGTCCGCGCTGAGAGCCGACCATCGCATCCCGCTCGGCCTCGGTGAGTCCGTAACTGCGCTTCAGGTGATCGGCGCGCCCCTTCTGGGCACGGCAGGCTTTACAGCTTGTCGACAGCTTGTCGGAAGCCGTCGCGTTGCGGTGCCACTCACTGTGCGGCTTGATCACCCCGCAGCGTCGACAGAACTTGTGCCCCTCCGGTGTTTCCACCGGGGGGCGTACGTTTTTCCCTTTGGCCAGTTGCCGCGCCTGATGGTAGGCAGCCGCGCATTCCCGGCAATAGGCCTGCAGCCCGTCACGCATAGCCTTGTTTCGCGCGAACGCCGCCCGCGGCTTGTTCTGCTTGCACCGCGAGCAGCGCTTCGCGTCGTCTAGGCCTTCCAACTTCCGACTCCCCCGCAGCCTTCGATTCGAAGGAAGAACCTACTCTCCACCCTTCTGAACGAAGGAGCGCACGAAGTCCTCGGCATTTTCCTCTAGGACATCGTCGATTTCGTCCAGCACCGAGTCCACGTCGTCCGACAGCTTCTCGTGCCGTTCCTTGAGGTCTTCCGAGGCCTGCGCTTCCTGCGTCTGCTCCTCGGCCTGTTCGGTCGAGTGCGTCGCCTTCTGCTGGCCGCCGCCGGTGTCCTTGGTTGCCATAACCCTCACCCCGCTCAGTTCGCCTGCCGATCGGTGATGATCAGACCCTACAAGCCGGGTCCGACATCGGCCCCGCAGTTTCCACAACGTGCGGGGGCCACCTCGATGATTCCCGAGCGGTGGGATTTCCACCCCGACCGCCCGGAGCGGTACGAGTACCCGCTGGTCGCGCTCAGCCGCCCGACAGGACCCTGACCAGGTCTTCCGCGGTACGGCAGCGGTCGAGCAGCTCCTTGACGTGATTTCGCGTTCCGCGTAGCGGTTCCAGGGTTGGAACGCGCTGCAGCGAGTCGCGGCCGGGGAGATCGAAGATGACCGAGTCCCAGGAGGCGGCGGCGACGTCGTCGGCGTACTGCTCGAGGCAGCGGCCGCGGAAGTACGCGCGTGTGTCCTCCGGCGGCTTCGTACGGGCCTTGTCGACCTCGGCCTCGTCCAGGAGCCGCTTGATGCGTCCGCGGGCCGCCAGGCGGTTGTAGAGGCCTTTCTCGGCCCGTACGTCGGCGTACTGGAGGTCGACGAGGTGGAGCCGGGCGGCGTCCCAGTCGAGGTCGTCGCGGCGGCGGTAGCCCTCCATGAGTTCGCGTTTGGCGACCCAGTCGAGTTCGCCGGCGAGGCTCATGGGGTCGTTCTCCAGCCGGGTGAGGGTGTCCTCCCAGCGGCTGAGGACGTCCTTGGTCTGGTCGTCGGCGTCGGCGCCGTGGCGTTCCTCGACGTACTTGCGGGCGAGCTCGAAGTACTCCATCTGCAGCTGGACGGCGGTGAGCGTGCGGCCGCTGCGGAGGGTGACGAGGCGCTTGAGGGAGGGGTCGTGGGAGACCTGGTGGAGGGTGCGGACAGGCTGGTCGACGGCCAGGTCGACGGCGATGAAGCCGTCCTCGATCATGGACAGGACCAGGGCGGTGGTGCCCAGCTTGAGGTACGTCGAGATCTCGGAGAGGTTGGCGTCGCCGATGATGACGTGCAGGCGGCGGTACTTCTCCGCGTCGGCGTGGGGTTCGTCGCGGGTGTTGATGATGGGGCGCTTGAGCGTGGTCTCCAGGCCGACCTCGACCTCGAAGTAGTCGGCGCGCTGGCTGAGCTGGAAGCCGTGTTCGTGGCCGTCCTGGCCGATGCCGACGCGGCCGGCGCCCGCGAAGACCTGGCGGGAGACGAAGAAGGGCGTGAGGTGGCGCACGATGTCCGAGAAGGGGGTCTCCCGCTTCATCAGGTAGTTCTCGTGCGTGCCGTAGGAGGCGCCCTTGTTGTCGGTGTTGTTCTTGTAGAGGTGGATGGGCTGGGCGCCGGGGAGCTGGGCGGCCCGCTCCGCGGCCTCGGCCATGATGCGTTCGCCGGCCTTGTCCCAGAGGACGGCGTCGCGGGGGTTGGTGACCTCGGGGGCGCTGTATTCGGGGTGGGCGTGGTCCACGTAGAGGCGTGCGCCGTTGGTGAGGATCACGTTGGCGAGGCCGATGTCCTCGTCGGTGAGCTGGCTGGAGTCGGCGGCCTCCCGGGCGAGGTCGAAGCCTCGCGCGTCGCGCAGCGGGTTCTCCTCCTCGAAGTCCCAGCGGGCCCGGCGGGCCCGGTGCATCGCCGCGGCGTAGGCGTTGACGATCTGGGACGAGGTGAGCATGGCATTGGCGTTGGGGTGGCCGGGGACGGAGATCCCGTACTCCGTCTCGATGCCCATTACTCGCCGTACGGTCATGCGGCCCTCCTTGCCCGGCGGCACCCTCGGTCGTGGGCGTCGCTCAAGTACCGCTGGCGCTCCGGTGCGTGTGCGGTGCCCGTCCCCGCACTGCGCGATTCGGCGGTAGGAACGAGCCTAGAACGCCTTTGCGCTGGTGGGGAGATCATTTGCGTCATTGGCTGCTCCGGTCGTGGCCTGAAAAACGCAAGGGCTGCGGGTACCCGGTGAGGGCACCCGCAGCCGCCCTGCTTTTACAGGTACTGACCGGTGTTCGCCACCGTGTCGATGGAGCGTCCCGTGTCCGCGCCCTGCTTTCCGGTGATGAGGGTACGGATGTAGACGATCCGTTCGCCCTTCTTTCCGGAGATCCGGGCCCAGTCGTCGGGGTTGGTGGTGTTGGGCAGGTCCTCGTTCTCCTTGAACTCGTCCACGCAGGCCTGGAGGAGGTGGGAGACGCGGAGGCCCTTCTGGCTCTTTTCGAGGAAGTCCTTGATCGCCATTTTCTTGGCGCGGCCCACGATGTTCTCGATCATGGCGCCGGAGTTGAAGTCCTTGAAGTAGAGGACTTCCTTGTCGCCGTTGGCGTAGGTGACTTCCAGGAAGCGGTTTTCCTCGGATTCGGCGTACATCTGCTCGACCGCCGTCTGGATCATGCTCTGGACGGTGGTGGCCTTGTCGCCGCCGTGCTCGCCGAGGTCGTCGCCGTGCAGGGGGAGGCGTTCGGTGAGGTACTTGCCGAAGATGTCCTTGGCGGCCTCGGCGTCGGGACGCTCGATCTTGATCTTCACGTCGAGCCGGCCGGGGCGCAGGATGGCGGGGTCGATCATGTCCTCGCGGTTGGAGGCGCCGATGACGACCACGTTCTGGAGGCCTTCCACGCCGTCGATCTCGGCGAGCAGCTGGGGGACGATGGTGTTCTCCACGTCCGAGCTGACGCCGGATCCGCGGGTGCGGAAGAGGGATTCCATCTCGTCGAAGAAGACGATGACGGGGGTGCCCTCGCTGGCCTTCTCACGGGCGCGCTGGAAGACGAGGCGGATCTGCCGCTCGGTCTCGCCGACGTACTTGTTGAGGAGCTCGGGGCCCTTGATGTTGAGGAAGAAGCTCTTGCCGGCGGCCTGGCCGGTGACCTCGGCGACCTTCTTGGCCAGCGAGTTCGCGACGGCCTTGGCGATGAGTGTCTTGCCGCAGCCGGGGGGGCCGTAGAGCAGGACGCCCTTGGGCGGGCGCAGCTCGTGCTCCCGGAACAGGTCGGGGTAGAGGTACGGCAGCTCGACCGCGTCGCGGATGGCCTCGATCTGTCCGCCGAGGCCGCCGATCTGCTCGTAGCCGATGTCGGGGACCTCTTCGAGGACGAGTTCTTCGACCTCACTCTTGGGGACGATCTCGTAGACGTATCCGGAGCGCGGTTCGAGGAGCAGGGCGTCGCCGGGGCGGATGGTGACGTCCAGCAGCGGTTCGGCGAGCCGGACCACTCGTTCCTCGTCGGTGTGTCCGAGGACGAGGGCGCGTTCGCCGTCCTCGAGGATCTCCTTGAGGGTGACGATGTCGCCGACGCTCTCGTACTCCATGGCCTCGACCACGTTGAGCGCTTCGTTGAGCATGACTTCCTGGCCGCGCCGGAGGTCGTCGAGCTCGACGCTGGGGCTGACGTTCACGCGGAGTTTGCGGCCGCCGGTGAAGATGTCGGCGGTGCCGTCCTCGTTGGCCTGCAGGAAGACTCCGAAGCCGGCCGGTGGCTGGGCGAGCCGGTCGACTTCTTCCTTGAGGGCCACGATCTGGTCGCGGGCTTCGCGGAGTGTGTTGGCCAGTCTTTCGTTCTGGGCGGACACGCCGGCCAGGTTCGTCTGCAGCTCGACGATCCGCTCTTCGAGAATCCTCGTGTGTCGCGGAGAGTCGGCGAGCTTACGTCGCAGGACGGCGATCTCCTGCTCAAGGTAGGCGATCTGCCCGGCCGGGTCGTCGGACCCTCGTCCCGGGCGGATGCCGCGGTTCATGTCGTCGTCGTGGGCTGCCACGGTCCTCACCTCCTCCAAGGGGAGCTGGACGCTTCCAGACCCTACCTGGGTGGGTGTCGATTGAAACCCCTAGATCACAAAGACTGTCAAGGTGTGTCGTCGGTCACCCGGTGCGCTCTCCCTCGCACGGAGGGGATACCCACTCAACGTGATGGGGAAGCAGCCTGTTCCAAGCACGGGGTGGTCAAATTCCTTCATTACTGGCCGGAGTTGTCCGGTCGGGCTGGGTGGCCCTGGCGCGGGCAGCCCTGAGGGCGCTCGTACGATCATCACGCAGAGCGACGGTCCGGGCGGGTGGGGTCACCGCGGGCGGGGCCTGAAGTGTGCGGGTCCGTGGCGGGGGTACCTCTGTCTCCGGTCGGGCCTTCGTACCCGGGGGCCGGGGCCAAAAACCCCGGGGCGGTGGAGGACGGCCGTGTTCCGGGCGGAGGTAGGGTCGGGGGTGTTCAACAGCCGCTGGAGCGGAACCGGCTGGCCCTCGGGTTGCCGGGACCGCCCGGCGAACCGACGGCAGGAGAGATGACCGTGCAGCAGGAGGCCCCGGGCGGCGAGGCGCTGGAGGTCTGGATCGACCAGGACCTGTGTACCGGCGACGGGATCTGTGCCCAGTACGCCCCTGAGGTGTTCGAGCTGGACATCGACGGGCTGGCCTATGTGAAGGGCGCGGACGACGAGCTGCTGCAGGCGGGCGGTGCGACGACGCCGGTGCCGCTGCCGCTGCTGACGGACGTGGTGGATTCGGCCAGGGAGTGTCCCGGTGAGTGCATCCATGTGCGCCGGGTTTCGGACAAGGTCGAGGTGTACGGGCCCGACGCGGAGTAGTCCGGTTCAGACGCTGTGGGCCCCGGCCGGGGTGGAGCGGAGGAAGGCGCTGCCGTTCCACCGCCACGTGGCCGGGGTCTTCACGTCGGGGCAGCAACTGGGTACGTCGTCCGAGGAGTAGCCGAGGAGGGTGGCGGCGACCGTCCGCTCGCGTATCGCGAAGTCGGTGACGGTGAAGCGGTCCTTGGGGTCGACGAGGGTGGCGACCACGCGGGGCTTGGCGCCGCCGGCGGGGCGGGTGAGGACGTAGACCCCGTCGGGCGGGGTGCCCATGGGGGCGTCGCAGTGGACGACGGCGACGGTTTCGGGCCTGCCGTCGCCGTCGAGGTCGCCGGTGGTCTTCTTGACGACGACCGCCTTGACGGGTCCGCACCGCAGCGGGAAGGCCACGCCGGTGGTGCTGGGCGGGGCCGCGGCGGCGGGGGCGGACTGGGTCCGGATGCCGGGGGCGGCCTGGGCGGCGGTGGCCGATCCGGGCTGGACGACGGAGGAGAGCGCGACGACGCCGGCGACGGCGGTGGCGGTCGCCACCCAGTGGATGGGCCGGGTCTGGGTGTGGGCGAGCTCCGGAACGGCGGATTGCTGCACTAGGAGTGTCTCCTGTGAGGGCTGTGCCGGTGGGGGTGGCCAGCATGGTGCCACACGTCACAGTGCGGGGGAACGGCGGGGTCCGGGATTTCCGCGGGTGGCGCGCCCGGGTGTGTCCGGGGCGGGCGGGGCCGTGGGGGCGTGGGAGTCCTGGTGTCCTGTCAACAGACAGGCGCCGTGCCCGAGTTCCCGTTGTGGTGGGGGAACTCGGGCACGGCGCCCTGGCGTTGTTCGGGTGTGCGGCCGTTCAGCGGCCGGTGCCGCCGTCGGCGTTGGGGCCGGCGTAGTCCTCGCCGTAGGCGCCCTTGGCGGGGCGGCGGCGGCGCATGGGGGGCTCGACGCCGTCCGCGAGGCGGCGGGCGGTGAGCAGGAAGCCGGTGTGGCCGATCATGCGGTGGTCGGGGCGGACGGCCAGGCCCTCGATGTGCCAGTTGCGGATCATGGTCTCCCAGGCGGTCGGCTCGTTGAAGCAGCCGATCTCCCGGATGGACTCGACGGTCCGGGCGAGCTGGGTGGTGGTGGCCACGTAGCAGCAGAGGATGCCGCCGGGGACGAGCGCCTTGGAGACGGACTCCAGGCATTCCCAGGGGGCGAGCATGTCGAGGATGACGCGGTCGACGTCGGTGTCGGACAGGTTGTCCTGGAGGTCGCCGACGGTGAGCTGCCAGGCGGGGTGCGGGCCGCCGAAGTAGCGCTCCACGTTCGCCTGGGCGATCTCGGCGAAGTCCTCGCGGCGCTCGTAGGAGTGCAGCATGCCCTGGTCGCCGATGGCGCGCAGCAGGAAGCTGCTGAGCGATCCGGAGCCGACGCCGGCCTCGACGACGCGTGCGCCGGGGAAGATGTCGGCGAAGGCGAGGATCTGCCCCGCGTCCTTGGGGTAGACGACGGCTGCCCCGCGGGGCATGGACAGGACGTAGTCGGGGAGCAGGGGGCGCAGCGCGAGGTAGGCGACGTTGCCGGTGGTGCGGACAACGCTGCCCTCGGGAGCGCCGATCAGTTCGTCGTGCGGGAAGGAGCCCTTGTGGGTGTGGAAGTTCTTCCCGGCTTCGAGCGTGAACGTGTAGTGGCGACCCTTGGGGTCGGTCAGCTGTACCTGGTCCCCGACCTTGAAGGGCCCGCGCCTGCGGGCAGCACCGGTCGGTTCGGACATGTGAACAGACTACCGGCCTTTGCCGGGGCCGCGGACCACTACGGCGTGGGTCTGGCCATGGCCTTGACGAAGGCCCGTTCGACGTCGGCGGCGGACAGGACGCCGTAGATCTCGCCGCTCTCCTCGACGACGAGGTACTCGGTGGCGGGGGTGGCGCGCAGGGTGTCGAGGAGTTCCTCGCCGGACAGCTCGGCGGAGACGCGCATGCCGTCGGTGAGGTCCTGGGCGAGGCCGCTGACGGCGACCCAGGGGCGTCGGTGTTCGGGTACGCCGACGATGGCGGCCTCGCGGACGAGGGAGAGGGGGTGGCCGTCGGCGTCGACGATGACGAGGGCGCGGGCGCCGGCGGCGTTGGCGCGGCGGAGGGCTTCGGAGAGGGGGGTGTCGGTCTCGACCGGTACGGCGCGGCGGGTGAGGGTGCGGGCGCGGAGTTCGGGGAGGTGTTCGCGCAGGCGGGCCATGCGGAGGCTGTTGCCGGCGCCGGTCCAGATGATGGCGGCGAGGATGGCGGCGAGCAGGGCGTCGGTGACGGTGTCCATGCCGCCGGTGTCCTCGCCGCTGCCGCCGAGGGCGCCGGACTGGTTGAGCAGGGGCAGGCCGATGAGGACGGAGACGGCGAGGGCGCGGCCGACCCAGGCGGCGGCGACGGTGCCGGTCATGGGTTTGCCGCTGAGCTTCCAGACGACGGCGCGGAGCATGCGGCCGCCGTCGAGGGGCAGGCCGGGCAGGAGGTTGAAGATCGCGACGATGAGGTTGGAGACCATGAGTCCGGCGAGCAGGACGCCGGGGACGGTGCCGGGTTCGACCGGCTTCATGGCGAGGTAGAACAGGCCGGCGAGGACGAGGGAGAGCAGGGGGCCGACGAAGGCGAGGACGAATTCGCGGCCGGGGGTCTCGGCTTCCTTCTCGATCTCGGAGACGCCGCCGAAGAACTGGAGCTGGATGCGGCGGACGGGGAGTTTGAAGCGGATGGCGGCGACGGTGTGGGCGAGTTCGTGGACGAGGACGGAGGCGTAGAAGGCGACCGCGAAGAAGAGGGAGACGAGGTAGCGGGCGGCGCCGAGTTCGGGCAGGACGCGGTCGAGCTGGCCGCCGAAGACCCAGGTGATCAGGGCGGCGACGAGGAACCAGCTGGGGGCCACGTAGACGGGGACGCCGAAGGGGCGGCCCATGAGGATGCCGCCGCCGGGTTCTTTGGGCCGTGGCCGGGGCGGTGCGCCCTTGGCGATCCCGGAGTGTGCGAGGGTGCGGTGCTCGGCGTGGTCGGCGTGCGGGGTGCTGTCGGTGCCGCCGGGTTCGGCGGGGGTGGCGGTCCCCCGTTCCGGGGCGGTCGTGCCGGTGTCCTCGTCGGACATCACGGGGCGGGTGCCGGTGGTGGTGTCCGGCTGCGGGGCGGGCTCGTCGTCGGCCGTGGGGTGGTCCGGGTGGGGGGTGTCCTGTGCGGGTGCGGGGGTCTCGGACCGTTCGGGCCGGTCCTGCTCGGGGGCGGGGGGCTCGGGCCGTGCGGGCCCGGGGCCGGGGTGATCGGTGGGTCCGGTCGCCGGGGCCGTTGGACCTGCGGGGTGCTCGGCCGGCTCGTCGTTGCCGGACCGCGGCTGCCCGCTCCCGCCGCTCACGTCCACGGTTTCCCCTCGTTCGAAGCGTCTTCCGCGCCTGACGGGGCGGAAGGGTCTCTGGTCGATGGTATGCGGCCGTGGTGGCGTGTTTCGCCCCGGCACCCCTTGTGTTTGCCCCGCGGTGGGGTGGCCGACGCGGTCGCGGGCTGGGTCACTGTCGGTGGCGGGCCGTATGGTCTGTGGAATGGACAGCAGCATCGAGGAGGCGGGGGCCCGGACGGGCGGCGCCGATCAGACGGAACCGGTCGCCCCGTCGCGGCCGAGGGTGCCCGGGGCGGCGCTGCCGGCCCAGGTGGGACCGGTCCCCTCGATGGCCGGGGCCGCGGACGGGCCGGAGCCGGACGCGGCCGTGCCCGGTTCGGCGGCGGCCGGCACCGGTGAGACGGAGTCCGGGGTCGGTGAGACGGAGTCCGGGACCGGCGCGGGAGGGTCGCCGGAGGCCGGGCGGGTCGCGGTGGCGCCCTCGTCGCTGTCTCCGTCGCGGGCCGGTGACTTCATGCAGTGTCCGTTGCTGTACCGGTTCCGGGTGATCGACCGGCTGCCGGAGAAGCCGAGTGAGGCGGCGACCCGGGGGACGCTGGTGCACGCCGTGCTGGAGCGGCTGTTCGACGCGCCGGCCGGGGAGCGGACGGTGCCGCGGGCCAAGGCGCTGATCCCGGGGCAGTGGGACCGGTTGCGGGAGAGCAGGCCGGAGGTGACCGAGCTGTTCGCGGACGATCCGGAGGGCGAGCGGCTGGCCCGCTGGCTGGCGGAGGCCGAGCGGCTCGTGGAGCGCTGGTTCTCGCTGGAGGATCCGACGCGGCTGGAGCCGGCCGAGCGTGAGCTGTTCGTGGAGGCGGAGCTGGAGTCGGGGCTGCGGCTGCGCGGGATCATCGACCGGGTGGACGTGGCGCCGACGGGCGAGGTACGGATCGTCGACTACAAGACGGGGAAGGCGCCGCGGGCGGAGTACGCGGAGGGCGCCCTGTTCCAGATGAAGTTCTACGCGTTGGTGGTGTGGCGGCTGAAGCGGGTGGTCCCGCGCCGGCTGCAGCTGGTCTATCTGGGCAGTGGGGACGTGCTGACGTACGACCCGGATCTCGCGGACCTGGAGCGGGTGGAGCGCAAGCTGCACGCGTTGTGGGAGGCGATCTCGCAGGCCACGCGGACGGGGGTGTGGCGGCCGAGGCCGACCAAGCTGTGCGGCTGGTGCGATCACCGGGCGCACTGCCCGGAGTTCGGGGGTACTCCCCCGCCCTATCCGCTGCCGGTCGTGGAGCCCGGTCCCGGGGCGGGCTGAGCCGGTGCAGGGGGTGCCCCGGCGGCCCGTCGGTGCGGGCGCGCAGGGCAGAATGGGGCCGGACTAGCGAAGGAGTGTCACGTGGCGATCCGCGTCCTACTGGTCGACGACCAGCCGCTGCTGCGTACCGGGTTCCGCATGATCCTGGAGGCCGAGCAGGATCTCGCGGTCGTCGGTGAGGCCGGCGACGGTCTGCAGGCCCTGGACCAGGTGCGGGCCCTGCAGCCGGATGTCGTGCTGATGGACATCCGGATGCCGCGGATGGACGGCGTCGAGGCGACCCGGCAGATCACCGGGCCGGGGCGGGACGGCCCGGCGAAGGTGCTGGTGCTGACGACGTTCGATCTGGACGAGTACGTGGTGGAGGCGCTGCGGGCGGGTGCGAGCGGCTTCCTGCTGAAGGACGCGCCGGCGAACGAGCTGGTGCAGGCGATCCGGGTCGTGGCGGGCGGTGAGGCGATGCTGGCGCCGAGCATCACCCGGCGGCTGCTGGACAAGTACGCCACGCATCTGCCGTCGGGTGAGGAGCCGGTGCCGGACACCCTGCACACGCTCACCGACCGTGAGGTGGAGGTGCTGAAGCTGGTGGCGCGGGGGCTGTCGAACGCGGAGATCGCGGCGGACCTGTTCGTCAGTGAGACGACGGTGAAGACGCATGTGGGGCATGTGCTCACCAAGCTGGGGCTGCGGGACCGGGTGCAGGCGGCGGTGTACGCGTACGAGAGCGGGCTGGTGCGGCCCGGCGCGCAGTAGGCGGTACGACGGCGAAGGGCGCCCCCTCCCGGGTGGGAGGGGGCGCCCTTGTCGTGGCCGGGGTCAGCTCTTGTGGAGTTCCCAGAACCGGAACACCGTGGAGGCGTCCAGGCAGTACTCCAGGCCGTAGACGCCGTCGCGGACGACGGCGTACTGCTTGCCCTGCCAGACCGGCAGGATGGGCAGTTCGTCGGCGACGATGTCCTGGAGCCGGCCGAAGTCCTTGTCGGTGGCGGCGCGGTCGCTCTGTGCGGCCGTGCCGGGGATGAGGGATCCGGTGATGGCGCGGTTGCTGTAGTGGTTGGCCAGCACGTTGCCCTTGCCGAAGAAGGGTGCGGTGAAGTTGTCGGCGTCGGGGTAGTCGGGCACCCAGCCCTTGACGTAGACGCCGTAGCGGCCCTTGGCGATGTCCTTCTCGTACTGGTCGAAGGCGACGGACTTGACGTCGGCGTCGAACAGGCCGCTGGCGTTGAGCTGGCCGGCGATGGCCTTCAGTTCCTCGTCGGTGGCGGGGCCGTAGCGGGACGGCGTGGACCACAGGGTGAGCTTGACCTTGCCGGTGATGCCGTCGGCGCGCAGCGCGGCGGCGGCCTTGGCGCGGTCGGGGCGGGCGCCGTAGGTGTCGAAGAAGGCGGTGTTGTGGCCGGCGATGCCCGCCGGGATGATCGAGTAGAGCGGGGTGGCGGTGCCGTCGTAGACGTTCTTGATGAGGGCTTCTCGGTCGACGAGGTGGGCCATGGCCTTGCGGACGCCGAGCTTGCCGGCGACCGGGTCCTTCATGTTGAAGACGAGGTGCTGGACCTCGGCGCTGCTGCCCTCGATGACGTCGACGCCCTTGCTGTCGTCCTGCCGGTCGAGGTCGGCGACGTCGGTGGCGGTCAGGCCGCGGTAGGCGATGTCGATGTCGCCGTCGAGGAGGGAGCGCTTGAGGCCGGGCTGGTCGCCGTGGAAGAACTTGAGGGTGACTCCGGAGTTGCTGATCTCGGAGGTGCCCTTGTAGTTGCCGTTGACGGAGAAGACGGCCTGGTCCTTGTCGAAGGAGTCCAGTTTGTAGGGGCCGGAGCCGACGGCCTTGTGGTCGGTGCGCAGGCCGTCGGCGTCGTACTGGCGGTGGTCGACGATGGAGCCGGCGCCGGAGGCGATCTTGCTGGGGAAGGTGGCGTCGGGGACCTTCAGGTGGAAGACGACGGTCTTCGCGTTCGGGGTGTCGACCTTCCCGAGCATCGGGAACATGATCGCGGGACCCGCGGGGTCGTCGATCTTCCTCATGCGGTCGAAGGAGAACTTGACGTCCTCGGAGGTGAGGGCGTCGCCGTTGCTGAACTTCAGGCCGTCCTTCAGTTCGCACCGGTAGACCATGGCCCGGGTGTCGGTGAAGGTGCATTCCTTCGCCAGTTCGGGCTCGGGTTCGGTGCCGCCCTTGGGGAAGCTGAGGAGTGACTGGAAGACGTTGTCGAACAGTATCCAGGAGCCGGGGTCGTAGCCGGATGCCGGGTCCGTGGCGAGGACGTCGTCGGACATCCCCATCACCACGGAGGAGCCGGTGCCCCCGGAATCACCGGTCTCGGAGCCACAGCCGGTCAACAGGCCGGAGGCCAGCCCCGCCACGACGGGCAGGACTGGCCACTGGTTGCGCATGTTCACTTGAATTGTGCCTTGTCGTCGGTTCGTCACACCGGAGCCACCGTCCTGGCGCCGGTTCCCCGGGGGCCGTCGTGCCTGGCCCCCGGGTTGAGAGAGCCGTCAGCCGCTCACACCGCGGCCGAGCTCCCACAGCTGGAGCGTGGAGGAGGAGTTGAGGGCGTAGGCGACGCCGGTGATGTCGTTCCGTGCGGCGACGTACTGCTTGCCCTGCCACAGCGGCAGGACGGGGACGTCCTCGGCGACGATGTCCTGGATCTCGGTCAGGCTGTTGGAGGCGCCGATACGGTCGGCCTCGCGGCGGGACTGCGGGATCAGGCTGCGCTGGATGGTGTTGTTGGAGTACGGCGAGCCGAGGAAGTTGTCCTTGTCGAGGAAGGGCGCGAGGAAGTTGTCGGCGTCCGGGAAGTCGGGGAACCAGCCCATGCCGTAGACGTCGTACTGGCCCTTCTGCTCGGCGGGGCGGAAGGTGGCCCAGGGGTGGCCCTTGATGGAGACGTCGAACAGGCCGCTGTTGTTGAGCTGCTTCTGCAGGACCTCGAACTCCTGCTTGGTGGCCGAGCCGTAGTGGTCGGTCGTGTAGTGGAGGGTCAGCTTCACCGGGGTGGTGATGCCGGCCTTGCCGAGCAGGTTCTTGGCCTTGTCGACGCTGGGGTTGCCGTACTTGTTGAAGAACGAGTTGGAGTGGCCGGTGACCGTGGCCGGGACCAGCGAGTACAGCGGTTCGGCCTGGGTGCCGTAGACCTTGGCGACGAGTTCGCCGCGGTTGATGATCTGGGCCATGGCCTGGCGGACGGCCTTGGACTTGACCGTGGACGCGGTGGTGTTGAAGGCCAGGTAGCGGATTTCCAGGCCGGGCATGTCGACGAGGTCGACGCTGTCGCTGGTGCCGCCGTCGAGCTTCTGGATCTGGGCGGGCGACATGGTGCGGGTCATGACGTCGACGTCGCCCTTGTCGATGGCGGTGCCCATGGCGTCGGCGTTGTCGTAGGCGCGCAGCACGACCTCGTCGTTGTTCACCGTCACGCTGCCCTTGTACGAGGGGTTCTTGGTGAAGTGGGCGCTGGCGATCGTGTCGCCCTTGACGTCGGCCTTGAAGGTGTAGGGGCCGGAGCCGTCGACGTCGAAGCCGTCGCGCAGCTTGTCCTTCTGGTAGTCCTTCGGGTTGACGATGCCCGCGACCGGGGTGGACAGCTTGTACGGGAAGGTGGCGTCGGCCGTCTTGAGGTGGAAGACGACCTCGCGGTCGCCCTGCGTCTCGATGGTGTCGATCGTGTTGAGCAGGGCGGCGACACCGCTGTCGGCGTCGATGCGCAGCGCACGCTCGATGGAGAACTTGACGTCGGCCGCGGTCACCGGGTCGCCGCTCGCGAACTTCAGGCCCTCACGCAGCTTGCAGGCGTAGCGTTCGCTGCCGCTGTCGGTGAAGGTGCAGCTCTCCGCGGCGTCCGGGGTGGGGTCGCCCTCGCCCTTGGGCTGGGCCATCAGCGTCTGCACGGTCTGGCGCAGGATGTTCCAGGTGCCGACGTCGTAGGCGTAGGCGGGGTCGAGGGGGGCCGGGGCGTCGGCGGTGGCGGTGAACCGGTCCGTGGTGCCGACGACGATGGCGTCGCCGCTGTTGCTCCCGCTGTCGGACGTGCCGCACGCGGCGAGAACCGGGGTGAGGAGGCCGGCTACCGCCGGCAGCACCAAAATCTTGCGGTTCATGCGGGAGTTTCTCCAGAGCTGTTCGGGTCCGTGTAACCGGCATGCATGGGTGGTGCGGCGGATCACGGGGGTTGCGGCGATGTTCTCGCGATGAGATTAGTCCGCGCGCGCAGGAGGGTTCGCGGCCGCGTGAGTTGACCGTTCATCACGGAGGGGAACCGGGCGCGGACGCACCGAAAACCCGACAGCGGCAGGATTAGTGCAGCTTCCCACCAATCGGGACACAAGGGCCCGCCGTTTCGGGCCGAACAGGGCCTACCAGCACAGCAGGGCAACGTTGTCGAGGTCGTCCGGCGTGGGGAACCTCACACCCGTAACTGTGCGGAGAGTCAGTGAATTCCGGCCGCTCGGCCGACTTCCATTTCCCCTCGGGTGTACTTCCCCAGGTATTTGTCCAACCGGGCGGACGGGCTTTGCACGCTGGGTGAACGGCTAGCGCATTTCCGTCATCAGGCCGCGGAGAAATGCCAGGTCGACGGCTTCGAGGGAGGGGACCACGGTGCGTCCGGCGGCCGGGGTGATGGGGGCGACGGAGGGGACGGCGACCACCCGGCAGCCCGCGGCCTCGGCGGCGGCGACGCCGGTGGCGGTGTCCTCGACGACGGCGCACCGGGAGGGGTCGGCGCCCAGTCGGGCGGCGGCCATCAGGTACGGGTCCGGGAAGGGCTTGGTGCGTGAGACCTCGTCGCCGGCGACGGACAGGTCGAAGTGGTGGGAGCCCAGCACGGTGAGCACCCGGTCGATGATGCGCCGGTGGGAGGCGGAGACCAGGGCGGTGGGGATGGCGTGCTCGTGGAGTTCGGCGAGCAGCCGGGCGGCGCCGGGCATCAGGGGCAGGGCCTGGCCGATGCGGTCCTCGAAGCCGTCGTTGAGCAGTACCGCGAGTTCGGCGAGGGTGATGGCGGCGCCGGTGGCCTCGATGAGGAAGCCGGCGCTGCGGGTCATGGGGCCGCCGACGACGACGTGCCGCCAGGACTCGTCCAGGGTGTGGCCGAGGGCGGCGAAGACCTCCACCTCGACGTCCCACCAGAAGCCCTCGGTGTCCACCAGGGTGCCGTCCATGTCGAGGAGGACCGCCTGCAGGGCGGAGCCTTCGGCTGTACGGGTTCCGAGCGCGGGGACCGTGCTGGTCATCCTGGCGCACCTCCTCGGGGGACGACCAGGCCGGTTCCCGTGCGGGGAACCGGCCTGCAGTGGACCGACCAGTGTACGTCTCCGGCGCGCGAAGCGCCTCGTTTATCCCGCGCGCCCGCGGGTATCCCCCGAAACACCCCCGGCGCAGGCCAGAGGCCCCTCGCCATGCCCACCCGAACGCGCCGAACGCGACGGGTGGGCGACGAACGGCCGGACCCCCGGAGGGCTCAGCGGGCGTTGAAGTACTTCGCCTCCGGGTGGTGGATCACGATGGCGTCGGTGGACTGCTCGGGGTGGAGCTGGAACTCCTCCGAGAGGTGGACGCCGATCCGCTCGGGCTTCAGCAGCTCGGCGATCTTGGCGCGGTCCTCCAGGTTGGGGCAGGCGCCGTAGCCGAGGGAGAAGCGGGCGCCCCGGTACTTCAGGGCGAACATGTCCTCGATGTCGGCCGGGTCCTCGCCGGCGAAGCCGAGTTCGGCGCGGACGCGGGCGTGCCAGTACTCGGCGAGTGCCTCGGCCAACTGCACCGAGAGGCCGTGCAGTTCGAGGTAGTCGCGGTAGGCGTTGGCCTCGAAGAGCTTGGCGGTCTCCTCGCCGATCCGGTTGCCGACGGTGACGACCTGGAGTCCGACGACGTCCGTCTCCCCCGACTCCTCGGGCCGGAAGAAGTCGGCCAGGCAGAGCCGGCGGCCGCGGCGCTGGCGGGGGAAGGTGAAGCGGGTGCGTTCGTTGCCCTGGTCGTCCAGGATGATCAGGTCGTCGTCCTTGGACACGCAGGGGAAGTAGCCGTGGACGACGGCCGCTTCGAGCAGGTTCTCGGTCTGGAGCCGGTCGAGCAGGCCGCGCAGCCGGGGACGGCCCTCGGTCTCCGCGAGTTCCTCGTACGTGGGTCCCTCGCCGGTGCGGGCCTGCTTGAGTCCCCACTGGCCCTTGAAGAGGGCGCCCTCGTCGAGCCAGCTCGCGTACTCCTTGAGCTGGATGCCCTTGATGACGCGGGTCTCCCAGAAGGGCGGGGTCGGCACGGGGTTGTCGGTGGCGACGTCGGAGCGGACGTGGCCCTCCTGCGGGCGCTCCTCGACCTCCACGGGGGCCGTGGCCCGTACCCGGCGCTGCTTCAGTTCCGGGAGCTTGGCGCCGGGCACGCCCCGCTTGACGCCGATCAGAGCGTCCATCAGGCGCAGGCCCTCGAACGCGTCGCGGGCGTAGCGGACCTCGCCCTCGTAGACCTCGTACAGGTCCTGTTCGACGTAGGCGCGGGTGAGGGCGGCGCCGCCGAGGATGACCGGGAAGTCGGCGGCCAGACCGCGCTGGTTCAGCTCCTCCAGGTTCTCCTTCATGATCACCGTGGACTTCACCAGCAGCCCGGACATGCCGATCACGTCGGCCCGGTGCTCCTCGGCCGCCTCCAGGATCGCCGAGACCGGCTGCTTGATGCCGAGGTTGACGACGTTGTAGCCGTTGTTCGACAGGATGATGTCGACCAGGTTCTTGCCGATGTCGTGCACGTCGCCGCGCACGGTGGCCAGCACGATGGTGCCCTTGCCGTCGGCGTCCGACTTCTCCATGTGCGGTTCGAGGTAGGCGACGGCCGCCTTCATCACCTCGGCCGACTGGAGCACGAACGGCAGCTGCATCTGGCCGGAGCCGAACAGTTCGCCGACGACCTTCATCCCGTCGAGCAGGGTCTCGTTGACGATGTCCAGCGCCGGCCGGTCCTGGAGCGCCGTGTCGAGGTCCGGCTCGAGGCCGTTGCGCTCGCCGTCGATGATCCGCCGCTTGAGGCGTTCCTCCAGCGGCAGCGCCGCCAGTTCCTCCGCCTTGCCGGCCTTCAGCGACTTCGCGGTGGCGCCCTCGAACAGCTGCATCAGCTTCTGCAGCGGGTCGTAGCCCTCGGCGCGACGGTCGTGGATCAGGTCGAGGGCGGTGCGGACCTGTTCGTCGTCGAACCGGGCGATCGGGAGGATCTTCGAGGCGTGCACGATCGCCGAGTCCAGGCCCGCCTTCACGCACTCGTCCAGGAAGACGGAGTTGAGCAGGATGCGGGCGGCCGGGTTGAGGCCGAAGGAGATGTTCGACAGGCCGAGGGTGGTCTGGACGGCCGGGTGGCGGCGCTTGAGCTCGCGGATGGCCTCGATGGTGGCGATGCCGTCCTTGCGGGACTCCTCCTGCCCGGTGCAGATGGTGAAGGTCAGGGTGTCGATGAGGATGTCGTCCTCGCGGATGCCCCAGTTCTGCGTCAGGTCGTCGATCAGCCGTTCGGCGATCTCGACCTTCTTCTCCGGGGTGCGGGCCTGGCCCTCCTCGTCGATGGTCAGCGCGATCAGCGCGGCGCCATGCTCCTGGGCGAGCTTGGTGACCTTCGCGAACCGTGACTCCGGGCCGGCACCGTCCTCGTAGTTCACCGAGTTGATGACGGCGCGGCCGCCGAGCTTCTCCAGGCCCGCCCGGAGCACGTCGACCTCGGTGGAGTCCAGGACGATCGGCAGGGTGGAGGCGGTCGCGAAACGCCCGGCGAGCTCCTCCATGTCCGCGACGCCGTCGCGGCCGACGTAGTCCACGCACAGGTCCAGCATGTGGGCGCCCTCGCGGATCTGCTCCCGCGCCAGCTCCACGCAGTCGTCCCAGCGGGCCTCCAGCATGGCCTCACGGAACTTCTTGGACCCGTTGGCGTTGGTGCGCTCGCCGATGGCCAGGTACGCGGTGTCCTGCCGGAACGGCACCGACTGGTACAGGGAGGCTGCGCCCGGTTCGGGGCGCGGGTCACGCGGGGCCGGGGTCATGTCACGGACCCGTTCCACCACCTGGCGCAGGTGTTCGGGGGTGGTGCCGCAGCAGCCGCCGACGAGGGAGAGGCCGTACTCGCGGACGAACGTCTCCTGCGCG
This sequence comes from Streptomyces sp. NPDC015139, assembly GCF_043079785.1. Taxonomy (NCBI): domain Bacteria; kingdom Bacillati; phylum Actinomycetota; class Actinomycetes; order Kitasatosporales; family Streptomycetaceae; genus Streptomyces; species Streptomyces sp. NPDC015139. The sequence goes on along the minus strand of NZ_JBIBUW010000010.1, from coordinate 161,444 downwards.
TCGGCCAGCTCGGGCGCGGTCAGCGGGTAGTGGGCGCCGTTCCTGCCGAGGACCGGCAGGCCCGCGTTGGGCATGCAGGACAGGGGGATGCGGGCGTTGCGGGCGAGGTGGCGCAGGTGTTCGCTCATCTCGGCCGGGCCGGTGGCGCAGTTCAGGCCGATCATGTCGATGCCGAGCGGTTCCAGCGCGGTCAGTGCGGCGCCGATCTCCGAGCCGAGCAGCATGGTGCCGGTGGTCTCGACGGTCACGGACACGATCACGGGCACGTCGAGGCCCAGGGCGTCCAGGCCGCGGCGGGCGCCGAGGACGGCGGCCTTGGTCTGGAGCAGGTCCTGGGTGGTCTCGACGAGCAGGGCGTCGGCGCCGCCGGTGACCAGGCCCTCGGCGTTGCGCTGGTAGGCGTCGCGGAGGGTGGTGTACGGGGCGTGGCCGAGGGTGGGCAGCTTGGTGCCGGGGCCGATGGAGCCGAGGACCCAGCGGGGGCGGCCGTCCTTCGCCGTGAACTCGTCGGCGACCTCGCGGGCGACGCGGGCGCCCGACTCGGACAGCTCGTGCACGCGCTCGGGGATGTCGTACTCGCCGAGGGCGGAGTGGTTCGCTCCGAAGGTGTTGGTCTCGACGCAGTCGACGCCCACCGCGAAGTACGCCTCGTGGACGGAGCGGACGATGTCCGGGCGGGTGAGGTTGAGGATCTCGTTGCAGCCCTCGAGCTGCTGGAAGTCGTCGAGGGTGGGGTCCTGGGCCTGGAGCATGGTGCCCATGGCTCCGTCGGCCACGACCACACGGGTGGCGAGCGCTTCTCGGAGCGCGGACACGCGGGTCCGGCTGTCGGCGGAAGGGGACGTTGGCGACGAGGCCATGAAGGGGCTCCCTGGGCTGCGACGGCTGTCGGCTATGCGGTTTCCCCGGCTGGCGGAGGCCGCACGGCGCCAGAGTAACCGGGAGTGGGCTTGGATGGGCAGCGGCGTCCACGAGACGGACGCGGATGGCCCCGGCACCACGCCCGGGCCACCTGTGATGTAACAGGTGTCGTCGGACCATTAGCGGGAGGTCGGCATCGACCGGTAGTGTTCGACATTGCCGAACGGCGGTTAACACGACGTACGACGGTGTACGACAGCAGTCGACACCAGTGGACGGCGTCGACGGCGTTCGTCGGCGGTCGGAGGAGACGGAGGCAGGACGGCGATGGCACGGAACATCCAGTCGCTCGAACGGGCGGCCGCGATGCTGCGGCTACTGGCGGGCGGCGAGCGGCGCCTCGGCCTTTCGGACATCGCCTCGTCGCTGGGCCTCGCCAAGGGCACCGCCCACGGCATCCTGCGCACCCTCCAGCAGGAGGGGTTCGTGGAGCAGGACGACGCCTCGGGGCGCTACCAGCTGGGCGCGGAGCTGCTGCGTCTCGGCACCACCTATCTCGACGTGCACGAGCTGCGGGCGCGGGCGCTGGTGTGGACCGACGACCTGGCCCGCTCCAGTGGGGAGAGCGTGTACCTGGGCGTCCTGCACCAGCAGGGCGTGCTGATCGTGCACCACGTCTTCCGGCCGGACGACAGCCGGCAGGTGCTGGAGATCGGGGCGATGCAGCCCCTGCACTCCACGGCGCTGGGCAAGGTGCTGTCGGCGTACGACCCGGTGGCGCACAGCGAGGCGCTGGAGGCCGACCGCAAGCCCTTCACGGATCGCACGGTGTGCGACGCGGGCGACTTCGAGCATCTGCTCGACCTGACGCGCGCGCGGGGGTACGCGGCCGACGTGGAGGAGACCTACGAGGGGGTGGCGTCCGTCGCGGCGCCCGTCCACAACCGGCGGCGCATGCCCGTGGGCGCGGTCGGCATCACCGGTGCCGTGGAGCGGCTGTGCCGGGAGGGCGAGTTGCGCCCCGAACTGATCGCCGCGGTGCGCGACTGCGCCCGGGCCGTCTCCAGGGACCTGGGCGCGGGCCGTTTCTGAGCGCTGAGCGCTCTTCCCAGTGGGTGACCGGGACGCCGGGCGGCGTTCCGGTTCTCGCCATACTCTGAAATGGACATATAGGGCGAGAAGGTATGTCAGCGCAGGGAAGAGCGATAACCGGCAGCGATCAATAACGATCCTGTTTTCGATAACAGAACTCTTGACGCACGCGTAACGCCGAAGCAAGACTCCCGTCCATCGGTCGGCATTGTCGAACACCTACCGGCAATACGCGTTAGAGTGTGACAACGCCAAGGGCCAGCTCATCGCTCTCACCCCCGAGGGCGCCAGACCCCCGGAGGGACCCGGGGTACGGCTACCCCTGGACGAAGGACAAAGGAGTCGCGGGTGTCCAGCTCCGACATCTTCATCGGCGAGACCATCGGTACCGCCATACTCATCCTGCTCGGCGGCGGCGTCTGCGCCGCCGTGACGCTGAAGGCCTCCAAGGCCCGTAACGCCGGCTGGCTCGCCATCACCTTCGGGTGGGGCTTCGCCGTACTGACGGCCGTGTACATCTCCGGGCCCCTCTCCGGCGCCCATCTCAACCCGGCCGTGACCGTCGCCCTGGCGATCAAGGACGGCGAATGGAGCAACGTTCCGACCTACTTCGCCGGCCAGCTGCTCGGCGCGATGATCGGCGCGACTCTGGTGTGGCTCGCCTACTACGGCCAGTTCCACGCGCACCTCACCGACAAGGAGATCGTCGGCGGTCCGGGCGCCCAGGCCACCGCGGCCAAGGCCGTCGAGGCCCAGGAGAAGGGCGCGGGCCCGGTCCTCGGCGTCTTCTCCACCGGCCCGGAGATCCGCAACGCGGTGCAGAACCTCGCCACGGAGATCATCGGCACGGTCGTGCTGATCCTCGCGGTCCTCACCCAGGGCCTGAACGACAAGGGCAACGGTCTCGGCGTCCTCGGCGGTCTGGTCACCGCGCTCGTGGTGGTCTCGATCGGTCTCTCCCTCGGCGGCCCGACGGGCTACGCGATCAACCCGGCCCGTGACCTCGGTCCGCGCATCGTGCACGCCCTGCTGCCCCTGCCCAACAAGGGCGGTTCCGACTGGAGCTACGCCTGGATCCCGGTGGTCGGCCCGCTGATCGGCGGCGCCATCGGTGCAGGCATCTACAACGTCGCATTCGCTTAAGAAGCACCATGACTTCCCGGCACGCGCCGTACGTACAGCCCCAACACCACGGATCTTCCAGGAGCACACAGTGACCGACGCCCACACCGCAGGCCCGTTCATCGCGGCCATCGACCAGGGCACGACCTCCTCGCGCTGCATCGTCTTCGACAAGGACGGCCGGATCGTCTCCGTCGACCAGAAGGAGCACGAGCAGATCTTCCCGAAGCCGGGATGGGTCGAGCACAACGCCAACGAGATCTGGACCAACGTCCAGGAGGTCGTCGCCGGGGCCATCCAGAAGGCCGGCATCACCCGCGACGACATCAAGGCCATCGGCATCACCAACCAGCGCGAGACCACCGTGCTGTGGGACAAGAACACCGGTGAGCCCGTCCACAACGCCATCGTCTGGCAGGACACCCGCACCGACGGCCTCTGCCGGGAGCTGGGCCGCAACGTCGGCCAGGACCGCTTCCGCCGCGAGACCGGCCTGCCGCTGGCCTCGTACTTCTCCGGGCCGAAGGCCCGCTGGCTGCTCGACCACGTCGACGGCCTCCAGGAGCGCGCCGAGGCGGGCGACATCCTCTTCGGCACCATGGACAGCTGGGTCATCTGGAACCTGACCGGCGGTGTCGACGGCGGCCGGCACGTCACCGACGTCACCAACGCCTCGCGCACCCTGCTGATGAACCTGCACACCATGCAGTGGGACCCGAAGATCGCCGAGTCCATCGGCGTGCCGCTGCAGATCCTGCCCGAGATCCGCTCCTCGGCCGAGGTCTACGGCGAGGTCGCCGGCGGCAAGCTCGGCGACCTGCTCGGCGGCATCCCGGTCGCCTCCGCGCTCGGCGACCAGCAGGCGGCCCTGTTCGGCCAGTGCTGCTACTCCGAGGGCGAGACCAAGTCGACCTACGGCACCGGCACCTTCATGGTGATGAACACCGGTGACAAGATCATCAACTCCTACGCCGGTCTGCTGACCACGGTCGGTTACAAGATCGGCGACCAGCCGACGGTGTACGCCCTGGAGGGCTCGATCGCCGTCACGGGCTCCCTGGTGCAGTGGATGCGCGACCAGATGGGCCTGATCTCCACCGCCGCCGAGATCGAGACGCTCGCGCTCTCGGTCGAGGACAACGGCGGCGCCTACTTCGTGCCGGCCTTCTCCGGTCTGTTCGCCCCGCACTGGCGCTCCGACGCCCGCGGTGTGATCGCCGGTCTGACCCGGTACGTGACCAAGGCACACCTCGCGCGTGCCGTGCTGGAGGCCACCGCCTGGCAGACGCGGGAGATCGCGGACGCCATGGTGAAGGACTCCGGCGACGAGCTGGTGGCCCTGAAGGTCGACGGCGGCATGACCTCCAACAACCTGCTGATGCAGACCCTCGCCGACGTCCTGGACGCACCCGTGGTGCGCCCGATGGTCGCCGAGACCACCTGCCTCGGCGCCGCCTACGCCGCCGGCCTGGCCGTCGGCTTCTGGTCCAGCACCGACGAACTGCGCGCCAACTGGCGCCGGGCCGCCGAATGGACCCCCCAGATGGACGCGGACATCCGCGACCGTGAGTACAAGAACTGGCTCAAGGCCGTCGACCGGACCATGGGCTGGATCGAGGACGAGGACTGAGCGGCCCGAACCGCTCAGAAAGCTCTGACGAGGAGTAAGTACCCGACATGACCAGTCAGTCCACCCTGAAGTCCGTGCCTGCCCTGGGGACGCACCCCGCGTCCGGCTCGAACCCGAGCCGGGCCGAGACCAGGGAGCAGCTCTCCAAGGCGTCGTACGACCTTCTTGTGATCGGCGGCGGCATCCTGGGCATCTCCACCGCCTGGCACGCCGCGCAGTCCGGGCTCAGGGTGGCGCTGGTCGACGCCGGCGACTTCGCCGGTGCCACCTCCTCCGCCTCCTCCAAGCTGCTCCACGGCGGTCTGCGCTACCTGCAGACCGGCGCGGTGAAGCTGGTGGCGGAGAACCACTTCGAGCGCCGTGCGGTCTCCCGTCAGGTGGCCCCCCACCTGGCGAACCCGCTCACCTTCTACCTCCCCGTGTACAAGGGGGGTCCGCACGGCGCGGCGAAGCTCGGCGCGGGCGTCTTCGCCTACTCCGCGCTCTCCGCCTTCGGTGACGGCGTGGGCCACCTGCTCTCCCCCGCCAAGGCGGCGCAGGACGTGCCCGAGCTGCGCACCGAGAACCTCAAGGCCGTGGCCGTGTACGGCGACGACCAGATGAACGACGCGCGCATGGCGCTGATGACGGTCCGCGCGGCCGTCGAGGCGGGCGCGGTCGTCCTCAACCACGCCGAGGTCACCGGGCTGCGTTTCACCAAGGGCCGGGTCACCGGTGCCGACCTCAAGGACCGGACGTCCGGCGACGAGTTCGGTGTCAACGCCCGTCTGGTGCTGAACGCCACCGGCCCGTGGGTCGACCACCTGCGCCGGATGGAGGACCCGAACGCGGCGCCGTCCATCCGCCTGTCCAAGGGCGCGCACCTGGTCCTCAAGCGCACCTCCCCGTGGAAGGCGGCGCTGGCCACCCCGATCGACAAGTACCGCATCACCTTCGCCCTCCCGTGGGAGGACATGCTGCTGCTCGGCACGACCGACGAGGAGTTCGAGGGCGACCCGGCGGACGTGTCCGTCACCGAGAAGGACATAGCCCAGATCCTGGACGAGGCCGCGTTCTCCGTCCGGGACCAGCAGCTCCAGCGTGACCTGATCACCTACGCCTTCGCCGGTCTGCGCGTGCTGCCGGGCGGCCCCGGCGACACGGCCAAGGCCAAGCGCGAGACGGTCGTCACCGAGGGCAGGAGCGGCATGCTGTCCGTCGCGGGCGGCAAGTGGACCACCTTCCGGCACATCGGCCGCACGGTGATGCAGAAGCTGGAGGAGCTGCCGGGCCACCCGCTCGGCGACGACTTCGAGCCGATCTCCTCGCTGCCGAAGAAGCTGCCGCTGCCGGGTGTCGCCAACCCGCGCGCGGTCGCCCACCGTCTGCTGGTGGACCACCCGGCGCCGGGTCCGCGGATGGCCGCCGACACGGCCAAGCACCTGGCCACCCACTACGGTTCCCTGGCCTTCGACATCGCCCGGCTGGCCAACGAGCAGCCGGAGCTGGCCGAGCGCGTCCACCCGGAGGCTCCGGAGATCTGGGCGCAGGTCGTGTGGGCCCGCGACCACGAGTGGGCCGAGACGGCGGACGACGTCCTGCGCCGCCGTACGACCCTGACGATCCGCGGCCTGGCCACGGACGAGGTCCGTGACAAGGTGCAGGGCCTGCTCGACAAGAAGTAGGTGTCGGTGCCGGCCGGTCCACTCCTCCCCTGACCTGGACCGGCCGGCATCGCGTGCCGGACCCCGTACCGGGTCCGGAACGGCGCGAGGGGGCGGCTCCCGACGACGGAGCCGCCCCTTCCGTGTGTCCGGCGCCGGCCCGCCGGGACCACGCCCTCTTCCCCTCGCCGCTCCCCGGGTGCTTGTCTCGGTGTCCGGAAGTCCTCCGAGCGCTGCGGGAGTTGCCGCCATGACCCTGTTGACGACCTGGCCCGAGTCCGGCCCCGAAACCGTGGTCCGCCGCACCTCGGACCCCGCCGAGATCGCGGCCGCCCTGAAGCCCCTCGGGGTGCGCTACGAGCAGTGGCCGGTCCGCGCGGACGTGCCCGCCGACGCCGGCGGCGAGGCGGTGTTCGCCGCGTACGGGCCGGAGATCGACCGGCTGAGCGCGGAGGAGGGTTTCACCACCGTCGACGTGCTCGGCCTGCACCCCGGCGACGACCCGGAGTACCCGGTGCGGGCGAAGGCCGCCCGCGAGAAGTTCCTCCAGGAGCACACGCACGACGACGATGACGAGGTCCGCTTCTTCGTCTCCGGCTCGGGCGTCTTCTACCTGCACGTGGACGGCGAGGTGCACGCGGTCCTGTGCGAGCGGGGCGATCTGCTGGGCGTGCCGCTCGGGACCACGCACTGGTTCGACATGGGCACACGGCCGTCGTTCACCGCGATCCGTTTCTTCCACCAGGAGGACGGCTGGATCGGCAACTTCACCGGCTCCGCCATCGCCTCCCTGTTCCCGGACCACGACACGCTGACCGCCGGGTACGAGCGGGACGGGGCCGCCGGGTGAGCCTGCGCCTGGGGGCGGACGCCGTGGTGCTCGACGTCGAGGGCACGACGAGCGCCACGCGGTTCGTCGTGGACGTGCTGTACCCGTACTCGCGCGCCCGGTTCGCCGCGCTGCTCACCGAGCGGGCCGGGGAGCCCGAGGTGGCGCGGGCGGTGGCGCGGGTGCGGGAGGTGACGGGGGAACCGGACGCCGACGCGGTCCGGGTGGAGAAGACGCTGAACGCCTGGCTGGACGAGGACCGCAAGGAGACCGCCCTGAAGACCCTTCAGGGGCTCGTCTGGCGCGAGGGGTTCGCCCGGGGCGACCTGGTCCCGCACTTCTACGACGACGTGGTCCCGGCGCTGCGCGACTGGCACGCGGCGGGAATCCGGCTGTACGTCTACTCGTCCGGGTCGGTGGTGGCGCAGCGGGCCTGGTTCTCCTCGGCGCCGGGCGGTGATCTGCTGCCGCTGCTCTCCGGTCTGTACGACACCGAGAACGCGGGACCGAAGCAGGAGCCGGGGTCGTACCGCCGTATCGCGTCGGCGACGGGTGTCGCGCCGGGCCGGCTGCTGTTCCTCTCGGACCGTGCGGGCGAGCTGGACGCGGCGCGGGCGGCGGGGTGGTGGACCGTGGGGGTGCGGCGGCCCGGGGAGCCGTACTTCGCGCGGGGGGTCGGCGACCACGCGGAGGCGGGGACGTTCGACGGGATCACCGTGGTGCGGAGCGGCGGGTGAGCGCGGGCGGCGGTGCGCGGGACCTGGCTCGGGCGGGGGCGGTGCTGGCCGCCGAGTCCGCCCGTTTCGCCTCGTTCGGCTGGATGCGGGGGACGTCGGGGAACCTGTCCGTGGTGCTGTCCCGTGATCCGCTGCGGCTCGCGGTGACCGCGAGCGGCCGCGACAAGGGGGAGCTGACGTCCGCCGACGTGGTGCTGGTGGACGAGCGGGGCGCGGCCGTGCAGGGGGGCCGGCCGTCGGCGGAGGCCGCGCTGCACGCGCGGGTGGCCGCGTCGACCGGCGCGGGTGCGGTGGTGCACGTTCATACGGTGGCGTCGGTGGCGATGGGCCGCCGGAGGCCCGGCGGGATCGTCCTGCGGGACCTGGAGATGCTCAAGGGGGTCGGGCAGCCCGCGCACGGGGTCGAGGTGACGCTGCCGGTCATCGCCAACAGCCAGGACATGGGAGAGCTGGGCGACCGGCTGGAGGCGGCCCGGGACCCCCGGATGCCCGCGGTGGTGGTCGCCGGGCACGGGCTGTACGTGTGGGGTGTGGATCCGCGGCAGGCCCGGCACCACACCGAAGTGGTGGAGTGGCTGCTGGAGTTGGAGCTGACCGGACGGTGAGGCGTGCGGGGGGCGGCGGCCGCCGTCCCCCGTTTCGCCGTGTCGAGAGCGGCCTCAGCCCGTTAAAGGGGAGCTACAGCCCCCGCCTTCATTGTCATGCACCTGCGGTCCGATGGCCGGATCGCAGGTCTCATGGAGGTGTGGGATGCACCGCAGACTCGCCACCGGCCTCGCCGCCTCGGCCATGGCCCTGCTCACCGTCACCGCGACCGCCGGTTCGGCCACCGCGGCTCCCGCCGACAAGCCCCAGGTGCTCGCCGCCTGGACGCAGACCAGCGCGTCCAGCTACAGCACCTGGGCCGCGGCCCGGGCGAACCAGTCGGCCTGGGCCGCCTACCAGTTCGACTGGTCCACCGACTACTGCAGCTCCTCCCCGGACAACCCCTTCGGCTTCCCCTTCTCGCTCTCCTGCGCCCGCCACGACTTCGGCTACCGCAACTACAAGGCGGCCGGCACCTTCAGCGCCAACAAGGCGCGCCTGGACAGCGCCCTGTACGAGGACCTGAAGCGGGTGTGCAACGGCTACTCCGGCGCCACGAAGACCACCTGCAACGGCACGGCGTGGACGTACTACCAGGCCGTCAAGGCGTTCGGCTGACGGAACCCGGCACGGCGCGGCGCCACCCACCGGGGCGGCGTCGCGTTCGCGCGTCCCCCCGGGGAGTCCCGGTGACGAGCCGCTCGGGCTCCGCGCCGACCGGGGGTGTTCCGGGGTGGGGATCGGGGCAGTGATCCGTTCACCGCCCCGTACAAGGGGGCTGCGGACGCCCCCGCCGGACGCCGTAAGGTTGGTGGGTCAAGCGAGGGCACGTCGGAAGGAGGCACTGGGTGATCGAGCTGGAGGGGGTTCCCGAGCTGATCGACCCAGTCATGGTGGCCGCGTTCGAGGGCTGGAACGATGCCGGCGACGCCGCCTCCACGGCGGTCGCGCATCTGGAACGCGAGTGGAAGGGCGAGGTGTTCGCGGCCCTGGACGCCGAGGACTACTACGACTTCCAGGTGAACCGCCCCACGGTGTTCATGGAAGACGGTGTGCGCAAGATCACCTGGCCCACGACGAGGCTGTCGGTGGTCCGTGTCGGCGGCGACAAGCCGCGCGATCTGGTGCTGGTCCGCGGCATCGAGCCGTCCATGCGCTGGCGCTCGTTCTGCAACGAGCTGCTCGGCTTCGCGCACGAGCTGGGCGTGGAACTGGTGGTCGTCCTGGGCGCCCTGCTCGGGGACACCCCGCACACGCGTCCGGTGCCGGTCAGCGGGGTCACGTCCGATGCGGACCTGGCCCGCCGGATGGACCTGGAGGAGACCAAGTACGAAGGCCCGACGGGCATCGTCGGCGTCCTCCAGGAGGCGTGCGCGCACGCCGGGGTGCCGGCGGTGTCGCTGTGGGCGGCCGTCCCGCACTACGTCTCCCAGCCGCCGAACCCGAAGGCCACCCTGGCACTGCTCAACCGCCTGGAGGACCTGCTGGACGTGCGCATCCCGCAGGGCGAGCTGCCCGAGGACGCGCGCGCCTGGCAGGTGGGCGTGGACCAGCTGGCCGCCGAGGACAGCGAGGTCGCCGAGTACGTGCAGACGCTGGAGGAGGCCCGGGACACGGCCGAGCTGCCGGAGGCGTCGGGCGAGGCGATCGCCCGCGAGTTCGAGCGGTACCTGCGGCGCCGGGACGCCGGTCCGCCGGGCGGCCACGCGACGGCGGAGGGCGGCGAGGGCGGCTCGTACCTGCGGGACAACCCGGGCGGCAGGCCCCGCCCGCCGAAGCCGGACGCCTCCGGCGGTTCCGGCGGTGCGGCCGGGAGCGGTCCGAAGGGCGAGGACGAGGACGGCCCGGAGGACTGAGGACATGGACGAGGGGGTGGTTCCCGGCCGGGAACCACCCCCTCGTCGCTGTCTACCGGCCGCTGCCGCCGGTGGTCACAGGGCCACGCCCAGCAGCGCGTCCACCGCCCGGCTCACCAGGCCCGGCGCCCCGATGTCGGTACCGCCCTCGTCTTCCTGGCGGGCAGCCCAGCGGTCGACCGCGGCGAGGGCCGCGGGCGCGTCCAGGTCGTTCACCAGGGCCTCGCGGATCTCCTCCACGAGCGCGTCGGCGGACGGGCCGTCGGGCCGGGAGACCGCCGCGCGCCAGCGGCCGAGACGGTCGACGGCGTCCCGCAGCACCTGGTCGGTCCACTCCCAGTCGGCGCGGTAGTGGTGGGCGAGCAGCGCCAGACGGATGGCGGCGGGGTCGACGCCGTCGCGGCGCAGCCGGGAGACGAAGACCAGGTTCCCCTTGGACTTCGACATCTTCTCGCCGTCCAGGGCGACCATGCCGGCGTGGACGTACGCCTTGGCCATCGGGAACTCGCCGGTGAGCACCTGGGCGTGCGAGGCGCCCATCTCGTGGTGCGGGAACGCCAGGTCGGAACCGCCGCCCTGGACGTCGAAGCCCATCCCGAGGTGGTCGAGGGCGATGGCCACGCACTCGATGTGCCAGCCGGGCCGGCCCCGGCCGAGCGAGCCGCCGTCCCAGCTGGGCTCGCCGTCGCGGGCCGCCATCCACAGCATCGGGTCGACGGGGTTCTTCTTGCCCGGGCGGTCCGGGTCGCCGCCGCGCTCGGCGGACAGCAGCCGCATGGCGGCCGCGTCGAGGTTCGAGACCTGGCCGAAGTGCGGGTCGGACTCGACGGAGAAGTAGACGTCGCCCTCCAGCTCGTAGGCGGCGCCGAGTTCGCGCAGCCTCTCCACCAGCGGGACGATGCCGGGTATCGCCTCGACGGCGCCTATGTAGTGCTGGGGCGGGAGCATCCGCAGGGCGGTCATGTCCTCGCGGAAGAGGGCCGTCTCCTTCTCGGCGAGGGCGACCCAGTCGACGCCGTCCCGCTCCGCGCGTTCCAGCAGCGGGTCGTCGACGTCGGTCACGTTCTGGACGTAGTGGACCTGCCGCTTGGTGTCGAGCCACACGCGCTGGACGAGGTCGAACGCGTTGTAGGTCGCCGCATGACCCATGTGGGTCGCGTCGTACGGCGTGATGCCGCACACGTAGATGCGGGCGACGGGACCGGGGTCGAGGGTGACGAGGCCGCCGGTCGCGGTGTCGTGGATCCTCAGGTCGCGGCCCTGACCAGGCAGGGCGGGGACCTCGGAAGCGGGCCAGGCATGCATGTACATGAGCCTAACCGGCGGCGAGCTGCGGCAACGAACGGGATCGGGCCGGATGACCGTTCGAACCCTCCCGCGCCCCCGGCGGCGGTGTGCGGGCAGCGCCCGGGCTCACACCGGCGGCCAGGGGATCGCCGGCCACTCCCCGCTCGGTTCGGGGTGCCGGCCGGCGGTGAGCAGCGCGTCGACACGCGCGCGCGTGGCGTCGATCTCGGCGGCGGTGAGGAGTCCGGCCAGCCGCTGTCCCAGCCGGCCGTCCAGGGTCTCCCGCAGCCCTCGCAGGACGTCGGCCGCCTCCGTGGTCAGCGGTTCCCCGGCCCATCCCCACAGCAGCGTGCGCAGCTTGTCGTCGACGTTGAAGGTGACGCCGTGGTCGATGCCGTAGAGCCGGCCGTCGGCGGTGGGCAGCAGATGGCCGCCCTTGCGGTCGGCGTTGTTGATCACCGCGTCGAGGACGGCGAGCCGGCGCAGCCGCTCGTCGTCGGCGTGCACGAGCAGCGCGGTGCGGCCCTCGCCGACCTCGGCGAAGCCGATCGCCTTCCAGCCCGGCTCCGGTTCCTCGGCGTCGACCAGGGCGAGCAGCTCGGCCTCGGCGTGGACGTCGATCCAGAGCTGGCACATGCCCTCGCCGTACGGCCCGTCGCGCAGGACGGTGGGCGGTACCAGGCCCCAGCCGGTGGCCTCGGAGACCTCGTAGGCGGCCACCTCCCGGCCTGCGAGGGTGCCGTCGGGGAAGTCCCACAGGGGGCGCTCCCCGGCCACGGGCTTGTAGATGCAGGAGGCCCGCACGCCGTCGTGGGCGACCGTGCAGAACAGTGCCGCGTTGGACGCCTCGCGGATGCGGCCGCGTACGGTCAGCTCACCGTGCGCGAGCAGGTCGGCGGCGGCCGTGCCGTCGTCCGTCACGCTCCGCGGCGGTATCCGTTCTGGCGCGGACATACGTGTCCTTCCGGGTCGAGCGGGAGGCTGCACAGCGGGCACGGCGGCCGCCCGGCGTTGACGACGTCCAGGGCGCGTTTGGCGAAGGCCCTGGCCTGCGCGCCGCTCAGCCGGACCCGCAGCATCGGGGGCCCGTTCTCCTCGTCCTGGAGCAGCCGCTCCTCGGCCTCGGCCAGGTCCTCGTCGTTGTCCGCGTCCAGTTCGACGAGGGCCTGCGCCTCGACGATCATGCACTGGTCCTCGCCGTCCCAGGCCAGGGCCATGGTGCCGACGCGGAACTCCTCCTCGATGGGGGTCTCCAGCGGGGCGCTGTCGGCGACTTCGGTGGGTGCCATGGCGGGGACCGCGGCGCTGCCTCCGCTGCGGCGCACGACCTCGTCGAGCAGTTCGTCCATGCGCTCGGCGAGTGCGGCGACCTGGGTCTTCTCCAGGGCCACGCTGGTCACCCGGGGGCCTGCGGTGGCCTGGAGGAAGAACGTACGGCGCCCGGGCAGTCCGACCGTGCCGGCCACGAAGCGGTCCGGCTGGTCGTAGAGGAACACCTGACGGGACACGTCCTGTCTCCAGTGGATTCGAGAGTTTCGGTGGTGCGGGCCATACGGATGGGCGACGCGGTGGATCGCTTCACCCTACTGCGCCCGACGATCACGGTGCGCCCGCACCGCCTCCGACCGGTGCGTCGCCCTCGCCGGGTTCCTCGCGCGGGGCCAGGGAAGCGAAATCCCCGGTGTCGCCGAGGCGCACGAGATACGGCCTCAGGCGGGTGTAGCGGATCGCGGTGATGGAACACGGTTCCACGGAGATCCGCTGGAAGAGGTCGAGATGGAGTCCGAGGGCGTCGGCGACGAGGGATTTGATGATGTCACCGTGGGAGCACATCAGGTAGACGGCGTCGGCGCCGTGGTCGCGTTCCACGCGTGCGTTCCACTCGCGTACGGCCTCGGCGGCGCGGGTCTGCATGGCCCGCATGGACTCGCCGCCGGGGAAGGCGGCGGCCGACGGGTGCGCCTGGACGACCTCCATCAGCGGCTCGTCCGTGAGCTCGGCGAGCTTGCGGCCGGTCCAGTCGCCGTAGTGGCACTCCCCGATCCGTTCGTCGGTGTGGGGGCGCAGTTCCGGGCGGGCCTCCAGCAGCGGCCTGACGGTCTCCTGGCAGCGCTGGAGCGGGCTGACGACCACCTCGGAGAGGGGCAGGCCCGCGAGCCGGCCGGGCAGCGCGGCGGCCTGCGCGGCACCGCGCTCGTCCAGGGCGACGCCCGGCGACCACCCGGCGAGCACGCCCGAGGTGTTCGCGGTGGACCGTCCGTGCCTTACGAGGATCAGGGTGGGCATGCGGCAAGGGTAGGTGGTCGCCGCCGAGCGGCGGGGACCGGGCGAAGGGAGGATGCACCACGTGATCGTGGACTGTGCCATCTACCGGCACGGGCACCGTACGGAGGGCCCGGAGGACCTGTCGGACGCGCTCGAGGAGGCGCGGGCGGCGGGCGGCTTCGTGTGGATCGGGCTGCACGAGCCGTCGGAGCGGAACTCGACCTGGTCACCCGGGAGTTCGGGCTGCATCCGCTGGCCGTGGAGGACGCGCTCAAGGCGCATCAGCGCCCGAAGCTCGAGGTGTACGACGACTCGCTGTTCCTGGTGCTCAAGCCGGTCGCGTACGAGCCGGACAGCGACACCGTCTCGACCGGCGAGATCATGATCTTCATAGGCGACGGTTTCGCGGTGACCGTCCGGCACGGCGTGGGTTCGCCGCTGGCGGCCGTACGGCACCGGCTGGAGGCGGAGCCCGAGATGCTGGACAAGGGCCCCACCTCGGTGCTGTACGCGATCTCGGACGCCGTCGTCGACCACTATCTGGACGTGGCGACGGAGCTGCAGACCGACCTGGAGGAGCTGGAGACGGAGGTGTTCCAGCCGGAGACCGGCGGCTCGCGCAACACCGCGTCCCGGATCTACACCTTCAAACGGCAGGTGCTGACGTTCCGCCGGGCCACCGGCCCGCTGGCCGTGCCGATGACCCGGTTGGCCGGCGTGGGGCAGCTCGGCGGCGAGGTGCCGTTCGTGAACGAGAAGGCGCGGCCCTTCTTCCGTGACGTGAGCGACCACCTGATGCGGGTCAACGAGTCCGTGGACGGCCTGGACCGGCTGGTGTCGGACATCCTGTCGGCGCATCTGGCGCAGATGAGCGTGCGGCAGAACGACGACATGCGGAAGATCTCGGCCTGGGCGGCGATGGCGGCGGTCCCCACGATGATCGCGGGGATCTACGGCATGAACTTCGAGCACATGCCCGAGCTGCACTGGCTGTGGGCGTACCCGGTGGTGATCGTCGTGATGGCCGTGCTGGAGGTGCTGCTGTACCGGCTGTTCAAGCGGCGCGGCTGGCTGTGAGGCGGCGCCGTCAGGCGAACTCGGCGGCCGGGGCGGGTTCCGGGCCGCCGAGGGCGTCACGGCGCTCGGGCATGCGGAGGGTGACCATGCGGCGCCAGCCGGCGAGGCGTTCCCAGGCGTACACGGTGTGGATGCCGGCCGCGAGCAGCGTGGCCCTGGGGACCGGCCAGCCGAGGATGCGGCCCATGCGGGCCACGACGGCGAGGCTGACGTCGCGGTGGACACGGATCTCGGCGAGCGCGCACTCGCGCAGGGTGCGCCGGATCAGCGGGCCGTGCCCGGCGGCGGCGAGGCGCAGCAGTTCCTCGTGGGTGTAGGCGAGGTGGTTGTCCTCGTCGTGCGCGATCACGCGGACGGCGCGGCCGATCTCCGGGTGGCCGGCGAAGTGCCGCAGGAGCAGTCGCATCTGTTCGGCGGCGCGTTGTTCGGTGACCCTGCTGTGCGCGAGGTAGACGACGAGGTCGCGTTCGGTCAGCGGTTCCTGCCGGGCGAGCCGGTCGTGGGCGAGGCCGATGCCGCGCCGTTCCAGGAGCATCGTGTAGTCGGTCTCGGGCGGGACGGGGCACGGGGTGAGCCCGCGTCTGCGCAGCAGGGCGGTGAAGATGCGGCCGTGCTTGTCCTCGTCGGCGCCGTGGCGGGCGATCTTGGGGGCGAGGGCCCGCCGGCTGTGGGGTACCAGTGCGGCGATGCGCCCGTTCTCCCAGCCGCCCTGGGCCTCTCCGCCCGCGGCGATGGAGCAGAAGAGCCGGAAGGACTCGTCGTTGCCGAGGATCTCCTGGAACAGACGCTTGGCCGACAGCATGGCAGACACCTCTCTGCAGGATTCCGCAAAGAACGAGTCAATTGCGGGCGCAGTGGGGCTGCAACAGGGGGTGAGCCGATCGGCCGAAAGACGGACGCGCCGAGGTCGTAACCGCCTGCCGCCGGGCGCGTTGATCCCCGTGACGGCCGTGGCGGGGAAGACCCCCGAGCCCCCACCACGGCCGCGGAAACTTCCCCCGCTAGGCGAGGCCGGCGCGCTCCAGGGCCTCGCTGCCGGCCCGCAGGGAGGCGAGCCGCTCCTCGAGCGTGAAGCCGGCGGGGGCGAGGCTCAGGGTGGTCACCCCGGCGGCCGCGTAGGCCTTCATACGGTCGGCGATGCGGTCGACGGAGCCCAGCAGCGCGGTCTTGTCGATGAGGTCCTGCGGCACGGCGGCCGCCGCGCCCTGCTTGTCCCCGGACAGGTACTTCTGCTGGATCTCGGCGGCCTCCTTCTCGTAACCCATGCGCTGCGCGAGCTGGTTGTAGAAGTTCTGCTTGGCGCTGCCCATGCCGCCGACGTACAGCGCGGTGTAGGGGCGGAAGGTGTCCGCGAGCCGGGCCACGTCCTTGTCCTCGCCGACGGCGAGCGGCAGGGTCGGGCAGACGTCGAAGCCGTCGAGGGTGAGCCCCGCCTTCTCCCGGCCGGCGCGCAGGTGCTTGAGGGTGGTCTCCTCCAGGTGCTCCGCGGCGGGGAAGATCAGCAGCGCGCCGTCGGCGATCTCACCGGTCTGCTCCAGGTTCTTCGGGCCGATCGCGGCGATGTACAGCGGGATGTGCTCACGCTCCGGGTGGACCGTGAGCTTGATCGGCTTGCCCGGCCCGCCGGGCAGCGGCAGCGTCCAGTGCTCGCCCTCGTAGGTCAGCCGCTCCCGGGTCATCGCCCGGCGGACGATCTCCACGTACTCGCGGGTGCGGGCCAGCGGCTTGTCGAACTTGACGCCGTACCAGCCCTCGGAGACCTGCGGTCCCGAGACGCCGAGGCCGAGCCGGAACCGGCCGCCGGAGAGGGAGTCGAGCGTCGCCGCCGTCATCGCGGTCATCGCGGGCTGCCGGGCCGGGATCTGGAAGATGGCGGAGCCGACGTCGATGCGCTCGGTCTGCGCGGCGACCCAGCTGAGCACCGTGGCCGCGTCGGACCCGTAGGCCTCGGCGGCCCAGCACACGGAGAAGCCCAGCCGGTCGGCCTCCTGGGCCACGGCCAGATTGTCCCCGTCCATTCCGGCACCCCAGTAGCCGAGGTTGATCCCGAGCTGCATGGCCCATTCCCCTTACCCGTGAGTAACGTCCCTGTGGGGGTGACCCTAGCGCGCGGTGGCGCCCGGGGGCAGGGTCCGCAGGGCGGACGGGCGGCCGGAGTGCGCAGGACCTGGGCGGAACCGGTTGTCCACAGGCCACCCACGGCAGAGGTTCTGGCCAGTAATCTCGCCCGCATGGAGCAGAGGCATCTCGGCCGTACCGGCCTGCGTGTGTCCCGGATCGGGCTCGGCACCCTCACCTGGGGCCGGGACACCGACGAGCACGACGCCGCGGACATGCTGAAGGCGTTCTGGGATGCCGGCGGAACCCTGGTCGACACGGCGGACGTGTACGGCGACGGGGAGGCGGAGTACCTGCTCGGGCGGCTCATGGACGGCCTGGTGCCGCGCCGGGACCTGGTGATCTCCACCAAGGCGGGCAGCGTCCCCGATCCCGACCGCCGCTACGACGGCTCGCGCGGCCACCTGCTCGCCGCGCTCGACGCGTCCCTGGCCCGCCTGGGCACCGATCACGTCGACCTGTGGCACGTGCACGCCTACGACCCCGAGACCCCGCTCGAGGAGACGCTCCAGGCTCTCGATCTGGCGGTCAGCAGCGGGCGCGCCCGGTACGCGGGCGTCTCCAACTTCTGCGGCTGGCAGCTCGCCAAGGCGGCCACCTGGCAGCTCGCGGCGCCGGGCACCCGGACCCGGCTGGCCGCCACGCAGCTGGAGTACTCGCTGCTCCAGCGGGGCGCGGAGCGCGAGGTGCTGCCCGCCGCGCTCGATCTCGGTGTCGGTCTGCTGCCGTCCTCGCCGCTCGGGCGGGGGGTGCTGACCGGAAAGTACCGCCATGCCACTCCCCCGGACTCGCGCGGCGCCTCCGAGCATCTGGCGCTGTTCGTCGAGCCGTACCTCGACGACACGGCGGCGCGCATCGTGGACGCGGTGACGACCGCCGCCGACGGGCTCGCGGTCACCCCGCTCCAGGTGGCGCTCGCCTGGGTCCGGGACCGGCCGGGTGTGGCCGCGCCGATCGTCGGCGCGCGCAACGCGCAGCAGCTCACGGCCGCATTGTCAGTGGAGGCCCTTAGTCTTCCTGACGAGATCTGCCGGGCGCTCGACGATGTGTCGGCGCCCGTGCACCGCTATCCCGATCACGACTGGAGCACGCTGTGAGCACGGAGCCGGAGACCACGGAGGAAGCCGGGCCGGGGACGCCGGACCATCCGGAGACCGCCGGCCGGGAAGCGGCACCCGAGGAGAGCCGTGCGCAGGACAGCGGGGAGCCGGAGGGGTCCGGGCAGGACACCGGGGAGACCCGCGGCACCGGCGGCACCGAGGGGGACGCGGACCTCGCCGGTGGCGAGCAGAGCGCCCCCGCCGAGAAGTCCGAGGCGGCGGCCGAGCTGGCCGCGCAGCGGGTCGAGCGGGAGCGCATCGAGCGGCGCAAGGCCGAACGCGACGCCCCGATCGCGAGCGGTGCCAAGCTCAGCGGCACGGCGGCCGACCTGCTCGCGGCCGTACGCGCCGTGGAGAGCGGCCGCAAGCCGGTGGCCGCGGTGCCGGCCGGACCCGCGCCCGCCCCCCGGGACCCGGCTCCGGAACCCGTGCGGCGTCCACAGCCCGCGCCCGTCCCCGTCCCCGCCGCGCCCGTCACGCCCGTCGTGTCCGACGCACCCGCCCCGCAGGCCGTGGAGGCCGCGCGCCGGGTGCTGACCGAGGGCGGCGCACCGGACTCCCTGGCCTTCCCGGTGGCCGCGGCTCTCGGCGAGGGCGCCGACACGGCGCTGAGGGAGGACCCGTGGCAGCTGCTCCGGGTCGCCGGTGTCAGGCCCGAGCAGGCCGACGGCTTCGCGCGGGCGCTGCTCGGTGCCGCGTGCGGTCCGGACGACGAGCGGCGGGGCCGCGCGCTCACGGTCTGGCTGCTGGAGCAGGCCGCCGCGGCCGGCCACACCGCCCTGGATCTGTCCACGCTCACCACGGCTCTGGGCCGGCAGGGTGTGCCCGGCCCGGACGAGGCGGTGCAGGAAGCGCTCGCCGAGGGCGAGGCCCTTGTGTTCCAGGACCCGCTGGACGAGCCCGGCGCCCCGGCGGTGCGGGCGGAGGACGCCGAGGAGGAGGAAGCCGAGCGGCCGGTCCGGGTCCTCGTCGCCCTGGAGCGGTACGCGATGGCGGAGGAGAGCCTCGCCGACGGCCTGGCCCGGCTGGTCAACTCCCCGTCGAAGGAGGCCGAGCAGGCCTGGGAGGCGGCCGTCGCCGGGGTGTCCCGAGGCCCGGCCGAGCTGGTCCGCGCGGTCGCGGCGCACGGTCTGGTGCTGCACACGGGCGGGGAGGCGGCCCGCGCCGAACCGGCCGCGCTGCTCGACGCCGCCCGTGCCGCGGGCCTGCGGGCCTTCGCCGTCTGTCACACCGCGGACGGGCGGGACCGCCTCGCGGCGCGTTCCGGCCGGGAGCCGGCGGAGCACGGTGTGGGCACGGTCGACGGTCTGCTGTCCGGCGCCGAGGGGCCCGGCCGGGACGCCGACGGCGCGCTGGAACTCGATCTGCTGATCGTGACGGACGCGCCCCAGCTGGACGTGGAGCACGCCGCGATGCTGGTGGAGTCGCTGCCCGACGGTGCCCGGCTGCTGCTCAGCGGCGATCCCGGTGTGCTGTGGTCGGCCGGTGCGGGGCGGGTCTTCGCGGATCTCCTCGCCGCTCGCCGCTGCCCCCAGGTCGCCTCCCGCGTCCCCGACCCCGGCCCGCTCGGCGAGCTGGTCTCCGGTGTCGGCGTGGGCGAGCTGAACCAGGTGGACGCGCCCGGCAAGGAGATCGTCGTCGTGCCGGTGCGGGACGCGGGCGAGGCCGTGCACCGGACCGTGCAGCTGGTCGCCGACTCGGTACCGCGGGCGATCGGCGTCCCGGCCGAGCAGACCGTGGTCATCACCCCCGGGCACGGCGGTGCCGTGGGCACGCGGGCTCTTAACTCCGCCCTGAAGGAGCGGCTCAACCCCGGTCCGGGCCGCTTCGGCGGCTTCGACCCGGGCGACCGGATCGTCCACTCCCCCGCGCCGGGCCGTGCCGTCCCGGGCGTGGTGGTGAAGGCCGACGCCGAGGGGCTGCACCTGACCTGTGCGGGCGCTCCCGTGGTCGTACCGAGGGAGCGGGTGGAGGCGTGGGTCCGGCACGGCTGGGCGCTCACCGCGCACCAGGCGGTGGGCGCGCGCTGGCCCGCGGCGGTCGTGGTGCTGCCCGGCGACGCGGCGCAGGCGCTCAGCAGGCCCTGGGTGTACACGGCGTTCGCCCGGGCGGAGCGGCATCTGTCCGTGGTGCACGGAGTGGAGCAGGCGCTGCCGAAGGCGGTCGCGGAGATCACGGCCAAGCCGCGCACGACCCGGCTCCAGACGCTGCTGCGTGCGCAGGTGCCGACGCCGGACTGATTCCGGCCCGCTCCCCGTCGCGGCGGCCGTCAGCCGCGACGGCGGGGTCCGGCGGTGCCGTGCCGGCCAGGGGCGGTGACGGCACCGCGGGCCGGGATCACCTCCCGGCGTCCTCGGCCTCGTCCGCGTCCACGGCCTCGTCCACTTCGCCCGTGTCCTCGACGAATTCGAGATCGTCCTCGTCGTCCTGGTCGTCGTCCTCGTCGTCGAAGACGGCACTGACGTCGAACCGGCACACCACCTGCTGCGGATCGACCTGCTCGAACGGGGCTTCCAGCCACTCCCCGGCCTCGGGGGCCTCGTCGGTCGCGGTGACCCAGAGCGTGGAGTCGCCCTCCTCCAGGCCGAACTCCTTGTGCCGGGAAGCGATCTCGTCCGGTTCGAACTCGCCGAAGAGGATGCCCAGCGACCCGGGGAGCGTCGTGCCGGCACCGTTTCCGTTGCCGCCGATGTCCTCGTACTCGGCCGCCTCGACCCGCTGGGCCTGCGCCAGCAGCCGCTGGGGTTCCGCCACGGTGTAGTCGCGGCGGATCAGCACGCTGATCGCGTTCGGCTCCTCGGGGCCGGCGTAGGGCGGCAGCGTGTCCTCCGCACCCGGGATCTCGAAGGGGGTGACTTCGTCGTAGCGGTCGTAGAGCACCTCGTCGTACGCCTCGGCGGCCGCGGCCAGCTGGTTGAACGCCTCGGAGACGGCCGGGTCGTCCTCCCCCGACCGGCCCTCGACCGCAGCCAGGTGACGGTCGAGCGCGGTCTTCACCGCTTCGGCGGCGGCGCGTACCTCGGCAGCGGTGGGCTGCGCAGCATCAGACATAGTGCAGACGCTATCCGTACCGGGCACCAGCCCGCACAATAGATGCGATGCCGGAATACGAATTTGTCGACGTGTACGTGCCTCGCGGAGTGTCCCGCAAGGACGCCACGCGTCTGCTGACCGACCACGCCGAGTACGGACACTGGGAGTTGGACCGACTGAGCCTGCTGCGCGACGGCAGCCGCAGGGTGCGGTTGCGTCGGCGGATCATCCGCCAGGTGCGCGCCACCTGGTGAGACGGACGGACAGGAACCGGACAGGACAGGTGAACGCAGCGGGCCCCGCCGGGACGGCGGGGCCCGCTGCGTGTCCGGCGTGGCGTTACGCCGCGGCCCGTGCCTTGCGGTAGAGGACCGCGCCCGCGAGCAGCGCCCCGGCGCCGACCGGCAGGGCCAGGCCCAGCGGGACGTCGCTGCCGGTGTGGGCGAGCTGAGCGGTGGCGGGTGTCCGGGTCGAACCGGCGGTCTGCGCGTGGACCTGGGTGGACCCGTGGGACGTGTGGCCGCCCTTGCCGGGCGTGCCCGTACCGGGGTGGCCCGGCGTACCGGGAGTGCCGGGGTGACCGGGAGTGCCCGGGTGACCCGGGGTGCCCGGCTGACCGGGAGTTCCGGGGTGACCCGGATGCCCGGGGTGGCCCGGGTGGCCGGGATGCCCGGGGTGGCCGGGCGGGTTGCCGTGGCCGTCTCCCGGCGGGGTGCGGTGACCGCCTCCGCCGTTGACGCAGTCGTCACCCGTGGTGGCGTTTCCGGCGCCGATGACGTCGACGCTGTTGCCGCAGACGTTCACGGGGACGTCGATCGGTACCTGCACGGTGTTGCCGGAACCGACGCCCGGTGAGCCACCGGTGCGGCCGCCGGCGTGCGAGCCGTCGTGGCCCGAACCGCCGTGGCCCGAGTCGCCGTAACCCCCGGACCCGCCGCTCCGGTTGGCGCAGGTGTTGCCGACCGACGGGTTGAGGAGCCCGACGACGTCGACGGTGTTGCCGCAGACGTTCACCGGCACGTGCACCGGCGCCTGCACCGTGTTGCCGGACAGTACGCCGGGTGAGCCGCCGGCGGTGCCGTGCGCGCCCGAGTCGGCGTGGGCGTAGCCGCTCGCGGCGGCGATCACACCGGTCGCCGCGGCCATGGTCATCAGGCCCTTGCGGGTGCTTTGTCGCATGCTGAGTTCCCCCCTGCCTTCGAAATTCCGCGTACACCGGTCCAGGACATGGAACGGTGCAGAAAGGCCGGTCGGCCTCGGAGCGCATGGCGCGCGCTCCGAGGCCGACGGCTCGCAAAAAGACGCCCCCTCAGGGAGCAGGCGTCACTTGTTGATGCAGGTGTTGCCGAAGGCGGGGTTCAGGAGCCCGATCACGTTGACCGTGTTGCCGCAGACGTTCACCGGGACGTGCACGGGCACCTGGATGACGTTGCCGGAAAGGACACCCGGGGAGTGCACGGCGGCACCCTGGGCACCGGAATCGGCGACGGCGAGGCCCGCACCCGCGAGAACCAGCCCACCGGTGGCAGCCGCAGCAGCGACGACCTTCTTGATCATTGTTCCTCCTCGTTGGCAATGCGACTCCAAGGTGCGGAGTCACATCACCAGTAACGAGGAGGAACTAATGAAGCTACGAGCCTATCGTCGCATTCACCCTTCTCAGTCGATCTCGTACGACTGGCCGATTACCCGGTGAAAAGTCCTCACGAGGCGTCGATGAAGCGGTCGAGCACCCGCACGCCGAACTGGAGCCCGTCCACCGGCACCCGCTCGTCCACCCCGTGGAACATGCCCGCGAAGTCCAGCTCCGGCGGCAGCTTGAGGGGCACGAAGCCGAAGCCGCGGATGCCCAGGTCGTCGAAGGACTTGGCGTCGGTGCCGGCGGACAGCATGAAGGGGATCGCCTTCGCCGCCGGGTCCTCGGCGAGCAGCGCGGACTGCATGGCCTCGACGATCGCCCCGTCGAACGTGGTCTCCACCGCCTTGTCGGAGTGCACGTCCTCGCGCCGCACGTTCGGGCCCAGGAGCCGGTCGAGGTCCGCGAGGAACTCCTCCTCGTGGCCGGGCAGGAACCGGCCGTCGATGTTGGCGGTGGCCTCGCCGGGGATGACGTTGACCTTGTAGCCGGCGTTCAGCTGCGTGGGGTTGGCCGTGTTGCGCAGGCTCGCGCCGATGAGCTTGGCGATGCCGCCGAGCCTGGCGATGGTGGACTCCATGTCCTCCGGGTCCAGCTCGGTGCCGAGGGCGTCGCCCAACTCGTCGAGGAAGGCCCGGGTGGTCTTGGTGACACGGACCGGGAACGTGTGCCGGCCGACCCGGGCGACGGCCTCCGACAGCTCGGTGATGGCGTTGTCGCGGTGGATCATCGACCCGTGCCCGGCGGTGCCGGCCACGGTCAGCTTCATCCAGTGCATGCCCTTCTCGGCGGTCTGGATCAGGTAGAGCCGCCGCTGCTCGCTGACCGTGAAGGAGAAGCCGCCGACCTCGCTGATCGCCTCGGTGACGCCCTCGAACAGCTCGGGGTGGTTGTCGACCAGGTACCGGGCGCCGTAGGTGCCGCCGGCCTCCTCGTCCGCGAGGAAGGCGACCACGATGTCCCGCGGGGGCCGCCGTCCGCTGCGCAGCCGGTCCCGCACGACCGCGAGGGTCATCGCGTCCATGTCCTTCATGTCGACCGCTCCGCGCCCCCACACGCACCCGTCGGCGATCTCGCCGGAGAAGGGGTGGTGGGTCCAGTCGGCCGCGTTGGCCGGTACGACGTCCAGGTGTCCGTGGATGAGCAGCGCGGGCCGGGACGGGTCCTCGCCCTCGATGCGGGCCACCGTCGAGGCGCGCCCCGGATGCGATTCGAAGATCTGTGGCTCCAGGCCGACCTCGGCGAGCTTCTCGGCCACCCACTCGGCGGCCTTGCGCTCACCGGGTCCGGAGTGGTCGCCGTAGTTGCTGGTGTCGAACCGGATCAGCTCGCGGCAGAGGTCCACGACCTCGTCCTCGCCGGAGACGCTCCTGGCCGTGTCCGTCTCGCTCACGCTGCTTCCTCCCGCTGTCACTGCTGCCTGTCCGCCGGTCGTCCCGTCCGCCGTCGTGCCGGGGGCGTCCCTGCCGGTGGTCACCTCATCCTCTCTCCGCCCCCTGCCCGGGCCAAAGACCGGTACCGGCCCGTCACACGCCGTTCACGCCGGGGCGCTGCCCGGACGGGGTGTGATCAGGCACCTCCGAAAGCCTGGTAATGTTTCCTTCGTCGCCGCGAGGGAAACCCCGCGCGACAGACACCTTGTCCGGGTGGCGGAATGGCAGACGCGCTAGCTTGAGGTGCTAGTGCCCTTTATCGGGCGTGGGGGTTCAAGTCCCCCCTCGGACACCAGTGAGGCCCCTGCTCTGCAGGGGCCTTTTGCGTTGCCCGGCGTCCGGCCCCGGCCTCCCGGGTGGCGCGTTCAGCGGGGCGGGCCCGGGCGCAGCGGCCGTGCGGTGAGGGTGCCGTCGGGTCCGAGGTCGATGCGGGTGCCCAGGTCGCGGCCGTGCCGGTCGAGGGTGGCGCGCAGCCAGGCCGTGTCCCGGGCGGAGGCGTGCGTGAGGCTCATCCGGCGCGCCAGGAGGGGCACCATGCGCAGGCCGGTCAGCCGGCCGGTGCCGCCGTCCAGGGAGGCCAGGTACAGCAGTCGCAGGTCGTCCCGGTAGCGCTCGTGGCCGCCGATGCCCTCGTAGTCGTTGACGAGGTCGCCGCAGCCGTAGAGGACGAGCCGGTCCCGGTACACCTCGACCGGGCGCGGGTGGTGCGAGGAGTGGCCGTGGACGACGTCGACCCCGGCGTCGACGAGCGCGCGGGCGAAGCGGATCTCGGCGCGGGTGACGGTGTGTCCCCAGTTGGAGCCCCAGTGGACGGAGGCGACCACGAGGTCGCCGGGGCGTCTTCGCGCTCGCAGCCGGTCGGCGAGGAGGGCCGCGGCGCGTTCGGTGGGCGCGGCCACGAGGGCCACCCCGGGCCGTTCGGCGGTGGCGGCCCAGCTGTGCGGGATGCCGCTGGACGGCATCCCGAAGGAGAGGACCAGCAGGCGTCCGCCGGTGCGCACGGGGACGGCCGCGGGCCGCCACGCGGTATCGGAGTCCGGGCCTGCGCCGGCCGTGCGCAGGCCGGCCGCGGTCAGCGCGCCGAGGGTGTCCGTGAGGCCGCGCGGCCCGAAGTCGAGCACGTGGTTGTTGGCGAGGGTGCAGACGTCGGGGCGGGCCGCGGCCAGGCAGGGCAGGTTGGCGGGGTTCATGCGGTAGTGGACGCCCTTGCCCGGCGCGAAGTCGCCGTCCGCGGTGACGGCGGTCTCCAGGTTGAGCACGCGGACGTCGGGTGCGGCGCGGTCCAGGGCGGGCAGTGCCTCGCCCCACGGCCAGGCCGGATCGGCGGGCCGGGGTATCGGGCCGCTCGCGGCCTCCGCGAGGGCGACGTAGTCGCGGGCGTCGTGCACCCAGTCCTCGCGCAGGGCGGGGTCGACGGGGTGCGCGAGGATCTGGTCGACGCCCCGGCCGAGCATGACGTCACCGGCGAGGAAGAGGGTGAGGCGTCCCTCGTGCACGGTCCGGCCTACACGTGCGCGGGAGCCATGTGGTCCGTGAACCAGTCGCGGGCCAGGTCGGTCACCCGCTCCAGGGTGCCGGGCTCCTCGAAGAGGTGGGTGGCACCGGGGACGGTCTCCAGCCGGTTCTCGCACCTCAGCCGGGCCTGTGCCGCGCGGTTGAGTTCGAGGACCAGCGGGTCGGCGCCGCCCACGACGAGCAGGGTGGGCGCGGTCACCGCGGGCAGGCGCGGCCCGGCGAGGTCGGGCCGGCCGCCGCGGGAGACGACGGCGGCGGGGCGTGCGGAGGGTTCGGTGGCGGCCCACAGGGCGGCGGCGGCGCCGGTGCTGGCGCCGAAGTAGCCGACGGCGAGCCCTTCGGCCCCGGGGTGGCCGCGCAGCCAGTCGGTGGTGCCGGCCAGCCGTTCGGCGAGCAGGCGGATGTCGAACACGTTGGCCCGGTCGCGTTCCTCGTCCTCGGTGAGCAGGTCGAAGAGCAGGGTGCCGAGTCCGGCGCGGTTCAGTCCCCGGGCGACGAACCGGTTGCGGGGGCTGTGCCGGCTGCTGCCGCTGCCGTGGGCGAAGACGACGACGCCGGTGGCGCCGGCCGGCAGGGTGAGCCGTCCGCGCAGGCGTACGGTGCCGGCGACCGGTTCGACCTCGTGGTCCTGGCCGGGGGTGCCGGTGGCCCGGCCGTGGCGGGCGGCGGCCCGTCGCAGGCAGGCGGTGACCTCCTCGTCGTCGACCTGGGTGAAGTCGCCGTAGAACTGGCCGATGGCGAAGAAGTCGGCGGGGGTGTCGAGGCAGACGACGACGTCGGCGTCGTCGCCGAGCCGGCGGGCGAGGTCCCGTGGTGCCACGGGTACCGCCAGCACGATGCGGGCCGCCCCGCGGGCCCGGGCGATCCGGCAGGCGGCCCTGGCGGTGGAGCCCGTGGCCACTCCGTCGTCGACGACCACGGCGGTCCGGCCGGTGACCGTGACGGGGGCGCGTGCGCCGCGGTAGCGGGCCGCCCGCCGGTCGAGGACCGTGCGCTCGTGCGCCTCGACCCGGTCCAGGTCGGCCCGGCCGACGCCGGTGTGCCGCAGTACCTCCTCGTTGACGACCCGCACCCCGTCCTCGCCGATGGCACCCATGCCGAGCTCGGGCTGGTAGGGCACGCCCAGTTTGCGGACCAGGCAGACGTCCAGCGGCGCGTCGAGTGCCTCGGCGACCTCCGCGGCGACCGGTACCCCGCCGCGGGGCAGGCCCAGCACGACGACGTCCTGGCCCCTGAGGTGGTGTCGCAGGCGGCTGCCCAGCTGCCGTCCCGCCTCGGTGCGGTCGGTGAAGAGCATGGTGCCGCTCCGTCACTCCCGGGCCAGCCAGAGCGGGGAGGGGCCCTCCGCGTCGGCGGCGCCCGTCGCCTTCATGTCCCCGTCGGCCGCGCGCAGCAGCAGGCGGCCCATGGCGATGAGGGCGCGGCCGGCGGCGAGTTCGTCGCCGATGTCGGGTATCGCCTGGTCGTAGGGGCTGCGCCGGGCCTCGGCGTGGCTCTCCAGGACGTTGTCGCCGGTGTCGAGGACGATCCGGGCCGTGGTGTCCGGGTCGTGCTCGGACAGGTACAGGTTCAGCCGCCATTCCTTGATGGCCGGAGCACGGCTGCTCACCGGTCGGGTCATCGTCCGCCACCTCGCTCCGCGGGTCGGGCCGCTACGGGCCGCCGGTCGCCTGCCGGTCCGTCGTGGCTGGTCGCGCGGTTGCCGGCGCCTTGGCGGGGCGCGGCGACCACGCCCCTTCCACTGTGCACCCGGGCCGCGGCGGACGCCTCCCCTGTCCGGGCAGAATGTGCGTCATGACCTCGCGCACCTGCCCCTGCGGACTCCCCGCGTCCTACGACGCCTGCTGCGGCCGTTTCCACGGCGGCTCGGCGGCCGCCCCGACCGCGGAGCTGCTCATGCGCTCGCGGTACAGCGCGTTCGTGAAGGGGGACGCGGGCTATCTGCTGCGCACCTGGCATCCGCGGACCCGGCCCGGGCGGCTGGAGCTCGACCCGGGGACGAGGTGGACGGGTCTGGAGATCCTGGACGCCATCGACGGGTCGGCCTTCCACAGCGCGGGCACGGTGACCTTCCGGGCGTCCTACCGGGGCGGTTCGCTGCTGGAGCGGAGCCGGTTCGAGCGGGTGGACGGGGCGTGGGTGTACGTGGACGGGGAGTTTCCCGAAGAGCGGGAGTGAGGCCGGCTAGGGCGCCAGGATGTCCAGTTCCTGGAGGGCGCCCACGGTGATCTGGCGGGTCAGTTCCTCGGCGCGTGCCGCGTCGCCGGCGCGGACCGCCTCCGCCACCTGTACGTGCAGGGTCACGGCCGCCGGGTCGGGGTCCTCGAACATGACCTCGTGATGGGTGCGGCCCGCGAGGACCTCCGCGACGACGTCGCCGAGGCGGGCGAACATCTCGTTGCCCGAGGCGTTGAGGACGACGCGGTGGAAGGCGATGTCGTGGATGAGGTACTTCTCCAGCCGGTGGCCGCGTGAGTTGGCCACCATGCCGAGGGCGCACTCGGTGAGTTCGGCGCACTGCTCCGCCGTGGCGTGCCGGGCGGCCAGGGCCGCGGCCAGGGGCTCGACCGCCGAGCGGAGCACGGTCAGGGAGCGCAGCTGGTGCGGGCGGTCGGCGCCGGCCAGGCGCCAGCGGATGACCTGCGGGTCGTAGACGTTCCACTCGGCCTTCGGGCGGACCGTGACGCCGACGCGGCGGCGGGACTCGACCAGGTGCATGGACTCCAGGACGCGGACCGCCTCGCGCATCACGGAGCGTGACACCTCGAAGTGCTGGGCGAGTTCGTCCGTGCGCAGAACACTGCCCGGCGGGTACTCGCCCGCGGTGATCGCGGGGCCGAGGGTGTCCAGTACGTGGCCGTGCAGCCCCCGGCCCGGTGTGGTCATGCACTCAGCGTACGGCCTGGATCACGGAGACAAAAAGTCAGACTTATACGTCACACACTCTTGAATTCGTCGTACCTAATAGGTTTCAGTGTGGCGACGCCGATGTGGCGTCGGATGTCGAGGAAGACAGCGAGGCAGTGATGCGTACCCCCCAGGTCGTCGTCGTGATGGGCGTCGCGGGGACGGGCAAGACCACCATCGGTCCCTTGCTCGCCGCGCGACTGGGCGTTCCGTACGCCGAGGGCGACGACTTCCACCCCCCGGCCAACATCGCCAAGATGTCCGCCGGGATCCCGCTCGAGGACAGCGACAGGTGGCCCTGGCTGGAGGCCATCGGGCACTGGGCGCACGGGCGGGCCGGGCTCGGCGGGGTGGTCAGCAGCTCGGCGCTGAAGCGGTCGTACCGCGACCGGCTCAGGGCCGTGGCCCCGGGCGTCGTGTTCGTGCATCTCACCGGTGACCGGAAGCTGATCGAGGACCGGATGACGCAGCGCCAGGGGCACTTCATGCCGACCGCGCTGCTGGACTCCCAGTTCGCCACCCTGCAGCCGCTGGGGGCGGACGAGGCGGGAGTCGCCGTGGACGTCGCGGGCAGTCCCCAGGAGATCACCGAACGCGCCGTACGGGCGCTGGACGCGCTTCCCCTCGCATCCGAGTAACACCTCACCCCCGTCCCCCGTCTTCACAAGGGAACCCCCGTGACCAGACTCAGCGTCGAGATGCTGGCAGCGGACGCGCCCGCGCCGATCACCTCCGCCGGACATGCCCAGCTGGGCATAGCCGTCCTGGTGGGCATCGCCGTGATCGTCCTGCTCATCACCAAGTTCAAGTTGCACGCCTTCCTTGCCCTGACCATCGGGTCACTGGTGCTCGGTGCGGTCGCGGGAGCGCCGCTCGACAAGGCCATCGTCAGTTTCACCACCGGGCTCGGCACCACCGTGGCCGGCGTCGGCGTCCTGATCGCGCTCGGGGCGATCCTGGGCAAGCTGCTCGCCGACTCCGGCGGTGCCGACCAGATCGTCGACACGATCCTCGCCAAGGCGGGCGGGCGTGCCATGCCCTGGGCGATGGTGCTGATCGCCTCCGTGATCGGCCTGCCGCTGTTCTTCGAGGTCGGCATCGTGCTGCTGATCCCGGTCGTGCTGATGGTCGCCAAGCGGGGCAACTACTCCGTCATGCGCATCGGCATCCCCGCCCTCGCGGGTCTGTCCGTGATGCACGGCCTGATCCCGCCGCACCCCGGCCCGCTGGTCGCGATCGACGCGGTCAAGGCGAACCTGGGTGTGACGCTGGCGCTCGGTCTCCTGGTCGCCGTCCCGACGGTGATCATCGCCGGTCCGCTGTTCTCGAAGGTCGCGGCCCGCTGGGTCGACGTACCGGCGCCCGACCGGATGCTGCCCCAGCGCGCCTCGGACGAGCTGGAGCGCCGCCCGGGCTTCGGAGCGACCCTGTTCACCATGCTGCTGCCGGTGGTGCTGATGCTGGCCAAGGCGCTGGTGGACATCGTCATCGACGACCCCGCGAACTCCACGCAGCGCGTCTTCGACGTCATCGGCTCTCCGCTGATCGCCCTGCTCGCCGCCGTCCTCGTCGGCTTCTTCACGCTGGGCCGGCCGGCCGGCTTCGGCAAGGACCGCCTGCAGCAGACCGTCGAGAAGGGCCTGATGCCCATCGCGGGCATCCTGCTGATCGTGGGTGCCGGCGGTGGCTTCAAGCAGACGCTGATCGACTCCGGTGTGGGCCAGATGATCCTGGACGTCTCCAAGGACTGGTCGATCCCGGCGCTGCTGCTGGCCTGGCTGATCGCGGTGGCGATCCGGCTGGCGACCGGCTCGGCGACGGTGGCGACGGTCTCGGCGGCCGGTCTGGTGGCGCCGCTCGCGGCCGACATGTCGACCACCCACGCGGCCCTGCTGGTCCTGGCCATCGGCGCGGGCTCGCTCTTCTTCAGCCATGTCAACGACGCCGGCTTCTGGCTGGTGAAGGAGTACTTCGGGCTGACCGTCGGGCAGACGGTGAAGACCTGGTCGGTGATGGAGACGATCATCTCGGTGGTTGCCGGCGGCCTGATCCTGCTGCTGTCCCTGGTGATCTAGGAGCGTTACGGCGATGACGGCTCACCCCCTCTTCGACATCGGCGGCCGCACGGCCCTGGTCACCGGCTCCAGCCGGGGCATCGGCCTCGCGCTGGCGCGGGGCCTGGCCGAGGCCGGCTGCACGGTGGTCCTCAACGGGCGCGACGGCGACCGGCTGGCCGAGGCCGCCGCGGAGCTGCCCGGTGACGTCCGCACGGCGGTGTTCGACGTGACCGACGGCCCGGCCGTGGCCGCCGGGATCGCCGACGTCGAGGAGCGGGTGGGCCCGCTCGACATCCTGGTGAACAACGCGGGCATGCAGCTGCGCGCCCCGTTGCTGGAATTCACCGACGCGAACTGGCACCGCCTGCTGGACACCAACCTCACGAGTGCGTTCCTCGTCGGCCGGGAGGCCGCCCGGGGCATGACGCGACGCGGCCACGGCAAGATCGTCAACGTCTGCTCGCTGCAGAGCGAGGTCGTCCGGCCGGGCATCGCGCCGTACGCGGCGACCAAGGGCGCACTGAAGATGCTCACCAAGGGCATGTGCGCGGACTGGGGACCGTACGGTGTGCAGGTCAACGGCCTCGGCCCCGGCTACATCGAGACCGAGCTGACCCGTCCCCTGGTGGCGGACGAGGAGTTCAGCGCGTGGGTGCGCGGGCGCACCCCGGCCGGCCGCTGGGGCCGTACCGAGGACCTGGTGGGCGGACTGCTCTTCCTCGCCTCACCCGCGGCGGACTTCGTCGGCGGCCAGGTGCTGTACGTCGACGGCGGCATGACGAGCGTGCTGTGAAGGGGGCGGTGGGTGTGCTGGGTTGTGTGATCCACGGTGCGGGCGACCTCCGGGTGACGGAGCTGCCCGCTCCCCGACCGGGGCCCGGCGAGGCGCTCGTGGCCGTCCGGTACGGCGGGGTGTGCGGGTCCGATCTGCACTACTGGCGGCACGGCGGGGTCGGGGACTTCCGGCTCCGGGAGCCGCTGGTCCTCGGTCACGAGGTGGTGGGGACGGTGGTCTCCTACGGGGCGGAGGCGGCCGGTCCGGCCCCGGGTACGGCGGTCGCCGTGCATCCCGCCACGCCGTGCGGGGTCTGTCCGGAGTGCGCCGACGGGCGGGCGAACGTGTGCCGTGACACCCGTTATCTGGGCAGCGCGGCCCGCGCACCGCACGTCCAGGGCGGCTTCGCCGCACAAGTGGCCGTACCGGCCGAGCAGTTGAGGGAGCTGCCCGCCGGTCTCGGACTGCGGCGGGCCGCGCTCGCCGAGCCGCTGTCGGTGGCCCTGCACGCCGTGCGGCGGGCCGGTGACGTGTCCGGGCTGCATGTGCTGGTGACCGGGGCCGGACCGATCGGATGCCTGGTGGTCGCGGCCGCGAAGGCGGCCGGTGCGGCCCGGGTGACGGTGACCGACCTGGTGCCGGAGGCGCTGCGGTACGCGGCCGTCGCCGGCGCCGACACGCTCGTACGGGCCGACGACGCCCGCGACTCCGGGTGGCCGGCGGACGTGGACGTGGCCGTCGAGGCGTCGGGGGTCGCGGCCGGTCTGGACACGTGTCTGCGGCTGGTGCGGCGCGGAGGCGTGGTCGTGCAGCTCGGGATGCTGCCGCCGGGGCGGAGCCCGTTCGCCGGCAACCTCGTGGTGAGCCGGGAGATCGAGCTGCGCGGATCGTTCCGGTTCGCCGACGAGTTCGACGACGCCCTCGAACTGCTCGCGGCCCGCGGTGAGTTCGACGGGCTGATCAGTGCCGTCACGCCCGTGGCCGAAGCGGAGGCCGCGTTCGCGCTGGCCGCCGACCGGGAGCGGTCCTGCAAGGTGCTGCTGGACTTCGCGTGTCCCTAGTGGACGATGCGGGCGACCGTCCCGTGCTCGGGGTCCCCGAACCGTGAGATCAGCTGCGCGTCGCTCATGCGGTCGACCTCTTCGCAGCGCTGGACGGGAATGATCACGTGGGTGTCCCGGTCCGTCCAGTACTCGACGACGCGGACGGTGTCGGTGGCTCGGCTCATCGTGCTGCTCCTCTGTGGCGCGTGGGGTTCAGAGTGCGTCGCCGCCCGTCGCGCGGTCAACAGGAATGGGGGCTTCCCTTTTGCTTTTGGGAAGCGTAGGTTCCGGTTACCCCGCGTCGGCGCCCCTTGAGGCGCCGTCGGCCCGCCGGTCCCGGGACGGCGGGCCGCGCGGGGGCCAAATACCGTCGTCGTGCGCCGTATCGCCCTTGTGCCGGCCGCACTCCCTCAGCGGAGTCCGGTCGCCGTCAGGGGCGCCACAGGGAGTGCTCCCGCTTCGCCCACTCCCCGCTCACCGATCCCGTCCGCAGGCCCCTCCTGGCCTCGGGGTCGCCCAGCGCCATGCCGATGTGACCGGCGAGGACCACGCCGATGGTCAGGGCCAGCCAGTCGTGGACGAAGGTCGCCGAGGTGCGCCACACCAGCGGGGTGAGCCGCGTGAACCACATCATCAGGCCCGTGCCGAGCATGACCAGCGTCGCACCGGCGATCCAGGCGGCGTAGACCTTCTGGCCCGCGTTGAACTTCCCGGCCGGGCGCGAGGCGGGCGACCGGTCACGGCGGAGCGCGGCGCGCAGCCAGATCCGGTCGTGCGGGCCGAAGCGGTTGAGGAAGCGCAGGTCGGCGCGGAAGCCCCGGGAGACGAGGCCCAGCAGCACCGGTACCGGCAGGGCGAGGCCCGCGCACTCGTGGATCCGGACGACCAGGGCCCGGCGGCCGACCATGACCGCCAGCTGCGGGATGTAGAGGACGGCCGCCGTCAGCACACACACCCCCATCAGGGCCGCCGTCGTACGGTGCACCCAGCGCTGCGACCGGCCGAAGCGGCGGACGCGGGCACCCGGCGGGGCCGGGGTCTCAGCTCGTAGGCTCATCGGTCCGTCCGTTCGAGCGGCCCACCCAGGCGTCGACGTCGTAGCCGAGGTTCTCCCAGTAGCCGGGCCGGACCCGGTCGGTGACCGTGATGCCGGAGAGCCACTTGGCCGACTTGTAGAAGTACATCGGGGCGACGTAGAGGCGGACGGGACCGCCGTGGTCGTGGCCGATGTCCTTGTCCTGCATGCGCAGGGCGACCAGCACGTCCGGCCGGCGGGCCTGGGCGAGGGTGAGGCTCTCGCTGTACGTGCCGTCGAAGCAGGTGAAGCGGATGGCCCTGGCCGACGGGCGGACGCCGGCCGCGTCGAGCAGGTCGGCGAGCCGTACGCCCTGGAAGGGGGTGCCCGGGACGCGCCAGCCGGTGACGCACTGGACGTCCTTGACCAGCCGGGTCTGCGGCAGGGCGCGCAGTTCGGCGAGGGTGTAGCCGCGCGGGTGGTCGACCAGCCCGTCGACGGTGAGGCGGTAGTCGGCCGCGCTCCGGTGCGGGACGGAGGCGGCGACGGAGTAGTAGCGGAAGCCGCCGCCGTTGGGCAGCAGGCCGGTGAGGCCCGTCGGGTCCTTGCCGGCGACGGAGCCGAGCAGTCCTTCGAGGCCGCGCTGGAGCACGGGCGCGGTGGCCACGCCGAGCGCGCCCAGGCCGAGGGTGCCGAGGAAGACGCGGCGGCCGATCGGGCGTCCGTCCGGTTCCTCCGGTGGTTCGGGTCGTTCGGGGTTCACCTGTTCATTCGAGCACTCGGGACCCGGCGGGGCCAGGGAATCGGGTCACCGGTAAGAGTTCCGTCATCACTTCTCACCTACGACGGCGGCCGCTCACCGGCCGAGCGCGCGGGCGCGGGCCGCATGGAATGCGGCGCGGGGGTCCGGGTGCGCGTACGACCAGGGCGCCGCGGTGGCGTGCTCGCCGATGCGCTGGAACAGGGGTGCCGCCTCGGCCGGACGGCCGGCCGAGGACAGGGCGAAGGCCAGGTGGTTGAGGTCGAGGTGGCGCCGGGGGTGGTCGTCGTGCTCCCACTCCAGCCACCAGTCGAAGCAGGCGCGCAGGACGCCGCGGGCCCGGGGGCCGGCCCAGTGCCCGGAGGCGGCCGGGGCGAGGCCCGCGGCGGTGAGGAC
Source organism: Streptomyces sp. NPDC015139 (assembly GCF_043079785.1). Lineage (NCBI taxonomy): Bacteria > Bacillati > Actinomycetota > Actinomycetes > Kitasatosporales > Streptomycetaceae > Streptomyces > Streptomyces sp. NPDC015139. The sequence continues at coordinate 126,672 of NZ_JBIBUW010000010.1, read as the reverse complement.
ACGGAACCGCTCGGCGTGGGCGACGACCGGGAGGACGGCCAGCGGGGAGTCGGCGGGGGCCTCGGCGGCGGCCCGTTCGGCGACGTCGTACGCCTCGTGGGCCTCGGGCCGGCCGCCCGGGGGCCGTTCGGCGAGGCGGGCGATCAGCAGGTGGTGGGCGTGGTGGTGCTCGGGGTGCCGACGGCGGACCTCGCCGAAGGCGCCGAGCACCTCGCGCTCGGTGCCGAGACGGCGGGCGAGCAGCAGCAGGCCCAGCCATGGGGTGGGGTCGGCCGGGGCGAGCGCGGCGGCCGTGTCACAGGCCTCGCGGGCGCCGCCGGGCTCCTCCTTGCCGCGCAGGGCGCGCCGTACGAGGGCCAGGGCGTACAGGGTGGCGGCGTCGGCGGAGCCGGGCTCGGCCTGCGCCCAGTCGTGGGCCCAGGCGGCGGCGTACGGTTCCCGCGCGAGGACGGTCAGGCGGTGGGCTCGGCGGTCCCAGTCGTCACCGGTGTGCAGCAGCAGGGAGCGGGCGGCCTGCCGGCGGCCCTGGGTGAGGGCGGCGCGAGCGGTGCGCAGCCCCTCGTCGTCGAGGGCGTGGTCGAAGGCGCCGGGCGCGTCCGGCGCGTCTCCGGACTGGTCCGTGCGAACCCGGCGTGCGCCGAGCAGGGGCGGGAGAGGGGGCACCGCGGGACTTCCTGTTTCTCGGGCTGCCATCGACCGATCACGCACAGCAAACCCCCCGCCATGGATGGCGTCAAGCGGAACCGCGGTGTTGCTCCCTTCAACTACCGTGTGTGAAGCGGAACTTGAGAATCAGGGGTGCAGGTGGGGAGCCTCCTGCGGGGCTTTCGGCGGCGATCTGTGGCGTACGCCATGGCGCCGGGCGGCCGGGCCACGGACCATGGCCGGACGTACGCCCCCCGCTTCGGTGCGCCTTGTGCCCGACCGGGTGGCGTGACCGAGTCAACTGCCCGGTTCCGGGCACTCTCCGGGTCCACGGGGTCCCGGGAGCGCTACAGTCGGCGACTACGCGTCCGTGGTCCGGCCGGATGATCGAGGTACGCAGCGTGTCCGTTCTGGTTCTCCTTCTCGCCGTGAGTGCTGCCTGCTGTCTGGGCTTCGGCTTCGTGCTCCAGCAGAACGCGGCGCAGAAGGCACCGCTGAGCGACTACCTGTCGTTCCGGCTGTTGCTGGACCTGATGCGGGTGCCGCGCTGGCTGGGCGGGCTCGGCCTGATGGTGGCCGGCATGGTTCTCGGCGCGATCGCCCTCGGCAAGGGGGAGATCTCCCTGGTCGAGCCGCTCCTCGCGACCAACCTGCTGTTCGCGCTCGCCCTCTCCCGCCACCAGACCAGACAGCCGCTCGGCCGCCAGGGCTGGGCCGGTCTGCTGCTGCTCGCGGGCGGCGTGAGCACGTTCATCATGGCCGGCGAACCGCGCGGCGGCAGCGCCGTGGACGATCCGCTGCGGCACTGGCTGATCATCGGTGCCATGGTGGGCGCCGCGCTCGTCCTGACGACGTACGGCAAGCGCTCCCGGCTCAACTGGGGGCCGGTCCTGCTGGCCACCGCCGCCGGACTGCTGTACGGGGTGCAGGACGCGCTGACCCGGGTCAGCGGCACGCTGTTCTCCGACGGCGGCTTCACCGAGCTGCTCACCGGCTGGCAGCCCTACGGTGTGCTGGCGTGCGGCGTCAGCGGGCTGATCCTGGTGCAGAGCGCGTTCGAGACCGCGCCGCTGCGCATGTCGCTGCCCGCGCTCACCGCGGCGGAGCCGCTCGCCGGGATCCTGTGCGGGGTGGGCTTCCTCGGGGACCGGCTGCGCACCGACACCGGGGCGCTGGCCTGGGAGGCGGCCGGGCTCGCGGCCGTCGTCACCGGCATCGTCCTGCTCGGTCTGCACCCGGCGATGCCCTGCGGCACCCCGGAGCCGCGCCGCGTCGACCTGCAGCGGCGCTGAACCCGGCTGCTTGGATGGGGGGCATGAACCCCGCTGACGAGATCCTCGACATCGTCGACGAGCACGACCGGGTCGTCGACCGGCGCCCGCGCGGCGAGGCGTACGCCCTCGGGCTGCGCCACCGCTGTGTGTTCGTCCAGGCCCGGGACGCGGCCGGCCGGCTCTTCGTGCACCGGCGCACGGCCGGCAAGCTGGTGTTCCCCTCCCTGTACGACCTGTTCGTCGGCGGGGTCGTCGGGGCGGGCGAGTCCTACGACGAGGCGGCCCTGCGGGAGGCCGAGGAGGAGCTGGGCGTGCGGGGACTGCCCCGGCCGGCCTTCCTCTTCAAGTTCCTGTACGACGACGGGGCCGGGAAGAGCTGGTGGTCGGCGGTGTACGAGGTGCGCTGCGAGCTGCCCGTGCGCCCCCAGGCCGAGGAGGTCCAGTGGTACGGCTTCCTGTCCGAGGAGGAGGTCGGGCGGCGGCTCGGCGAGTGGGAGTGGGTGCCCGACGGGCTGGCCGCCCATGAGCGGCTGCGGGCGTTCCGGGCGGGTGGCTGAGGCGCCGGTAGGGTCGTCGGCGTGAGCGAATTCGTACGCAACATCCGGCTGTGGTTCGCGCCGGAGCAGGTGCGGGAAGAGGGTGGCACGCCCGACTACCGGTTCTCGCTGGCCAACGAGCGCACCTTCCTCGCCTGGCTGCGGACGGCACTCGCGCTGATCGGCGGCGGATTCGCGGTGGACCAGTTCCTGCCGGACCTGCGCTGGGGCTGGCGGGTCGGTCTCGCGCTGGCGCTGCTGGGCGCCGGTGTGCTGTGTTCCCTGCGGGCGCTGAACCACTGGGTGCGCTGCGAGCGGGCGATGCGGCGCGGCGAGGATCTGCCCACGTCCCGGTTCCCGGCCCTGCTGAGCCTGGTCGTCGCGGTGGTCGCCGTGGCGATGGTCGTGGTGGTGCTGGTCGGATGGGAGGGGTGAGCACGGCGGGCCGGGACCCGGGGCTCCAGCCGGAGCGCACGCGTCTGGCCTGGCGCCGTACCACCCTGTCCGCCGCCGTGGCCGCAGTCCTCGCGGTACGGACCGCGCTGCGTGACGGGTCGGCGACCGGGGTGGTGCTGTGCGCGGTGTGCTGCGCCCTGTGGCTCGGCTTCCTCGGTGTGGCCCATCACCGCATCCGCACGCTCTCGGCCGGCACCCCGCCGCCCGCGTTCACCCCCCGGCACGCGGCGGCGGCGGTGCTGTGCGCGGTGGCGACGGCGGTGTGCGCGGCCGTGCTGGTGGTCTAGGGCCTGTCCCCGGTGGTCCGGTCGACCGTGACGACGATCTTGCCGCGGGTGCTGCCCTCCTGGTTGCGGCGGTGGGCGTCGGCCGTGCGCTCCAGCGGGAACGTCTCCTCGACGTGGACGGTGAGGACACCCTGCTCCGCCAGCCCGGCGAGGGTCGCCAGGTCCTCGGCGTCGGGGCGGACGAAGCAGTACCGGCCGCCGTGGCCGAGCACCTCCGGGTCGGCGATGGACGCCAGACGGCCCCCGGGGGCGAGCAGTTCGGCGGACGTCCGGAGGGTGTCCCCGCCGATGGTGTCGAAGACGGCGTCGACCCCCTCGGGGGCGAGTGCGCGCACCCGTTCGGTCAGGCCGTCCCCGTAGGCGACGGGTTCGCCGCCGAGGCCGCGCACGAAGTCGTGGTTGCGTTCGCTCGCCGTGCCGATCACCCGGGCGCCGAGGTGGGCGGCGATCTGCACGGCGAGGGAGCCGACCCCGCCGGCCGCCGCGTGCACCAGCACCGTGTCCCCGCGCCCGACCTCCAGCGCCTTCACCAGCACCTGGTAGGCGGTGAGCCCGGCCAGCGGGAGTCCGGCGGCCTCCTCGAAGGACAGGCCCGGGGGTTTGCGGGCCAGCGTTCGCACGGGCGCGGCGACGTACTCGGCGAAGGTGCCCCGGGACAGGAAGTCCTCGCGGACGTAGCCGATCACCTCGTCGCCGGCGGCGAACTCGGTGACCGCGGGTCCGGGCCGGACGACCACCCCGCTGACGTCCCAGCCGGGGACGACGGGGAAGACGGCGTCCAGGACGGAGTCCAGGTACCCCTCGCGGCACTTCCAGTCGACCGGGTTGACGGCCGCGGCGCGCACCTCGACCAGTACCTGGTCGGGGCCGACCTTGGGGTCGCGCACCTCGCCGTACTCCAGCACCTCGGGACCGCCGTAGCGGGTGTAGCTGATGCCCTTCATGTCCTCGACCCTCCGGGGTACTCGTGCGCCACGCAACCGGTATGTCCTTGTACGCGGCTTTCGCGTGACAGCCTGTCCGTCGTCAGCACCCCGTACCCCTCGAAGGCGAGCACCATGACCACCCTTCACCAGGAACACACCGAACACGGGACGCACGCCCACGGTCCGGACTGCGGGCATCCGGCCGTACCGCACGGCGACCACCTCGACTACGCGCACGACGGCCATCTGCACCGGGAGCACGAAGGCCACTGGGACGAGTGCGAACCGGCCGGGCACACCACGCACGACGGTCACGAGCACGTGCACCACGACGAGTGCGGACACGCCCAAGTGCGGCACGGGGACCACGTCGACTACCTGCACGACGGGCACCGGCACGCCGAGCACGGCGACCACTGGGACGATCACTGACCCTCCGCCCCTTTCGCGACGCAGGGCCGACGGCTCCCCCGCACACCGGCCAGGGAGCCGTCGGCCTATGGTGGCTCCGGTCACGTTTCGCGCCGTGTTCGGCACACGTACTGGACTACATACCGACCGGTCGGCATCATGAGTCGGGTCTTGTTCGCCCGTTCGTAGGAGTGATGTATGAGCGCCGACCACCCGCCCGGACTCGACCTGGACCGGCTGCGCGCCCTGCTCGACCGCGAGCGCCCCGGTCTGGTCACCGGCCCGCTGACCGGCCGGCTGATCGAGGGCGGACGGTCGAACCTCACCTACGCGCTCTCCGACGGCACCTCCCGATGGGTCGTACGACGGCCGCCGCTCGGCCATGTCCTGGCCACCGCGCACGACATGAAGCGCGAGCACCGCGTGATCGACGCCCTGCACCCGACCCGGGTGCCGGTCCCGCGCCCGGTGCTGCTCTGCGAGGACGAGGAGGTGCTCGGGGCGCCGTTCTACGTCATGGAGTTCGTCGAGGGCACCCCGTACCGCACCGCCCAGCAGCTCGCGCCGCTCGGTGAGGAGCGCACCCGGAACGCGGTGCTGTCCCTCGTGGACACGCTGGTCGAGCTGCACGCGGTGGACCCCGCCGAGGTGGGGCTCGCGGACTTCGGCCGCCCCGAGGGATTCCTGGACCGGCAGCTGCGCCGCTGGGGCAAGCAGCTGGACGCCTCCCGCAACCGCGAGCTGCCCGGCATCGACGAACTGCACGCGGCGCTCGGCCGGGAGCTGCCCGCCTCCCCCGCCCCCACCGTCGTCCACGGCGACTACCGGCTGGACAACGTCCTGATCGGGGACGACGACGAGATCAAGGCGGTCCTCGACTGGGAGATGTCGACCCTCGGCGACCCGCTGACCGACCTCGGTCTGCTGGTGATGTACAGCCGGCCGCTCGGCACGCCCCACTCCCCGGTCTCCACCACCGCCGAGGCGCCGGGCCACCCCTCCCCGCGGGAGCTGGTCGAGCGGTACGCCGCGCGCTCGGGGCGCGACGTCTCCGCCGTCTCCTGGTACGAGGCGTTCGCCTGGTTCAAGCTCGCCGTGATCCTGGAGGGCATCCACTACCGGTACACGCTCGGCCAGACGGTCGGCCGTGGCTTCGACCGGATCGGCGAGCTCGTGCCCGTCTTCATCGACCACGGACTGACCACTCTTCAGGAAGGCTGACCCGACATGGACTTCGCGTTCGACGCACGCACCGAGGAACTGCGGGCCAGGCTCCTCGCCTTCATGGACGAGTACGTGTACCCGGCCGAGCCGGTCGCCGAGGAGCAGCGGGCCGCGCTGGCCTCGCCGTGGGACACCCCGGCCGTGGTCGGGGAGCTGAAGGCGGAGGCACGCAGGCAGGGGCTGTGGAACCTCTTCCTGCCCGACACCGAGTACGGCGCCGGGCTGACGAACCTCCAGTACGCGCCGCTCGCCGAGATCACCGGCCGCTCCCCGCACCTCGCGCCCACGGCGACGAACTGCGCCGCGCCCGACACCGGGAACATGGAGGTGCTGGCGCAGTTCGCCGACGAGCGGCAGAAGAAGCAGTGGCTGGAGCCGCTGCTGGCCGGCGAGATCCGCTCGGCGTTCGCGATGACGGAGCCGGACGTGGCCTCCTCGGACGCCACGAACATCACCACGCACATCGAGCGGGACGGCGACGAGTACGTCGTCACCGGCCGCAAGTGGTACATCTCCGGGGCGATGAACCCGGACTGCAAGATCTTCATCGTGATGGGCAAGACGGACCCGGACGGCGCGGACATCCGCCGCCAGCAGTCCATGATCCTGGTCCCGCGCGACACCCCCGGCGTCACCGTGCGGCGCGCGATGCAGGTCTTCGGCTACGAGGACCACTCCCACGGCGGCCACGCCGAGGTGGTCTTCGACCACGCCCGCGTACCGGTCACGAACCTGATCGGCGAGGAGGGCGGCGGCTTCGCCATCGCCCAGGCGCGGCTCGGGCCGGGCCGGATCCACCACTGCATGCGGCTGATCGGCATGGCCGAGCGGGCCATCGAGCTGATGTGCCGGCGGGCCGTCTCGCGCACCGCGTTCGGCAAGGCGCTGGCCCAGCAGGGCGTCGTGCAGAACTGGATCGCCGACGCGCGGGTCACCGTCGAGCAGCTGCGGCTGCTGGTGCTGAAGACGGCCTGGCTGATGGACACGGTCGGCAACAAGGGCGCCCACACGGAGATCCAGGCGATCAAGATCGCCACTCCGCGTGCGGTGGTCGGCATCCTGGACCGCGCGATCCAGCTGCACGGAGCGGGCGGCGTGAGCCAGGACTTCCCGCTGGCGGAGCTGTACGCGAGCGCCCGCACGCTGATGCTCGCCGACGGCCCGGACGAGGTGCACCAGCGGTCGCTGGCGCGGCGGGAGTTGAAGAAGTACCTGTAGGCGCACATGCGCGAGGGGCGGCCGCAGGCGCGGCCGCCCCTCGCTCGTGCCGGGCGGTCCTACGGCCGCAGCGCCCGCAGCAGCAGGTCGGCGAGGTGGTCGGCGACCTGCTGGGGGGTGAGGGGGCCGTCGGGGCGGTACCAGGTCGACAGGTGGTGGACGGAGCCGAAGTGGTAGTCCACGACCAGGTCGGCCGGGGTCGCCGTGGAGAAGACGCCCGCCTTCTGGCCCTCCTCCACGAGGGCGCGGAACCGTTCGTGGTAGCGGCGGCGCTCGGCGCGGACCTGCTTGTTCTTCTCCGGGCTCAGCTGGTGCATCGAGCGGAAGAAGATCATCGCGTCGTCGAGGTGCTCGATGGTGGTGACGACGACGTCCGCCGCCGCGGCTCTGAGCCGCTTCTCCACCGGCTCGTCGGCGTCCGCGAGGGCGTCCAGCCGCTCCTGCTGTGTGCGGAGCATGCGCGCGTACACCTCGTGCAGGAGGTCGTCCTTGGAGCCGAAGTAGTGGTACAGCGCCCCCTTGGTGACACCTGCCGCCTCGACGATCTCCTGCACCGAGGTGCGGTCGTAACCCTGCTCCGCGAAGAGCCGGGTGGCGGCGGCCAGCAGCCGCTGCGGAACGGGCGTCCCGTCTCCGTCCGTCGTCCTGGGCACTGCCGCCACCTGCCTTTCCTCGTCGCCTACTGACCGGCGTCGTTGTCGTCTTGCGCGCGGGAACGCAGTTCCCGACGGAGGATCTTCCCACTCGCCGTCTTCGGCAAGTCGGGCAGGATCTCCACCTGCCTCGGATACTTGTAGGCGGCCAGTCTCTCCTTGCAGTACTCCGAGAGTTCGTCCGGGTCCGTCGCGGCGCCCGGACGGAGGCTGATATAGGCCTTGACGGTCTCCCCACGGTAGCCGTCGGGGACGCCGACGACGGCCGCCTCGCGCACCGCGGGGTGCGTGTAGAGGACGTCCTCCACCTCGCGCGGCCACACCTTGAAGCCGGACGCGTTGATCATGTCCTTCTTGCGGTCGACGACGTACAGCCAGCCGCGCTCGTCCATGAACCCGATGTCGCCGGTGCGCAGCTCCCCGTCCGGGAAGGTCTCGGCGGTGGCCTCGGGGCGCCGCCAGTAGCCGGGGACCACCTGGGGTCCCCGTACGACGATCTCGCCCTGCTCGCCGAACGGCACCTCCGCGCCGCGCTCGTCCAGGATGCGCACGACGGTGTCGGCGCCGGGCAGGCCGACGGACAGCGTCTCGGAGACGGGGTCGACGGGGGCCTCCAGACCGGGCGGGACGGAGGCGCAGGGGGCGGTGCACTCGGTGAGGCCGTAGCCGACCCGGATGTACGGCCCGAAGCGCTCGCGGAACCGCTCCACCAGGGCCGGCGGCACGGGAGCGCCGCCCGAGGAGATGTTCACGAAGGAGGTGAAGTGCTCGCGGGTGACGTCCGGGTGGGCGGCGAGCGCCATGTAGGCGGTCGACGGGCCCACCGTGTAGTGCGGGCGGTGCTCGGCGAACGCCTCCAGGACGACGCCGGGGTCGAAGCGGTAGGCGAGGACCAGGGTGCCCGCGCTGTTCAGGCAGGCGCCGAGCTGGCAGACCATGCCGGTGATGTGGAAGAGGGGCGCGAGCGCGTAGTAGACGGGGGCGTCGGGCAGGTCGAGCCCGGTCCGCTGGCGCTCGGCGTTGTGCATGATGTTGCCGTGCGTGTTGGTGGCGCCCTTGGGGGTGCCGCTGGTGCCCGAGGTGTAGCTGATCAGGGCGATGTCGTCGGGGCGCGGGGTGCGGCCCCCGGGTGCCCGGCCGCCCTGCCGGGCGACGGCCACGAGGTCGTCGGTGTCCGGGGGCTTGGGCAGCCGCTCGAAGGTGAGCACCCGTGCGTCGCCGCGGGTCTGGAAGTCCAGTTCGCAGCCGGTGAGCACGATCCGCACCGGCGAGTCGGCCGCGGTCTGCCGGAGGTACGACTCCCAGGCCCGGTCCGAGCAGACCAGTGCGGACACCTCGGCGTCCCGCAGGACATGGGCGACCTCGCCCGACTTGTACATGGGGTTGACCGGGACGACGGTCGCGCCCGCCTTCCAGGCGCCGAGCAGCGCCAACACGAAGTGCGGGGAGTTCTGCAGCAGGACGGCCACCCGGTCGCCGCGCTCCAGCCCGCGCGCGGCGAGATGGGCCGCCACGCCGTCGCTCAGCTCGTCCACCTCGCGGTAGTCGAGCCGGGCGTCGAAGTAGGCGAGGAAGGTCCGGTCGGGGGTCGCCGCGACCGCGTCGCGCAGGGCGTGCAGAAGGGAGTCGGCCGGGGCCACGGGGGCGCGCTGGGCGTCGTCGAGGAGGGCCAGCCAGGGGCGGTCGGCGTACCGGGGGGCGGTCATCGGGTCTCCTCCCACGTGCGCTGGAGGTGGTTCATGCCCGCCAGCCAGCGGTCGGGGTCGCCGGCCCGCGCCTGGTAGAAGCCGGCCACCTCGGGGTGCGGCAGGATCAGGAAGCGGTCCTCCTCGATGCCCCGGAACAGGGCGTCCGCGACGGCTTCCGGGGCGATCGCGGTCGGGTGGAGCACCAGGTCGCCGGCGCTGCCGGTGGCGGCGAGCATGTCGGTGCGGACGCCCTGCGGGCAGATCGCGTGCACCTTCAGGCCGCGGTGGCGGTAGGTGAGGGACAGCCACTCGGCGAAGGCGTAGGCGCCGTGCTTGGTGACGCTGTAGGAGGGGGCGCCGATCATGGTGAGGAGTCCGGCGGCCGACACGGTGGAGACGAACCGGCCGCCGCCCCGCTCCAGCCAGCCCGGCAGCAGCTCGTGGGCGGCGCGGACGTGGGCCATCACGTTGACGTCCCAGGACAGGCCCCAGGTCCTCTCGTCCAGCGGGCCGTCGGCACCGCCGTCCTCGAAGGCGACCCCGGCGTTGGCGCAGTAGACGTCGACGGTGCCGCCGAGCGCGTCCCGGGCGTCGGCGACGATCGCGGAGGCGTCGCCGGGGACGGCGGTGCCGCCGATCTCCTCGGCCACCGCCGCGGCCTTGTCCGCGTCGAGGTCGTTCACCACGACCCGGGCGCCCTCGGCGGCGAACCGCCTGGCCAGCGCGGCCCCGATCCCGCCACCCGCTCCGGTGACGACCACTCCCGCATCCAGCACGGCTTTCACCATCGGTCTCCTTCGGCACGACGTCGCGCGGCACGCATCGGCTCCGCCGCTCCAGACTAACCAGTCGGTATGTGGCTGCGGAAGGGTCGACCCACCCAGGGCGCGGGGAACTGCGCGATCAACGACAGACGGCCCGCAGCCTGCCACACTGCCTGCGGAAGCGCTCGACGTGGAGGTCACCTCATGCACCTGTCCAGAAGAGCCTTACTCGCAGCGGCCACGGCCACCGCCTCGCTCGGACCGCCGACGGCAGCCGCAACAGGTCGCCTGCGCACGGGTTTCGAGAGACTCGCGGCCGACGGATACGCCCTGCTCAGCGGCCGGCGTGTGGGCATCGTCACCAACCCCACCGGCATCACCAGGGACGTCCGCCATGTCGTCGACGTCATGCACGCCGATCCCCGCGTGCGGTTGACCGCCGTCTTCGGTCCCGAGCACGGGTTCCGCGGCACCGCCCAGGCCGGCGGCTCCGAGGGCCGCTACGACGACCCCGCGACCGGCCTGCCGGTCTACGACACGTACCTCAAGAGCGGCCGCCCCCTGGCCGACGTCTTCACCGCCTCCGGTGTCGACACGGTCGTCTTCGACATCCAGGACGCGGGCGCCCGCTTCTACACCTACATCTGGACGCTGTACGACTGCATGGAGGCGGCGCAGCTCGCCGGGAAGCGCTTCGTCGTCCTCGACCGCCCGAACCCGGTGACCGGGCGCGCGGCCCTGGGCCCGGTACTGCACAAGGAGTTCGCCACGTTCGTCGGCCGCCAGCCGATCGCGCAGGCGCACGGCATGACGGTCGCGGAGCTGGCCCGGCTGTTCAACGGGGAGTTCCTCACCGCGCCGGTCCCGCTGGAGACCGTGCTGATGACGGGCTGGAGGCGCACCGACTTCTACGACGCCTCCGGTCTGCCCTGGGTGCCGCCGAGCCCCAACATGCCCACCCCGGACACGGCGCTGGTGTACTCCGGCACCTGCATGTTCGAGGGCACCAACCTCTCCGAGGGCCGGGGCACGACCAGGCCCTTCGAACTGCTCGGCGCGGAGGGGGTCGACGGGCGCTGGGCCGCCGCCGCGAACGGGCTCGGGCTGCCGGGGGTCCGGTTCCGGGAGGCGTACTTCGCGCCGATGTTCTCCAAGTTCCAGGGCAAGACCGTCGGCGGGGTGCAGATCCACGTCCACGACCGGGCCGCCTACGACCCCGTGCGCACCGGCATCGGGCTGCTGGTGACCGCACGGAAGGTGTGGGACGGCTTCGCCTGGCGTTCGGACGACTGGATCGACAAGCTGACCGGTTCCACGCGGGTACGCACGATGATCGACGCGGGCGCCGGCACCGACGAGGTGACCGGTGCCTGGCAGGAGGAACTCGCCGCGTTCCGGCGGACCCGTAAGGAGTACCTGCTGTACAAGTGAGACGCGGTGTATGGCCAACTCCGCCCCGCCGCAGGACGATACGCCCGTAACGCGTCGTTTCCGGGGGTGGGACGAGGGAGCCTGGCATGGCGGATCCTGGGATGAGCGTGACTCCCTACTGGGAGTTGACCTTCGACGCGGACGGGGACGTGGACGGCCCCGAACGCGACCGGCTGACGGCACAGGTCATGGACCGCGGGGTCCGTGACCTGGTCGTCTTCGCGCACGGCTGGAACAACGACCGCTCGGGCGCGACCGCGCTGTACCGGCGCTTCTTCGCCCCGGTCCCGGAGCTCGCCCCCCGGGCACGCCTCGGGTACGTGGGCGTGATCTGGCCGTCGATACGGTTCAGCGACGAACCGATCCCGGACTTCCCCCGGTCCGTGGCGGCCGAGGAGGCCGGGGCGGCACCACGCCCGGCACTGGACAAGGACACCCGGCGCGCACTGCTGGAGACCTTCCCGGACCGGACGACGGTGGTCGACCGGCTGGCCCGGATGCTCGACGAACGGGCGGGCGGCGAGGCCGGGTTGACGGAGTTCGGCCGGCTGGTGCGGCTGCTGGTGGACGAGGGGGGGCGCGGTGCCGCCGACACGGACGAGGAGGGCGAGCCGGCCGTCTTCACGCTGGACCCGGCGGGCGTCTGCGAGGAACTCGCCGGGGCCCTGGCCGCGCTGGACCCGGCGGGAGAGACCGCGGGATTCGGTCTCCCCAACCCCTGGGACGGCGCCAAGGAACTGCTCCGGCAGGCGACGTACTACACGATGAAACGCCGGGCCGGCGCGGTCGGCGAGCACGGACTCGGACCGCTCGTCGGGCGGCTGGCCGAGGCGGCGCCCGGCGTACGGGTGCATCTGGTCGGGCACAGCTTCGGCGGGCGGCTGGTCGCCTTCGCGCTGCGCGGGCTGCCGGAGGGGGTGCGGGCCGTGAAGTCGGTGACGCTGCTCCAGGGCGCCTTCTCGCACTACGCGTTCGCGTCGCGGCTGCCGCACGCCCCGGACCGGGCGGGGGCGCTCCAGGGCCGGGAGCGGCGGATCGACGGCCCGCTCGTGTGCTGTCACTCGCCCTTCGACTCGGCGCTCGGCACGTTCTACCCGCTGGCGTCCCGGCTGGCCGGGGACGACCGGTCCTGTGCGGGCAACGAGATCGCGGCCGTGCTGGGCCCGCGATGGGGCGCCATGGGCCACGACGGGGTGCAGGCGGTCTCCGGCACCGCCCGGCTGGACCTCGCGGCGGCCCTGGCCGGGCCGTTGCCGGCGTCGGGGTGCGTGAGCGTCGACGTGGCGGCCGTGGTCCGGCGCGGGGGCGCGCCGAGCGGGGCGCACAGCGACATCGTGCACCCCGAACTGGCGAGAGTGGTACTGGCGGCGGGCCGTATCGCCTGACCCGCCGCCCGTGCCGCCTCAGCGGTGCGAGGTGTACTCCACCACCTGCTGGAAGGTGGGCCGGTTCTGCCAGCCGATCCGGCCGTGCTTGATGCCGCCCAGGGTGCGCTGGACGATCGAGTCGGCGCACCACTGGTCGCCCGCCGAGCACTGGTCGTCGCCCGGGTAGACCTGCGCGGCGGTCAGGCCGGCCGCCTGCTTGAGCGTGCCGATCAGCGTGTCCCGGCAGGCGGTGAGGCTGCCGCCGCCGCAGTACGTGCGGCCGAGGCCGCCCCGCACGTTCTCCCCGAGCACCGCCCGTATGTCCTTGTCGACATAGCTCCACCAGCCGTACTGGAAGGCGCTGCCGGCGTGGGAGCCGGTCGGGCCGTGTCCGGCGGACGGGGCCTCGTCGACGGGCAGGCTGTGGGTGATCGCGGTGTACAGGTCGCTGCCGAGACCCGGTTCGAACTCGGCCTTGACCAGCAGCGGCCACCAGCCGTCCAGGATGCGGACGGCGTCGGCGTTCGCGTACGCCTTGGAACCGGCCGAGGTCTCGGTACGCCTGGCGCCCGCGCTCGACCACGCCTTGAGCTTGGCCACCGCCGCGGCGGCCGTGGGGTCGCTCACCGCCGAGGAGTCGATCACCTTGAGCAGGTCGGGCAGCACGTCCTCGGCACGCAGGTCGGCCAGGGCCGCGTCCGCCATGGCCTGCACCAGCTGGGCGCGGGTCACCCCGCCGGCCGCGACCAGTCTCCTGACCCGGTCGTCGAGCAGGTTGCCGCGGTGCACGGAGCCGTCGCCCCAGGACGCCGTCGTGTAGTCCTTGGCCTGCTTGTTGTTCCAGGAGACGTAGTAGTCCTGGTCGACCGAGTTGGGGTGGGCGGAGGCCGGGGTGTAGTCGGCCGTGTTGCCGGCCGGGTCCCAGTTCCGCCACTCGTACGCGGGCCGCGCCCACACCGGGAACTCGGCGTCGACACCGTCCGCCCGGACCGGGTTGTCACCGCTGTTGTAGTAGGCGGTGTGCTGGGAGTCGGCGTAGAACCAGTTGAAGGTGTAGTTGATGTGCTGCGCCGCGCTCTGGAAGTCCTGCGGTCCCTTGACGAAGTCGGGGTCGTTCAGCATCTGGAAGCCGACGATCGAGTCGGCCTCGTGCAGGTAGGAGGAGCGCAGGGTGGTGTAGGCGACCTTCTTGCCGCCGACGGTGGCCCGGTACGCCACCGGTCCGTACTTCGTGCGCCACGCCCGCATGGTGTAGGAGCCGGCCGCGGTGCCGTCGGCCGTGGTCGGTTTCCAGGCGTTCTTCTGCTCGAGTTTCTCCATCGCGGTGCAGGTGCCGCGGTACAGGTAGTGGTAGTCGTCCTGGCACAGCTCGACGGCGTAGGTGTCGATGATGTCCTGGCCGGAGGTGGTCGCGCTCCAGGAGTAGTCCTGGCCGCGGCCGAGTTCGACGTACATGCTCAGCCCCGCGAAGGAGGCGCCGCGGGCGCTGATGCCGGGGCCCTGGATCTCCTGGAGCATGAGCAGCTGCGGGGCGAAGTAGCCGGTCTGCGGGCCGAAGACGGCGATGGGGTGCCCGCTCGCGGTGTACTTGCCGCTGACCACGAGGGCGTTGGACATGCCGCGCCGGGCCGAGCCGAGCGAGGTCCTGGCGGCCGTGGCGGACATGCTTCTCGCGCTCGCGGTCGCGCCGGTGCCCGTGCGGTCGTAGACGAGCGGTTCGGAGACGACCGAGCCGGCGTCGGGCAGGGCCGCGCCCTCGGCGTCGGCGGGCCTGGCGCCGTACGGGAAGCTCTCACCGCCGTGCACGGTGAGGACGGCCTCGGGGTCGTTGCGCTCGCGGAAGGCCTCCCAGACGCGGGTGCCCTCCTCGACGCCGTACTTGGCCTGGGCGGCCATCAGGGAGAGGGCGTTGTCGACCTCGCCGCCGCCGCCGGAGCCGAACAGCGAGCCGATCACGGAGGCGAGCGCCACCAGGTCGGTGACCTTGAAGTGCTCGATCGTGCCGGCGTTGGTGATGACGTCCTTGTGGCCGGTCAGGTCGTACTCGCCGGGGAAGTAGCGGCCGCTGTCCGAGGCGTCGACGTAGGCGTTGATGCCGTCCAGATAGGCCCTGACGTCGGCGAGCGCCTGCTGGCCGCGGGCGCCGTTCTTCGCGACCGCGTTGTCGATCTGCGCCTGGAGGTCGGCCTCGGTGTAGGGGGCGTTCCGGTAGAACTGCTGCTCCAGGCCCTGGTTGGCGGCGGCGCCGCCCGCGAAGGTCGTGAGCTGGCCGCGGCCGACGTGCCGGAAGACGTCCATCAGCCACAACCGGTCCTCGCCGGCCGCGTATCCCGCGCCGAACTCGGTGCCGTAGCGGGTGGTGCCCGTGATGTGCGGCACACCGGTCTTCTTGTCGCGGACGATCGTCACATCGCCGCGGCCGGCCGGCTTCTCGGTGGAGGCGATCTGGTCCGCGGGGACGCCGAAGGAGGCGTCGTTGAAAAAGGTGTTGATCTTCGCGTCGGTGAGGGCCGGGTAGCCCGTGGCGAGCCCCGCGTACGGTCCGAGCTGGTCCTCGGCGTGCGCGGGCTGGGTGCCGAAGGCCTGGTTGAGCAGGATCTGCGCGAGTGTCGCGTTGCCGTTCTCACCGGGCGGCAGGATGTCCGAGCACCGGCCGCCGCAGTGGTCGGGGGCGGCGGCCGCGCCGGCCGCCGATGCGGGGCTCTGGCCGAGCGGGGAGAGAAGTGCGGCCGTCAGGACGCATACGGACGCCGTCTTCAGGAACCCGAAGAGACGGCGGGACGTTCTCACTCTGTCAAGGGCGTTACGTGGGGTTCGCCGTGGCATGGCAGCTCCTAGCGACAGGGGTGGCCGAACGTTACCGCCGGTATCCCCCAGTTCAAAGATGAACATGCGTCAGTTTTTGAAGTCCGGCAAGCAGAACCCGAGAAGAGATGGAGCCGATTCGCCTGTCGATACGTCTACTCGACGACGTCCTTGCGACGACGCCGAAGTGACCGAAGTGCAGGTGCAGGTGTGACGGAGGTGCAGGGCGATGGCCGGTTTCCGGAGTCTGGCGAGACAGGTACGCGATCCGGGCTGTGATCTGGCACTGCGGCGGTACTCACTGCGCAAGTGCCTCGAGAAGTTCGCCCCTTACGGGCATCGGGCGACCTGGGACCATCTGTGCTCCCGGTCGGGCTTCGGCCCCGAGGACCGCTCCCCCGAACCGGTGCGGCTCGTGGCCGCGCTGGAGGAGTTGGAGGAGGCCCGTTCGGTCTGGTTCGCGTACGAGACGGAGTTCACCGAGCGGCGCAGGAAGGAGAAGCACGACGGGCTGCGCAGGCCGGGCAGCGTGGACGACTGGCACCGGCTGACCTGGGGCGGATTCGGGGTCGCGTGGTGCGACGACCCGCGGGTCCACCCCGACGAGCCGCTGGCCGAGGTGCTGCGCAGGCTGATCGCCGCGCTGGAGCGGGCACCGGGCTCCTCCTGCCCGGTGTGCGACGGACAGCGCCTGGTCTGGCGGTACGGCCTCGACCACGAGCCGTCGTCCGGCCCGGTCTGCACGGACTGCGGGATCCTGGTGCCCCGGCCCGTGCTCACCCCGCAGGCGCTGGCGTCCTCCCGGCGTGAACGGCTGCTGATGTCGGCCTGAGGGGGCGGGTTCCACCGGGGGTGCGCAGGGGATGCCGCACTCCCGGCCTCGAGGCGGTCCGGGATGACCGCCGGGCCGGCGGGCACCCTCGTGACATGGTGCAGGTGTGTCTCAACGGGCGCCGGTCGGCAGCCGACGGCGCGGCGGTCCCGATGTCCCCCGGGGAACTGGCCCGTTCGGCGGCCGACGCCGTGGCGGCCGGGGCCACGTCGGTCCACGTCCACCCGAGGACTCCGTGCGGCCACGAGAGTCTCTCCCCGCGTGTGCTCGCGCCGGCGCTGGAGGCGATCAGGGCGCGGGTGCGGGTGCCGGTCGGGGTGACCACCGGCGCGTGGGCGGAGCCCGACCCGGCGGCCCGGCTCGCGCGGGTGCGCGACTGGTCGGTGCTGCCCGACTTCGCGTCGGTCAACTGGCACGAGCCGGGCGCGGATGACGTCGCCGGTCACCTGCTGGAGCGGGGCGTGGGGGTGGAGGCGGGCATCTGGTCGGGCACCGACGGCGCGGCCCGGTTCGCGGCCTCACCGCTCGCGCCCCGGGTGCTGCGGGTGCTGGCCGAGGTGACCGATCCCGACCCGGCGACCGCCGAGGCCTCGGCGCGCGCCCTGCTGGCCGGACTGGGCACGGCGGCCGGCCGCCCGGTGCTGCTGCACGGCGAGGAGGGCGGCACCTGGCCGGTGCTGCGGCTGGCCGGCCGGCTCGGCCTGGCGACGCGTGTCGGCCTGGAGGACACGCTGCTGCTGCCGGACGGCCGACGGGCCGCCTCGAACGCCGAGTTGGTGGCGGCGTGGACGGTAGCAGGCCCGAATCCGGTGGCTCCACCCGATTCCCGTGCGGACAGTGGGAGGTGGTGAGACACGCCTGACGGGCACCGACGTGCCCGCCCACCCGAGGAGTTCACGATGTCGACGCTGCGCGTCACCGCCGAAGTGCTGACCGTCCACGAGCATCCGAACGCGGACGCGCTCGAACTGGCCCAGGTGGGCCTGTACCGGGCCGTCGTCGCCAAGGGCGCCTACCGCACCGGCGAGGCCGCCGTCTACATCCCCGAGCAGGCCGTGCTCCCGGCCGCGCTGATCGGGGAACTGGGGCTGACCGGGCGGCTGGCGGGCGGTGAGGCCAACCGGGTCAGGGCGGTGCGGCTGCGCGGTGAGCTGTCGCAGGGCATCGTGTGCCGGCCGAACGCGCTGGCGGAGGTCGACCTGGTGCGGGCGGCGGCCGAGGGGACGGACTTCGCGGAACGGCTGGGCATCGTCAAGTGGGTGCCGCCGGTCCCGCCGACGATGAGCGGGGAGGTCGAGTCGGCGCCGGGTCTGCTGCCGTGGGTCGACATCGAGAACATCCAGCGGTATCCGGACATCTTCACACCGGGCGAGCCGGTCGTCCTGACGGAGAAGCTGCACGGTTCGGCGTGCCTGCTGACCTGGCTCGCCGACGAGGGACGCGCGTACGTGTCCTCCAAGGGCTTCGGGGCCAAGTCCCTCGCGCTGCGTGAGGATCCGCGGAACCTGTACTGGCGGGCGGTGCACGGGCACGGGGTCGCCGAGGCGGCGGCCCGGCTGGCCGAGCGGCTCGGCGCCCGCCGGGTCGGCATCTTCGGGGAGGTGTTCGGCGCGGGGGTGCAGGACCTGTCGTACGGGGCGGACGGGCGGCGGGACACGCTCGGGTACGCGGCGTTCGACGTCGCGGCGGAGGTGGACGGCACGGTGCGCTGGCTGGACGCGGCGGAGCTGCTGGCCGGGGAGGTCCCGGTGGTGCCCCGGCTGTACGCGGGGCCGTACGACGTCGCGCGGGTGCTCGAGTTCGCGAGCGGCCGGGAGACCGTGTCGGGCCGGGAACTGCACCTGCGGGAGGGCGTGGTGATCCGCCCCGCCGTGGAGCGCCACAGCCCGGTGACGGGCGGCCGCACCATCGCCAAGGCGGTGAGCCCCGCCTACCTGACCCGCAAGGGCGGCACCGAGTACGAGTGACCCCCACAAGCGCCCCGAAGGGGCGCGGGGAACTGCGCGACCGGCCACGACAGCCCCGCACCCGGCGACGAACCGCACCCACCCCGCCGAAGCCGCGCAGCTCGGCGCGGCGCCTAGCGGTTCTCCGCCAGCAGCCTCGAGCCCGTCAGGCGTTCGCCGAACACGTCGTCCGGGTTGGAAAGGACACAGTTCTCCAGGGACAGGCAGCCGCAGCCGATGCAGTCGGTGAGGTGGTCGCGCAGCCGGTTCAGCTGCCTGATCCGCTCGTCCAGTTCGGAGCGCCACTTCTCCGACAGCCGCGCCCAGTCCTCGCGGGTCGGCGTCCGCTCCTCGGGAAGCTCGGCCAGGGCGTCCCGGATCGTGGCCAGCGGGATGCCGACCCGCTGGGCCGCCCGGACGAAGGCGACCCGGCGCAGGGTGTCACGGCCGTACCGGCGCTGGTTGCCGGTGGTGCGGCGGCTGGCGATCAGGCCCTTGGACTCGTAGAAGTGCAGGGCGGAGACGGCGGCGCCGCTGCGCGCGGACAGCTGGCCGACGGTCAGCTCGTGGATCTTCTCGGGAATCTGGGGCACTCCTCAGAGATTACCCACCCGGCCGTCCCGGGATCCGTTGACATCGACCCCTCACCCGACCATGCTAAGCAGTTGCTTAGAGACGCGAGCGAGAGGCCGGGAACATGGCAGAACCGAGGACCTTCACCTCCCCCGACGAGCTGAAGGCGGCCGTGGGCGAGCAGCTGGGGTACACCGACTGGGTGGAGGTCGACCAGAAGCGGATCGACCTGTTCGCCGAGGCCACCGGGGACCACCAGTGGATCCACGTGGACCCGGAGAAGGCCGCGGCGGGTCCGTTCGGGACCACGATCGCGCACGGCTACCTGACGCTCTCCCTGCTGCCGCTGTTCGGCCCGCAGCTGATCAGCGTCGAAGGCGTGCGGATGGGCGTCAACTACGGCACGAACAAGGTCCGCTTCCCCGCCCCCGTCCCGGTCGGCTCCCGGCTGCGCTCGACCGCCACGATCACCGGCGTCGAAGAGGTCGCCGGCGGTGTGCAGGTGAGCGTCGCCTTCACGGTCGAGCGCGAGGGCGGCGACAAGCCGGTCTGCGTCGCGGAGTCGGTGTCCCGGTACTACTTCTGAGGACCTACTCGGCCCCCACCATCCGGAGCACGAGGTCGGCGTAGAGCGCGCCGACCTGCTCCGGGGTGCGCGGGCCGTTCACGGTGAACCAGCGGGCCACGTCGATGCACAGGGAGAGCACCGCGAGCGTGGTGCCCTGGACGTCCGGCACGTCGAACTCGCCCGCGGCCACGCCGTCCTCGATGATCCCGCGGACCTCGGCGTCCACCTGGCGGCGCAGCGCGACGATCTCGGCGCGGGCCTCGGGACCGAGGGCGTCGAGTTCGTACTGCACGACCCGGGCGGTGGTGCGCCGTCCCGCGTGCCAGCGGACGAAGGAGCTGACGGCGTCGGCCAGCCGCTCCCGGGCACTGCCCTCGCGCCCCGCCGCGGTGCGCAGGATGTCCAGGGCCCTGTCGTGGCCGATGCGGCTGATCCGGTGGAGCAGCTCTTCCTTGGTCTTGTAGTGGATGTAGAGCGCGGCCGGGCTCATGCCGGCGCGGCCCGCGATGTCCCGGGTCGTCGTCGCGTGGTAGCCGCGCTCGGCGAAGGCCTCCACGGCGGCGACGAGGAGACGCCGGGCCGCGTCAGGGGTGACCTCTTCCCACGGCTCCACTTCGCCGCCGGTCGTGTCCTCCGCCGTACTCATCGCTCGTTGGCCCCTCTCGGTCACAGGAGCACCACCATACCGCCGATGGTGAGCGAGCGCTTAGTCCGAGCGCCCGCCGGCGCCGCCGGCGGCTCAGAGTTTCTCGAAGGGGTGGTACGCCCGACGTGCGCCGTCCTGCCGGTCCCGGATCACCTTCGCCAGCGTGAAGGCGGACGTGACCAGGTACAGGACGGCGATGCCGAGGAAGGCCCGGACCCAGGCGTCGGCCTGGAGTTTGAAGATGCCGATGGCCGTCGCGGCCATGGCGACGGCGAAGGATGCGACGGCCTGGCCGTAGAAGGCCGCCGTGTTCTGGGACTTGTCCGCTGTCTCGCTCATGCCGTCCACGATCGCCGGACGTGGCCCGCGCCGCATCCGCCGGAGTACTCAGGCAGGTACTCAGAAGGCCGAAACCCCGGTCAGCGCACGGCCGATGAGCAGCTTCTGGATCTGGCTGGTGCCCTCGTACAGGGTCATCACACGGGCGTCGCGCAGGAGTTTGCCGACCGGGTACTCGTCGATGTAGCCGTAGCCGCCGAAGACCTGGAGGGCGTTGTTGGCGGCGCGGACGGCGGCCTCGGAGGCGAACAGCTTGGCCTTGGAGGACTCGACCGCGAAGGGCTCGCCGCGGTCGATCAGGTCGGCGACCCGCCAGGTCAGCAGCCGGGCCGCGTCGACGTCGACCGCGATGTCGCTGATCAGCTCCTGCACCAGCTGGTGGTGGGCGATCGGCCTGCCGAACTGCTCGCGCTCACCGGCGTACCCGACGGCCGCGTCCAGCGCGGCCTGGGCGATGCCGACGCAGCCCGCGGCCACCGACATGCGCCCCTTGGCGAGCGCGGACATCGCCACGGAGAAGCCCTTGCCCTCCGCGCCCAGCATCGCGGAGGCGGGCACCCGGACGTCCTCCAGGACCAGTTCGGCGGTGGCCTGGCCGCGCAGGCCGAGCTTGCCGTGCACGGTGCGGCGGGTGAGCCCGGGGGTGTCGGTGGGCACCAGGAAGGCGGACACGCCCTTGTGCCCGGGGGCGTCGGTGGAACGGGCGAAGAGCAGGACGACGTCCGCCCAGGTCCCGTTCGTGATGAACATCTTCGAGCCGTTGACGACGTACTCGTCGCCGTCGCGGACGGCCCGGGTGGTGAGGTTGCCCGCGTCGGAGCCCGTGCCCGGCTCGGTGAGGCCGAAGCAGCCCACGTACTCGCCGGCGGTCAGCCCGGGCAGCCAGCGCCGCTTCTGCTCCCCGCTCCCCCAGGCGGCGATCGTCTTGGCGACGAGGCCGAGGGAGACGGAGACGATTCCGCGGACCGACGAGTCCCCGCGCCCCAGCTCCTCGGTGACCAGGCAGTACGACAGGTGGTCGCCGCCGGAGCCGCCGTACTCCTCGGCGACGGTGAGACCGAGGAAGCCGACCTCGCCGAGCTTCTTCACGATGCCCCGGTCGACCTCTTCGGCGCGGTCCCAGGCGACCACGTGGGGGGCGATCTCCCGTTGCACGAAGTCCCGGGCGAGCCGCCGTACGGCCGCCTGCTCCTCGTCGAGCCCCAGGTTCACCACGAGATCACCCCACACCAGATGGATCTTGAAAGCCGTACATTTAAATTAGCACTGCTAGTTTCCAGTCGCAGCCCTACTATGTGCGCCATGGCCCGACCGCGCAAGCCCCTCCTCAGCACCGACCGGATCGTCCAGACGGCACGGGAACTCGTGGACCGGGAGGGCCTGGCGGCCGTCTCCACCCGTCGGCTCGCCGCCGAGCTGGGGGTCAGCGGACCCTCGCTCTACAACCACTTCCGCACCAAGGACGAGATCCTGGAGGCGGTCGCCGACTCGGTCAGCGGTCTGGTGGACCTGTCGATGTTCGAGGACGGCCGGGAGTGGCGGACCGCGCTGCACGACTGGGCGGTCTCCTACCGGGCCGCCCTGCGCGACCACCCGAACATCGTCCCGGTCCTCGCCCGGGGCCCGGGCCGCCGCCCCGCGGCCCTGCGGCTCGCCGACGCGGTGTACGGCGCGATGGTCGACGCGGGCTGGCCGCCGGCGCAGGCGACCTCCATCGGCGCGCTGATGCGGTACTTCATCATGGGCTCCGCGCTCGGTTCGTTCGCCGGGGGCTTCGTCGACGACGCGAGCGCGTACGACCCCGCCGACTACCCGCACCTCGGCCAGGCCCATCTGCTCTCCGAGCAGCAGGAGAAGATCGACGAGCGCGCCTTCGAGACGGGGCTGAGCGCCCTGCTCGACGGGCTGGCGCAGCAGTACGAGCAGGCACGGGAGAGCGCGTGAGCCGCCTTCCGACACTTCGGTGTGCGCCGAAGCGACGGTGTCGCATCCTGGGTCCATGACCACCAAGGACTCCGCCAGGGACTCCCGGGCGGCGGCCCTCGCCGCCTTCGCCGCGCTGGTCGCGGACGAGACCCGGGCCGCCTGTCTGCTCGCGCTGCTCGACGGGCGGGCCTGGACCGCCGGGGAGCTGGCCCGGCAGGCCGGCGTCGCCGCCTCCACGCTGAGCGAGCACCTGGGCAAGCTGGTGGCCGGCGGCCTGCTCACCGAGGAACGGCAGGGCCGGCACCGGTACGTACGGCTGGCCGACGCGCGCGTGGCGCAGCTCCTCGAGGACCTGGTCGCGCAGGTGCCGGCCGGGAACGTCCGCCGCCCGCCCCGGACGCTGCGCGAGTCGAGCGCCGGCTCCGCCATGGCCCGGGGCCGCACCTGTTACGACCATCTCGCCGGGCGGCTGGGCATCGCGGTCACGGACGCGCTGACCCGGCGGGGGCTGCTGCGGCAGGACACGGGGTTCGCGCTGACGGACGCGGGGACGGAGTGGTTCGACGCGGCGGGCATCTCCCTCGACCGCTCGGGCCGGCGCCCCGTGGCCCGGGCGTGCCTCGACTGGACCGAGCGGCGGCCTCATCTCGCCGGAGTGGCGGGGGCGGCGCTGTGCGGACACGCGCTGGCCGCCGGGTGGTGCGTCCGGATCGGCTCGGAGCGGGCGGTGAAGGTGACTCCGTCGGGAGAGCGGGCGCTGGGGGAACTGTTGGGGATTCCGTCCAGTGCGTTGCGCTGACGCGGGTCTGGGCGGGGTGAGGGGGTGCGGTGGTGTGTCGGGTGCGGGGGCGTCGTGGCCGGTCGCGCAGTTCCCCGCGCCCCTGGGGTGGTGTCGTACGTCCGGTGCAGGACCGCCGTGGGCGGTCGCGCAGTTCCCCGCGCCCCCACTGGTCTTTGTGTCCTGTTCTCGGGTGGCTCGGTGGGCAGCTGTCCGATTTCCGCCAGCCCGCCGCTCGGACCCCCGCCTAGCCTCGGGAGCATGATGAAGCTCGACCGGAACCGTCCGCACATGCTCGCCACCGGCGCCGCAGCCGTCACCGTCGTCCTGTGGGCCTCCGCCTTCGTGTCGATCCGGAGCGCGGGCGGCGCCTACTCCCCCGGCGCCCTGGCCCTCGGCCGGCTGGCGTCCGGCGCCCTCGCCCTGGGGGTCATCTGGGCCGTGCGCGGGGGAGGACTGCCGCCCAGGGCCGCCTGGCGCGGGATCCTGCTCTCCGGGCTGCTGTGGTTCGGGTTCTACATGGTCGTCCTGAACTGGGGCGAGCAGCAGGTGGACGCGGGGACGGCGGCCCTGGTCGTGAACATCGGCCCGCTGCTGATCGCCCTGCTGGGCTCCCGGCTGCTCGGGGACCCGATGCCGCCGAGACTGCTCGCGGGCATGGCGGTGTCCTTCGCGGGCGCGGTGACCGTGGGGCTGTCGATGTCGGGCGGCGGCGGGTCCTCGCTGCTCGGTGTGGCGCTGTGCCTGCTCGCGGCCGTGGCCTACGCCTCGGGTGTCGTCGCGCAGAAGCCCGCCCTGGGCAGCGCGAGCGCGTTGCAGGTGACGACGTTCGGGTGCCTGGTGGGCGCGGTGGCCTGCCTGCCCTTCGCCGGGCAGCTGGTGCACGAGGCCGCCCGCGCCCCCCTGCCGGCGACCCTGAACATGGTCTACCTGGGTGTCTTCCCCACCGCTCTCGCGTTCACCACCTGGGCCTACGCCCTCGCCCGCACCACCGCCAGCCGGATGGGCGCGACGACGTACGCGGTGCCCGCGCTGGTGGTGCTGATGTCGTGGCTGGCGCTCGGCGAGGTACCGGGGGTCCTCACTCTGGCGGGCGGCGTGCTGTGTCTGGCGGGCGTGGCGGTGTCGCGGTCCCGGACGCGCGGTGGCCCGTCGGCCCGGGTCGCGGCCGGGGAGCCGCGACCCGAGAAGGTGCCCTGAGCGTCAGAAGACGACCAGCGCCCGGCCGCCCTTGCCCGCGAGCATGTTCTCGAAGGCGGCCGGGATGCCCTCCAGGCCGATGCGTTCGGTGACCAGCGCGGAGAGGTCCAGGCGCCCCTCGCGCACATGGGCGGCGAGCACGGGCAGGTCGCGGGCCGGGTCGGTGTTGCCGTACACGCAGCCGGACAGGGTGCGGCCCCAGTGGAAGAGCTCCAGGGCGTTGAAGGTGACCTGCTGGTCCTTGCCGCCGATGCCGACGACCGTCGTACGGCCGCCGCGGCGGGTGGACTCCCAGGCCGCGCGGATGCTGACGGCGCGGCCCACGCACTCCACGGCGACGTCGACGCCCTGCTTGCCGGTGAGGGAGCGGATCTCGCGCGGGGTGTTCTCGGAGGCGAGGACGTAGTCGGTGGCGCCGGCCGCGCGGGCCAGCTCCTCCTTCTCGGGCGAGACGTCGACGGCGACGATGCGGGAGGCGCCGGCGATCCGGGCCGCCTGGAGGGTGGCGAGGCCGACCCCGCCGACGCCGAACACGGCGACCGTCTCGCCGGGCCGGACCCGCGCCGCGTTGTGGACGGCTCCGTAGCCGGTGAGGACGGCGCAGCCGAGGAGGGCCGCGTCGGTGAGCGGCACGCCCTCCGGGAGGGGCAGCACGCAGGACGCGGAGACCACGGTCTCCTCGGCGAACGCGGCCACGTTCAGCCCGGGGTGCAGTTCGGTGCCGTCGGTGGTGCGGGCGTGGACGGCGGCGGCGCCGTTCATCGCGTTGGCGCACAGCCACACCTCACCCAGCGCGCAGGCGTGGCAGGTGCCGCAGGAGGGCGCCCAGTTGAGGACGACCGGGTCGCCGGGTACGAGGTGGGGGACGCCCTCCCCCACGGCGACGACCGTGCCGGCGCCCTCGTGGCCGAGGACGGCCGGGACCGGCACCCGCATGGTGCCGTTGGTCAGGGACAGGTCGGAGTGGCAGACGCCGGCGGCGGCGAGGCGGACCCGGACCTGCCCGGGGCCGGGGTCCGGCAGCTCGATCCCGGTGATCTCCAGGGGGGCGCCGATGGCGGGCAGGACGGCGGCACGTACGGCCATGACGGACGGACTCCTCTTAGAACTGGAGGGACTTGGTCTGGAGGTACTCGGTGAGGCCGTGCGCGCCGAGTTCCCGGCCCACGCCCGACTGCTTGTAGCCGCCGAAGGGCGCGAGGGGGTTGAACCGGCCGCCGTTGATGTCGACCTGGCCGGTGTCCATGCGCCGGGCGAAGGCGACGGCCTCGGCCTCGTCCGCGGCCCACACGGCGCCCGCGAGGCCGTACACCGTGCCGTTGGCGATGCGCAGGGCGTCCTCCTCGTCCTCGTAGCGCAGGACGGTGAGGACCGGGCCGAAGATCTCCTCCTGGGCGACGGTCATCTCCGGGGTGACGTCGGCGAGGACCGTCGGGGCGACGAAGTAGCCCTTCTCGCGCGGGGAGTCGGGGCCGCCCGCGACGAGGCGGGCGCCCTCGGCGACACCCTTCTCGATGTAACCGCGCACCCGGGCCCGCTGCCCGGCGCTCACCACCGGACCGATGCGGTCGCCGTACTTCGCGGCGGCGGCCGCGGCCAGCTCGACGGCCTCCTCGTACCGGTCGCGGTGGACCAGCATGCGGGTCCAGGCGCTGCACGTCTGGCCGGAGTTGGACATCACGTTGGCGACGCCGACGTTGACCGCCTTGGCGAGGTCGGCGCTCGGCAGGATCACGTTGGCGGACTTGCCGCCCAGCTCCAGGGCGACCTTCTTGACGGCGCCGCCGGCCACCGCGCCGATCCGCCGGCCGACCGCCGTGGAGCCGGTGAAGGAGACCAGGTCCACGCCCGGGTGCTCGGCGAGGGCCTGGCCGGCGACCGGGCCGAGGCCGGTGACCAGGTTGAACACGCCTGCCGGTACGCCCGCTTCGTGCACCGCCTCGGCGAACAGCTGGGCGGTGAGCGGGGTGTCCTCGGCGGGCTTGAGGACGACCGTGCAGCCGGCGGCGAGCGCCGGGGCGACCTTGGCGACGATCTGGTGGAGGGGGTAGTTCCAGGGGG
This sequence comes from Streptomyces sp. NPDC015139, assembly GCF_043079785.1. Lineage (NCBI taxonomy): Bacteria > Bacillati > Actinomycetota > Actinomycetes > Kitasatosporales > Streptomycetaceae > Streptomyces > Streptomyces sp. NPDC015139. The sequence goes on along the minus strand of NZ_JBIBUW010000010.1, from coordinate 100,118 downwards.
TGATCGCGCCCACCACCCCGATCGGCTCGTGCAGGACGGTGGAGTTGCCGACCTTCTCCTCGAAGGAGTGGGTGGCGGCCAGCTCGGCGTAGGAACCGGCGACCGCGAGGGGTACGGCCGCGTGCACCGCCTGGGAGAACGCGAGGGGGGAGCCCAGTTCCGCGGTGACCGTCTCGGCGATCTCGTCCTTGCGGGCCGCGAGGGCGTCCCGGAGGGCGGTGAGACGTGCGGCCCGCTCGGCCGGCGGTGTGGCGGCCCAGGCGGGAAGGGCGGCGCGCGCGGCGCGTACGGCGGAGTCGACGTCCGCCGCGCCGCCGGCCGGGACCCTTGCGATGACCCGCTCGTCGGCCGGGTTCACGACCTCGATCTCGTCCGTGCTCTCGGCCGGGCGCCAGGCGCCGTCGATGTACAGGCCGTCGTGTGCCTTCATGCTGCGTTTCCTCCCGGCGGGGCTGCGTCGTCCGGCACACAAACTAGCGCTGTTAGTTTTCGCGCGCCAGACATCCCTTCGGCCGCCGGACGCCCCCGGGGTGGCGGGCGGGCCGGGGCGTCGGCGTCCCGGGACATCATCGCCTCCCCCGCGGGCGGTCACTCGTCCAGGTCGGGCAGCCGGTCGGGGGACGGGCAGATCCGGTCGCCGTGCTGGTCGAAGACGAAGAGGTGGGCGAGGTCGACGAGGAGAGGCACCTGCATGCCGTGCTGGAGCCGGATGTCCGGGGTGGTGCGCACGACCAGGTCGCCGGGGAGACGTCCCTGCGGCGGCGCGGGCTCCGGTACGGCGTCCTCGGGGTGTTCCAGCACCACCACGGGACCGGCGCGCAGGCTGCCGGCCCGCTCCCGCAGCCGCTCCAGCACCGTCGGGCCGTCCCGCCGGCGCCGCCGCGCGGGCCGCGGGGCGGGACGCGGGGCCTCCAGTTCGGGTACGACGGCGGGCCGCGAGCCGGTGTCGAAGTGCACGAGGACCTCGTGCCCCTGGAACTCCACGTGCTCGACCAGTCCGGTGAGCGGCACCTCGCCGGGCCGGGCGGTGCCGTGCGCGGCGATCCGCACCGCCTCCGAGCGCAGCCCGACGATGACTTCGCGGCCCTGCTGCACCCTCAGCAACTGGTGGTCCAGGGACAGGGGTTCGGGCAGGCGCAGGGCCTGCTTGCCCAGGCTGACGGTCATGGCGCCGTCCAGCGGTGCGCGGACCAGCCCGCGCAGCAGGTTGATGCGCGGGGTCCCGATGAAGGCGGCGACGAAGACGTTGCGGGGCAGGGCGTAGACCTCGCGCGGGCTGCCGACCTGCTGGAGCAGGCCGCCGCGCAGCACGGCCACCCGGTCGCCGAGGGACATGGCCTCGGCCTGGTCGTGGGTGACGTAGACCGTGGTGACGCCCAGTTCGCGGGTGAGCTGGGCGATCTCGGCGCGGAGGTGGTTGCGGAGCTTGGCGTCGAGGTTGGACAGCGGCTCGTCCATCAGGAAGGCGGTGGGGTGCCGGGCGATCGCCCGCCCCATGGCGACGCGCTGCCGCTCGCCGCCGGAGAGCTGGCTGGGGAAGCGGTCGAGCAGGTCCTCGATGCCGAGCATGCGCGCCGTGGCGGTGACCCGTGGGCCGGGGTCCGCGCCGGGGGACTCGATGCGCAGCGGGAAGCCGATGTTGTCGCGGCTGGTCATGCTCGGGTAGAGGGCGAAGCTCTGGAACACCATGGCCATGTCCCGCTCGGAGGGCTGCCAGTCGTTGGCGTACTCGCCGTCGAGCAGCAGCCGGCCCTCGTCGATCTCCTCCAGCCCGGCGATCATGCGGAGCACGGTGGACTTCCCGCAGCCGGAGGGCCCGAGCAGGACCAGGAACTCGCCGGGTGCGATGTCCAGCGAGAGCCGGTCCACCACGCGCGGGCCGCGCGCGTAGGTCTTGTTCACGTCGTGCAGAGAGATGGCGCGTGTCATGGCTGCCGCCCCCGGGAGCTGTCCGGAGCGCCGCTGCTCCGTGGGTCCGAAGGTCCGGTGCGAGTCGCACGGGGCCCGTGGGTCACGGAAGTTAACGGAATGTGCCCGGCCGGGGAAGACGCCGGACGGACATCCCGCGTCCCGGGAGGCTCCGGCCCGGGCGGCGGCGGAAACGGAGGCCGGGGTCCGGGCGGGAGCCGGGGGGCGCGGGAACGGGCCGCCCCCCCGGGTCACTTGGTCGCGGTCAGGTGGGCGAAGACGACGACGTTGCTGGTGTACCCCGTCCGCCGGCTGAAGAGGCCGCCGCAGGTGATGATCCTCAGCTCCGGGCGCCCGGTGCGGCCGTAGACCTCCTTGTCGGGGAAGCCGGTCTTGTCGAAGACCTTCACCCGGTCCACCGAGTAGACGGCTCTGCGGCCGTCCGCGCGGGCGACCTCGACGTGCTTGCCGGGTCTGATCTGGGCGAGCCCGGCGAACACCGCGGGTCCGGTCGTCGTGTCACGGTGCCCGACGGCGATCGCGGTGCCCGACTCGCCGGGTGTGGCGCCGCCCTGGTACCAGCCGACCAGCTTGGGCCGGTCGACGGGCGGTGTCTCCAACTGCCGGTCCTGGCCCAGCCGGAGGGGGATGACCGGGGCGTCGATCCCCAGCGAGGGGACACGGAACGACGTCGGCCGGGACCGCGACAGCGGGCGCGGCGGGGGCTCCGGGGCCGCGTCCGGCCGGCCCGGTCCGCGTCCGTCCGTACGCGCGGAGTGCGGCCCGCCCCCCTCGTCCGCGCCGCCCGCCTGCGCGGGCCCGGTGGCCGCGCCGCCCCCGCACCGGTTCACCGTCGTCACCAGGACGACCACGAGCAGGGCCGTCCTGGCGAGGCGGTAGGCGCGGGTCCGGTACCAGGGCCTGCGTCGGTGCCTACGCGGCACCATGGGGCCGACGGCGGATCAGCCGGAAGTACACGACACCGCAGACCGCGATCAGACCCACGGCCGCGGCGCCGGCCACCGGCGAGTACGCGGCCGCCGTGTCGATGAGACCGCCGCCGCCCGCGTGCACACCGCCCTTGGGGGGCTGCTGGTCGTTGTGGCCGCCCCAGGCGCCGTTGTCCTGCTGCTGCTGGTGGTCCTCGATCTGACCGCCCGGCCCCTGCGCGCCGTCGTGCTGCGCCTCACGGCAGTTGACCCGGAAGACCTTCTCCTTCGTGGTGGGAGGGGTGGTCGGAGGAATGCCCGGAGCAAGCGGCACCGTCCAGCTGATCTTGTACTGGCCGTCCGCCAGCCCCAGCGGGTCGGTGTGCCCGGCGCCGCCGGCGAGCTGGATGTTGCCGGAGACGGTGGCCGCGCTCGGCAGCGGAGGCTGCGGCGTGATGGTGTACGAGACGCTGGTGAGGACGTCGAAGTTGACCGCGTCGAGGTAGAAGCGGCAGACCAGCGGATCGTCCTTGCCGCCCGAGGCGGGCCACACGTCGGCGCGGTGGATCCTGATGTCGCCGTTCTCACCCGCGGCCATCGCGTTCGGCGCCGCAACCCATGACGCGCCCGCCGCGGCGAGGGCGGTGAGGACGACGGAGGCGCCCGCGCGGGAGCCGACGGCACGTGGGAGTGTCAGGGTGGGCATGCGCAATCCTCCGAGTTCAGACGATTTTCATACAAATCGCTCTTTCGCCTGGACTCTCCTTCATGGGGTGCGCGCCACGCGGCAACGACGCCCGGCGCGCCGTCAGATATCGCTCGTGCGGCGCAATCCCGGCCGCTTCGGCCGCTCCGGCGCGGGCCGGCCGGCTCCCTCGGGCCGCCCCGGCGACCGCAGCGCCACCCCGGACGACAGCAGCAGGAGTGCCCCGAGCATCACGAACGGCGCGGCCACGCCCGCCACCCCCGCGACCAGACCGGCGGCGGCCGGGGCGGCCACCTGGCCGAGCCGGTTGCCCGTCAGGCGCAGCGCGAGCGCGGTGGAGCGGGCTCCGTCGGGCGCGGCCTGGACGACCGTCGTCATGGACAGCGGCTGCCCGACGCCGAGGCAGAAGCCGAGCACGGTGAGCGTCGGACCGAGCGCCCACACCGGCACCGGCACGGCGATCCCGGCGCAGAGGACGGCCGCCAGCAGGCAGGTCACGGTGAGCAGCGCCGGCCGGCCGAGCAGCCTCAGCAGCGGGGTGAGGACGAGCCGGCAGGCGATGGTGGCGCCGGCCCGCAGGCTGAGCAGGACGCCGACCACCGAGGGCGTGATGCCGCGGTGCTCGCCGACCACCGGCAGGTAGGCGGTGAGGATGTCGGTGGCGGACAGCACGGAGAGGCTGACGAGCATCCCCACCGGGACCCCCCGGGCCCGCAGGATGCCACCCACCGGCACCCTTCCGCCCCGCGGGGAAGGGGACCCGAGTGCCGTACGGTCCTCGATGCGCCACAGCGAGGTGAACGCCACCGCGGCGCCCGCCCCGGCCACGACGAGGGCGAGCGCGCTGCTGCCCGCCATGTCGGGGGCGCCGATGAGGGCGCCCGCGGCGACGGGGCCGACGAGCTGGCCGAGGGAGGCGCCGATGGTGAAGTGACCGAAGTTGCGGTCCTGTTCGTGCGGCGCGGACCGGCGGGCGACCAGGGACTGGGCGCCGATCACGAAGCAGAGGTGGCCGAGGCCCATCACCCCGCTCCACAGGGCCATCGCCCACAGCGTGCCGGCGAGCCCGCTCAGCGCACAGCCCCCGGCGATGAGGACCACGCCTGCCGGGAGCAGCGGCGCGCAGCGGCCGTGGTCGGTGCGCCGGCCGAGCGGTACAGCCGCGAAGAGCGGGAGCAGCGCGTAGACACCGGCGATGACGCCGACGGCCCGCTCGTCGGCGCCCAGCGCGAGCGCCCGGTAGGAGACCGCGGGCCGGGCCATCGACACCGCCCCCTGCGCGAAGCCGAAGGCGAGGACGAGGCGGAGCAGCCAGCCACGGCTCTGACCGGGCGCCATGGACGTTCCCTCCCTGGGGGATTCAGATGATGCCGAAGAGAAGTCCGGCCCCGAGCACCACCAGTGAGGTCAGGGCGGCCCACTTGACCACGAACCGCGTGTGGTCGCCGAACTCGACCTTGGCCATGCCGACCAGAACGTAGACGGCGGGGACGAGCGGGCTGGACATGTGCAGGGGCTGGCCGACGATCGAGGCGCGGGCGATCTCCAGCGAGGAGACGCCGTGCGCCTGGCCCGCCTCGGCGAGCACCGGCAGGATGCCGAAGTAGAAACCGTCGTTGGACATGAAGTACGTGAGCGGGATGCTCAGCACGCCGGTGACCAGGGCCATGTGCGGGCCCATGCCGTCGGGGATGTTGCCGACCAGCCAGTCGGCCATGTGGTCGACCATGCCGGTGCCCTGCAGGACGCCGGTGAAGACGGCCGCGGCGAAGACCATGCCGGAGACGTTGAGGACGTTCTCGGCGTGGGCGGCGATCCGGGCCTTCTGGTCCGGCATGTGCGGGAAGTTGACGGCCAGGGCGAGCGCGGCGCCGAGCAGGAACAGCACCGGGATCGGCAGCAACTCCATGATCATGGCGGTCAGCAGCCCGACGGTGAGCAGGGCGTTGAACCAGTACAGCCGGGGGCGCAGGGTGGCGCGGTGCGGGTCGAGACCCTGGAAACCGTCGCCCCCGGGCGCCGGCTCCGCACGCGGGGCGTCGGTGCCGGAGCCGGCACCTCCCGAGGACTTGGCCCCCGCCCCGGCACCCACACCGGCACCGGCACCCACGAGCACCGTCTCGGTCTCCTCCACCAGCGCCTCGTCCAGCGTGAGCACGCCGAGCCGCCTCCGCTCGCGGCGGCCGAGGACGTACGCGAGGGCGAGGACGAACACCAGGCCCATGGCCAGTGCGGGGATCATCGGCACGAAGATGTCGCCGGCGTCGACCTTGAGGGCGGTGGCGGCGCGAGCGGTCGGGCCGCCCCACGGCAGCGTGTTCATCACGCCGTTGGCCATGGCGGCGACGCCGGTCATCACGACCAGGGACATCTTCAGGCGCTTGTAGAGCGGGTACATCGCCGAGACGGTGATCATGAAGGTGGTCGAGCCGTCGCCGTCCAGGGAGACGATGGCGGCGAGGACCGCGGTGCCGACGACGATGCGCATCGGGTCGGCCTTGCAGAACCTGAGGATGCCCCGCACGATCGGGTCGAAGAGACCGACGTCGATCATCACACCGAAGTAGACGATCGCGAACATGAGCATCGCCGCGGTGGGCGCGAGGCCGGTGACGCCGTCGATGACGTAGTCGCCGAGCTCGGCGCCCTTGCCGACGAACACGCAGAACAGCGCGGGGATCAGCACGAGCGCCGAGATCGGCGACATCTTCTTCAGCATGATCAGGACCAGGAAGGTCGCGATCATGGCGAAGCCGAGGATGGTCAGCATGAATGGATACCTAACGTTCGCCCTTGAACATCGCACCTGGGTGTCGGCGGTGCGTTGACGTTAGGTCCCGTCGTCCGGCGTCAGCAAGAGGTCGGCGCGCGAGCAATAAGCGCGAAAGTCCTGGTCACAGGCTTGCGGTCAGGCTGACCGGGATGCCGTTGAGGACCGCGTTGCCCGACAGCGGGTCGAGCAGGCTGCCGTCCAGGAGCTGGTTGACGTTGACGCCGGGGGCGGTGGAGGCGTGGCCGAGCCGGGTGCCGGGCCGGTCGTGGCCCCAGCCGTGCGGCAGGCTCACCACACCCGGCCGGACCCCGTCGGTGACCTCCGCGGACGCGACCACCTCTCCCCCGGCACCCTTGATCCGTACGTCCGCCCCGTCCCGGACGCCGAGGCGGTCAGCGTCCTCGGGGTGGATGTGCAGGGTGCACCGGTTCGTGCCGCCGGTGAGTGCGGGCACGTTGTGCATCCAGCTGTTGTTGGACCGCAGATGGCGGCGGCCGATCAGGACGAGTCCGGCGGGGCGTTCGCGCAGGGCCGCCCTGAGCCGGGGCAGGTCGTCGGCGATGGGCCCCGGCAGCAGTTCGATCCTGCCGCTGCGGGTCCGCAGCGGCTGCGGCAGGCGCGGGCTCAGCGGGCCCAGGTCGATGCCGTGCGGGTGGGCGAGCAGCCGGTCCAGGCTCAGTCCGTCGGGGCGGGCGCCGAAGCCGTCACCGTACGGGCCGAGGCGCAGCATCATGTCGAGGCGGCGCTCGGGGCCGTTGTCCCCGGTGAGCCGGCCGGCGAGTTCGCGCGGGTCGCGGCCGTGCACGGAGGAGTGCTCGTCCTGTACGGCCCTGCCGAGGGTCTGCTCGACGACCATCGCGTCCACGGCCGCCGGATCGGTGCCGTGCCTGCCGGTGGCGGCGAGGACGAGCCGGGCGAGGATCTCGCTCTCGGCCATGCGGCCGGCCTCCAGGGGGACCGCGGGGCGGGTGTAGCGAACCTGGTTGCGCACGGCGAGGGTGTTGAAGGCGAAGTCGTGGTGCGGGCTCTGGGACGGCGGGGGCGGGGGCAGGACGACGTCGGCGTGGCGCGAGGTCTCGTTGAGGTAGGGGTCGACGCTGACCATGAAGTCCAGGGACGCAAGGGCGTTGTCGAGGCGGTCGCCGTCGGGCGCGGAGAGGACGGGGTTGGCGGCGACCACGATCAGCGCGCGGACCGGTACGCCCTCGTCGGTGGCGGTGTCGATCTCCTCGGCGAGCGCGGAGAGCGGCAACTCGCCCTTCGCCTCGGGGTGTCCGCTCACCCGGGAGTGCCAGCGCCCGAGGGCGAACCCGCGGCCGGGGCCGGCCGGTCGGGGTGCCTTGTCGGTGGCGGCCTGCGGGAAGAGGGCGCCACCGGGCCGGTCGAGGTTGCCGGTGAGGATGTTGAGGACGTCGACCAGCCAGCTCGCCAGGGTGCCGTGCGGGACGGTGCAGCTGCCGATGCGGGCGTAGACGGCGGCGGTGGGGGCGGCGGCGAGTTCGCGGGCGAGGGTGCGGACGACGTCGGCGTCGAGGTCGCAGGCCGCGGCCACCGACTCCGGGGTGAAGTCGGCCAGGGCCCGCCGGACCTCCTCGACGCCCTCGACGTGCGGGGCGAGGTCCCCGAGGTCGGTCAGGCCCTCCTCGAACAGCACGGTGGCCATCGCGGCGAGCAGCAGGGCGTCGGTGCCGGGGCGTATCGCGAGGTGCCGGTCGGCGAGCTTCGCGGTGCGGGTGCGGCGCGGGTCGACGACGGTGAGCCGGCCGCCGCGGGCCCTGAGCGCCTTGAGCCTGCCCGGGAAGTCGGGCGCGGTGCACAGACTGCCGTTGGACTCCAGGGGGTTGGCGCCGATGAGGAGCAGGTGGTCGGTGCGGTCGAGGTCCGGCACCGGGATGGCGTTGGCGTCACCGAAGAGCAGTCCGCTGGAGACGTGCTTGGGCATCTGGTCGACCGTGGAGGCGGTGAACAGGCTGCGGGTGCCGAGGGCGGCGAGCAGGACCGGCGGGTAGAGGGCGCCGGCCACGGTGTGCACGTTGGGGTTGCCGAGGACCACGCCGACGGCGTTCGGGCCGTGCCGTTCCGCCACCGGGCGCAGGCCGGCGGCGACCGCGTCGAAGGCCTCCTCCCAGGTGGCCTCGCGCAGGGTGCCGTTCTCCCGGACGAGCGGGGTGCGCAGCCGGTCGGGGTCGCCGTCGACGGCGCCGAAGGAGGCGCCCTTGGGGCAGATGAAGCCCTTGCTGAAGACGTCCTCGCGGTCGCCGCGGGCACCGGTGACGCGGGGGCCGTCGAGGGTCAGGGTCAGCCCGCAGGTGGCCTCGCACAGAGGGCAGATACGCAGGGCGGTGCGGGACACGGGTCCTCCCGGAGGGTCGGCGGCGGCGGCGCACAAGCTGCCGCGAGCATACCGACCGGTAGGCATGGAGGGGAGCCCCCGACGGTTTCCGTTGCGGGGCCGTACGGCTACGCCGTCCGGTCGAGGACGCGCGCCAGGTAGGCCCGCAGCAGCTCCCGGGTCTCGGCGATGATCGCCTCGTCGCCCTGCGGGTCGAGGCGGAAGGCCAGTTGCACGAGGCTGTCCGCGCTCTCGACGGCGACCAGGAAGACGCGGTGCAGCGATGCGTCGGGACTGCGGTCGAGGAAGGCCGAGAGCAGTCCGATGAGGCGGTCGGCGACGCGGGTGTTGGGCTCGGCCTGGCGGGAACCGACCGGGATCTGGTTGCCGAAGTCGACCAGGGAGAAGCCGGGCGCGGTGCGCTTCATGGCCAGGTACTCGTCCAGGACGGCGTCCATGGCGGCCCGCCAGTCCCCCGCGCGGGCCTCCTTCAACCGCTCCACCACCCGCTCGGTGTAGCGCTCCAGGTTGCGCTGGGCGAGGGCGTCGGCCATCTGCCGCTTGTTGCCGAAGAACCGGTAGACCGAGCCGATGGGCACGCCGGCGCGCAGGGCGACCGTGCGGGTGCTCAGGGCGTCGTAGCCGACCTCGTCGAGGAGTTCGGCGCAGGCGTCGAGGATGCGGGTCAGCCGTTCGGCGCTGCGTCGCTGGACCGGCGCGCGGCGGAGGGATGTCGCGTGGGGCACGGGTTTCATGATGCCTCTCCGCCGGGATCCGGTGAACCTCGCCCTCCAGTACGCGGAAAGGTGGCCCGTGCACTCATGTGGCGGGGGTCGGTGTGCCGGTCCCTGCCGACGGCCCGGGCGCGTCCGCCTCCGTGCCGGACACGGTGATGTCGGCGGTGCTCTGCACCGGCTTGCCGTGCACGGCCCACACGGTGCCGTCGTCGGCGTACAGGCGCGCGGTCACGTGGTGCGTGCCGTGCGGGACCAGCCGGCCGGGCAGGTGGTACTCGTGCGCGCGCAGCCGGGCGACCCGCCGGCCGTCGACGAAGAGGTGGGCGAGCCCGCGCCCCGGGGCCGCCTCCGGCCCGGCGCCGGGCGCGGAGCAGTGGAAACGGCGGAAGGTCAGCCGGACCTCCCAGCCGCCGCCGGACTCCGGGGCCACCTCGACGCCGACCTCGGGGGCGTCCTCCTCGGCGACCTCGCGCAGATGACGGCCCCCGCCGTCGGTGCCGTCCAGCACCTTGCCCACCGGTGAGGGCGCCGCCGTACCCCCGTCCGGCCCGCCGGTGCCGCAGCCCGCCGCTGCGCACGCCAGCAGGACGCAGGCCGCGAGCGCGGCGAGCGAGCTGCGCGTCCACGACGTTCTCGTCATGCTCCGGACATTAGGGCAAGGGTCCGTCGACCGGATCCCCCTGAAGTCTGGTTCTCCCCGTCCCCCGCGAGGAGTACGCGGGACCCTCTTGCGCGGATCACCGCGCATTCCTACGGTGATGCATAGGAATCAGGAGCGCAAGGGAGCGAGCATGAGCGGGGACGCGCGGAAGACCGCCGAGGGGCTGTCGTATCTGACCGGGTTCGGCAACGAGCACACCTCGGAGGCGGTGCCGGGCGCCCTGCCCGAGGGCCGCAACTCGCCGCAGCGCGCGCCGCTCGGCCTGTACGCGGAGCAGCTGAGCGGTACGGCCTTCACCGAGCCCCGGGCGCACAACCGCCGTTCCTGGCTGTACCGCATCCGCCCGTCGGCCGCGCATCCCGCGTTCACCCGCACCGGCAACGGGGCGATCCGCACGGCCCCTTTCACCGAGACGGTGCCCGACCCCAACCGGCTGCGCTGGAACCCGCTGCCCGAGCCGCCCGCCGGGACGGACTTCCTCGCCGGGCTGTGGACGCTCGGCGGCAACGGCGACGCCGCGCAGCGCACCGGGATGGCGGTGCACCTGTACCGCGCCGACGCCTCGATGGAGCGGGTCTTCTCGGACGCGGACGGCGAACTGCTGATCGTGCCGGAGCTGGGCGGGCTGCTGCTGCACACCGAGTTCGGCCGGCTGCACGCGGAACCGGGCGACGTGGCGCTGATCCCGCGCGGGGTGCGCTTCCGGGTGGAGCTGCTCGACGAGTCCGCCCGCGGGTACGTGTGCGAGAACTACGGGGCGCCGTTCCAGCTGCCCGACCTCGGGCCGATCGGCGCCAACGGGCTCGCCAACGCCCGGGACTTCCGGGCGCCGGTCGCCGCGTACGAGGACGTCGAGGGCCCCGTCGAGGTGGTGAACAAGTTCTGCGGCAACCTCTGGACGGCCACCTACGACCACTCCCCCCTCGACGTGGTCGCCTGGCACGGCAACCATGTGCCGTACGTCTACGACATGCGCCGTTTCAATGTGATCGGCACCATCTCCTACGACCACCCGGACCCGTCCATCTTCACGGTCCTGACCTCCCCGTCGGACACCCCCGGCCTGGCCGGGGTCGACTTCGTGGTCTTCGCCCCGCGCTGGCTGGTCGGCGAGGACACCTTCCGGCCGCCGTACTTCCACCGGAACGTGATGAGCGAGTACATGGGCCTGATCGAGGGCGCCTACGACGCCAAGGCCGAGGGCTTCGTGCCGGGCGGCGGCTCGCTGCACAACATGATGTCCGCGCACGGCCCGGACCGGGAGACGTTCGACCGGGCGAGCGCGGCCGAGCTGCGGCCGCAGAAGGTCGACGACGGACTGGCGTTCATGTTCGAGACCCGCTGGCCGGTGACCCTCACCTCGCACGCCGCCGGCGCCACGCACCTCCAGCAGCGCTACGACGACGTCTGGCAGGGTCTGGAACGTCACTTCCGCGCCCGCTGACTGGACTGGACGTTCTTCAACAAGTACGGATAGCCGCGTGACCTCCTTCGCTCCGGACTCGATCGTCCTGAACCGCAAGCTGCCGCTCTGGTATCAGGTGTCGCAGTCCCTGCGCGCCTCGATACTCGGCCGCGCGCCCGAGGACCCGCTGCGCCTGCCCACCGAGGAGCGGCTGGCGGAGCACTACGGCGTCAGCGTGCTGACCATGCGGCAGGCGCTGAAGGAACTGGAGGACGAGGGGCTGATCAGCCGGCACCGGCGGCGCGGCACCTTCATCGAGCCCGGGGTCCGGCGCGGGGCCCCGGTCCGGCTCCTGGGCTCGGTGGACGCGATCGTGGCCCAGCAGTCCGGCATGACGACCGAACTGCTGGACCACGGCCGCACACCGGTGCCCGCCGCGTTCGCCGAGTACTTCCCGGACCTCGACGAGGTGGCGACCTACCACCGGCTGCGCAGCGACGAGAAGACCGGCGAGCCGACCAACCACGCCGTCAACCACGTGCGTCCCGAACTGGCGGCGCGCGTCGACCCGGACGACCTGGCCCGCTGGCCGATGACCAAGGTGCTGCGCGACGTCGTGAAGGCGGACATCAGCCGTATCACGGACACCGTGGAGGCCCGGCTCGCCGACCCGGACACCGCGCGCCTGCTGCAAGTGCCCCTGCTCAGCCCGATCCTGCACTACACGGGCGTCACGTACGACGCGGCCGGCCGGGTGCTGGACGTGGCGGTGATCCACTACCGGGGCGACCGCTTCTCGTTCACCGTCACGCTGGAGGCGACCTGATCCCGGGGCCCGCCCAGGCCGTACGATGCCTCGCGTGACGCACGACGACGCTCCGCCGCTGGCGGACCTCATGCCGTGGTCCGTCGCACCGCTGCGGCCGGGCCGCGCCTGGCCGACGGCACCCGACCCGGCCTCCCTGAAGGCCCGCTGGGACGCCCTGCTGAAGGCGGAGGGGCCCGACCGCGAGGCCCTGTTCCAGCCGACCCGCGCCCGTACGCCGCACTCCGCCGTGGGCCAGCTGCCCGGCCAGTCCACCGGCACCCGGCGCCTGGCGCGCGCCGAGGGGCCGTGCGCGGATCCGGTACGGGTGCTGGCGGCGCCCTTCGACGAACAGTGGCTGATCCCGGACCACCGGCTGCTGGACACGGCCCGCCCGGAGCTGTGGCGCGTGACCGACCCGCACCAGGTCTTCGTGGTGGAGACGGGCGACGAGGACGCCCCCCTGCTGGCGACCTCGCTCCTGCCCACGCTGCGCGCCGGCCGGATCCGCCCGCTGTGGCGCCGCCCCGGCGGCACGGAACCGAACCTGGCCCCGGGCCTGCTGGACCACCTGTCCGCCCGGCTCGGCGAGCGCCCCACGGCGCCGGACGTGCTCGCCTGGGTGCTGGCGACGGCCCGGCCGGACCGCACCGTCCCGCTCACCGGCGACCCGGGGCTGTGGGCGTCCGGTGTGGACCTGGGCCGCCGCCTGCTGTGGCTGCTGCGCCGGGACGGCGAGCGCCCCAAGCTGCCCGGCGGGCGCCGCCCCTACGTCCGCGCCCCGCTGCCGAGCCGCCCGCTGACCCTGCACTACGACCGCGACGAGGAGACCCTGCATCTCGACGAGGGCCGCATCGCACCGGTCCCGCCGGCGGCCTGGGACCACGAGGTGGCCGGAGTGCGGGTCCTTCAGGCCTGGTTCACCGCCCGCACCGCCCCGGCCGAACCGGGCACGCTGGCCGCGATCCGCCCGGCGACCTGGCCGCAGACCTGGACCTCGGAGCTGCTGGAGCTGATCACGGTTCTCGCCCTGCTGGCGGAACTCCGGGCCCGGCGGGCCGGCTTCGACGTGCCGTCGGCGGTCACGGCGGCCGACCTGCGGGAAGCGGGCGTCCTGCCTCCGCCGGAGCCGTCCCGCCGCCCCGCCTCCGTCCTGGACCACCACGAGGAGGGCCCGGACGGCCAGTTCGCCCTGCTCTAGCCGGCGGCGCAGGGCGGCCTCCGGGCGCGCGACGTCCCGATGTGGGCGAGGGGCGCGACGATGGGTGCCTCCGGGTCGTTCGGGCCCGCGTCCTCCAGGAACGCCGCGCGCAGCCACTGTCCAGGACGTCGGCGTCCCCGGCCCGGGCGAACCGGTCGGCGCTCCCGTGGTGCCGGGTCACCACCCGAGGGGGGCGTCCACCGCCCGGCCTCCGCGCAGCGCCTCCGCGATGACGTCGAGGTGCCGCCGAGCACGTTCCCGGTCGGTCACACCCCGACCGTCGTCGCGCCGGCCTAGCGCGGCGTGAAGGCGTCCAGGACCCGTTCCAGGGCCCGCTGGAAGACCGCCTCCAGGTCGATCGGGCCCGCGTCCTCCAGGAACGCCGCCGCCATCCTCGGGTACGCGCCGGAGGCGATCCGGCCGCCGAGGTAGGCGATCCGCACCGCGTTCTCCTCGTCCTCCGACCAGGGCAGCGCCCGCACCCGCTCGGCGGTGTCGAGTTCGTTGCGGACGTAGGTCGTGACGATGCCGTTCAGCATCGCGATCAGCTCCAGCTTGGTGCCGTAGGCCGCCTCCAGCGGGTCGAGGCAGGCCAGGCAGTGCTCCAGGTAGCGCAGGGCGTGCGGGCTGAAGCCGTACACCGGGGACATCAGCCGCGGCATCCACGGATGGCGGTGCATCAGCTCCCGTGTCCGGCCCGCCACCCGGAGCATGTCGGCCCGCCAGTCGCCGCTCGGCTCCCACAGGACGTGCTCGGCGCTGACCGCGTCCACCATCAGTTCGTGCAGGTCCTCCTTGCGGGGGACGTAGTTGTACAGCGACATGGTGCCGCAGCCCAGTTCGGCCGCGACATGCCGCATGGACACCGCGTCGAGCCCCTGCGCGTCGGCGATCCGGACGGCCGCCGCCGCGATGTCGTCGCGCGTGTACGCCGGTTTCGGGCCCCGGCCGGTGCGCTCGGGGCGCGCCCAGATCACCTCGGGAACGGCCCCTCGGACTGCCATCGGACATCACCTCGGCCACCATCCTAGTTACGTACACCGTACGTAGTGCGCTATGGTCTCCGCATGACTACTACGTACGCTGTACTCAGTCAGGGTCTGGAGAAGCGCTTCGGTGCTGTGCACGCCTTGCGCGGGCTGGATCTGGCCGTCGCCGAGGGCACGGTCTGCGGTCTGCTCGGACCGAACGGGGCGGGCAAGACGACGGCGGTACGGCTGCTGACCACGCTGCTGCGGCCGGACGCGGGCTCGGCGCGGATCGCGGGGCACGACCTCGTCCGGGAGGCACCGGCCGTGCGCCGCCGGATCGCGGTCACCGGGCAGTACGCGTCCGTCGACGGGGACCTCACGGGCCGGGAGAACCTGCGGCTGTTCGCCCGGCTGCACCGGGTGCGCGGGCCCGCCGCCCGGGCCGACGAACTGCTGGAGCGCTTCGGTCTCACCGAGGCGGCGGACCGCAGGGCGTCGGTCTACTCGGGCGGGATGCGGCGCCGGCTGGACCTCGCCGCGAGCCTGATCCGCCGGCCCGAGGTGCTCTTCCTCGACGAGCCGACCACGGGCCTCGACCCGGCGGGCCGCACCCGGATCCAGGAGGCGGTGCGCGAACTGCGGGCGGACGGCACGACCGTGCTGCTGACCACCCAGTACCTGGAGGAGGCGGACCGGCTCTCCGACACCGTCGCCCTGATGGGCCGGGGGCGGATCGCCCACACCGGTTCGCCCGCCCACCTCAAGGCGCTCGTCGGCTCGTACGCGGAGGCCGTGGTCGCGGACGCGGAGGCGCTGTCGAGGGCGGCGGGCGTCCTCGACCGGCTCACCGGCAGCGCGCCCGTGTTCGACCGCGAGCGGCACGCGGTGGGCGCGGCCACCACCGACATCACCCTGACCCTGCCGCGCCTGGTGCGCGAACTGGACGCGGCGGGCGTGCCGTTGCTGGACGCGAGCCTGCGGCCGCCCACGCTCGACGACGTCTTCCTGCGGCTCACCGGGGAGTCCGCCGACAGCAAGGAGCTCGCCGCATGACCGCGACGGTGTACGACGGACTGGCGATGACGGGCCGGCAGCTGCGCCGGGTCCGCAACAATCCGGGCCTGGCGATCCTGACCCAGCTGATGCCGGTCAACATGCTGCTGTTCTTCGGCTACGTGTTCGGCAGCGCGCTGGCGACGCCCGGCCGCGAGTACCGCTCCTTCCTGGTGCCCGGGCTGCTCGTCGCGACGGCCGCGGGCGGGCTGATGACCGGTATGTTCCAGGCCGCCCAGGACACCCACCGGGGCGTGATGGACCGGTTCCGCACGATGCCGGTGAGCCGGGCCGCCGTACCGCTCGGGCAGGCCGTCGCGGACCTGGTCGTGACCACCGTCGGAACCGTGCCGCTGCTGCTCGTCGGTCTCGCGGTGGGCTGGCGGATCGAGGGGTCCGCGGCCGGGGCGGCCGGCGCCGTGGGGCTGCTGCTGCTCTTCCGGTTCGCCTGCACCTGCGCCGGGATCTTCCTCGGGCTGCTCACCCGCAGCGAGGACGCGGCCGGCCAGCTCGGCGCCGCCTCCTTCGTGCTGCCGCTGCTGTCCGACGCGTACATCCCGACCGGCAACCTGCCCGGCTGGCTGCGCACGCTCGCCGACTGGAACCCGATCAGCGCGGTGACGACGGCCCTGCGGGACCTCTTCGGCAACGCGGCGGTCCCGGCGGACTCCGCCTGGCCGGTGGCGCATCCGGTCGCCGGGTCGCTGCTGTGGAGCCTCGCCCTGACCGCGGTCTTCCTGCCGCTCGCCGTACGCCGGTACGCACGCGGCGAGCGGTGACGGGCTGCTGACAAACGCGCCGGTCACCGGCATGATCCGGGGCATGGACCAGCAGCCCCTGCCCCTGGAGGGCATCACCGTCGTCGCCGTCGAACAGGCCGTGGCCGCACCCTTCGCGACCCGGCAGCTCGCCGATCTGGGCGCCCGGGTCATCAAGGTCGAGCGGGTCGACGGCGGCGACTTCGCGCGCGGCTACGACACGGCGGCCCGCGGTCTCGCCTCGCACTTCGTGTGGTGCAACCGCGGCAAGGAGTCCCTCGCGCTGGACCTGAAGGACCCGCGCGGACTCGCCGTCGTACGGCGGCTGATCGCGGACGCGGACGTGTTCGTGCAGAACCTCGCGCACGGGGCCGCGGCCCGGCTGGGCCTCGACGCGGCCACCCTGTGCGCCGCGCACCCGGGACTCGTCGCGGTCGACATCTCGGGCTACGGCGGCTCGGGGCCGTACGCGGACAAGCGGGCGTACGACATGCTCGTGCAGTGCGAGGCGGGGCTCGTGTCGGTGACCGGGACCCCGGAGCAGCCGGTGAAGGCGGGCGTCCCGGCGGCGGACATCGCCGCCGCCATGTACGCGTTCTCGGGCGTGCTCGCGGCCCTCGTGCGGCGCGGGACGACCGGGCGGGGCGGGCCGGTGGAGGTGTCCATGCTGGAGGCGCTCGCCGAGTGGCTCGGGCATCCGCTGCACCACACGATGCACGGGGGTGAGGCGCCGGCGCGCACCGGGCTCGCGCACGCCGTGATCGCGCCCTACGACGCCTATGCGACGGCGGACGGCGGACGGGTGCTGCTGTCGGTGCAGAACGACCGGGAGTGGTGCCGTCTGGCCGAACAGGTCGTGGGACGACCGGAGTTGGGCACGGACCCCGCCTTCGCGACGAACGCGGCGCGGGTGGCGAACCGGGAGCGGACCGACGAGCTGGTGGCCGGGGCGCTGGGCCTGCTGGACGCGGACGAGGCGCTGGCCCGGCTGGAGAAGGCGGGCATCGCCTGCGCGCGACTGCGGGATCTGCACGAGCTGGCGGAACATCCGCAGCTCGCGGCCCGGGAGCGGTGGCGCGAGGTGGGTTCGCCGGTCGGGCCGCTGAGGGCGCTGCTGCCTCCCATCACGCTGCCGGGCGGGGAGGAGGCGCGGATGGGCGAGGTGCCCGCGCTCGGTCAGCACACCGAGGCGCTGCTGCGTGCCGTGGGAATGACGGACGACGAGATCGCAGCGCTGCGCCGGGACGGCGTGGCGGCCTGAGCGCGGGCAGACAGGACCGGACTCCGGGCGTGCCGGTCCGCTCGGTGCCGGTACTCAGCGAGGGTGCTCGACGGCCGGCCGGTGACCGGCCGGGGGCCCCTCGGGGCGGCTCAGTGGCCGCCGAACAGCGAGCGGCGCAGCCTGCGCAGCGGTGCGAAGAGGGAGACGCGACGGACGCGCCTGACCCGGTCGCTGCGCTCGTGCACGGTGTCACGCGCCGTCAGCTCGCGCATCAGCGACGTCGCCTCGACCGTCTCACGCTGCGGTATGGCGGGTCCGCCCAGCACCGACAGATGGCGGTCGAGGCGCGAACTGGTCGCACTGCTCCCGCACGTGATCGCAGGGACCCTGGCCCTGCTGCGCATCGTTATCTGCTCCATGTCACTCCCCACCCGTACGAGTCCACCCGGCCCGGGCAGGGTAACCCTACCGTCCCGGCGGGGCACGCGGGTATCTCGGCCACAGGATTCACCTTCCCTGCAAGGGGGTTGACCATCCCTCTTTGACTACTCTCCGAATCCGACCGATTTCAGGGTGAGTTGGACAATGGGCTGGCTGGTGGGTCGAGCTGACCCTCCGTCAGGCTCGACGGTTACGGCGAGTGACGTCGAGGATCTGCCGAGCCCCTTCGCCACCAAGGGCGTGTCGCCCGCGAAGAGCCCGAGGGAGCGCGGTTGCACGCGGGGGCGCATGAGCCAGAGCTGGTGCACGCGCCCGCCGGGCGGGGTGCCGTATCCGCTGAGCGTGACGACGGCTTCCCCCTCGGACGCGGAAGCGATCACTCCGATACCGCGTCCCCGTGGATCCGCGCTGCTCGTGACGCGGACGTCGGTGGCGGCGAGAACGTGGGCGATCTCACGTGCCCGGGCCTGCTCGGCGTCGAGCCGGTCCTCGGTGCGGTGCGCCTGGACCGCGAAGAGCGAGGCGACGACGAGGGCCGCGGCGGCGGTGGCCGTCGCGAAGGGCACGAACAGGGGACGCCTGGCCGTCGCACGGGCGCGTCCCGGCGGCGGCTGGACTCCCCATACGTGCGGGGGCAGTCGGGGTGCGCGCTCACGCGTGGGCGCCGCCTGCTCCTGGGGGGTGGCGCGGACGGCGGCCAGCACCCGGTCGCGCAGGGCGGCGGGCGCCGGGGCCGCCGTGGACCAGGCGAGACGCACCGCGTCCTCGGCCAGCTCCCGCACCTCGGCGGCGCAGCGGTCGCAGCCGCGCAGGTGCTTCTCGAAGCGGTGCCGCTCACCCGGTTCCAGGGCGTCGAGCGCGTAGGGCGCGGCCAGGGAGTGCGGGTCGTCACGGCCGAGCAGCCTGCCGAGCACGCTCATGCGGCACCTCCCAGGCACTCGCGCAGCCGGGTGAGTCCGTCGCGCATCCGCGTCTTGACCGTGCCGAGCGGCAGCGACAGCCGCTCCGCCACCTCACGGTAGGTGTAGCCGTCGTAGTAGGCGAGGGTCACCGACTGGCGTTGCAGGGCCGTGAGCCGTTTCAGGCAGCGGCGCACCCATTCGCGTTCCAGACCGGCCTCGACCTCCTCGGCGACCTGGTCGAAGGCGGGCTCCCCGGCCCGCAGCGCCTCCCGCTGCTCGCGTTCGCCGGCCGCGCGGGCGCTGCGCACCCGGTCGACGGCACGGCGGTGGGCGAGCGTGAGGATCCAGGACAGGGCGCTGCCCCGGCCGGGGTCGAACCGGGCGGCGGAGCGCCACAGTTCGAGCAGGACCTCCTGGGCGACCTCCTCGGACTGGGCGGGGTCGCGCACCACCCGTCGTACGAGTCCGTACACCGGCCCGGACACCAGCCCGTACAGCTCCTCGAACGCCCTCTGGTCGCCGCCCGCCACGAGCACCAGCAGATCGTCGGCCGCCATCCGGCCCCCCTCTCCGTGGCCGCAGCCGGCTCTTCCCCGCGCACCGCGCATCCGCACCGCACACACCTCCCCGAGGTGTTACGGATCCGCGGGCCGAAAACGCGGGTGCGAAGTCGTGAAAAGTTTTTCGGCGTCCGACCAAGCCGATCGGCGGTTCCGCTCCGTATACCCGTCCGTCAAAGGCAAGTCGGCACTGAGGACGGACGGCATGACACCTCTCTTCTCCAGGAGCGGCACAGGTCGCAAGGGCCTGGTCACGCTCATCTGCGGTGCGCTGGCCGCCGGGGGGCTCGCAGCCGCCGGCGTCACCGCGCTGGAACCCGGGGCGGCATCCGCCTCCTCCCACCGGGAGGCCCCGCTGATCTCGGGCACCCCGCAGTACGACAACACGGACCTGTACGCGTTCGTCAGCCCCGACAAGCCCGACACGACGACGATCGTGGCCAACTGGATCCCGTTCGAGGAACCGGCGGGCGGGCCGAACTTCTACACGTTCGCGGACGACGCCCAGTACGACATCCACGTCGACAGCAACGGTGACGCGCAGGGTGAGCTGCTGTTCCGCTACACCTTCAAGACGCACACCAAGAACGGCAACACCTTCCTCTACAACACCGGTCCGGTCACCAGCCTCGACGACCCGGACCTCAACATCACGCAGACGTACGACATCGACCTGATCCGGCTGAAGAACCAGCACATGATGTCGAAGACGAAGCTCGCGGACGACGTACCGGTGGCCCCGTCGAACGTCGGCAAGGCATCCATGCCCGACTACGGCAAGCTGCGCGCGCAGGCCGTGTACAAGACGGCCGGCGGCGCGGCCACCTTCGCCGGCCAGGCCGACGACCCCTTCTTCCTGGACCTGCGGGTCTTCGACCTGCTGTACGGCGGGAACCTCACGGAGGTCGGCCGGGACACGCTCAAGGGCTACAACGTCAACTCGATCGCGCTGCAGGTCCCGAACGCGCTGATCCGCGAGTCCGCGAAGCAGCCGATCGTCGGCATCTGGTCCACGACCCAGCGCCGCAACGCGCAGGGCTACTACTCGCAGGTCTCGCGCCTCGGCAACCCGCTGGTCAACGAGGTCGTCAACCCGCAGAAGGACAAGGACAAGTTCAACGCGTCCCAGCCCGCGTACGACGGGCAGTTCCTGAAGAACGTGACCAATCCGGAGCTGCCGAAGCTCATAGAGTCGATCTACAAGATCAAGGCTCCGGCCGAGCCGCGCAACGACCTCGTCGACGTCTTCCTGAAGGGCGTCAAGGGCCTCAACCAGCCGCCGAACGGGAAGCCTTCGGAGCAGCTGCGGCTGAACACGTCGATCAAGCCGGCCATGCATCCCAAGCGGCTCGGTGTGCTGGACGGCGACAACGCGGGCTTCCCGAACGGGCGCCGGCTCACCGACGACGTGATCGACGAGGCGCTCCAGGTCGTCGAGGGTGAACTGGTCGGTTCCAAGAACGACCTGGGTGACGCGGTCGACAAGAACGACAAGTCGTTCGAGAAGTACTTCCCGTACGTCGCCCAGCCGACGGCCGGTTCGCGCGGCAAGCTCGCCAAGGGCACGACCGCGGGTACGGACGTGCGCAGCCAGCTCGGTGACGCCCTCCAGCCGGCCGGCGCGTCCGCGGGCGGGTCCGACGACACCGTGCTGATCGCCGCCTCCGCGGCCTCCGGTGCGGCCGGGATCCTGCTGATCGGCACCGCCTTCGCATGGTGGCGCCGGCGCATGCAGCGCCCGTACTGACCCGCACTCCCCCCATACCGGCGCGGCCCGTGTTCCCTTCCCCCACGGCGGGCCGCGCCTTCCCCTTCCGACACCACCGGGCGACCGAGGAGAGGGCATGGCCCCGCGCAGGAACGACATCGGAGACGCGACGGAAACGGTGACCGCCGGCTCCGGCGCACGCGGGCCCTCCGACGCCCGCCCGGCCGCCGGTGAACCGTCCGGCCCGACCGCCGGTGAACCACCGGCCGGCGAGAACGCGGCTCCCGGCGGCGACGCGCACGACGCCTCCGCCACGGACGGCGGCGAGCCCGTCGGCGGCGCCGAGGACCACCACTGCGCCGGCGCCGATCACGACGCACCCTCCCCCGCGGACACCGGCGAGCCCGCGACCGGCGCCGACGAGCCCGAGGCTCCCGGGCCCGACGACCGTGTGGTCGCCGTCCGGCGGGTGCGCGGTGCCGGGCGCCACTGGCGAGGCGCTCAGCTCGCGGTGTGCGGCGTGCTGCTGGCGGTGGCCATGACCGGTGGGGCGATCGCCCTCGGTACCGACCGGGCGCCCGCGTCGGTGCCGGTCGCCTCCCGTGCCGTGGACCCCGGTGTCCTCGGCGGCGGGAACCTGGACGCGAGCATCGCCGCGCTCCAGGCCCACCTGCGGTCCCAGCCCAGGGACGCCGGCGACTGGGCCACCCTGGGCCTCGCCTACGTCGAGCAGGCGCGGACCAAGGGCGATCCCTCCCGGTACCCGCAGGCGGAGAAGGCACTGCGGCGTTCCCTGTCGCTCGCACCGGACAACGACCAGGCGCTGGCCGGACGCGCCGCTCTCGCCGCGGCCCGGCACGACTTCGAGCACGCCCTGGTCCACTCCGACGAGGCCCTCCGGCAGAACCCGTACAGCGAGCGCGCGCTGTCCTCCCGCGTCGACGCCCTGGTCGAACTCGGCCGGTACGCCGAGGCGTCCGAGGCGGCCACGACGGCCGACGCGCGCAAGCCGGGAGTGCCGGTCTTCACCCGCTACGCCTACGTCCACGAGTTGCGGGGCGACGTGCGGACGGCCCGCCGGGTTCTGAAGCAGGCGCTGTCCGTCGCGAGTTCGCCCGGCGACACGGCGTACGTGGCCGCGCAGCTCGGCCAGCTCGCCTGGAACCAGGGCGACCACAGGACGGCGCTCACCTACTACGCCCGCGCACTCGCCGCGGACGACACCTATCTGCCGGCGCTGGAGGGCCGGGCCCGCGCGCAGGCGGCGACCGGTGACCGCGCGGCGGCCATCAGGGGACTGGAGACGGTGGTCGCGCAGTATCCGCTGCCCGGACCGCTCGTCGAACTGGGCGAGCTGTACGAGGCGCGGGGCGCGGCCGGCGACCGGGCGCGGGCCCGGCGGCAGTACGCCCTCGTGGACGCGTGGATCGCGCTGGCCCGCGCCAACGGCGTCGACGCGGACCTGGACACCGCGCTCGCCGCGGCCGACCACGGCGACCGGAGGGCCGCGCTGCGGGCGGCCCGCGCCGAATGGACCCGCAGGCACACCGTGCACACCGCGGACGCCCTCGCCTGGGCCCTGCACGTCAACGGCCTCGACGAGGAGGCCCTGCCGTACGCCCGCCGGGCCGGCGCCACCGGTTACCGCAACGCCGCCTTCCTCTACCACCGCGGCATGATCGAGCTGGCCACGGGCCATCGGACGGCCGGCCGCGCCTCGCTGAACGCGGCCCTGAAGCTGAACCCCGGCTTCTCACCGCTGGGCGCCGAGCGGGCCCGCAAGGCCCTGGAGGCCGCCCGGTGAAACCGCGTCTGCTGTTCGTCCTGCTCGCCGTCTGCGCCCTCGGGCTCCTGCCGGCCGGCACCGCGAGCGCCCATCCCCTCGGCAACTTCACGGTCAACCGCTACGACGGCCTGGTCGCCGCTCCCGGCCGGCTCCGCGTCGACCACGTGGAGGACCTGGCCGAGATCCCGGCCACCCAGGCCGCCCCGGACCTGAAGCGGCTGGGCCTGGCCGGCTGGGCCCGGCAGCGGTGCGCCCGGGCCGCCGAGGGCAGCCGGCTCACCGTCGGCGGGCGGCCGGCCACGCTCACGGCCGGTCGGAGCACGGCACGGCTGCGTCCCGGTCAGGCCGGTCTGCACACCCTCCGCGTGGAGTGCCGGCTGACCGCCCCGCTCCCCCGCGGCCGCACCGTCGCCCTCGGCTTCCACGGCGCGGGCGCGGACGGCGGACCCGGCTGGCGCGAGATCACCGCGCGCGGCGACCGCATGACGCTCACCGCGACGGACGTGCCGAAGGCGTCGGTCTCCCACGAACTGACGACGTACCCGAAGGACCTGCTGTCCTCGCCCGCCGACACCACCGGCGCCTCGCTGCGGGTGCGCCCCGGCGGCCCGGCGCTCACCGGGGAACGGCAGGACACCCCGGGCGCCGGGGTGCTGCCCCGGGGTGCCGACTGCTTCACCCGGGCCCTGGACGACCTGGTGGCCCGCCATGACCTCACCGTCGGTTTCGCCGCGCTCGCCCTGCTCATCGCGGTCGTCCTGGGCGCGATGCACGCGCTCGCCCCGGGCCACGGCAAGACGCTGATGGCCGCGACGGCGGCGGCGCGCGGGGGCCGGGCCCGGCTGCGGGACGTACTGCCCCTGGCCGCCTCGGTCACCGTGACCCACACCCTCGGCGTCGTCGCGCTGGGCCTGCTCGTCACGGCCGGTTCCGCCGCCACGCCCTCGGTGATCGCCTGGCTGGGCATCGCCAGCGGCGTTCTGGTGCTCGTGGCCGGCGTCAACCTCGTACGCCGGGCCTGGCACAGCCGGGCACACACCCACCCGCGTCCCGAGGCGCACTCCCACGAGGCCGCCGGGGAACGCCCGTTGGCACTGGTCGGCGCGCACCCGGAGGCCGCGGGTGCGGGACACCACCACGGCCACGACGGACACACCCACCGGCACGGGCACCACGACCACCATCACGACCACGACCACGACGGCGGGCATCACCACCACGGCGGTGTGGTGCACACCCACGGCGGTCACACGCACAGCCACCCCACCGCGCCCACCCTGCGCGGCACGATCCTGCTCGGGTTCGCCGGTGGGCTGGTGCCCAGCCCGTCCGCCGTGGTGGTGCTGGTCGGCGCCGCGGCGCTCGGCAAGGCCTGGTTCGGGCTGCTGCTCGTCGTCGCGTACGGGGCCGGGCTCGCGCTGACGCTCAGCGCGGCGGGGTTCGCCGTCGTACGGCTCGGTGCCGGCGCCACCCGGGTACTGGACCGGCGCCCCCGCTGGACGGCCCACCCGCTGACCGCCCTCGTCCGCCGGACCCTGCCCCTCGTCTCCGCGTCGGTGGTGCTGGCCCTGGGTATCGGATTGGTGCTCAAGGGGGCCGCATCCGCGCTCGGCTGAGCTACTTTTGTGGAGAATTCGCGCGAGATGCCTTGGGGGGCGCCCGTGTCCGAAGAGCCGGGCCGTGAACGTGTGATCGCGGACCGCTACCGCCTGCTGTCCCCGCTGGGCGAGGGCGGCATGGGAACGGTGTGGCGCGCCCGTGACGAGGCGCTGCACCGGGAGGTGGCCGTCAAGGAGGTGCGGGCCCCGGCCGGGCTGCCGGCCTCGGACGTGGAGCGGATGTACGCCCGTCTGGAGCGTGAGGCGTGGGCGGCGGCCAGGGTCGCGAACCGCAACGTGGTCACCGTGTACGACGTGGCGATGGAGGCGGGCCGGCCCTGGATCGTGATGGAGCTGGTGCGCGGCCTGTCCCTCGCCGACCAGTTGGAGGCGGAGGGTCCGATGGCGCCGCAGCGGGCCGCGCACATCGGGGCCGAGGTCCTCTCGGCGCTGCGCGGCGCGCACGCGGCCGGGGTGCTGCACCGTGACGTGAAGCCGGCCAACGTGCTGCTGGCCAACGACGGCCGGGTGGTCCTCACCGACTTCGGGATCGCCACGGTCGAGGGCACGTCCGCGCTGACGATGACCGGCGAGGTGATCGGCTCGCCCGAGTTCCTCGCTCCGGAGCGTGCGCTGGGGCGCACGCCGGGGCCGGAGTCGGACCTGTGGTCGCTGGGCGTGCTGCTGTACGCCGCCGTGGAAGGCGTCACCCCGTTCCGGCAGGACACCCCGCTGAGCACCCTGCGGGCGGTGGTGGACGAGGAGTTGCCGCCGGCCCGCCGGGCGGGTCCGCTCGCGCCCGTGATCGCCGGGCTGCTGCGCAAGGACCCGGCCGGGAGGCTGTCCGCGGAGCAGGCCGAGCGGGAGTTGCGGCTGGTGGCGGCGGGCGGCACGTCCCGGACGGAGACGGCGGCCGTCGTGTCGCCGTACGCCCCGACGACGGTGTCCCGGTCGCCGCAGCCCTCGGGCACCCCGCCGATGCCGCTGCCCACCGGGTATCCGGACCCCGCGACCACGGCCGCGCAGCCGGACACGGGGAGCGGGCGGAACCGCCGTGCCGCGCTCGTCCTGGTCGCCGGCGTCCTCGCGGTCGTCCTGGCACTGGCGGGACTGACGTACGCGCTGCTGCACCAGGGCGGTGACGGCGACGGCGGGAAGGACACCGCGAGCAGCGGCCGGGCGAGCGGCACCGCGCACTCCCCCGCCGCCACCGGCAGCACCGACGCGGACACGGCGGCACCGGCGCCGCCCACGCGCGGCAGCGCGTCGGCTAGCAGCCGGCCGGCCCAGTCCGTCCACGTCACCCTGACCGGTACGGACACGACGTACTCCGGGCCCTGTCCGCCGCCGTCGGCCGGCACGCCGGCGTTCACGGCGACGTTCACGGTGGGGCGGCTGCCCGCCGACGTGGAGTACCGGTGGGTGCCGGCGCACGGTTCGGTGTCGGACCCGGGGTGGCGGACACTGTCCTTCGCGGAGGGCGCCGGCCGGACCAAGCAGGTGCGGGTGACGGTCACGGCGTACCCCGAAGGGGGTGGGACGGTCGAGAACGAGATCAGCGTGGAGGTGCGCTCTCCGGTGCGGACGACCTCGAACTCCGTGCCGTTCTCGGTGACCTGCACCCCGACGGAGACCCCGTCGGACGGGGCCTCCGCATCCGCCTCGGGCTCGCCGGCAAGTTCACCCTGAGGGGCGAGCCCGAACGGGTCACGCGTTGTTCGTGAGCACCGGCAGGTAGCCGCCGGACTGGCCGGCCGCGGTGGGGTGGTAGGACTCGCCGATGTTGAGCCAGTTGACGCTGTGCAGCCAGGAGTTGCTCGAGCAGATCTCGTGACCGGAGAACGTGGTGCGGACGTCACCGAAGACGAAGCTGTGGGCGGCGACGCGGGCCTTGATGGTGGTGTTGAGGAAGTCGGACGCGTCGTTGATCGCGGACCTCTTGGTCTCGGAGAGGCCGAGGCAGGACTGGCCGAGCAGGTAGAAGCGGGGGTAGCCGATGACGACCACCCGGGCGGACGGGGCCTTGGCGCTGATCGTGTTGTAGACGGTGTCCAGCTTGCCGGGAAGCGTGTTGGCGACGTACGCCCTGGCCGTGTTGATCTTGGAGATGCAGGCGCTGTCGGACTGGAGCACACAGGTCGTCATGACGTCGGCGAAGCCGGCGTCGTTGCCGCCGATGGTGAGGGACACCAGCGAGGTGGAGGAGTTCAGCGAGCCGAGCTGGCCCGCGAGCACGTCGTCCGTCTTGGCGCCCGAGCAGGCGTTGAAGGCGAACGACGACGGGCCGTGGGCGGCGTTCCACAGGTACGGGTACGCCTTGGTGCTGCGGTCACAACTGCCGCTGGAGCTGATGTAGCTGCCGGATCCCACCCCGGAGGAGTAGGAGTCGCCGAGGGCCACGTAGCCACCGGCGGCGGTCGTGGACGCCTGCGCCGAAGCGGCCCCGGTGAGACCGAGGCCGGCGGCGAGGAGGAGCGAGGTCACGAATCCGGTAAGTCGGGAACGTCTCATGGAACCTCCCTTTAGCAGCATCTCTGCCACAACTGTCGTAGCAACTACGCGTGTTGACGGGAAGTGTCCATGCCAAGACTTTTGGGGTCTCAACAGGATCAACGCGAAACGTTCACTGCTCATCTGTTGCACATGCCTGGACCGTGCGTTGACGGGCCGTCAGCGGGCGCCACCGGCCGTACCGGTGGCACCGGAGGGCGCCGGGCAGCTCTCCGGGAACACCCGGAACAGTTCTGGAACACCCGGAACAAGCGGCGGAAATGCCGTGCGCGGAGGGCATCCGTGCCGGATCATGGCGGCATGTCTGCGAACCCACACGACGCTCTGCCGATCCGGCTCCACGTCGACGACTCCGACTCGCCGTCCGACGTCGTCGACGCGCTGTTCCTCGGCCGCTTCGCGACGGGCGAGCAGCCGTACTCGCACGCGGCGAACATCGACCGCGTGCGTTCCGGCGCGACCCTGGTGCCGGACGGCGCCCGTGTGCTGCGGGTCGCCCGCGACGACGACCGCAGCGCGACCCTCGCCGAGGGCGACGGCTGGACCCTGCTGGTGTCGCGCTGGAACCGGGGTGCGGACGTCACGGTCACCGCGACCAGCGCCGAACTGGCGAAGCGGATCCTCGACCAGGCCACGGACGGCGCGGCCGACGAGCCCGAACCGCAGCCGGAGAACGTGACGATGGGGTTCTGGTACGTCTCGCCGAGGCGCGGCCCGCACCGCACCACCCGGCAGATCTCGGCGGGCACCTGGGACGAGGTCCGGCCCAACTACACCGCGCCGGTGGCGGACGCGATGGACCGTCTGATGAAGACGACCCCGGAGGACATCGCCGGGCGGCTGCTCCTGCTGCACGGACCGCCCGGCACCGGGAAGACCTCGGCCCTGCGCACCCTGGCCCGCTCCTGGCGGGACTGGTGCCAGGTCGACTGCGTGCTCGACCCGGAGCGGCTCTTCTCCGACGTCGGCTATCTGATGGACATCGCGATCGGCGAGGACGACGGCGCCGGCAAGGGCCGCTGGCGGCTCCTGCTGCTGGAGGACTGCGACGAGCTGATCCGCGGCGAGGCCCGGCACACGGCGGGCCAGGCGCTGTCCCGGCTGCTGAACCTCACCGACGGGCTGCTCGGCCAGGGCCGCAACGTCCTGGTGGGCGTCACCACCAACGAGGACCTGGAGCGGCTGCACCCGGCGGTGGTCCGCCCCGGCCGCTGTCTGGCCCGCATCGAGGTGGGCCCGCTGACCCGCGGCGAGGCGGTGAACTGGCTGGGCACGGAGGAGGGTGTCGGCCGGGAGGGGGCGACCCTCGCCGAGCTGTACGCGCTGCGCAGGGGCACGACGCCGACGTCGGTGCCGGGCGCCCGTGAAGGGGCGGACGCGGGCCTGTACCTGTAGTGCTTTGATGGTGCCATGACCTTGTTCGTCGGCACCTCCGGGTGGCAGTACAAGGACTGGCGGGACCTCGTCTATCCGGCCGGGGTCCCGACGCGGCTGTGGCTGGAGGAGTACACCCGGCTGTTCGCGACGGTGGAGATCAACAACGCCTTCTACCGGCTGCCGACGCGCGAGAACTTCGAGGCGTGGCGCGAGCGGGTGCCCCTGGACTTCGTGGTCGCGGTCAAGGCCAGCCGCTACCTCACCCACATCAAGCGGCTGAAGGATCCCGGGGAGCCGGTGGAGCGGCTGATGAGCCACGCGGCGGGGCTCGGCGACCGGCTGGGCCCGGTCCTCCTCCAGCTCCCGCCCACCCTGCGTGCCGACCCGGCCCTGCTGGACGCCTGCCTGGCCTGCTTCCCGGCCGGTACGCGGGTCGCGGTCGAGCCGCGCCACGACTCGTGGTGGACGCCGGAGGTACGCGCGGTGCTGGAGTCCCGGGGCGCGGCCCTGTGCTGGGCTGACGTCCTGGCCCGCCCGGTCGCCCCGCTGTGGCGCACCACCGGCTGGGGCTACGTCCGTTTCCACCAGGGCCGCGCCCAGCCGTGGCCGCGCTACGGCCGACGGTCGCTGGAGACGTGGGTGGACCGGATCGCGACGACGTTCGGCGGCACGGAGGACGTGTACGCGTACTTCAACAACGACCCGGGGGGCGCGGCGGTCCGGGACGCGGTGGTCTTCGGCCGGGCGGCGGGCCGGGCGGGCCTGACGGTGACACGGTTTCCGGAGCCGGCGCGGCACCGGTGACCGCCGTGCGGCCGGGTGCCGGAGCCGCCCCGGCCGTATCCGCGGTGCCCGGCTACTCGCCGTAGGCCGCGCGCAGGGCGTCGCGGACCGCGGCCAGGGCCTCGTCCTCGCCCAGGCCCAGCCGCCGCACCCGCTCCGCGTACGCCTGTGCGGCCGACGACGCCTCACGCTCGGCGGCCGAGCCGGCGGCGGCCACGAACGTGCCGTTGCGCCCCCGCGTCTCGATCACCCCGTCGCCCTCCAGGGCCCGGTACGCCTTGGCCACCGTGTTCACCGCGAGCCCCAGGGACTCGGCGAGCCCGCGCACGGTCGGCAGCCGGTACCCCACCGGGAGAGACCCGGACCGCGCCTGCTCGGAGATCTGCGCCCGTACCTGCTCGTAGGGGGGCGCGCTGTCGTCGATGCGGATCTTCAGGCTCACGGGGCGATTGTCCCGCACCCGCCGGAAAATCAGAGGCACCGGGGGATGTCCGCCGCGTACGGTGCCTGCCCATGACCGTGATCGTGCGCGACCTCCGCCCCGAAGTCCCGGCCGACACCGAGGGCTTCGCCCGGGTGCGGCGGCTCGCCCTGCCGTACATCCTGTTCACCTCGGAATCGGTCCGCCACAACGCCGTCCACGTCCCGCCGGAGGCCCGGTACCGCCCGCTGGTCGCGGAGGAGGACGGCGAGGTGATCGGTACGGCCCAGGTCCACCTGGCCCACGACAGCCCCGAGCCGGGCCAGGGCCTGGTGAACATCTACGTACGGCCCGACCGGACCGGCCGTGGCGCGGGCGGGCTGCTGCTGCGCGCGGCCGAGGAACACCTCACCGCCGAGGGTGCCACCCGGCTGCTCACCTGGGTCCTCGACGAGCCGGCCCACCGCGCCTTCGCGGAGCGGCACGGCTATCGCGGCAGCCGCTCCTCCCACTTCCTCCGCCTCGACCTGGCGGGCGCCGCCCTCCCGGCGCTCCCGGAGACCCCGGCGGGTGTCGAGCTGCGTACGGCCGCGGACTTCGCGGACGACCCGCGCCCGCTGTTCGAGCTGGACGCGGAGACGATGCGGGACGAGCCCGGAGACATCGACTTCGAGTACACCGACTACGACGCCTGGATCGAGCAGTACTGGAAGCATCCGCTGCTGGACCGCGACCTGACGGTGGCCGCGTGCGTCGACGGCCGCCCGGTCGCCTTCAGCGTGGCCTACACCGACGGCGGCGGCCGCTACTCCACGGCGATGACCGGCACCGCCCGCGCCCACCGCGGCCGCGGCCTGGCCAAGCTCGCCAAGACCCACTCCCTGCACCGGGCCCGTGCCGCCGGCGTCACCGAGGCGTTCACCGGGAACGACGCGGGGAACGACCCGATGATCGCGATCAACAAGTGGCTCGGGTACGAGATCTGCGCCACGGAGGTGCGCCATGTCCGTGAACTCGGCTGATCCGGCTGTCCGTCTGGAGGTCGTCCTGGTCAAGGCGGGCCGTACGAAGATCCGTTACCCGGCCGACGCGCTCGGGGACGACGGCACCCGGATCGCGGTGCGGGCGCCCTGGGCGGGTTCCGGCGTCCGCGACTTCGGCTTCGTGCGGTTCGAGCCGGGCGACGTCTTCACCGAGTACTACTGGCGCGACCGCTGGTACTCGGTGAAGGAGGTGCGTGCCGCGGACGGCTCCCTCAAGGGCTGGTACTGCGACATCACCCGGCCCGCGGTCGTCTCCGGCGGCGAACTGGTCGTGGAGGACCTCGACCTGGACCTGTGGCGGTCCGCCGACGGCGCGGACGTGCGGCGGCTGGACGAGGACGAGTTCGCCGAGAGCGGTCTGGCGGAGCGGGACCCGGAGGCCGCGTCGGCCGCCCTCGCCGCCCTCGGCGAGCTGGAGGCGCTGGCCCGTGAGGGCGGCTTCGAGGAACTGCTCGCCTGACGTCCCCGGTCACCGGGCGTGCTCACACGGTGGCGATCAGGGCGTACCGCTCGTCGTCCACGTCCTTGCCCCACAGCAGCGGGTCGCCGGACAGCCGCTCCACGCGCAGGGCGGCCGTCAGCGGCTCCAGCAGGGCGGTGAGCCGCCCGGCGGACAGGCCGACGGGGTGCAGGGTGCCCCAGACGCCCTCGACCAGCACGAAGCGGCCTCCGGGCCGCAGCAGGTCCCGCCAGTGCCGCAGGACCCGGGCCGGGTCCGGCAGCGTCCACAGCACATGGCGTACGAGGATCACGTCGAAGCGCCGCTCCCCCACCGGCGGGTCGGCGGCCTCTCCGCGCAGCACCACCGCGTCGTGGCCGGCCAGCTTGGCCCGGGCCCGCTCGACCATCGCCGGGGACAGGTCGACGGCCGTCACCCGGTGTCCCTGGCCGGCCGCGAGGAGCGACATGCTGCCGGTGCCGCAGCCGAGGTCGAGGAGTTCGGCCGGGTCCTCGGGCAGCCAGGCGCGGAGCCGGTCCGACCAGGCCGCGCGGACCTCGGGGTCGCGCAGGCCGTGGTCCGGCTCGTCGTCGAACGCGGCGGCCCGGGCATCCCAGTCCACGTTGGGGGCATCCGCAACCGTGCGTCCACTCTCGCTCGTCATCCCCGGAGAGTGACACACAGCACTGACAACGCGGACGTGACAGCCGCCACTGACAGACCGGCACCGATGAGGAACTCTCGCCAAAAGCGTCTATCTCCGTGACATCGCGGAACCCGGTAGGCACTGAAGGAGGCAGCCATGCGCCGCTCGATCGTGCAGAAGCCCCTGAAGAGGACGGACACCCGCCGGATCCGCGAAGAGGCCGAGGAGCGCCCCGCGGGGCGCCCCGAAGTGCGCAAGGACATCGCGCGCACCTGGTGGCCCGACGGCTGACGCCGTCCGGGGCCCTCAGCCCAGCAGCTTGCGGTAGTGGATCCGGTCGTAGGGGCCGTCGACGCGGCGTTCCACGAGTTCGTACCCGTACTTCGGGTAGATCCTCCGGTTCTCCCACATCATCGCGTTCGTGTAGAGCCTGATCTCACCGAGCCCCAGCTCACGCGCGCGCGTCTCCACGAAGCGCAGCAGCCGCCGCCCCACGCCCGTGCCGTGGGCGGCGGGATGGACGGCGACGCTGTCCAGGAAGAGGTGGTCGGCGAACTCCTCGACCACCACCAGCCCGACGACGGGGTCCGCGGTGACGAACACCCGGCCGGCGGCCACGTCCGCCTCATGGTCCGCCTCCATGGGCCGGGGCACCACGCCGATGCGCTCGATGTAGGGGCGGTAGGCCGCGTCCGTCACCGCGCGCACGGCGGGTACGTCGGCGGCGCGGGCCGGCCGGACCCCCTCGTTCTCCTGGTCGTCCATGCCGCGCACGGTAGCTACCTGAGCGCAGTCTGAGCACCCCCTTAAGAGGACCATAAGGATCTCCTCCACCCGCCTCCAGCAGGCGATTCCACGGTCCTTCGGGGCTAGTTTCGGATCACCCCACGGGATCCACCCCGCCCCCACGGACCGTTCGGAGGAGTTCCGCATGCCCGCTCGCGCCCGCCGCAAGGCCGCCGCCGTCGCCGTACTCGGTACGGCGCCGCTCGCCCTGACCGCGCTCGCCGCCGCCCCCGCGTCCGCGCACGGCTCGATGGGCGACCCGGTCAGCCGGGTCTCGCAGTGCTACGCGGAGGGACCGGAGAGCCCGAAGTCGGCCGCGTGCAGGGCGGCCGTGACGGCCGGCGGCGCCCAGGCCCTGTACGACTGGAACGGCATCCGGATCGGCGACGCCAACGGCCGGCACCAGCGGCTGATCCCGGACGGCAGGCTGTGCAGCGCGGGCAACGCCGAGTTCAAGGGCCTCGACCTGGCCCGCGCCGACTGGCCGGCGACGAGCGTGCACGGCGGGTCGTACACCTTCAAGTACCGGGTGACCGCGCCGCACAAGGGGACCTTCAAGGTCTATCTGACCAAGCCCGGTTACGACCCCGCGAAGCCGCTGGCCTGGTCCGCGCTGGATCTGGAGCACCCGGTGGCGACGGTCACCGACCCCACCGCCTCGGGCGGCTTCTACACCTTCTCCGGCAGGCTTCCCGAGCGGTCCGGACGGCAGTTGCTGTACGCGGTCTGGCAGCGCTCGGACAGCCCGGAGGCGTTCTACTCCTGCTCGGACGTGGACTTCGGCGGAGGCACCGGCGGCACCGGGAGCACGGGGAGCGGCGGCGGTACGGGGAGCACCGAAGACACCGGCTCCGGCTCCGGCGGCACGGAGAGCACCGGATCCGCCGGGTCCACCCCGGCTCCGGTCGCCTCCGCGCCGTCCGACGAGCAGGTCGCGGCCGGCGAGGACAGGTCGACGGTCGAGCACCACGGTCACGGCGACGACGACGCGAGCACCTCCGCGGAGCCCGCCGCCGCGCCCAACCGACCGAAGGCCGACGGGAGTTCGGAGAACCTCGCCGAGACCGGCGCGTCCACCGGCACCTCGTACGCGGCCGTCGGCGGCGCGGCCGCGCTGGCGCTCGGTTCGGCGGCGCTGTTCCTGTCGGTGCGGCGGCGCGCCGCGGGCGGCCGCCGCGGGTGAGGGTTCCGGGGCCCGTCCGGCGGCTCAGGCCGGACAGGCCCCGGCGGCGCGTCAGCTGAAGGCCGACGCGCAGGTGGTGGCGGTGGCGTGGGCCGGGTCGAGCGCGTTGGCCACCTCGTGGAAGGCGATCCGGTCGAACAGGCCGATCGCCACGTGTTCGGAGAGGTCGAGCGGGCACAGGTCCTGCAGCAGGACGTTGTGGACGTCGGGGCCGGTCAGGTACTGGCTGCGCCAGGGGGTGGCCACCTCGTCGTACTTGGTGGCGAGGACCGTGTAGTGCACTCCGGGGACGGTGTCGCCGTCCGCGTTGAGCTTGGTGAGGAAGGCGGAGCCGGGGATCTGGTCACCGAGGCCGGGGGTGGTGGCCT
This sequence comes from Streptomyces sp. NPDC015139, assembly GCF_043079785.1. Classification (NCBI taxonomy): domain Bacteria; kingdom Bacillati; phylum Actinomycetota; class Actinomycetes; order Kitasatosporales; family Streptomycetaceae; genus Streptomyces; species Streptomyces sp. NPDC015139. The sequence goes on along the minus strand of NZ_JBIBUW010000010.1, from coordinate 66,105 downwards.
TGATCAGGTCCGCGGCGCCGGGGAAGTACGGCAGCAGGTTGGTCAGCCCGCTCAGGGTGGCGCCGTGGTTGTCGGGCGCGATGCCGACGAGGGCGTTCACCTTGCCGGCCCCACCGAGGAACTTGAGGTAGTAGCGGGGCATCAGGCCGCCCTGGGAGTGGCCGACCAGGTCGGCCTCGGCGGCTCCGGTGGCGGCGAGCACCTTGTCGACGTAGGCGGACAGCTGTTCGGCCGACTTGTCGATGGGCCCGAGGCCGTGGAAGAGCGGGACGCCGGTCAACTGGCCGTAGTCCAGGGAGTAGACGCAGTACCCGCGGTCCTTCAGGTAGGGGGCGAGGGAGAGCCAGTTGTCGATCGAGTTGCCCAGGGTTCCGTGGACCAGGACGACCGGGCGGGGGTGGGCGGCGGAGGGCTTGCAGGAGAAGTCGTTCCAGCCGCTGCTCGGGGCGGAGGCGGCCTGGGCGGTGGCGGCGGGGAGGGTGGCGACGGCGGCGGTGAGGAGCAGCGCGGCGAGGGGTCTGAGCACTCGCTTCCAGGGCAGCATCGTGTGATCTCCTTGCGGCTCAAGGGAGGTGCGACGGCCTTACCCTGTGATCCGGATCACGAGGATGCTGTTCACTCGTCAAGTTACGGACGAGTAGTGGAAGTGTGAAGTTACGCGTCAGTAAAAACTTCCAGTGATAACCGGAGCCTCACCGGCGCGCCGCGTCGGCGCCCCGACGGTCCGTCACCAGGAAGGCCTGATCGGACCGTAGGGAGCGATCCGGGCCAGACGGTCCCGCAACACGCACACTTCGCCCTCGCCCAGCAGTTCGGCCCATCGCCCCACGACCTCGGCGGCCGCCTCCTCCGCCGCCCGGGTACAGGCCCACCCCCGCCCGGTCAGCACGATCAGCCGGGCGCGCGCGTCCTTTGGGTGCGGCAGCCGCTCGGCGTACCCCTTGCGCACGATCTCGTCCACCAGCTGACTCGCCGCCTGCTTGGTCACCCCGAGGTGCGCGGCGAGGTCGGTGACGGTGGCGCCGTCCGGCGCGAGCCGCGCGAAGGCGAAGCCGTGGGCGGGCCGGAGGTCGGTGAATCCGCGGGCCACGACCCCGTCATGGATGCGCTGAGTGAGGTCGCCCGCCACGGCGAGCAGGGCGGCGGACAGGGCCATGGCGTCGGAGTTCTGCACGAAGGCATTGAAACACCCTTGACGATTTGGTCAAGCTGCTTGACCATATGGGGAGATCGTCAAGCAGCTTGACTACTTTCCATACAGGGAGACACCGCCATGCCCGTCGTCCGCTCCTCGGAAGCCGTGACCCACGAGATCCACGGCGCCCGGTTCGTCTCGTACGCCACCCCGCTCACCGGCAGCAGGGAGCTGTGCGCGTGGCGCGGCGAGATACCGCCGGGCACCGAGGCCCCCGCCCACACCGTCAACCGGGAGGAGATCTTCCACCTGCTCGTCGGCGAGCTGCTCATCACGCTCGACGGCCGGACCGACCGGATCACCGCCGGCGACACGGTGATCATCAATCCGGGGGCGACCCTGGCCGTGACCAATGCGACCGACCACACCGCGATCTCCTGGGTCACCACCTCGGTCGGCCTGGAAGCCCGGCTGGCCGACGGCACCCGCCTCTCCCCGCCCTGGGCCAACTGAGCCCACCGTCCCGCCGGATCACGGGGAATCCCGCTCCACCAGCACTCCATCCCGGAAGATAATCGCTGACACGTTCGATTTCTTGTCGCCCGACCGATGCGGGTGGGGTTACAGTAATCGAACGAGCGTACGATGTACGTATCGGACGTATGGCGGAAAAGGGGTGGAGTGAGGGAGGTGCGGCATGGCGGGCTTCGCCCATCTGCACGTCGCGTCCGGTTACTCCATCCGCTACGGCGCCGCCCAGCCCGAGCATCTCGCCCGGCGGGCGGCCGAGCGGGGCATGACCGCGCTCGCGCTCACCGACCGGGACACCGTCACCGGCGCCGTCCGGTTCGCCGAGGCGTGCGCCGGAGCGGGGATACGGCCGATCTTCGGGATCGACCTCGCGGTGGCGGCCCTCGCGCCGCCACCGCCCGCCCAGCGCCACCGCACCCCCGCGCGCGGTGGCGCACACGTCGTCGAACCGCCGCTGCGGTTCACGCTGCTCGCGCGGAACCGGGAGGGATGGGCCCGGCTGTGCCGCATCACGTCGGCCGGCCATGTCGGCGCGGTGTCCGGTACGCCTCCGGTGGTGCCGTGGGAGGCGCTGCGCGAGTACGGCGGCCCCGGTCTGACCGTGCTGCTCGGACCGCTCTCGGAACCGGTACGGGCCCTGGCGGCCGGCCGGGAGGACGTGGCCGTGCGGCTGCTGGCACCGTGGCAGGAGATCTTCGGCGAGGGGATCAGGCTGGAAGCCGTGGTGCATAAACGTTTCGGCACCGGTCCCGGTTCGCTCCGCCTCGCCGCCCGCACCCTGGCGCTCGCCGACCGCACCCGCACCACCGCGGTGCTCTCCAACTCCGTCCGCTACGCCGACCCGGACCAGCACCGGCTGGCCGACGTCCTGGACGCCGCGAGACTGCTGCGGCCGATCGACCGGCGCCGGCTGGACAGCGGGCAGCGCTGGCTCAAGGACGAGAAGAGCATGGCGGCCACCGCGCTGATGATCACCGAGTGCGCCGGAGCCGACGCCCGGCGGGCCGAGCGACTGCTGGCGGACACCGTCGCCACCGCGGACCTGTGCACCGTCGACCCCGCGGCCGACCTCGGCCTGGGCAGGCCGCACTTCCCGGAGCCGTCGCTCTTCGGCGCCGGCCCCGGCACGGCGGGCGCCGCGCGACTGCTGCGCGCGCGGTGCGAGGCCGGCCTGGTCCGACGCGGCCTCGACCGCGACCGGGCGGCCCTGGACCGGCTGGACGACGAACTCGGCGTGATCTCCGAGCTGGACTACGACTCGTACTTCCTCGCCGTCGGCCAGGTCGTGGCCGACATCCGGGAGAAGGGCATCCGGGTCGCGGCCCGCGGCTCCGGCGCCGGGTCGATGGTCTGCCACGCCCTGGGGATCGCCACGGCCAACCCGCTCGACCACCGCCTGCTGTTCGAACGCTTCCTGAGCGTGCGCCGGGCGTCGTTGCCCGACATCGACATCGACGTGGAGTCCGCCCGGCGGCTGGAGTGCTACGACACGATCTTCGAGCGGTTCGGCAAGGAGCGGGTGGCGGTCACCGCGATGCCCGAGACCTACCGGGCCCGCCGGGCCCTGCGGGACACCGGCCTGGCCCTCGGCATCGCGCCCGCGGACGTCGACCGGATCGCCAAGAGCTTTCCGCACCTGCGGGCCTCGGACATCAGCGGCGCGCTCGCCGAACTGCCCGAACTGCGGCAACTGGCCGCCGAGGCCGACCGGTACGGACCGCTGTGGGAGCTCGCCGAAGGCCTCGACTCCCTGGTCCACGGCATGGCCATGCACCCCTGCGGCGTGGTCGTCAGCGACGCGACCCTGCTGGACCGGCTGCCGGTGCAGCCCACACCGCAGGGGGACTACCCCATGGCCATGGCGGCGAAGGAGGAGATCGAGGCGCTGGGCAACATCAAGCTCGACGTGCTGGGGGTCCGTATGCAGTCGGCGATGGCCCACGCCGTCACCGAGATCGAGCGGACCACCGGCAACCACATCGACCTGGACGACCCCGAGCAGGTGCCGCTCGACGACGTCTTCGCGTTCAAGCTGATCCAGGAGAGCCAGACCCTGGGGCTGTTCCAGCTGGAGTCGCCCGGCCAGCAGGACCTGCTGTCCCGGCTGCAGCCCCGCGATCCGCAGGACGTCATCGCCGACATCAGCCTCTTCCGTCCCGGACCGGTCGCCGGGGGCATGCCCGAGCGGTACATCGCCGCACGCCACGGCGGCACACCCCGGTACGCCCACCCGGACCTCGAACCCGTGCTCTCCGACACCTACGGCGTGACGATCTGGCACGAGCAGATCATCGAGACGCTGTCGGTGATGACGGGCTGCGACCGCGCCCTGGCCGAGATGGCCCGGCGGGCGCTCGGCGACAAGGAGCGGATGCCGGGGATCAGGGACTGGTTCCACCGGCGGGCGGAGGCGCGTGGTTACTCCGAGGAGGTGCGGGACCAGGTCTGGAAGACCGTCGAGGCCTTCGGCGCCTACGGCTTCTGCCGGGCGCACGCGGTCGCCTTCGCCGTACCCGCCCTGCAGAGCGCCTGGCTCAAGGCCCACTATCCGGCGTTCCTGCTGGCCGGCCTCCTCGAACACGACCCGGGCATGTGGCCCAAGCGGGTCCTCGTCTCCGACGCCCGCCGGCGCGGTGTGCCGGTGCTGCCCGTCGACGTCAACCACTCCGGGGTGAAACACACCGTGGAGAAGGCCGACGGGGAACAGTGGGGTGTACGTCTCGCCCTCTCCGCGGTGCACGGCATCGGCGAGGAGGAGTGCGCCCGGATCGAGGAGGGGCAGCCGTACGGATCGCTGTCGGACTTCTGGCAGCGGGGGCGGCCCAGCAGGCCGGTCGCCGAACGCCTCGCGGAGATCGGCGCCCTGAACTCCCTCCACGACGGCCACCTCACCCGGCGCGACCTGCTGCTCCAGATCGCCGAACTCCACCGGCAGTCCCGCAGCAGGTCGGCGGGCAAGGGCCAGTTGCCCTTCGACACGCACGCGGTCGGCGGGGCGGAGCCGAGCGGCCTGCCGGAGCTGACCGGACGCGAGGCCCTGAGCGCCGAGCTGAGCACCCTCGGCATCGACGTCTCCAAGCACCTGATGGAGCACCACCACCGGCTGCTGCGCGAGATCGGCGCGACCGACGCGGCCCACCTGTCCGGACTGCGCGCCGGTCAGCAGGTCCTCGTCGCCGGTGTGCGGGCCTCCACCCAGACACCGCCGATCGCGAGCGGCAAGCGGATCATCTTCGTCACCCTGGAGGACGGCTCGGGCCTGGTCGACCTGGCGTTCTTCGAGGACTCCCACCCGGCCTGCGCGTACACCGTCTTCCACAGCGGGCTGCTGCTGGTCCGCGGCACGGTCCAGGTGCGCGGCACCCGCCGGACCGTGGTCGGCACCATGGCCTGGGACCTGGACGAGATCGCCGCCGCCCGCCGCGACGACGGCCCGGAGGCCGCGCTCGCCCTCATCGGCTCCCGTCATCCGCATCCGACTCCCGCCCAGCCGGGGCGGACCCTGGCCAACGGCACCACGGGCGCCCGGCTGCATCCGTACGCCGATCTGCAGCCCGCCGGCAGCCGTTCGGCGGACCTGAAGAAGTTCGGGTACACCAGTCAGGGGAGCGCAGGATGACGACGCGTCAGCGGCACATCGCCCACATCCATCTGCACGCCGCACCGGAGGAGACCCGGTACGACGACGTCATCGAACTGATGTCCGGTGTCACGCCCCATGTCCAGGCCGTTCCGCCCGACGCCGTCCAGCTGGACCTGACCTCGGCGCTCAGGTACTTCGACCTGTCTCCCTACGAGCTGATCCAGACGGCCCAGCTCAGGCTGAAGCTCCTCTACGGCATCGACAGCAGCGCCGGGCTCGCGGGCAACCGCATGCTGGCGGCGATGGCGGCCGACACCGCCGCGCCCGGACACGCCACCTGGGTCCCCGCCGACCGGGCCGCCGACTGGCTGTACACCCGCCCGGTCACCGCGCTGCCGGGGATCGGACGGGCCACGGCGGACACGCTCGGCAGGTACGGGCTGCACACCATCGGCCAGATCGCCGACCTCCCCATGGCGACCCTCCAACGGCTCCTCGGCGCCGGCTCGGCCCGCCTGCTGGCCGAGCGCGCCCGCGGCCACGACCCCCGCCCGGTCGCCCCCGCGGAACCGGCGGCGCACCTGACCGCGGATGTCGTGCTGGACCGGGACTGCCTCGACCCGGCGCAGCAGCACCGGGCCGTCCTGGGCCTCGCCGACCGGATCGGCCAGCGCCTGCGCGGCGAGAAGCAGGTCGCCGGCCGGCTCACCCTCACCGTGCGCTACGCCGACCGCAGTTCCACCGCGCGCACCCGCACGCTGCCGGAGGCGACCGACCACTCCCCCGCCCTCGCCGCGACCGCCCTCGGGCTGCTGACCGCCCTCGGGCTGCAACGGGCGAGAGTCCGCGCCTTCGCGCTCCGCGCCGACGGCCTGCTGCCGGCCGGCGGCGCCTACCGCCAGCTCTCGCTGGACCCCGGCGACGGGCGGGCACGCGCGGCCGAAGCCGCCGCGGACCGGGCACGCCGACGCTTCGGACCACAGGCGGTACGGCCGGCCGCACTGGCGGACTGACCACCGCCGGCCGGGGCCCCGCGATGCCCGGCCACCCACCTGCCGGCCCGGGCGCCCCGGCACGCCCCCGCCCTCGAAGGCCCGGCCGGGCCTTCGCACCGGGCTGCCGATGGCTCGGCCGGACTGCGGACCCGCGGCCGTGAGGGCCGCGGTGACGGACGAGCACCCGCCCGAATCCGCCGCGGACCACCGGCCGGAGGCGTCGCTCGCCACGAGGCCCGGCCCGGTGGCACGGCACCGCGCCCCGCCCCGGAGACCGGGGCGGGGCGCGGTGTGGGGCCGTCGGGGGGTCAGCCGATCTGCGTGCCCGTGGCCTTCAGGGCCGCGGTGACGGGCTGGAAGAAGGTCTCTCCGCCGGCGGTGCAGTCCCCGCTGCCGCCGGAGGTCAGGCCGACGGCGTCGCTGCCCGAGAAGAGCGCGCCGCCGCTGTCGCCGGGCTCGGCGCACACGTCGGTCTGGATCAGACCACTGACCGAGCCCTCGGAGTAGTTGACCGTGGCGTTCAGGCCGGTGACCGTGCCGGAGTGCACCTTGGTCGTCGAACCGCTGCGGGTCACCTTCATGCCGACGGTGGCCGCGGCGGCGCCGGTGATCTTCTGGGAGGTGCCGTCGTAGAGGTCGACCTCGCTGGGGTGCTCCACCTGGGCCGTGTACTCGACCAGGCCGAAGTCGGTCCCCGGGAAGTGGGACTCCTCGTTCTTCCCGATCTGCTTGCCGCTGGAGTCCGTCCAGGTGGAGATGGCCTGGGTGCAGTGGCCGGCGGTCAGGAAGAACGGCTGCCCGCCCTTGACCACGTTGAAGCCGAGCGAGCAGCGGCCGCCCGATCCGTTGATCGCGTCGCCACCGGCGATGAAGGGCTTGAACTTCCCCGTGGACCGCTTCAGTTCGGCCTTTGCGCCGAGACCGTCGACGACCTTGCTGAGCTTGTCCCACCTCGCGCCGGACACCGTCCGGTCCGCGGTGACGACGACCTTGTTGCTGACCGGGTCGGTCGCCCAGGAGGTGCCGGGGATGGTCGCGTCGGTCTTCAGCGTGGTGCGCGCGGCACCCAGTTCGGCGAGGGAGTTGGCGACGATTCTGGCCTTGGCCCCGGCCGCCTCGACGGTCTTCGCCGCGGTCTCGTCGAGAACGTTCACGACGAGGCGCTTCGCCCGGGCGTCGTAGTAGCTGCCGGCCGAGTCGGCGCCGAGGTCACTGCCGAGGGTCGAGGCGAGCTTTCCGGCCGCCGGAGCCGACAGGATCCGTAGCTCCGGGGCGGCCGGGGCGGGTTCGCTGGCGTTCGCATTCTGCAAGGTGACACCCGCGGCGACCAGTGCGGCCACGGCGCCGCCCGCCATGGCCGCGCGCCGCCCGGATATGCGTCGGTGCTTCAACTCGTGTCCTCCTGTGGGGGGTCGGCCGGTCGGGTTGTGGGGACCTGACGGGCCGGAAGGCTGGTTGACGGGCGCCTACTCTTCCTAACGGCACAGGGAGCACACAAGGTCGACTTCAGGACGCGCGCGGCGGCGGTGCGCACGCGCCGTCTCGCGTTCAGGTCCTCGCGCACGCCTGGAAGTTCGCGCTGCAAACACTACGAGCGAGTAACCGCTCGGCGGACGGTGACCGTCATGCCTGGCCGAAAATCACCTCCCCTGGAGCGCACAACGGCGGGCCCCCGCACGCGGCACGGCGTGCGGGGGCCCGGTGAATCCGGAAGGGGAACCGTCAGGGAAGCGTGACTCCGTAGTAGCTCAGCGCCTCGGTCACCGGCTGGAAGAAGGTCGTGCCGCCGGAGCTGCAGTTGCCGCTGCCGCCGGAGGTCAGACCGTAGGCCGTGGACCCGGAGTAGAGCGGACCGCCGCTGTCGCCGCCCTCGGCGCACACGGTGGTCTGGATCAGGCCGTAGACGATGTCACCGCCGCCGTAGTTGACCGTGGCGTTCAGTGCCGTCACCCGGCCGCTGTGCGTGCCGGTGGTGGAACCGCGCCGGTAGACGGTCGTACCCACGGACGGGGTGGCCGCGCGGCTGATGGTCTGGCTGCCGACCGCGCTCGGGTGCGCGACCGAGGAGTTGGTGTACCGCACCAGCGCGAAGTCGTTGCCCGGGAAGCTGTAGCCGACGTTGGTGCCCAGCACCGTGGTGTGCCCCGAGTTGCTGTACCAGGTGGAGGCGACCTCGCCGCAGTGACCCGCGGTCAGGAAGTAGTAGGTGCTTCCGCTGTGCACGTTGAAGCCGAGCGAGCAGCGGTAGGAGCCGCCGTAGATCGCGTCGCCGCCGGTGATCAGCTTGTTGAACTTGCCGGCCGTGTGCTTGATGGTGAGCGCGCCCGCGGTGCCGGCGGCCTGCTTCTTGATCTTGGCGATCTCGGCCTTGGACACCGTGCTGTCGACGGTGACGACGACACGGTTGGTCTTGCCGTCCACCGCCCAGGCCGTACCGGGGACGTCGGCCTTGAGCACGGAGGCGCTCGCCGTGCTGAGCTGGGTGGCGCTGAACGTGTGGGCGTCACTGGCGTTCGCGGTGGGGGTGGCGAACGCCGCCGCGGCCAGGAAGCCGGAGGCCACGGCGAGGAGCTGGGTCCGTCTGGCGGTGCCGCTGCGGGGAGTGGTGCGCTTGATCCTCACGTTTCGTTCCCTCCAAGGGAAGTCGGGGGCCCGCGTGGGGTCGGGGCCCGGTGAGGCGCAGCCAGGGGCGCGGCTGGTTTCCGAACACGCATGCCCCTGACAAGCGCTGAGGGGGAGTATTCGGCCGAACGGCCGGTCGGCACAAGGGTGCCTTTCGGCCGTTGGACTTTGAACCATCTCGGTGCGCCCACCCCGGCAAGCGCTTGCCCCGGGCTCCTCCCTGACGTCAGGTCAGCGCGCGCTCCCCCGCGGTCACCGCCAGGTCCAGCGTGTTGCCGGGTGGCGGAAAAGGGCAGATGAAGTGGTCGGCGAAGGCGCACGGCGGGAGTTGGGCCCGGTTGAAGTCGACCGTGGTACGGCCGTCGACGTCCGGCGCCTCGGGATGGAGGAAGCGGAACCGGAAGCCGGTGTCGCCGCTCGTGGTGTCGGCGAACACCGCCCACAGCCGCCCGTCGCCCTGCCGTGCCACCTGCAGCGTCCGTTCCCGCCCGGCGAGGGTGAAGGCGAGTTCGCCGGCGAGTGCGAGCCCGCGTTCCCGGCCGTCCGCGTTGCCGACCCGCACGGTACGGGGGCCGTCGTACGGCGTGTAGCGCCCCGGCACCGACCAGCGGGGGTCGTAGGAGGTGGCCTCGATGCCCCGGAAGTCGCGCCGGCCCGCGGATTCGGGGTCGTAGACCCGGACACCCCAGACACCCTCCCGGACCAGGACGGACAGTCGTCTCCGGCCGAGCGCGACGCGCGACCCGGCCGCCGGCCCGCCGTCGGCCGTGAGCGGGAGCCCGCCGGTGAAGGGCCGGCCGTCCACGGTGAGGCTGTCGGCTTCGGCGGCGGTGAGCACGACTCCCGCACCATCCGTTGCCCAGATCCCGGGAATGTCCGGAAGTCGCCCCTCCGGATAGTCCTCGATCCAGTGGGTGGCGGTCAGGGCGAGCGGTCCGTAGGGCGCGGAAACCGTTTCCACCCGCTGCTCGTGCCACCGCTTCCACGCCTCGGACGCGTCCGTCGTCATGCCGTCCTTCCTCTCATCGGTGTTCGGCCTTTCCCCGCGGGGCCGTCCGGTACGCCGGTGCGGCGAGGCCCAGGTGCTCGCGCAGGGTGCTGCCCGGGTAGAACGTACGGAACAGTCCGCGGTGCTGAAGCAGCGCCACCGTGCCGTTGACCAGCCGCTCGAGATCGCGGCGCGGTTCGGCGGGCAGCAGGTGGAAGCCGTCGGTGACGCCGTCGGCGTGCCAGGAGGCGACCAGTTCCGCGAGGTCGACCGGGCCGCCCCGGTAGAGCGGGCCCCGCGCGGTCGGCCGCGGGCCCCCTCCCCCGTGTCCCGGTGCGGCCGCGTACTCGCCGTCGCCGAGATCCACGAGCAGGCTCACCAGGACCCGCAGCGTGTCCGGCCGCCGTCCGTGAACGGCCGCACGCGCGCGCAGTTCGTCGCGTACGGCGGCCGCCCGCGCCGGGGTCGCGGCGCGGACCAGGGCCACGTCCGCGTGCCGGGCGGCACCGCTCCAGGTCCGCTCGTCGGTGGCGTCGACCACGCGGACGCAGTCGCCCGGCACCGGACCCGGCAGCGGCATCGGGCCGCGGTCCTGGAGGGCGGTGGCGGCGGAACCGGCCGGGTGCGCCCGCTCATGGCCGGGGAGCCGGCCGGCCGCCGGGTCCCGCACGACCGCGCCGCCCCCCGGTCTCACCGCCGTGCCGCCCTCCCGCACCTCCCGCGGTCCCGTCGCCGAGCCGGTGTCCTCGCCCGTCCCGTACCGCGATGTCCCGTCCGGCGCCGCGGGCCGGCCGTCGGACGGCCGGGCCTCCTCCGTGTCGCCGGACACGTCGACGCGCCAGCCGGCCCGCCCCCGGCCGAGCCGGTCCAGGGTGGCCACGGCCGCCCGCACGCGGTACGGCGCCGTGCGGGTGGTCGTGAGCGTCGGGACCAGGCCGATCCGCCGGGTCGCGGTCGCCACCCGGCACAGCACCGCGAGGGCGTCGGTACCGGGTGGGTCCGGGGAGTCCTCCAGCGTGACGAAGTCCAGCCCGCCGCGCTCGGCGAGCCGGGCGAGTTCGACGTGGCTTCCGGCGTCCAGGACGTCCGGCTGGTCTAGGGCGGCGGCGAGGTGCAGCAGACTGCTCATGCCCCGCGCCTCCGCATGCCGTTCCGCGGTGACGGCCGCGAGCCGGCCATCCTCACAGCACCTTCGAGAGGAACGCCCGCGTCCGCTCCTCCCGCGGAGCGCCGAGCACCTCCTCGGGTGGGCCCTGTTCGACGATCCTCCCGTCGGCCATGAACACGACCGTGTCGGCGATCTCCCGGGCGAACCCGATCTCGTGCGTGACGACGATCATCGTCGTGCCCCGGTCGGCCAGGTCCCGGACGACGTCGAGCACTTCGCCGACCAGCTCGGGGTCGAGGGCCGAGGTCGGCTCGTCGAACAGCAGCAGCCGGGGTTCCAGCGCGAGGGCCCGCGCGATGGCGACCCGCTGCTGCTGCCCCCCGGACAGCTGCCGTGGATAGGCGCCGGCCTTGTCGGCGAGCCCGACGCGCGCCAGCAGCCGGCGCGCGCTCGCCTCGGCCTCCTTCCGCGGCCGCTTCAGCGCGGACACCGGTGCCTCGACGACGTTGTCGAGGACGGTGAGGTGCGGGAAGAGGCGGAAGTTCTGGAAGACGAAACCGATCCGGGTGCGCTGTCGGAGCACCTGGCGCTCGGGGAGTTCGTACAGCTTGTCCCCGGCGCGCCGGTAACCGACGAGGGAGCCGTCCACCCGGATCTCGCCCCGGTCCGCCTTCTCCAGGTGGTTGACGGTGCGCAGCAGCGTGGACTTGCCGGAGCCGGAGGGACCGAGCACGACGGTGACCTCTCCGGCGCGTACCTGGAGGTCGATGCCCCTGAGCACGTCGAGCGAGCCGAAGCTCTTGTGCACCGACCTGATGTCGACCATGACGGTCATCGCATGCGTTTCCTTTACGAGTTCGCGGAAGGGGGTGGCTCAGGCGGCGGCGCGTCCGGCCGCCCGGTCCCGCACGAAGGTCAGCACCGCCCGGGCGACGGCGTCGTTCTGCCGGAACGCGGGCCCACCGGTGCGGGGCCGCGTGAAGGCGCCGGGGGTACGGGCGTCGGTGTACGGGCCGAGGGCGAAGCGCCGCGGGTGCGGGCGCCCGGTGCCGTCGAGGATCCGGCAGTCACCGGGGTCGACCCGGAGCAGGCCGTCGGGGGTCTCGGCGGCGCCGTCGGCGTGCAGTTCGCGCAGCAGGCTGTCGCGGGCCCGTCCCACGGTGGGCTCGGGCAGCCGGGCCTCGACCAGCGCGCGGGCCTCGACGCGGAAGCCCGGCACGGTGGGGCTGGTGGCCCGGAACAGCCCGTCCTCGGCGGTGACGGTCATGTCGGCGCCGACGAACCTGAGCAGGCCGGCCCGGGACAGCGCGAGCATCTGCCGCAGCCGGGGCCCGGGCGGCCCGGAGGCCAGGTAGCTGAAGAACCCGTGCCACCGGGTGCCGGTGTTCCCGAGCCGCACGAGCTGCCCGTAGACGGAGAGCAGCCCGAGGAAGACCCCCAGGTCGGCGCTGTACGCCGGATCGTGACGGCGGGCCAGGTCGTCCTCGATGTAGCCGCGCAGCCCTTCCTGGAACGCCTCGTGGGAGGTGTGGCGCACGCCGTCGAGGGGACGGTCGAGCGCGGCGAGGTCGAGCCGGTCGGCCGGGTCCGGTACGGCGGCGGCGATGAGCGCGCCGGCCTCGGCGGGTCCGTCGGCGAGCGCGTACTTCTCCTCGAAGGCGGTCCACGGCATCGCGGTGCGCTCGGGGTGGGCGGTGAACAGCCGGTGGTAGTGGGCGAACCCCAGCTCCTTCTCCACCAGGGGCCACACGTCGCGCCGGAAGTCGAACCCGTCCGGCCTGGCCAGCAGCCCGCGCACCTCGGCGGGGCCGAGGAAGCGGGGCAGCGGGGGCCGGTCGCCGGTCCAGTCGTAGCCGATCTTCGCGTGGTACGGCACCCCGCGCCGTGAGCCGACGTACAGCACGGGCTCCCGCCCGGAGGGGAGGTAGGTGTCCCCCTCGTACCGTCCGCCGCGACCCTCGGTGAGCAGCACCATGAGGTCGACGAAGGCCAGCCCGAAGCCTCGCGCCAGCACGGGCTCGCCGGCCCGCAGGACGGACAGGTCGCTGTCGGCGGTGAAGTCGGGCGGCAGGTGCACCAGGCCGTGCGCCCGGGCGTACCCCGCCAGCCCGGCCTGTGGCGGGTCCGGCTCGGCGTCCAGATGGCCGACGGCGAGGATCACCAGGTCGGCGTGGAGGGGGCGCGGGCGGTCCTCCAGCCATACCTGCTGGCGGCTTTCGGGCGAGCCGGTGACCCGCAGGGCGCGGCGGGGGTGGTGGTGGACGGTGACGCCGGGCGGCAGCTCGGCGCATGCCTGTTCGTGGACCCAGCGCAGATAGCGGCCCTGGAGCCGCCGGTCGGCGAAGGTACGGCCGCCCAGCGCGGCCCACTCGTGCAGGGTGGGGCCCTCGCGCACCGGGCCGTCCATCAGCACGGTGTCGTCGGTGAACATGGTGACGTCCTCGGCGTGCGAGTTCATCCACAGCAGCGGCGACTGGGCCTCGCGCCAGATGCGCCCGCCGCCCGGCGGGTGCGGGTCGACCAGGTGGATGTCGAGGCCGGTACCGGTGTACAGCTCGGGGGCGTTGGCGGCGAGACGTTCGAGGATGCCGGTCCCCCGCGGCCCGGCTCCCACGATCACCAGCTGAGGCCTCATCGCGCGTCCTCCGTGCCGCGCGCGTAGTGCTTCTCGACGAAGTGCTGGCCGATGCCGAGCAGGGAGGTGACGACGGCGTACCAGAGGGTGGCGACCATCAGCAGCGGGATCACCTGGTAGGTGCGGTGGTAGATCAACTGGGTGGAGAACAATAGGTCGTTGACGGCGATCACGCTGACGATCGAGGTCCCCTTGAGGGTGCCGACGAGCAGGTTGCCCGCCGGCGGCACGATGGCGCGCATGGCCTGCGGGAGCACGATCCGCCGCCCGCGCCGCCACCGGCTCAGCCCGAGTGCCTGGGCGGCCTCGATCTGCCCGCGGTCCACGGAGAGGATGCCGCCCCGGACGACCTCGGCGGCATAGGCGGCCTCGTGCAGGGTGAGCCCGATGATCGCGACGGCGACCGGGCTGAGCAGGTCGACCGTCCGCACGCCGAACAACTTCGGGTACAGCGCCCCGATGTTGAACCAGAGCAGCAGCTGCACCAGGACCGGGATCGACCGGAACAGCCAGACATAGCCCCGGCTCACCGCTCTGAGCACGGGGTTGGCGGACAGCCGGAAGCCGGCGAGCAGGGTGCCGAGGGCGAACCCGAGGACCATCACCACCGCGGTCAGCCACAGCGTGAGCCACAGTCCGCGCAGGACGGAGTCCGAGGTGAAGTGGTCGGCGACGACGTCCCACTGGAACGCCTTGTTGCGCAGGACCGAGGTGACGGCGGCACCGAGCAGGGCGAGCACCAGGACGGCGGCGGCCCACTGCCCGTACCGGCGCCGCGGGACGATCCGGGGCGCGTTCGCGGGCCCGGGTTTCTCCGGTGCGGTGGGGACTTGGGCGAGGGTGTCGGATGACATGCGAAGGCTCCGTGACACGAAGAGTCAGGGGGTGGTGCCTTCACACGGGCGCGCCCAGCGGCGCGGGACACGGCCGAGCCCCTCAGCAGGGCCGTGCGCCGAGAGTACGCGTCCGTTTCAGTGCGCTGTCAAGGATGTCCATACTGTGAGCCGTACGTCTCAAGTCGGTTGACGGGTCATCTGATGCCTGTTCCACTTGGCCCATGCATCCGCAGCAGTGGCTGGTCACCCGCTCCCACATCGACTTCGGTCGCGTGTGGTCCTCCTCCTGTTGAGCTGACCCCCTGCGCGCCCCCGCCTCGCGGCGGGTGTCTTCGCGTTCTCCCGTGTTCCGCCACGCCTTCACACGCGCACCCCTCCCCTCGCGCTTCCTCCCTCGCGTTGCCTCACATCCTTCCGCTCCAGGAGACCGCTTCCCGATGCGTACGCCGGTTCGTCGCCATTTCCTGCCCTTTTTCGCCATCACGTCGGCCACTCTGCTGCTGACCGCCTGCGGCTCCGGTTCCGGCGGTCCGGGCGGCGCGGACGCCTCCGGCGTGGCGGCCGCGTCCGACGACGTGCCCACCGCGGACGTCGTGTCCGCGGAGAAGAAGGACGACGCGGTCGCGGGACTGCTGCCGGCCGGGACCAGAAGCCTCACCGTCGCCGTCAGTGTCGGCGGCACCCCGCCCGGCACCACCTATCTGTCCGACGGCAGGACCCTGACCGGTCAGGACGTCGACGTCACCAAGGCGGTGGCGAACGTCCTCGGCGTCCGTCTGAAGGTGGAGCAGGCGAGTTTCGAGGCGATCCTGCCCGCCCTGGACAGCGGCAAGTACGACTTCGGGGCGAGCAACTTCGGCGTCACGGACGAACGCCGCGGGACCATCGACTTCGTGACCTACGTCAACGACGGCCAGGGCTTCGCCACCCGCGAGGACAGCAAGCTGAAAAAGATCACCGACCTGAAGCAGCTGTGCGGCCTGAACGTCGCGACCGGCGCGGGCACGACGTTCGAGGCCACCCTGGAGGCCGGCAGGCACGTGTGCACCGACGCGGGCGAGAAGGCGTACGAGGTGCAGACGTACGCCGAGTCCGGCGCGGTCTGGTCCTCGCTCCAGCAGGGCCGCAGCGATGTCGTGATGTCCACGATCAACGGCCTGCGGTACGCCGTCGCCCACCAGCCGGGCCTGAGATTCCTCAACGAGTTCCACCGGCTCGACGTGGGCTTCGCCTTCAAGAAGGGCACCCGGCTGGCCCCGGCCTTCCGGGCGGCGGTGAACAAGCTGATCGCCGACGGCACGTACGACAGGATCCTGAAGAAGTGGGGCACGTCCGGGTCCGCGATCACCACGTCGCGCATCTCCCCGCCGGAGCTGAGGAACTGAGGAACCGAAGGACGGGCGCGCCTCAGACCCCGCAGTCGCAGCACGAGCAGCATTCACAGCACTCGCAGCACTGGCAGGCCTCGCAGCACGAGCAGTCACAGTCGCAGTTGCCGCACCAGCCCTCGCGCTTCTTGCGGGACCACGGCCCCTCGTACTCGTCGGCGCAGCAGACCTTGCAGGTGCAGCACAGGCCGACGGCGGCCGCGCACCCGGCCCAGAAGCCCCGCTTGTCCGGGCGCGGCGGTTCGCCGCCGAAGGGGGTGCCGTAGGGGTTGCCCGGCGCGGGGGGCGCGTGGTGGCCCGGGGGCGGTCCGAAGGAGGCCTCGGGTCCGTGTCCGCACGCCCCCGTGCCGAACGCCCGGTCGACGGAGCGCCGGAGTTCGTGGACCAGGAGGAGATGGACGAGCTTCCCGTCGCTGAACTCGGCGTCCCGCAGCGCCAGCCGCATGCCGTGCAGGGCGTCGTCGGCGAGCCGGCGCGCCTCGGTCCGGGAGGTGCCGGTCGCGGTGAGCGGGTTCCACGCACCCGACTGCGCGTCGGCCTCCTGGTCCTCGACGGCGTCCAGCAGGTGGGCGAGCCGGCCGAAGAGCCGCCCGGCCTCCGCGAGGGGCCGCGCGTTCCCCGGCCGTCCGGCGAGCACCGCGGTGTGCGCGAAGGCGGCGGCCGTCGCGGTCTCGGTCGGCTCGGTGACCGTCAGGATCGGGGTGCCGGGACCGGCGAGCGTCTCGATGCCGAGCTGCCGGTCGACCGCCTCGACGAGGACGCCGGTGTCGAACCCGACCGCGGCTCCGCTGTGCGCGCCCGCGCGGCCCCAGCCCGCGGCGACCCGGCGCGCGGCGGCGGCCACGGGCTTGCGCGCCAGCAGGCCGTCACGGTCGGCGACATGGTCGCGCACCTTCGCCGAGGCGAGCACCAGCGAGACGGCGGCGGCGAGCCGCGCGCCCTCGCCCTGGGCGACGGAGGCCGTGCGCATCCCGCGCAGGGCGCAGGGCCCGGCCGTGCGCCGGGAGCCGGCCGTCGTCCCGGCCTGAGCCTCCGTCAGAACCGATATGAGCAGGCCGTCGTAGTTCGTCACGATGCGTGCGAACTGTCCGTGGTCGCGGCGCAGTGCGAGGCAGAGCCCACACAAGTGCGCCATCCACTGGGTCTTGAGGTGCTCCCCGAGCCGGTGGGAGCAGGGCCTGACGATTCCGAACACTTCGATCCCCCGTGCCGTGCCACAACGTTGAGCTCGGCATCGTATCGGCCGACTGTCGGGTCGTATCAGGACCCTCGTTCACCCGTACGCCCCGCGCGTCACCCATCCGCCCCTGACAATCATATTTCACTCACAGTCAGCATCCGTATGAGTCTCAGCCCTTGGGGCACAAGGACTCTCGACGGATCCGCTGTGCACCAGTACCGTCACAAACCCCCCGCGCGGCGTCTATCCACTTGGCGCACCGTCCGCATCATGGATGACCATAGGGATGCGGAAAGCACGAAAGACCGCTGTGAGAGGAGGCGTCCATGGGATCGGTACGCAAGGCGAGTGCGTGGCTCGGCCTCGTCGACGACAACGATGACGAGCGTTACTACGACGACGACTACTCCGAGGGCACCGAGTCCGGGGCCGCCTGGGTCACCGACCCCCGGGTGAAGGTGGCCACGGACACGGCCGAGGAGAAGGGCCGCCGGATCGGCACGGTGACCCCGGACAGCTTCCGGGACGCCCGCGCCATCGGCGAGCTGTTCCGGGACGGGGTCCCGGTCATCATGAACCTCACGGCGATGGAGCCCGCCGACGCCAAGCGCGTCGTGGACTTCGCCGCGGGGCTGACCTTCGGCCTGCGGGGCACGATCGAGCGGGTCGCCAACCGGGTCTTCCTGCTGACGCCCTCCAACACGGAGATCATCAGCGGCGAGCCGGCGTCACGTCGCGAGGACGGATTCTTCAACCAGAGCTGAGGCAGGGCCGCCCGTCGGCCCTGCCTCCCCCCGGGGGTTCACCGGAATGCGTCGAGCCCGGTGAGCGCCTTGCCCAGCACGAGCTGGTGCATCTCGACGGTGCCCTCGTAGGTGAGCACCGACTCGAGGTTGGTCGCGTGCCGCATCACGGGGTATTCGAGGGAGATCCCGTTGGCACCGAGGATCGTCCGCGCCGTCCGGCAGATCTCGATGGCCTCGCGGACGTTGTTGAGCTTGCCGAAGCTGACCTGCTCGGGACGCAGGCGGCCGGCGTCCATCCGCCGCCCCAGATGGTGGGCGAGCAGGATTCCCTTGTGCAGTTCGACCGCCATGTCGGCGAGCTTGGCCTGGGTGAGCTGGAAGCCGCCGATGGGCCGCCCGAACTGCTCGCGCGTCTTCGCGTACTCCACGGCCGTCTCGAAGCTGCTGCGCGCGGCGCCCATCGCACCCCAGACGATGCCGTAGCGGGCGTGCGACAGGCAGCTCAGCGGCCCGCGCAGTCCGGTGACCTCCGGCAGCACGGCGGTGGCGGGCAGCCGTACGTCGTCGAGGACGAGTTCGCTGGTGACGGAGGCGCGCAGGGACCACTTGTGCTTGATCTCGGGCGCCGAGAAGCCCGGCCGGTCGGTGGGTACGGCGAAGCCCCGCACGCCCTCCTCGGTCTGCGCCCAGACCACGGCCACGCCGGCGACCGAGCCGTTGGTGATCCACATCTTGCGGCCGTTGAGCACCCAGTCGTCGCCGTCGCGCTTGGCGTACGTGCGCATGGCGGCGGGGTCGGAACCGTGGTCGGGCTCGGTCAGGCCGAAGCAGCCGATCACCTCGCCGGACGCCATGCGGGGCAGCCACTCCTGCTTCTGCTCCTCGCTGCCGAACCGGTGGATCGCGTACATGGCGAGCGAGCCCTGCACCGAGACCAGGGAGCGGATGCCCGAGTCGGCGGCCTCCAGCTCCAGGCAGGCCAGCCCGTACTGCACGGCCGACGCGCCCGCGCAGCCGTAGCCGGTGAGGGACATGCCGAGCGCGCCGATGGCGCCGAGCTCCCGCGCGAGCTCGCGGATCTGCGGCAGCTCGCCCTTCTCGTACCAGTCGGCGACGTACGGCAGCACGCGGTCGGCGGCCCAGCTCCGGACGGTGTCCCGGACGGCCAGGTCCTCCGGGTCCAGCAGGTCGTCGATCCCGAGCGGGTCGGCGGCATCGAACGGGGGCAGCTTCGCGGACGCGGACATGGAACACCCTCCGGGACACGGGAATCAGCAAAACTAGCAGCGCTAGTTACGGCTCTCCGGCCGACGTTACGGTGCAGTGTCCCGCACGTCCAGAGGGGATCAGGCGGAGACCCGCGGCTGCGCGGCCGCCCGCTCCGCCTCCCGGGGCGCCGGCAGTCCCACCTCGGCCGCGGCCTGCTCCTCGCCGCACTGCATGGTCCGCGGCAGCCGCAGCGCCATCACCGCGCCCAGCAGCAGCAGACCCGCGCTCACCAGGAGCGTCACATGGAGTCCGTGCACGAAGGAGTCCCGCGCCGCCCGGCGCAGCGCGGCCCCGGCGGACCCGCCGAGGCGCCCGGCGATCTCGTAGGCCTCGCCGAGCGAGTGGCCCGCCGCGGCCGACGCGTGCCGCGGCACGCCCGGCACCGAGCGCAGCCCCGGCGCGTACGCCGCGTTCATCACGCTGCCGAGCAGCGCGATGCCGATGCCGGCGCCCAGCTGGTACGACGTCTCGCCGATGGCCGCCGCGCCGCCGGCCTGCTCGGACGGGGCCTCGCTGAGCATCGACTCGTAGGCGCCGAAGAGGGTGGTCTCCAGGCCGAAGCCCAGCAGCACGAAGCCGGCCAGCAGCAGTGCCGTGTCGTCGGTGGCGCCCATCGCCGTCAGGGTCAGCACGGCGGCGGCCGTCAGGCAGAAGCCGAGGCACACCATCCGGCGCGGTCCGAAGCGGCGCAGCATCCGCGCGCCCGCCAGCCCCGCCCCCATCGCGGCGACGGTCAGCGGCAGCAGCCGCAGGCCCGTCTCCAGGGGCGAGAGGCCGAGCACCAGTTGCAGGTACTGCGCGGCGATCAGCTCCAGACCGACCAGCGCCAGCATGGCCAGCACGATGCAGCCCACGGAGGTGCTGAACGCGGGCCGGCGGAACATCCGCAGGTCCACCAGCGGATGGGGGCGCCGGCGCTGACGCCGTACGAAGAGAAGGAGGAGGGCCGCGCCGCCCAGCAGGGGCAGCAGGGTGAAGGGGCTCAGCACCGCCTCGCCGCCGCCTACCCGCTTGACCCCGAGGACGGCACCGAAGAGACCGGCCGCCGCCATCAGCGCGCCGGTCACGTCCCAGGGGCCGCGCCCGTCGCCGCGGGACTCGGGCAGCAGGATCCGGCCCACCGGCAGGCTGACCAGCATCAGCGGGATGTTCACCAGGAACACCGCGCCCCACCAGAAGTGCTCCAGCAGGAAGCCGCCGAGCAGCGGCCCGACCGCCGCGCCGACGGCGGCGACCGCGCTCCAGATGCCGATGGCGAGCGCGCGCTCGCGCCGGTCGGGGAAGACCTGCCGGAGGATGGACAGGGTCGCGGGCATGATCATCGCACCGCCGACGCCGAGCAGCGCGCGGGCGAGGATCAGGGCCTCGGCGGTCGGCGCGAAGGCGGCGACGGCGGAGGCGACACCGAAGAGGGAGTAGCCGAGCAGCAGGATCCGTCTGCGGCCGACGCGGTCGCCGAGGGTGCCGAAGAGGATCAGCAGGGAGGCGCACACCAGGGGGTAGACGTCGACGATCCAGAGCAGTTCCACGGCACCGGGTCTGAGGTCCTCGGTGACGGCGGGGACCGCCACGTGCAGCACCGTCGCGTCGAGGGCGACGAGCAGCAGGCTCACGCAGAGGACGACGAGGACGACCCAGCGGTTGGCACCGGCCCCGGCCGTCCGACGGCGCGGCCGTACGGCAGCCGTGGTCGTCCCGGACATGTACGTACCTCCCAGATGATCCCTCGCGTGGGGCGGAGCGACGGGGTGGGGACTCCCTGTCGTACGGCCGGAGAGGAGCGGGGTCTCCGGCCCGCGCAAACCCACGCAGGTGACTCGTCAGCGTACGCGAGTTCACCGCCCGGTCACGTGGCGGACCTCTCACACGCTCGACGGAACCCGTGTGGCGTACGCCACACCGTCTCCTCTTGACCACGACCCGGCGAACCGTCCGGTTCCCCCGCCCGTCGATAATCGAGCCCGTGACCGACCTTGAGACGCGCGTGGCACCGGCCCACGCCCCCCTTCTGCGCCGGGCGGCGCCCGCCCTCCTGGGCTATGCGGCGGTCCGCGCCCTGGGGCTGCTCGCGCTGGCGGTGTGGAGCGCCGCGCGCGGCAAGAGCGCGTCCACCTTGCTCACCGCGCGCTGGGACTCGCTCTGGTACACGCGGGTCGCCGAGCTGGGGTACGGCTACGAGGTGCGGCTGCCGAACGGCGACGTCCACTCCAACCTCGCGTTCTTCCCGCTGCTGCCGTGGCTGGAGCGGCTGCTGCACGCGGTCGCCCCGGTGTCGTACGCGGACGCGGGCCTCGTCGTCGCCCTGCTCTCCTCGCTGGCCGCGGCGGCCGGGATCTTCGCCGTCGCCGACCTGGTGCACGGGCGGCGGGCCGGGGTCTGCGCGGTGCTGCTGTGGGCGGTGCTGCCGGTCGGGATCGTGCAGTCGATGGCGTACAGCGAGTCCCTGTTCACGGCGTTGGCGGCCTGGTCGCTGTACGCGCTGCTGACCGGGCGTTGGGTCGGCGCGGGTCTGCTGGCGGCGTTCGCCGGGCTGACCCGGCCGGTGGGCGTGGCGGTGGTCGCGGCGGTGTGGGTCGCGGGGGTGCTCTCCTTCGTGCGAGACCGAAGCACGGGCGACTCGCACGGCGCGCGTGACGCCGAACACGCCTCGGCGCAGGAGCGGAGCGCACACGCGGGGCGCGATCAGATAACAGACGGCGCGCAGGGAACGCCACAAGCCCCCCACACAAATGCCGCCTCTTCGCCCACTTCTGACTCAAGCGCCGCAAACACCCCAGCCGTCACACGGGCCCCCTCGCCCGCCCCCGGCGTACAGACCGCTCCGCGCCCCTCCCCCACGCGCCGCGCGCTGGGCATGGCGCTCGCCCCGCTCGGTGCCGCGGGGTACGTCCTCTGGGTGGGCCGGCACACCGGCCGGGGCCCGCTCGGATACCTGGACGTCCAGGCCGGATGGCGCAACGGGTTCGACGGCGGGTACGCGTTCGCCCGATTCGTGGCCGACAAGTTCACGTCATTTCCGTCCGCCCTCGCCGGCGCCGGCCTGATCATCGGTGTGGCCCTGCTGATCTGGCTGTACGTCAACGGTGTCCGCGCGCGTCAGCCCGTCGAACTCCTGGTGTACACCGGTGTCGTGCTCGCGCTCGCCCTGTGCGCGTCCAGTTACTTCGGCTCCAAGCCCCGGCTGCTGCTGCCGGCCTTTCCGGTGCTGCTGCCGCTCGCCTGCGCCCTGGCCCGGCTCCGCACCTCCCGATCGACCCTGGTCACGGCGGGGTTGGCGGTCGCTTCGGCGGTCTACGGGGCGTTCTGGCTGAACGGCTCCGGCCCGCCGTGATCCACTCCACCGGACGATGACGTCCCGGAGAATTCCGCCCCAGGTCCGGGTTAACGCATTCATAAGCGCCATATAAACAACACCCGGCATGATCAAAGGAATTGAAGGGAGCGCCCCCACGGGATTGCGGAATCCCGTGAATTCGGACCGCCCTTGAGACGTTTCCCACATCACATCGTCATCACAAAGCCCCTGTTTCGACCGGGAACACAGCTCACTCGCTGTAACGTCGATTGGGTGCGTACCGAACGAAACCTCACCCGGCGTCTGGACCGGGTGTTCGCCAGACTGGACCGTGAGCCGGAACGACCGGCCCACATCGATGTGCCGAGGATGAGCCGGCACCGGGTCGTTCTGTTCACCGCGACCCTGGCTTTCTACCTCGCGATCGTGTGGGCCGTCGTGATCAGCTCGTGGCTGGTCCGGCTGGACTGGCAGGTCATGTTCTTCCGGCCCTACCAGCAGTGGCCGCAGATCCACGCTTTCCTCGACTACTACGTGGTGCTCGGTCAGCGCGGCCCCACCGCCGTGATGGTCGCGGCCTGGCTCGGCTGGCGCTCCTGGCGGCAGCACACCCTCCGCCCGCTGCTGACCCTGGCCGCCTCACTGCTGCTGCTGAACATCACGGTCGGCGCCGCCAAGCTCGGCATGGGGCGGCTCGGTCCGCACTACGCGACCACCATCGGCTCGAACGAGATGGGCCTGGGCGGCGATATATTTCCCAGCGGCCACACCGCCAACGCGGTGGTGACCTGGGGCATCCTGGCGTATCTGGCCTCCAGCCCCCGAGCCCGGCGCTGGCTGTCCGCACTGTCGGCGGTCACGTCGCTCGGCGTCGGCCTCACCACCGTCTACCTCGGTACGCACTGGCTGAGCGACGTCCTGCTGGGCTGGGCCGCCGGCCTGCTGATCCTGCTCGCCCTGCCCTGGTGCGAGCCGCTGATCACCAAGGTCGAGACCGCCCTCTTCGCCCTGCGCGACCGTTGGCGCGCCCGCCGCAGCCGGCCCGCCACCGAACCGCTCGTCCCGGTCACGCCGGTGGCGCTCACACCGCGCGGTGTGCCGGCCGACAACCCGTCGGTGCGCGAGCCCGTCTCCTCGACGCGCGCCTCCCGCGGCCCGGTGCACCTGGCCCCGGGACCGCACACGGCCCGTTCGGAGCGCACCCCGGTCACCCCGGTGGGCAGCCGCCGGCCGCCGCACGCCGACCGCCACCCGCGCGGTACGTCCCAGCCGGCCCGCCCCCTGACGGGCGGCTGACGGCACACGGGCGGCGGGTCCGGTACGCACGACCAGCCCGCGCCACGGCGAAGGCCCCGTCCCCCTCCCGGGGCCGGGGCCTTCGCCGTGCACACGTAGCGGGGGCCGGAGTCAGCCCTTCCAGGCACGGGCCACCAGACCGTCCCTGACCTCGAAGTTCAGCCGCCCGGCCCGGTACTCCATGGTGATGATCGCGCCCGGCGGCAACGACCGTACCGTCGACCACCCCCGCTGCCGAGCGAGCCGCTCGGCGTCCGGGGCGTCGAGGCCGACGTACCCGTCCGGGCTGTCCTGGTGCTCCGCCGGCGGAGTGGGAATCGGTGCCATGCCGCCAGGCTAGTCGGCACGCCCGAGTAGGAGAAGCGTCCCCACTCCGTCACGCTTCTGTCACAGCACCGGGGGCCGGTTCTGCTCGAACTCCGTCACACGTACGGGGGTTTCCGTACCGCTTACCGGGGTAATCGAACAGAATTCACGCGTGTCGCGACGCCGCTCCGAATTTCCTGACCGGAAAGCGCCTCCGCGCGCATCGCGGCGGCCCCGGGCACGATTGTCCCGACAATCCGCGGGCGCGTCACCGCAGCTGACGCGGCATAGGAATTTCACCGTTTCCGCACACGAGCGCGGTACGCCCCGGGCTACGGCGCCGGCGTTCGCCCCCGACCACCCGGAGGGCGCGGCCCGGGTTCCGCGACCCGGGCCAGCGCCTCGTCGAGCCGGTCGCGAATCCTCCTGACCGCGTCCGTCAGCTCGGCGGGCTCCAGCACCTCGAACGGCAGGCCCAGCATCATGATGTGGACGACCATCACCTCCAGGCTCGCGGCACCGCTGCGCAGGAGGCACGCCTCCTGCCCGTCGGGCTCCAGCGTCCCCGCGGACGGCGAGACCCGCTCGGCGGCCTCGTGCAGCGGCACCAGCAGCCGGACCGTGGAGTGCGTGGCGTACGCGCCCGTGGAGACGCCCCTGGACACATAGGCGGCGAGGTCCTCGGCGGGCGGTTCGCGCGGGGGGAAGCGCGGCCCGTGCGGCGGCCTGGTGGTGATGCGGTCGACGCGGAAGGTCCGCCAGTCCGCCCGGTCGACGTCCCAGGCGACCAGGTACCAGCGCCGCTCGGTGCACACCAGCCGGTGCGGTTCGACGGTACGGCGGCTCGCGGTGCCCTCGTGGCTCTCGTAGTCGAAGCGCAGCCGCTCGGCGTCCCGGCACAGATGGGCGAGTTCGGTGAGCAGGCCCGGGTCGACCGGGGAGAGCGGCGGGCCGCCGCGCAGCATCGGCACCGTGAAGGCGTTCAGGGCGCTCACCCGGCGGCGCAGCCGGTTCGGCAGCACCTGCTCCAGCTTGGCGAGGGCGCGTACGGAGGTCTCGCCGATGCCCTCGATGCCCTGTGCCGCGGCGGTGCGCAGACCCACGGCCACGGCGACGGCCTCGTCGTCGTCCAGCAGCAGCGGCGGCAGTTCGGCGCCCGCGCCGAGCTGGTAGCCGCCGCCGCTGCCGGGGCTGGCGTTGACCGGGTAGCCCAGCTCGCGCAGCCGGTCCACGTCCCGGCGGACGGTGCGCGGGGTGACGCCCAGCCGTTCGGCGAGTTCGGGTCCGGACCACTCACGGTGGGCCTGGAGCAGCGAGAGCAGACGCAGCAGCCGTGCCGAGGTCTCCAACATGGGGCCGAGTCTGCCAGCGGACGCGGACAGCCGCTGTCCTCGTCGGAACAGCGGCTGCCCGGGCCCGCGTGTGCTCAGAGGTCCAGGCGCTGACCGGGCACGATCAGGTTCGGATCCCCGCCGATGACGGCCTTGTTGGCGGCGTAGATCCGCTGCCAGGTGGTGCCGTGGGTGGCCGCGATGGTGCTCAGGGTGTCGCCCTGGCGGACGACGTGGTCGCCGCGGGACGCGCTGCGGCCCGTCTGCGCCGCCGGACGGTCCTGCGTCTTCGCCGGGGCGGACTTCGCGGGGGCCGACCTCGCCGGGGCGGACTTCGTCGTCACGCCCTTCGAGGCGGTTCCGCCCGCGGACCCGGTGGAGGCCGCCGCCGGTGCCGCGCCGGACGCTCCCGCCCGGGCCGAGCAGACCGGCCAGGCGCCCCAGCCCTGGGCCTGCTGGACCTTGGTGGCGACGGCGATCTGGGCGCTCCTGGAGGCCTGGTCGGCCGTCGGGGCGTAGGCGGAGCCGCCGTACGCGCGCCAGGTGCCGGCGGAGAACTGGAGCCCGCCGTAGTAGCCGTTGCCGGTGTTGATGTGCCAGTTGCCGCCGCTCTCGCACTGGGCGATGCGGTCCCACACTCCGTTGTCCGCCGCTGCGGCGTTGCCGGTCGCGGCCAGCAGGCCCAGCGGGGCCAGCAGGGCGGCTCCGGCGAGCGCGGCCGTCGTACGGCCCTTGCGGGCGCTGTCGTCACGGGCGGTGCTGCGGGTGGTATCGGCACACTCGGACATGTATTTCCCTCTCCACGAACCCGGGCTCCCCCGGGCGGAGCGCGTCTTCCCGCGGATCACCACGGTCCCCCGCGCCCGCCCCGTCCGCGCCCCCGGTGCCGGCGATCGTGCTCTGCCGGTGCCGGGTGGCGGACGAACCCGAGCGGTGCTCGTTGCACACGGCGGAGGAATGTAGGGAGGTACAGCGGCCGGAATCAACCAACTCCCCGTCGTGCGAGGCCAGTTGCTGGTTACCGCAAGTATCGGCGATTTTCGGCCACCCAGTTCGTCCGTGGATTTCGTGATTTGTCGACCAACTGTTCAGGCGATCTGTGACCCACTTCACCCGTTCAAGTTCCTTGACGTGGCGCCTAGTTGACGGTGAGTGGCCGGTTCCGCACGAAAGGTGACCCAGTGCGGTGGAAGGTTCGAACCGGTTTCCCGCGGGGCGTGACCCCCACCACAGGACGTCCGTTGTCTTCTTCATGAGCCCGGAACCCCGGGGCTCATCGGCCGGGAGCCACCCGGCCGACCCAGCACCGCATCCGAGGGAGCCACCCGTGCCGCGCATGCTCGACGTCAGTGACGCCGTACGCGCCGAGATCGGCGACGAAGAAGCCGACCGGCTGCTCGCCGGAGAGAACGCCCCGGGCAGTTACGACTGCACGTCCTGTCGCACCCCGGGCGACTCCGAGCAGGAGCGCACCAGCACCGTCCTGTTCATCGGCGACGAGACCGCCGTCCTCGCCTTCGCCCACGCGGGCTGTCTGCCCTCGCAGGTGGTCCAGGTCACCGAGGAGCAGCTGCAGGGCGCCGTCCGTTCGATCGGCGGCTCCGGTGCCGACTTCGCCGGCGCCGAGCCGCACGGCGCCACGCCCCAGCAGGCGGTGCTGGGTGTGACCAGCGGACTCGTCCTGCTCGACGGCGAGTTGCACCCCGCGCTCGTGGTGGAGCCGACCTCGCCGATCGTGCGCCCGGGCAGCACCGGCGCGGGTGACGACTTCCTCCCGCTCCTCATCGAGCAGGGCTTCATGCCGGTGACCGCGCTGGCCTCGGTGCCGCCGGTGCTGCACGGCTGGTCGTGCCTGCTCGCCGTGGGCCAGCTGCACGCGGTGCTCCAGCCCGGCCCGAACGGGGGCCAGCCGGTGGCCTGGTGGCAGGCGCACCAGCCGCTCCAGGTGACCGACAGCTGGCGGGCGGCGGCGAACAAGCACCATCAGGTGCTCATGTTCGCGGCGCCGGTGGGCTCGATCGGGCGGCAGCCGCGGGAGGACCTGCTGCGGGACGCGCTGGACAAGGCCGCCGTGAACGGGAAGCTGGTCGCGGCGGCGCTGCCGCTCGCCGGCACCTGAGTCCGGCGCGGCCCCGCGCCCCCGAAGGCGGGCCGGACAACCGCATCCCTTTGCGGGCGCCGTCGTTTGGACATACGTGCACGCATACGACACCCCCCCTCCTCCTCGCCGGTCCTCCTTCGCCTCCGTCCCGTCCGCCCGGGCGGCGCGGGAGGGCGCCGGCGGGCCGTCGGCCACGCCGATCTACGACTCGCTCTACGCGGAGTGGGTCAAGGCCTTCCGTACGCTGCCGGGCGACCGCAGCGGCGAGGAGGAGCTCAGGTTCAGCGCCTTCGGGGACATCCCGGACGGTGCCGGGTCGCTCGGCGGCCACCGGGCGGGGTCGTTCAGCAGCTCCTACAGCGCCTACAGCGCCGGGGCGTACAGCGCCCGGCAGCAGTCGCAGTGGCAGCGCGTCGGCACCCTCGGGCGGCAGCAGGACACCGGGATGCACTACGTCCCGGCGGGCCTGCCGCTGCCGCCCGGGCCGCGCCGCGGCGCGTGACGGACGAACGAAGGGCGGCCCCCGGTGTTCCGGGGGCCGCCCTTCACGTCCGTACGGCCGCTGCCGTGCGGGCTACTTCTTCTTGCCGCGCTTCTCGCGCACCCGGACCGAGATATGGATCGGGGTGCCCTCGAAGCCGAACTCCTCGCGCAGCCGGCGCTCGATGAAGCGCCGGTAGCCCGCCTCGATGAAGCCGGAGGCGAAGAGCACGAACCGCGGGGGCTTGGTGCCGGCCTGCGTGCCGAACAGGATGCGGGGCTGCTTGCCGCCGCGGACCGGGTGCGGGTGGGCCGAGACGAGCTCGCCGAGGAAGGCGTTGAGGCGGCCGGTGGGCACGCGGGTCTCCCAGCCGGCGAGCGCGGCCTCGATCGCCGGGACCAGCTTCTCCATGTGGCGGCCGGTGTGGGCCGACACGTTCACGCGCGGGGCCCAGGCGACCTGGCCCAGCTCGGTCTCGATCTCCCGCTCCAGGTAGTAGCGGCGCTCCTCGTCGAGGGTGTCCCACTTGTTGAAGGCGAGCACCACGGCACGGCCGGCCTCGACGGCCATGGTGACGATGCGCTGGTCCTGCACCGAGATGTTCTCGGAGGCGTCCAGCAGAATGACGGCGACCTCGGCCTTCTCCACGGCGGCGGCCGTGCGCAGGGAGGCGTAGTAGTCGGCGCCCTGCTGGAGGTGGACGCGCTTGCGGATACCGGCGGTGTCGACGAACTTCCAGGTGGTGCCGCCGAGTTCGATCAGCTCGTCGACCGGGTCGCGGGTGGTGCCCGCCAGCTCGTTGACGACGACCCGCTCCTCGCCGGCGACCTTGTTCAGCAGCGAGGACTTGCCGACGTTCGGGCGGCCGATCAGGGCGATGCGGCGCGGACCGCCGACGGCCGTGCCGAAGGTCTGCGCCGGGGCCTCCGGCAGCGCCTCCAGGACGGCGTCCAGCATGTCGCCGGTGCCGCGGCCGTGCAGGGCGGAGACCGGGTGCGGCTCGCCGAGGCCGAGGGACCACAGGTAGGCCGCGTCCGACTCGCCGCTCAGGCCGTCGACCTTGTTGGCGCACAGCACGACCGGCTTGCCGGCCTTGCGCAGCAGCCGTACGACGGCCTCGTCGGTGTCGGTCGCGCCGACCTTGGCGTCCACGACGAAGACGACGGCGTCGGAGGCCTCGATCGCGTACTCGGCCTGCGCGGCCACGGAGGCGTCGATGCCGAGGACGTCCTGCTCCCAGCCGCCGGTGTCGACGACCTTGAAGCGGCGGCCGGACCACTCGGCCTCGTAGGTGACGCGGTCGCGGGTGACGCCCGGCTTGTCCTCGACGACCGCCTCGCGGCGGCCGATGATCCGGTTCACCAGGGTCGACTTGCCGACATTGGGGCGGCCGACGACGGCGAGCACGGGCAGCGGGCCGTGGCCCGCCGCCTCGATGGCGCCCTCGACGTCCTCGATGTCGAAGCCCTCTTCCGCGGCGAGCTCCATGAACTCCGCGTACTCGGCGTCGCCGAGCGCCCCGTGGTCGTACTCGTGCTCAGCCGAGCCGCCGGGCTGGTTCTGGTCGTTCATGAAGTCCGTACCTCGTTGTTCATTCGTGGTGGTCGGTGGATCGTCCGGTTTTCTCCCGGCTGATCCACTACTCAAGTGTCGCCTAGCGGCCGGTCAGGCGCCTGGCGTTTTCCAGGTGCGCGGTGAGCTGCTTCTGGATGCGCTCGGTCGCCTCGTCCAGGGCCTTGCGCGTGCGCCGCCCGCTGCCGTCGCCCGCCTCGAAGGGGTCGCCGAAGACGACGTCGACGCGGGACCGCAGGGGCGGGAGCCCCTTGATCAGCCGTCCGCGCCTGTCGGAGCTTCCCAGTACGGCGATGGGCACGACCGGCGCCCCGCTGCGGACCGCGAAGTACGCGAGCCCGGCGCGCAGGGAGGCGAAGTCGCCCGTGCCGCGGGTGCCCTCCGGGAAGATGCCCAGGACTCCCCCGGCCTCCAGCACGCCGAGGGCCCGGCCGATGGCGGTGCGGTCGGCGGAGGCGCGGTCGACCTTCACCTGGCCGATCCCGGTCAGGAAGGGGTTCAGCGGGCCGACGAACGCCTCCTTCTTGATCAGGAAGTGCGTCGGCCGGGGTGCCACGCCCATGACCATCGGGCCGTCGACGTTGTGCGAGTGGTTCACCGCGAAGATCACCGGGCCGGTCGCGGGCACCTTCCAGGCGCCGAGCACCCGGGGCTTCCACAGCCCGTACATCAGGCCGACGCCGATACGCCGCCCGACCTCGGCGCCCCGCTCCGAGGGGAGGGACGGCTCGGTCACTTTCCGGCCCGCTTCTCCTCGACCAGGGTGACGACGCACTCGATGACCTGGGCGAGGGTGAGCTCGGTGGTGTCCACCTCGACGGCGTCGCCGGCCTTGGCGAGCGGCGAGGTCTTGCGGCTGGAGTCGGCCGCGTCCCGCTTGATCAGGGCCTCCCGGGTGGCCTGGACGTCGGCGCCCTTGAGCTCGCCGCTGCGGCGGGCCGCGCGGGCCTCCGCCGAGGCGGTGAGGAAGATCTTCAGGTCGGCGTCCGGCAGGACGGTCGTACCGATGTCCCGGCCCTCGACCACTATGCCCTTCTCCGCGCCGGTGGCGAGGGTGCGCTGGAGCTCGGTGATCCGGGCGCGCACCTCGGGCACCGCGCTGACCGCGCTCACCTGGGAGGTGACCTCCTGGGTGCGGATCGGGCCGGCCACGTCGACGCCGTCGACCATGATGGTCGGGGCGGACGGGTCGGTGCCGGAGATGATCTCGGGCTTGCCGGCCACGTCGGCGATGGCGGCCGGGTCCGCCAGGTCGATGCCGTTGTTCACCATCCACCAGGTGATGGCGCGGTACTGGGCGCCGGTGTCCAGGTAGCTCAGGCCGAGCTGGGCGGCGACGGCCTTCGACGTGCTCGACTTGCCCGTGCCGGAGGGGCCGTCGATCGCGACGATCACGGGCTTGGCGGTCGGGGCGGCGCCGTTTTCCACGGGAGGGCACCTTCCTGGTGAAGGGTGGTGGGCGGGGTGGGAGCGCGAGGGCGCCCCGCACAAGGTTACTGGCTCGCGCGAGGGGCCCTCACCGGGCTCACTGCCGCAGGGCCCAGCCCCGCTCGCGCAGTGCCTCCTTCAGGGACGCCGCCGCCTTCGGCTCGACCATGAGCTGGATCAGGCCGGCCTGCTGACCGGTGGCGTGCTCGATGCGCACGTCCTCGACGTTGACCCCGGCCCGTCCCGCGTCCGCGAAGATGCGGGCCAGCTGTCCGGGCTGGTCGTCGATGAGGACGACGACGGTCTCGTACACCCGGGGCGCGCTGCCATGCTTTCCGGGTACCCGCACCTGGCCCGCGTTCCCGCGGCGCAGGACGTCCTCGACGCCGGCCGTGCCGTCGCGCCGCTTGTCCTCGTCGGAGGACTGCAGGGCGCGCAGGGCCCGCACCGTCTCGTCCAGGTCGGCGGCGACGTCGGAGAGCAGGTCGGCGACCGGGCCCGGGTTCGCGGACAGGATGTCGATCCACATGCGCGGGTCGGAGGCGGCGATCCGCGTCACGTCCCGGATGCCCTGCCCGCACAGCCGTACGGCCGCTTCCTCGGCGTGCTCCAGGCGGGCGGCGACCATGCTGGACACCAGGTGGGGCATGTGGGAGACGAGGGCTACGGCGCGGTCGTGGGCGTCGGCGTCCATGACGACCGGGACGGCCCGGCAGTGGGAGACCAGCTCCAGGGCGAGGTTCAGCACCTCGGTGTCGGTGTCCCGGGTCGGGGTGAGCACCCAGGGCCGGCCCTCGAAGAGGTCGCCGGTGGCGGCCAGCGGGCCGGACTTCTCCCGGCCGGACATGGGGTGGGTGCCGAGGTAGCCCGTGAGGTCCAGGCCCAGTGCCTCCAGCTCGCGGCGCGGGCCGCCCTTGACGCTGGCGACGTCCAGGTAGCCGCGGGCCGCGCCCCGGCGCATGGCGTCGGCGAGCACCCCGGCCACGTGCGCGGGCGGGGCGGCGACGATCGCCAGGTCGACCGGGCCCTCGGGGGCCTCGTCGGTGCCGGCGCCCAGTGCGGCGGCCGTACGGGCCTGCTGCGGGTCGTGGTCGGCGAGGTGCACCGTGACGCCGCGCTGGACCAGCGCCAGGGCGGCGGAGGTGCCGATGAGGCCCGTTCCGATGACGAGTGCGGTTCTCACTGGGCGATGTCCTTGCGCAGGGCGGCCGCGGCGCCGAGGTAGACGTGGGCGATCTCGGCGCGGGGCCGGTCCGACTCGATGTGCGCGAGGATCCGCACGATGCGGGGCATGGCGCCCTCGATGTCCAGTTCCTGGGCGCAGATCAGCGGGACGTCGACGATGCCGAGCTTGCGTGCGGCGGCGGCCGGGAAGTCGCTGTGCAGGTCGGGGGTGGCCGTGAACCAGATGCTGATCAGGTCGTCGGCGGTCAGCCCGTTCCGCTCCAGGACGGCGGTGAGCAGGGCTCCGACCCGCTCGTCCATGTGTCCGGCCTCGTCCCGTTCGAGTTGGACGGCTCCCCGGACCGCTCGTACCGCCACGGCGCTGCTCCTCGCTGACAGGTGTGTCTGTGCTGATCCGTCCAGCGTAGTCAGCCCGCGCGGGCGGGGCGCGCGGCGCCCGATCACTGAGACGATGCGAACGCCCCGGTATGTACCGGTTTCACTTTCTGCCCCCAACGTCTGTACGGAGTGGTGACATGACCCAGCCCACGACGCGGCGCACGGTTCTGGCGACGAGCGCGGCGGCGCTCGCCGTGGGATGCGTGGGATGCGGCGCCGACAGCGACAAGAGCTCTCCGGCCTCGGACACCTCGGCGTCCCCCGCTCCGGCCACGTCCTCGGCGTCCGCCTCCCCCGCCGCCGACTCCTTCACCCAGGAGGAGCTGGCGAAGACCACGGACATCCCGCAGGGCGGCGGCAAGATCTTCAAGAAGCAGAAGGTCGTGGTCACCCAGCCGAAGAAGGGCGAGTTCAAGGCCTTCTCGGCGATCTGCACGCACCAGGGCTGCACGGTGGCCAAGGTGGCGGACGGCACGATCGACTGTCCCTGCCACGGCAGCAGGTTCCACGTCACCGACGGCTCGGTGGCCCACGGCCCGGCCACGAAGCCGCTGCCGAAGAAGCCGATCAAGGTGGAGGGAAATTCGATCCGCCTGACGTGACGGCCCCGCGTACGCTCCGCGCATGCAGTCCGAGAACCCGAAGAGCCCCGCGAACCCCGAGAGCGGCGGAAGCGCTGTGCAGTTGGTGCGCGACCACACGATCTACGCCTGTGTCATGGGTTCGCGGGCCTTCGGCCTGGCCACGGACGGCAGCGACACCGACCGGCGGGGTGTGTTCCTCGCCCCCACCCCCCTGTTCTGGCGGTTCGAGAAGCCGCCGACGCATGTGGAGGGTCCGGGCGAGGAGCAGTTCTCCTGGGAGCTGGAGCGGTTCTGCGAGCTGGCGCTGCGCGCCAACCCGAACATCCTGGAGTGCCTGCACTCGCCCCTGGTCGAGCACGTGGACGGCACCGGCCGGGAGCTGCTGTCCCTGCGCGGCGCCTTCCTCTCCCGTCAGGTCCACGGCACCTTCACCCGCTACGCGCTCGGCCAGCGGCGCAAGCTGGACGCCGACGTCCGCGCCACGGGCGCACCGCGCTGGAAGCACGCGATGCACCTGCTGCGGCTGCTGATCAGCGCCCGCGACCTGCTGCGCACCGGGGAGCTGCGGATCGACGTCGGCGACCGGCGGGAGTTCCTGCTCGCGGTGAAGCGCGGCGAGGTGCCGTGGGCGGAGGTCGAGGGGTGGATGGTCCGGCTGGCGGCCGAGACCGAGGAGGCCGAGCGGGGCACCCCGCTGCCGCCGGAGCCGGACCGCGCACGGGTGGCCGACTTCCTCCACCGCGTGCGCCGCGCCTCAGCCCTCGACGCGGAGCCGCACCACCAGGTCGTGCAGGGCGTCGTACGCGGTGGGCGCGTCGGGCAGGACTGAGGCCGACTGGGCCTCGTCGAGCACGGCGTGCAGCCGCTCCACGTCGGCCTCCACCCGCGCGTGGTCGACCCGCGCGGTGCCGTGTTCGCGCTCGGCCTTGGCGGCTATCAGCTCGGGCAGATACCCGGGGGCGTCCACCAGGCCGAGGAGCGTGGGCAGGTGGGCCTGGACCTCGCCGCTGCGCATCAGGTGGATGCCGGTGAGCAGCACCCGGAACGTGTAGAGCAGCGGCTTGAGTTCGGCGGTCTTGTCGAACAGCCGCCACTGGGTCACCGCGAACCCCCGGTAGTGGTGGGCGTGGTGGCCGGTGAGGACGCCCGGGACGAGCGCGGCCAGTTCCCGGTGCGCGTCCGAGGTGTGCACGACCAGCGGCGAGAGCAGCTGCTCCAGGACGTACCCGTTGCGGCGGAGCATCAGCCGGACGAACTTGCGCAGATCGTGGGTGACGAGGTCGAGCTCGACACCGAACCGCACCCAGGCCCGCGAGCGGGTCTCCTCCGGCTCGCGCAGCCCGACGAGGTCGGCCGTCGGCAGCAGATGGACGCCCCGGAGGTCCACGTCCGAGTCCCGCGAGGGGAAGCCGTACAGGTGGGCGCCGGAGACGGTCGCGAACAGCAGCGGGTCGCGCTGTTCGGCGACCACGGGGGCGAGGTCGATGTCGAGGTCTTCGATCATGGGCCTAAGCGTCCCAGAGCGTTCCCAGGGCCAACAGGTCGCCTCGGTACTCGATCCGCTCGGCCCAGTCGGCGGGCCAGGCGTCCGCGCCCAGCCAGGCGCCCGCGAAGGCACCGGTCAGGCAGGCGATGGAGTCGGAGTCCCCCTTGGAGCAGGCGGCCCGGCGCAGCGCGGTGACGGGCTCGTCCGGGAAGAGCAGGAAGCACAGCAGTCCGGTGGCGAGGGCCTCCTCGGCGATCCAGCCCTCTCCGGTGGCCAGGCACGGGTCGGTCTCCGGGGAGACGGTCCGCACGGCCTCCTGGAGGCGGTCGAGGATGTCCAGGCACTCGTCCCAGCCGCGGCTGATGAAGTGCTCGGGGCCGGGGTCCTGGGAGCGGGTCCACAGGTCGCCGAGCCAGGTGTGGTCGTAACGGGTCCGGTTCTCCAGCGCGTAGGAGCGCAGGCGCCCGACCAGGCCGGCCGGGTCCACGCCCCGCGCGAGCAGGTGGACGGCGCGTGCGGTGAGGTCGGAGGCGGCGAGCGCGGTGGGGTGGCCGTGGGTCAGCGCGGACTGCAACTGGGCCGCGCCGGACCGCTGTTCGTCGCCGAGGCCGGGCGCCAGCCCGATGGGGGCGACCCGCATGTTGGCGCCGCAGCCCTTGGAACCGATCTGGCTGGCGTCCTGCCAGCGCCGGCTCTCGTCGTTCAGCAGGTCGCAGGCGGTCAGGCAGGTGCGGCCGGGGGCGCGGTTGTTCTCCGGCGAGTGGTACCAGCCCACGAACTCCTCGCGCAGCGGCCGCTCCAGCTGCTCGGGCGCCAGGTGACCGCGCTCCATGGCGGTGCGCAGTCCGCGCCCGAGGGCGAGGGTCATCTGGGTGTCGTCGGACACGAAGGCCCGCTCGGGCAGCTCCATCTCCCGCCAGGGCCCGCACTTGGCGAGGATCGAGGGCACGTCGTTGAATTCGGTCGGGAAGCCCAGGGCGTCCCCGAGGGCGAGGCCGATCAGTGCACCGGTCGCCGGCTGCTTGGACATACAGTGTCCCCCTTTATCGTCACAGTGACAATAAAGGGGGACGGTGAACGGCGCAAGGCCGGTCTAGAGATCGACCTCCTGCATCAGCATGCCGACCTCGGTGTTCGACAGGCGGCGCAGCCAGCCCGACTTCTGGTCGCCCAGGGTGATCGGGCCGAAGGAGGTGCGGACCAGCTTCTCGACCGGGAAGCCGGCCTCGGCGAGCATGCGCCGCACGATGTGCTTGCGGCCCTCGTGCAGGGTCACCTCGACCAGGTAGTTCTTGCCGGTCTGCTCGACGACGCGGAAGTGGTCCGCGCGCGCGTAGCCGTCCTCCAGCTGGATGCCGTCCTTCAGGCGCTTGCCGAGGTCGCGCGGGATCGGGCCCACGATCGCGGCGAGGTAGGTCTTCTTCACGCCGTACTTGGGGTGCGTCAGCCGGTGCGCCAGCTCGCCGTGGTTGGTGAGCAGGATGACACCCTCGGTCTCGGTGTCGAGCCGGCCGACGTGGAAGAGCCGCGTCTCACGGTTGGTGACGTAGTCACCGAGGCACTGGCGGCCCTCCGGGTCCTCCATGGTGGAGACGACACCGGCGGGCTTGTTCAGCGAGAAGAACTGGTACGACTGCGTCGCGACCGTCAGGCCGTCGACCTTGACCTCGTCCTTCTCCGGGTCGACCCGGCGGCCCTGCTCCAGCACGATCTCGCCGTTGATCTCGACCCGGGCCTGCTCGATCAGCTCCTCGCAGGCGCGCCGGGAGCCGTAGCCCGCGCGCGCGAGCACCTTCTGCAGCCGCTCGCCCTCCTGCTCGGCGCCGGGGAAGGTCTTGGGCAGCTTGACGTCCTTCTTGCCCGCGTACCGCTCCCGGTTGCGCTCCTCGACCCGCGTCTCGTACTCACGCGAGCGGGCCGGCGCCGAACGGTCGCGCCCGGCGCCCTGGCCCTGCCGGGGGCCGCCCTTGGCGCCACCGCGCGCCGAGGCGCCCCGTCCGGACTTCGGGCCGGACTGGGTGGCGCCGGGGCCCACGTCGTAGCGCCGCTCCTCCGGACGCGGCTTCTTCGGCCGGCCGCCCTGGTTGTCGTCACGGGAGTTGCCGGCGCCGCGGTAGTTACCGCGGCCACCACCGCTCCCGCCGCGGCCGCCGCTGTTGCCACCACGGCTCCCGCCGTTGTTTCCGCTGCTGTTCCTGCCGCTGCTGCTTCGCATCAAAGTTCCGTCTTGTCGTCTGCGTCCTCGGAATCCGGGGCGTCCGGATCGAACGACGGTACGCCCTCCTGGGTCTCGGCCTCGATCGCCTCCGCCTCCGGGAGGAAGGGCGCGAGCTCCGGAAGTTCGTCCAGGCCCCGCAGGCCCATCCGCTCCAGGAAGTAGTTCGTCGTCCTGTACAGGATCGCACCTGTTTCGGGTTCCGCGCCCGCCTCCTCGACCAGACCGCGCTGGAGGAGGGTGCGCATCACGCCGTCGCAGTTCACTCCGCGCACGGCGGAGACGCGGCTGCGGCTGACC
Source organism: Streptomyces sp. NPDC015139 (assembly GCF_043079785.1). Taxonomy (NCBI): domain Bacteria; kingdom Bacillati; phylum Actinomycetota; class Actinomycetes; order Kitasatosporales; family Streptomycetaceae; genus Streptomyces; species Streptomyces sp. NPDC015139. The sequence goes on along the minus strand of NZ_JBIBUW010000010.1, from coordinate 29,131 downwards.
GGCTGGCGGTAGGCGACCACCGCGAGGGTCTCCAGCGCCGCCTGGGTGAGGCGGGCGGTCTGCCCCTCCAGCACGAGCCGTTCGACCGCGGGCGCGTAGGCGGCCCGGGTGTAGAAGCGCCAGCCGCCGGCGACGTACCGCAGCTCGAAGCCGCGACCCTGCACGGTGTACTCGTCGGCAAGCTCGCGCAGCGCGTCCCCGATCCGCCGCTTGGGCCGCTCCAGGATCCGGGCGAGGTGCTCCTCGGTCGCGGGCTCGTCCACGACCATGAGCATCGCCTCCAGGGCCGGCTTCAGCTCGAGGTCGGCGGCGCCGTGCGGGCCCGCCGCGAGCTCCGCGGTCTCCTCGCTCATGGCTTCCTCTCCTCCTTGGGCTCCTCGGGCGGCCGGTCGAACTCGTCGGTGACCCGCGGCGCCGCGTCCGTGTCCCCGCCGGTCCAGCGCACGACCAGCTCCCCGAGCGCGGTCTCCTGCTCCAGGGCGACCGCCTTCTCGCGGTACAGCTCCAGCAGCGCGAGGAACCGCGCGACGACGGTGAGGGTGTCGTCGGTGTCCTCGACGAGCACCCGGAAGCTGACCTCGCCCAGCTCCCTCACCCGTGCCACCACGATGCCCGCCTGCTCCTGGACGCTGACCAGCGGGGCGTGGATGTGGTCGACGTAGACCTGCGGCTTGGGCCTGGGCTGCATCGCCTTGACGGCGAGCTTGGCGAACCCCTCGGGGCCGATGCTGATGACGACCTCGGGCAGCAGCTCGGCGTGCTCGGGTTCCAGGCCGACGGTGCGGGGCCGGCGCAGGGCCTCCTCGGCGAGGCGCTCGTTGAAGATGTCCGCGATCCGTTTGTAGGCGCGGTACTGGAGCAGCCGGGCGAACAGCAGGTCGCGCGCCTCCAGGAGCGCCAGGTCGGCCTCGTCCTCGACCTCGGCGCGGGGCAGCAGGCGGGCCGCCTTCAGGTCGAGCAGGGTGGCGGCGACGACCAGGAACTCGGTCGTCTGGTCCAGGTCCCAGTTCGGCCCCATGGCCCGGATGTGTGCCATGAACTCGTCGGTGACCTTCGACAGGGCGACCTCGGTGACGTCCAGCTTGTGCTTGGAGATCAGCTGGAGGAGCAGGTCGAAGGGCCCCTCGAAGTTCGCGAGCCGCACCTTGAAGACCCCGTCGGGAACCTCGCGACCACCAGCCGCCGACCCGACACCCCCGGACTCCGGAGCACCGACCCCCGGCAGGGGCGCGGCGACAGAGGCGGCCCGGTCCCCGGAGAGCACCCCGGGCTCCGCCACCGCCTCGGCCACCGCGACCGGCCCGGTGCCGGGTACGGGCTCGGCAGCCCCCACGGGCTCGGTGCCCGCCAAGGGCGCAGGAGCCACCGCGGGCTCGGTGCTCGTCAGGGCCTCGGTGCCCCTCCCGGACCCGGTGGCCACCAGCGCCTCGGCGACCGCGATGGACTCGCTGTCCGCCGCAGGTCCGGGGGCCACCGTCGGATCGTCAGCCCCCGCGGGTCGGGCGTCCGCGACCGGCTCGGTGCCCGATACAGGGCGGGAGGCCACCACCGCCTCGGCAGCCAGCACGGGTTCGCTGTCCGCCGCAGGCCCGGGCGCCACCACTGGTCCGGCGGACGCCGCCGGGCCAGTGCCTCTCGCGGGCTCGGTGTCGCCTACCGGTTCGGGAGCCGGCATCGCCTCGGCAGCCCCCACGGGCTCGGTGTCCGCCGCGGGCTCGGCAGCCCCCGCGGACTCGGTGCCCACCAGCGTCTGGGCGACCTCGACCGGCTCGGTGTGCCCTGGAGGCTCGTAAGCCGCCCCCGCGGGCTCGGTGTGCCCCAGCGTCTTGGCAGCCGCGTCCGGCTCGCTGCCCGCCCCCGGCTCGGATGCCGCCACCGGTTCGGCAGCCCGTTCCGGCTCGGTGCCTGCCGTGGGCTCGGACGCTGTCGGTGAGGGCTGCTCGGGACGCTCGGGTGGCGGAGCCGACGGCACTCCCGGTCCCCGGCCCAGCGCACGCCGGCGGCCGGCTGCTGGGCCGGAGGCAGGGGCGGGGGCGTCGTTCGAGGTCATGGCCCCCGCAGGCTACCGCTACCGCCCGCGCAGCCGTCGTACGAGGATGCTCGCGTCCCCGCGGGCCTCCAGGTCGGCCAGGACCACCGCCACCGCTTCGCGGACGATGCGGCCCCGGTCGACGGCGAGACCGTGCTCACCGCGGAGCACGAGACGCGCGTGCTCCAGGTCCATCAGCTCCTCGGCCGACACGTACACCGTGATCTTCTCGTCGTGCCGCTCGCGCCCGCTGGGCCGCCGGTTCGCCGCCCGTCCCCGCTTGCGCGGCTGCGCGGCGGCAGAACCTTCCTGCGGAGCCTGCCGTCGCGCCGGACGAGTGCGGGACTCGCCGGCCTCGGCCGGCTCCGTCTCGACCGCCGCGACATGCTCCGCACCCTCTCCGTCGCCGCCTCGGACGGGCACCGACTGCGGTGCGTCCTCCGTGGCGGCCGCCTCGTCGCTCTCCCCCGCGGGAGCCGGCACCCGGGCCTCACCATTGGCCCCGCGCCGGGGACTCGACGGCTGAAGCGCCATTCCCCCTGTCGTGCGGAAGAGTTCGTCGGCCCCCGGCAGACTCACTCGGCGTGACACCGGGCGAGCACCTCCCTGGCGAGCTGGCGATAGGCGGCGGCACCGACGGAGTTGGAGGCGTACGTGGTGATCGGCTCACCGGCGACCGTGGTCTCCGGGAAGCGGACCGTGCGCCCGATGACCGTGTGGTAGACGTGGTCGTCGAACGCCTCGACGACACGCGCGAGCACCTCACGGCTGTGCACGGTGCGCGAGTCGTACATCGTGGCGAGGATGCCGTCCAGTTCGAGCTCGGGGTTGAGCCGCTCCTGGACCTTCTCGATGGTCTCGGTCAGCAGGGCCACACCGCGCAGCGCGAAGAACTCGCACTCCAGCGGCACGATCACCTTGTGCGCGGCCGTCAGCGCGTTGACCGTGAGCAGGCCGAGCGAGGGCTGACAGTCGATCACGATGTAGTCGTAGTCGGGCAGCAGCGGCTTGAGCGCCCGCTGGAGCGTCGACTCGCGGGCGACCTCGGAGACCAGCTGGACCTCCGCGGCCGACAGGTCGATGTTGGACGGCAGCAGGTCCATGTTGGGGACCGCCGTCTTCAGCAGGACCTCGTCCGCCGACATGCCCCGCTCCATGAGCAGGTTGTAGACGGTGAGGTCGAGCTCCATCGGATTGACGCCGAGACCCACCGACAGCGCGCCCTGCGGGTCGAAGTCCACGAGCAGCACGCGCCGGCCGTACTCCGCGAGCGCGGCACCCAGGTTGATGGTCGACGTCGTCTTGCCGACGCCGCCCTTCTGGTTGCACATCGCGATGATCTTCGCGGGGCCGTGGTCGGTCAGCGGGCCCGGGATCGGGAAGTACGGCAGCGGGCGTCCGGTCGGACCGATGCGCTCACGGCGCTGGCGGGCCGCGTCGGGCGCCAGCGTGGCCGCGTACTCGGGATCGGGCTCGTACTCGGCGTCGGGGTCGTAGAAGTGCCCCTCGGGCAGTTCGTCGTAGTCGGCGAAGTGGTTGTGGGGCGCGCCACTTCCGTCGCCGGCCATGGCGTTCACGTGATGGCCATCCATGCTCTGGTGTGCTGTCCGGGCGATCTGCGGCCGCGGACTCTGGTGGGCTGCGAAGGTGCGCACAGCTACGGAGCCGACAGCCTCGACACCCGCGGGGCCCTGGCCCCGTGCGGGCATTCCTGGTTGACCACCCCCGGGAGAAAATGTCGACTCATTCACAAGTCGTCTTACCTCCTTGGTGACCAGGAAACTTCTAGACAAGGTCAGCGTGGCACCATGCCGACGGTTGGCGACTCTATGGCGTGTCGGCGGTCCGCAGCAACACAATCCGCCGGACCCGGCAGGATGTGTCGGCAATGAAACATCTCGCTGTCAAGGGCGTACGGCCGTCGCACAGCAGGTTTCACCGGTGTGCGAATCGGTCGAAGGGTTACGTTCGAGGCGAGTTGACCGAGAGTCGCAAAGTGACCATACACACATCCGGCCGGACCTTGTCGGGCAAGGTCCGGCCGGGCGTGCGATGTTGACGAGACGTGTTGACGAATCGCCTTTTGACCGGGGACGACTTAACGACTCACCAGGTCACGGAGGTCAGCCCAGCAGGGTCTCGAGCTCGACGTGCTCCAGGCCGTGGGCCTCGGCGACCTCCTTGTAAACGACCTTGCCGTCATGGGTGTTGAGACCCTTGGCGAGCGCGGCGTCGCGGCGCAGCGCCTCGACCCAGCCGTTGTTGGCCAGCGACACGATGTACGGCAGCGTGGCGTTGGTGAGGGCGTTGGTGGAGGTGTTCGGCACACCGCCCGGCATGTTGGCGACGCAGTAGAAGACCGAGTTGTGGACCTCGAAGGTCGGCTCGGCGTGCGTGGTGGGACGCGAGTCCTCGAAGCAGCCGCCCTGGTCGATCGCGATGTCGACAAGGACACTTCCGGGCTTCATCCGGGACACCAGCTCGTTGGTGACCAGCTTCGGGGCCTTGGCGCCCGGGATGAGGACCGCGCCGATGACGAGGTCGGCGTCGAGGACGGCCTTCTCCAGCTCGAAGGTGTTGGACATGATCGCCTTGACCTTCGTGCCGAAGATCTTGTCGGCCTCGCGCAGCTTGTTGATGTCGCGGTCCAGCAGGGTCACGTCGAAGCCCATGCCGACGGCGACCTGGGTGGCGTTCCAGCCGGAGACGCCACCGCCGATGACGACGGCCTTCGCCGGGGTCACGCCCGGGACGCCGCCCGGCAGCACGCCACGGCCGCCGGCCGCGCGCATGAGGTGGTAGGCGCCGACCTGCGGGGCCAGGCGGCCCGCGACCTCGGACATCGGGGCGAGCAGCGGCAGGGCGCGGCTCGGCAGCTCGACCGTCTCGTAGGCGATGGCCGTGGTACCCGACTCGACGAGCGCGTCCGTGCACTCCTTGGAGGCGGCCAGGTGCAGGTAGGTGAAGAGGATCTGGTCCTTGCGGAGGCGGTGGTACTCCTCCGCGATGGGCTCCTTGACCTTCAGCAGCAGGTCAGCGGCCGTCCAGACCTCGTCCGCCGTCTCGAGGATCTCGGCACCGGCGGCCACGTACTCGGTGTCCGTGATCGAGGAACCGAGGCCGGCGCCCCGCTCGACGACGACCTGGTGCCCGTTGCGCACCAGCTCGTGCACACCGGCGGGGGTGATGGCCACCCGGAACTCGTTGTTCTTGACCTCGCGGGGGATGCCGACCTTCACGTGGATCACGGTCCTTGGCTCAGAGGGTATGGGGGTGCATTACAGACGTACCCAGACATGCGGGGGCATACCGGGAGACACCGCTGGAGTGTGCGGCAGAGCCAGTCTAATGAAGGTGTTCCGGCTGTCTAGCCTTTCATTGCATCAATCTTCGCTCGCAGCACTGCGGATTTCGCAGGCGCTAACGTCGTGTTCCAGGCTTGCGCCGTCCTCCGACGGCTCTTCGTCCAGCATGCGCTCGGCCGCGGCGCGGTGCAGGTGGGCCGACGCGGGGTCGCCCAGGTGCTCCAGCGTGTCGGCCAGTCTGAGCTGCAGCGCGGCCTGCAGCCGGACGTCCTCGGCGCGCCGCGCCCACTCCACCGCCTCCTGGCAGGTGCGCAGCGATTCCTCGGGCCGTCCCGCGTACTCCTGCACCCGGGCCAGTTCGCTCAACGCCCGCGCCTGGGCGGCGACATCGCCGCTCTTGCGGTAGCCGGCCACGGCCGCCCGCCAGTTCCTGAGCGCCTCGCCGTAGCGGCCCGCGTAGGTGTGCGCGGTGGCGATCCGGCCGTACAGCCGGGCGGCCTGCTCGCGCTCGCCCCGCGCCAGCCGCTCGGACAGCGCGCGGCCGTACCAGTCGGCGGCCCGGTCGTGATCCCCGAGCTCCTGGTAGGCGCCGCCTACGGATTCCATCGCGCGGCCGGTCGCGTACGGGTCGTTCGCCTCCCGGCCGGCGTCCAGCGCCGACCGGTAGCGGGCGAGGGCGTCCCGGGTGCGACCGGTCTGGGCGTCGAGATCGCCCAGGTTCAGCAGGGCGGCGGCCTTCTCCCGGGACAGTCCGCGCCGCTCGGCGACGTCGAGGACGAGGCCGTGGACGCCGTACAGGTCCGCCGCGGCCGCCCGGGTGCCGACATGCGCCACGACGGCCCTGACCAGCTGTGACAGCAGCCGCCTGGCCAGCGTGTCCAGCTCCCCGTCGGCGACCGCGAGCCGGGCGGAGGCCAGCAGCGCGGGCCGGCGGACGCGCAGCCAGTCGGCGGCGGCCCTCGGCGTGGGGAAGCGCACCTCGCGGGGCATGGCGTTCAGCTTCTCGCGGGCCTGCGGGCTGTCCGTCTCGGTGATCGTCCGGCAGGCCTGGAGGAGCCGGACGGTCCGCTCCAGCATCCGGGCCCGGGCCAGCTGGAGCTCCGCGGGCCTCTCATGGGTCTCGGCGAGGGCCTTCAGCAGGGGGTGCAGACAGCCGGGGACCTCGTACTGGGGCAGGGGGGAGCCGGTCGTGCGCAGCAGGCCGAGGGCGACGAGGTCGTCGAGGACCGCCCGCGCGCCCTCGACCGAGCAGCCGGCCAGGGCCGAGGCGGTGTGCGGATCGGCCAGGCCGGCCGGGGCGAGGGAGAGCATGCGCAGCATCCGGGCGGCGGGGCCGGGCAGCTGGGCGTGGACGAGCCGCAGGACGCGGGCGAGCGGGGTGCCGTCGTCGGTGTCGGCGTGCAGGCGTTTGGCGAGGTCGGAGACGGCGGCCTGGGGGCGGGCGGCGAGCCAGCCGCCGGCCAGGACCAGGGCCGCCGGATGGCCCTGGCAGGCCTCGGCGAGGCTTTCGGCGGAGCGCGGGTCGACGGTGATGCGCACCGAGCCGGTGAACCGGGTCAGGAGCTCCACCGCGGACTTGGTGTCCAGGCCGCCGAGGGTGCAGGGACGGACGTCCGCGATACCGGTGAGCGGTCCGCCGGAGACGGCCACCACCAGGCAGTCGGGGGCCTCCGGGAGCAGCGCGTCGACCTGTTCGGCGCCGGGGGCGTCGTCCAGCAGGAGCAGCGTCCGCCGGTCGGCGAGGGCGGCGCGCAGCGCCTCGGTCAGGTCGTCCTCGGCGGCTCCGGCGGGGGTCGGCAGGCCCAGGGCGCCGAGCAGTTCGCGGGCGGCGCGCTCGACCGGGACGGGGGTGCCGTCGGGCTCGCCGAGCCGTGCCCGCAGCACCCCGTCGGGGTAACGCCCCGCGACCTGGCGGACGAGTTCCTCGGCGAGCGCGGTCCGTCCGGAACCGGGCCGGCCGGCGACCAGCAGCACCCGCGCGCGCGGGGCCTTGCGGCCGGAGAGGGTGTCCAGTCCCGCGCGCTCGATGTCGGCGCGCAGCTCCTTCAACTCCCTTGTGCGGCCCAGGAATCCGTCCCCCGCGGCCGTATGCGCGGACAGCCGCGCATCGTCTGTGTCCACCGCCTGATCCGTCACGGGCCACACTCCCGTCCCACCGCACGCGCAAGCCCGCAGGATCTTCCGGTACGGGCGTTTCCAGAGCCTAGTTCACGCTCTGCGACGATCCGTGGGGAGCGCGGCGGACGGGTCGCCCGATCGGATCAGGCGATGGTCACACCAATGCGCGGACGCGGTGGGTTCAGGAGGTGAAGGGGCGCGCCGGCCAGGGCGCGTCGGCGGGCCGCAGGGCGTCCAGGCCGTCCCCGCCGCGGGCGGCGACCAGCGACAGGACGCCCACGACCAGGCAGTTGTTGTGCAGGTCACCGGCGAGGACCAGGCGCACCAGCTCGTCGACCGGCAGGCGCGCGTGCTCCATGTCGGTCTCCTCGTGCTCCGCCTCGAAGCGCTCCCCCTCGACCTCGGACAGGTCGCGGGCGAGGAAGATCCGTACCGCCTCGTCGCAGCCGCCGGGCGTGGTGTAGACGTCGGTCAGGACCCGCCAGTCCTCCGCCTTGACGTGCGCCTCCTCGTACAGCTCGCGCTGGGCCGCGTGCAGCGGGTTCTCGCCGGGCACGTCGAGCAGGCCGGCCGGGATCTCCCAGAGCTTGTGCCGCACGGGGTGCCGGTACTGGTTGATCAGCAGGACCCGGTCCTCGTCGTCCAGGGCGAGGACGGCGACCGAGCCCGGATGGACCTGGTAGTCGCGGCGGACCACCGAGCCGTCGGGCATGACCACGTCGTCCGTGCGGACGGAGGTCTTGTTGCCCACGAAGGGGGTGTCCGTCGCCCGGATCTCCCACGCCTCGGCGGTGTCCTTGATCGTCATGCCCTGTCCTTCCACACGTGCAAGTGAGAAACCGGCCGATACGAAAGCCGGGGTGCCCACCTTTGAAGGTTCGCACCCCGGCCACCGTACAACTGGTGTGTTACTTCGAAGTCTTCCGCTCGACGGCCGCCTTCACGAGGCCGGCGAACAGCGGGTGCGGACGCGTCGGCCGCGAGCGCAGCTCGGGGTGCGCCTGCGTGGCGACCAGGTAGGGGTGCACGTCACGCGGGTACTCCACGTACTCGACGAGCTTGCCGTCCGGGGAGGTGCCGGAGAACAGGATGCCCGCCTTCTTCTCCAGCTCCGCGCGGTAGGCGTTGTTCACCTCGTAGCGGTGGCGGTGCCGCTCCTCGACGTACTCCTTGTCGTCGTACACCTCGCGGACGATGGAGCCGTCGGCCAGCTTGGCCGGGTACATGCCGAGCCGCATGGTGCCGCCCATGTCGCCCTCGCCGGCGACGATGTCCATCTGCTCGGCCATGGTGGAGATGACCGGGTGGGCGGTGGCCGGGTCGAACTCGGTGGAGTTGGCGTCCTGGATGTCGGCCAGGTTGCGGGCGGCCTCGACCACGATGCACTGCAGGCCCAGGCAGAGGCCGAGCAGCGGGATCCTGTTCTCGCGGGCGTAGCGGATGGCGCCGACCTTGCCGGTCACACCGCGCTCGCCGAACCCGCCGGGGATGCAGATGCCGTCCACGTCGCCGAGCTGCGCCTTGGCGCCGGCCGGGGTCTTGCAGTCGTCCGAGGTGACCCACTTGATCTTGACGCGGGCCTTGTTGGCGAAACCGCCGGCGCGCAGGGCCTCGGTGACCGACAGGTAGGCGTCGGGCAGGTCGATGTACTTGCCGACCAGGGCGAGGGTGATCTCGTGGTCGGGGTTGTGGACGCGGTCGAGCAGGTCGTCCCACGTCGTCCAGTCGACGTCCCGGAAGGGCAGGTCGAGCTTGCGCACCACGTAGGCGTCCAGGCCCTCGCCGTGCACGGTCTTCGGGATGTCGTAGATCGACCGGGCGTCGGGGCAGGCCACGACGGCGGCCTCGTCCACGTCGCACATCAGCGAGATCTTGCGCTTGATCGCGGTGGGGACCTCGCGGTCGCAGCGCAGCACGATGGCGTCCGGCTGGATACCGATGTTGCGCAGGGCGGCGACGGAGTGCTGGGTCGGCTTGGTCTTCAGCTCGCCGGACGGGCCGATGTACGGCAGCAGCGAGATGTGGACCACGAAGACGTTGTCCCGGCCGACCTCGTGGCGGACCTGGCGGACCGTCTCCAGGAACGGCAGCGACTCGATGTCGCCGACCGTGCCGCCGACCTCGGTGATGACGACGTCCACCTCGTCGGTGGCCATGCGGCGGATGCGGTGCTTGATCTCGTTGGTGATGTGCGGGATGACCTGCACGGTGTCGCCCAGGTACTCGCCGCGCCGCTCCTTGGCGATCACGGTGGAGTACACCTGGCCGGTGGTGACGTTGGCGGTGCCGTCCAGGTCCCGGTCGAGGAAGCGCTCGTAGTGGCCGATGTCCAGGTCGGTCTCGGCGCCGTCGTTGGTGACGAACACCTCACCGTGCTGGAAGGGGTTCATCGTGCCCGGGTCGACGTTCAGGTACGGGTCGAGCTTCTGCATCACGACGCGCAGGCCGCGGGCCTTGAGCAGCATGCCCAGGCTGGAGGCGGTGAGGCCCTTGCCGAGAGAGGAGGCGACACCCCCGGTGACGAAGATGTGCTTGGTCGTCGTAGATTTCGGCGGCATGGCCAAGAGGGGGCTCCCGTGGTCGCTGGCTGTCGTGCGGTACGGCTTCCGGCCCGGAAGACACTGTGCTTCCGGCCGTCGGTGCCGTCGCTGCGGTTCGGGGGTTTCGGGCCCACCGGTCCACGGGCTACCAGGGTATCAGCGCCCGAGCCCGATGGCTTCCGGCCACGCTCCGCGCTCCCCCGGCTACGGCGTGGCGCGCGACACCTGTCATCACGGACGCGCGCGGGTCACACTGGTTTCACCCGCTGCTCACTCGTTCGGCCCACACGGGTTGCCCGGAGCGGCACGCAGATCATCTACGTGCGTCGTATCCTGCTCGGACATTCGCTGCCGAGCCCGGCCGGAACGACGGCACACCCCCGCCACCATCATCCGGAACAACGAGAGCGCGGCAGTTCGTTGAGCAAGGACTGTCGTGTTGCCCCAGGGCTCGGCGGACTGCTTTGCTTCACCGCTCAACGACGCATAACAACGACCCCTTGACCGCACTAGCGACAGCCCCCCTGCGCGGGGGTGACGTGGCCGTTCGACTGGAGTTGCACGTGGCCGGGCGCATCGAAGACTACGCACTCATCGGAGACATGCAGACCGCCGCACTGGTCTGCCGGGACGGCACAGTCGACTGGCTGTGCCTGCCCCGCTTCGACTCGCATGCCATCTTCGCCGGCCTGCTGGGCACCGAGGAACACGGTTTCTGGCGGCTCGGCCCGGCGCACGCCGCCGACGTCGAGCCGCCCACGGCCGCCCGGCGGACCTACCGCGGCGACTCGCTGATCCTGGAATCGGAGTGGGACACCCCGCGCGGCACGGTCCGCGTGACCGATTTCATGCCGCCGCGTGACGGCGCCCCCCAGCTGATCCGGATCGTGGAGGGCGTCACCGGGCGGGTGCCGATGCGCTCGGCCCTCCGGATGCGGTTCTCCTACGGCCGGATCGTGCCGTGGGTGCACAAGCACGAGGGCCGCACGGTGGCCGTCGCGGGCCCGGACTCGGTGTGGTTCGACACGGAGGCGGAGACCTACGGGAAGTCGCTGACCACCTACGCCGACTTCACGGTCGCCCCGGGTGACCGCATCGCCTTCACCATCTCCTGGCAGCCCTCGCACAAGGAGGCGCCGCCGCTGCCCGAGCCGGAGACCTCGCTGGTGGCGACGGAGGACTTCTGGCGCGAGTGGGTCGAGCACTGCACGTACCACGGCCCGTACCGCGAGGCGGTGGTCCGCTCGCTGATCACCCTGAAGGCGCTGACGTACGCCCCCACGGGCGGCATCGTGGCCGCTCCGACCACCTCGCTGCCCGAGGACATCGGCGGGGTGCGCAACTGGGACTACCGCTACACCTGGCTGCGGGACGCGGCGATCACCCTGTCCTCGCTGCTGCGCACCGGCTACCGCGAGGAGGCCCGCGCCTGGCGCGAGTGGCTGCTGCGCGCGGTCGCCGGCGACCCGGAGAACCTGCAGATCATGTACGGCCTTGCCGGCGAGCGGGAGCTGGGCGAGGCCGAGCTGGACTGGCTGCCGGGCTACGAGAACTCGGCCCCGGTCCGGGTCGGCAACGGCGCCGCCCACCAGCTCCAGCTGGACGTGTACGGCGAGGTCACCGAGGCCCTGCACCTGGCCCACATGACCGGCCTGGCCCGCCACGACTACGCCTCGCTGCTCCAGCTGAAGCTGATCCGCTACCTGGAGGACCACTGGCAGGAGCCCGACGAGGGCATCTGGGAGGTACGCGGCCCGCGCCGGCACTTCGTGCACTCCAAGGTCATGGCCTGGGTCGCCGTCGACCGCACCATCAAGCTGATCGAGTCCGGTGACGCGGACGGCCCGCTGGAGCGCTGGAAGGAACTGCGCGACGACATCCACCGGGACGTGTGCGAGAAGGGCTACGACAAGGAGCGCAACACCTTCACCCAGTCCTACGGCTCGCAGGAACTGGACGCCTCACTGCTGCTCATCCCGCAGATGGGCTTCCTGCCGCCGGACGACAAGCGGGTGATCGGCACCATCGAGGCGATCCAGCGCGAGCTGTCCACGACGGACGGGTTCATCCTGCGCTACCCGACCGAGGGTGCGCACGAGGGCGTCGACGGCCTGCCGGGCGACGAAGGCGCGTTCCTCGCCTGCTCGTTCTGGATGGCGGACGACCTGGCGATGATCGGCCGGGTGGACGAGGCCCGCAAACTGTTCGAGAAGCTCCTCGCGCTGCGCAACGACCTCGGGCTGCTCGCCGAGGAGTGGGACCCGCGCCTGCAGCGGCAGGTCGGCAACTTCCCGCAGGCCTTCAGCCACGTTCCGCTGATCGACACCGCGCTGCGGCTGACGGCCTCGGGCGCCTACGGCGGCTGAGCAGGAGCACCGGGCCGCACGCGCCTACGCTGGGAGAGTCACCCAGCCCCTGCACGGAAGGGGGCGGCCATGGCTCCCCCATCGAAGGCGGGCGCGGCCCTCGCCGCGCTGCGCGAGGATCTGGTCGGCGACGTGTTCGCCCCCGGGGACCCGGGCTACGACGAGGCCCGTGCCGTCTTCAACGCGATGATCGACCGCAGGCCGGCGGTCATCGCCCAGTGCGCCGACACCACGGACGTGGTCCGCGCGGTGCGCTTCGGCAGGGAACTGGACCTGCACATCGCGGTACGCGGCGGCGGCCACAGCGTGGCCGGGTCGGCGCTCGGCGACGGCGCGCTGGTGGTGGACCTGCGCCGGATGCACCAGGTGACCGTGGACCCGGCCGCCGAGGCGGCCCGGGTCGAGGGCGGTGCCACGATGAGCCATCTGGACCGGGCCACCCAGCGCCACGGCCTCGCGACCACCGGCGGACGCGCCTCCACCACCGGTGTGGGCGGGTTCGTCCTGGGCGGCGGCACCGGCTGGCTGGACCGGGCCTTCGGACTCGCCGTCGACAACCTCCTCGGCGTCGAGCTGGTGACCGCCGACGCCGAGCGCGTGCACGCGAACCCCGACGAGAACCCCGAGCTGTTCTGGGCCCTGCACGGCGGGGGCGGCAACTTCGGGATCGCGACCGCGCTCACCCTTCAGCTGCACGAACTTCCGGAGTTCTCGATCGTGCTGCTGATGTACCAGCCGCAGTTCGGGCCGGACGTGATCCGCACCTACCGCGAGGTCATCCGCACCGGACCGGACGAGCTGAGCGGCGCGGCGCTGTACATCACCGGCCCGCCGGAGGAGTTCACACCGCCCGAGCTGGTGGGCAAGCTGGTGTGCGCCGCCCTGCTGACCTACGCGGGCGGCGAGGACGACCTGCGCAAGCTCGCCGAGCCGCTGCTGGCGCTGCCGCACGAGGTGGAGCTGGCCGGTGACATGCCGTACACCGACGTGCAGTGCATGCTCGACGATCCGCCCGGGCTGCGGAACTACTGGTCCGCGGAGTATCTGACCGGGCTGCCGGACGACTTGGTGGACGTCTTCTGCGCCCGCGCCGACAGCATGCCGGTGCCGACCAACACCCAGCACCTGCTGTTCCCGCAGGGCGGTGCGATCGCCGCGGGCCCGCACGAGTACCCGGTGCCGTACCGGGACGCGGCGTGGGCCGCGCACCCGTTCGCCATCTGGGCGGATCCGGCCGACGACGAGCGGGCCGTCGCCTGGGTCCGGGACGTGCGGGCGGACGTCCGGCCGTGGAGCACCGGGGCGGTCTACCTCAACTTCATCGGCGACGAGGGCCGGGAGCGGGTCCGGGCGGGCCTGGGCGAGGAGAACACGCTGCGTCTGGAGAAGGTGAAGCGGCAGTACGACCCGGACAACGTGTTCCGCTTCAACCACAACATCAGGCCCGTGTAGCCGACCGCCGCGAACGGCCCGGTGCCGAAGCTGTCCCCGGGGCGTTTGCGCAGGTAGCGTCCGCTGCATGGACAGCCGTACGGACAACCGATTCGACACCCAGGGCGCCGGGATCACCGTGCAGCGGGCGCTGGAGCTGCCCGGTCTGCGCAGTGGTCTGCCGGAGATCCTGGCGGGCGCCGACCGGCTGGGGCGCTCGGTGCGCTGGGTGCACGCGGGCGAGGTGCCGAACATCGCCTCGCTGCTCAAGGGCGGCGAGCTGCTGCTCACCACCGGCTACGGCCTCGGCACCCGTCCGGCCGAGCAGCGGGCCTTCGTCCGGACCCTCGCCGAGCGCGGGATCGCCGCGCTGGTGGTGGAGCTGGGCCCGCGCTTCACCCGGCTGCCCTCGGCCCTGGTGGACACGGCCCGGACGGCCGGTCTGCCGCTGGTCCAGCTGCACCGCGAGGTGCCGTTCGTGACGGTGACCGAGGAGATCCACACCGAGATCGTCAACGGGCACTACGCGCTGCTCCAGCGGGCCGACGAGGTGCACCGGCGCTGTACCGAGGCCCTGCTCGGCGGCGGCGGGGTGCCGCAGGTGCTGGGCATCCTGGCCGACTTCGGTGACAACCCCGTGTTCCTGGAGACCGCCGACGGCCGGCTGCTGTACGCCGCCGGGTCCGGGCCGGAGGGCGCGGACCCGTTGCAGGTGTGGGAGGGACTGCGCGGCCCGCACAAGGACGCCCCGCCGCCCGCCGGTTCCGTCCTGGTGGACGTGCCCGGCGGCGGTCCGGGTACGGCGGGTTCGGTCCGTGCCCGGCTCGTCCTGCTGCCGGTCCGCTCACCGCTGTCGCCGGTGCACCGGATCGCCGCCGACCGGGCCGCGGGCATCCTGGCCGTGGTGCTGATGCAGGCCCGGCAGGAGGAGGAACTCGCGGCGCGCGGACGCGGGGACTTCCTCACCGACCTCGCGGAGGGCCGTATCGCGGCCGAGGACGCCCCGGCACAGGCCCGGGTCCTCGGCTTCCGGCCCGGCGAGAGCCCGCTGCTGCCCGTCGTCATGCGGATCGGCGACTCCCTGTCGCCCGGCGGCGGCTGGGCCGTGCTGGCCCGGGCGGTCTCCGAGGAACTGGCCGCGGTGGGCGTGCCGGTGCTGCTCGGCGTCAGACCGGTGGAGGGCCGGGTCCTGGTGCTGCTGGGGCTGCGCGCGGAGTCCGAACGGCCGGCGATCGCGGACCGGGTGGCGGCGGCACTGCGCGCGGGTGTGGAACGCGCCGGGATGCGGCGGCCGGGCTCCCCGCCGCCGGTGGTCGTGGTCGGTGTGGCCGGCGGCTGGGCCGCGGCCTCGGCGGGGCTGCGGCACGCGGCGGAGACGGCGACGGCGGCCCAGGGCCTGACCGACCGGCCCTGGTACGACGCCCGCCGCCTCGACATCGACCTGCTGCTGTGGCGGCTGCGCGACCATCCCGACCTGGCGGCCTTCGTGGACCGCGCGATCGGCCCGCTGCGCGACCACGACCGCCGCTCCAGGCCGCCGCTGCTACCGACCCTGGAGACCTATCTGGCGCACGCCGGCCGCAAGGCGGAGACGGCCCGGGAACTGCACCTGAACCGGCAGACGCTCTACAACCGCCTGGCCCGCATCGGCGAGTTGCTCGGCACCGACCTCGACGACCCGCAGACGGTCCTGGCGTTGAGCCTGGCCCTGCGCGCCCGCCGCCACGTCCCCTAGGGCCTGTCGTTTGGATCAGGCCGGCCTGGCTCACGGTGCATTGTCGGCCGGCCCGAGCGGGGCGTGGTGCGTGCAGCCGCAAGGCGGAGGAGGGCGGCGACGCGGAGCGTCGACAACCGACGACAACGCCGCGGATGCGCGTGCCACGCCCCGCGACGCGGGCATGATCCAAACGACAGGCCCTAGGGCCGGACGGCTCTAGGCGAGCGGCCGGGGTTGCGTCAACTCGTCGTACACGCTGAGCACCTGGGCGACCGTCTCGTCCTCCGTCGGCCAGGTGGCGGCCTGCCGGACACCCCGCTCCCGCAGCAGCTCCCGGCGCTCGGGATCACCGAGCAGCCCCACCACGCACAGCGCGAGCGTCTCCGCGTCGCCGTACGGGACGAGTTCGGCCGCGTCGCCCACCAGGTCCGGGACACCGCCGACGCGGGTCGCGACGAGCGGCACGCGCGCGTACAGCGCCTCCTGGGCGAGCACGGACCGCGACTCCCAGCTGCTGGTGACCAGGGCCAGATCGGCGGCGGCGAGCAGCTCGGGCACGTCCTCACGGTGACCGAGGAGCCGCACCGGCAGCCCCTCGTCCTCGATGCGCCGTTGCAGCAGCGGCCGCAGCGGCCCCTCCCCCGCGACGACGACCAGCGGCACCGGGTCCAGGTCGCGCCAGGCGCGGGCCGCGTCCAGCAGCACCTCGTAGCCGCGGTGCCCGTCGAGCGAGCCGACGGCGAGGAGCAACGGGCGGCCGGTGGTGCCGAGTTCGGCGCGCACCTTGGGCCGCGGCCGGTCGGGGTCCTCGTGCCCGACGGGCCCGCGCCGGCCCGGCAGGCCGACCGCCGAGAGCCGGGCGTCCCGCGCACCGTGCCGGCGCGCCCGGTCGACCAGGTCGGAGCTGGTGCCGAGCACCACCGCCGCCGTCCGCACCACCCGCCGCTCCAGCAGCCGCAGCAGGTGCGCCCGCGCGCCCTCGGCCCGTGCCCGGTTGTGCCAGGTGACCACCAGCGGGGTGTCGCGTCCGCCGAGCGCGAGCACGGCCCGGAAGGAGGCGTGCAGCCCGTGCGCGTGCACCAGGTCGGCGTCGGCGCAGGCCGCCCGGAGCGCGGCCACCGAGGCGGGGTCGCTGCTGCGGGGCACGTGGACGTGCTCGGCGCCGGACCCGGTGAAGTCGTAGGTACGGTCGGCCTCGACGGGGGCGCACACCGTGACCCGCACGCCCCGCGCGACGAGTCCCCCGGCGAGGGAGCGCACGTGCGCGCTGCTGCCGGCGTTGCCTCCGCCCAGCACCTGCACGGTGCGCAGCAGCGACGGGCCGTGCGGTGCGTTGCTGCTCACGGGGCTCAACGGGCCGGGGCTCCTGGTTCGGCGGGGGTGATCACGACGACGCGGGTGGTCACGAGGAAACGTACAGAAGGTAGCGGGCTCAGGGGGGCGGAAGGACGTACCCCGCGTGCCTGCGGCGCGGACCGCTCCGGCCCGCCGCCCGCCCCCTGTTCCCCGTCAAGCATGCCAGGCGGCCCGGCCGTTGCGGGAACACGGGAGGGCGCATACCGCGGCGGGCCGGGGCAATGCGCCGGAGCACGTCACCCACACGGGTGAGAGAAACCCCGCCACGGCCGAACGGCCACCGTCGAAGGCGACGGGCGAACGCTCAGCACACGCGGGTACGACCGCCCGGGCCGCTCACAGGGTCCGCGCCCACGCGGACACCCGGTCCCCGTACGCGGCGGCGGCGGCGAGGGCGAAGGAGCCGGTGCGGCTCGTCACCGGTCCGTCCGGGCCGTCTCCAGGAGTTCCTCCGCGTGCGCGCGGGCCGTCTCGGAGTCCTCCTGGCCCGCCAGCATGCGGGACAGCTCGCGGATGCGCTCCTCGCCCTCCAGGACCTTCACGCCGGACCGGGTGACCGACCCGTCGTTGGTCTTCTCGACCAGCAGCTGCCGGTCGGCGAAGGCGGCCACCTGGGGCAGGTGGGTGACGACGACGACCTGCGCGGTCCGGGCGAGCTTCGCCAGGCGCCGCCCGATCTCCACCGCGGCCTTGCCGCCGACCCCCGCGTCGACCTCGTCGAAGAGGTACGTCGGCACCGGGTCGGTGCCCGCGAACACGACCTCCACGGCCAGCATCACACGGGACAGCTCACCGCCGGAGGCACCCTTGGCGATGGGCCG
This sequence comes from Streptomyces sp. NPDC015139, assembly GCF_043079785.1. NCBI lineage: Bacteria > Bacillati > Actinomycetota > Actinomycetes > Kitasatosporales > Streptomycetaceae > Streptomyces > Streptomyces sp. NPDC015139. Next base: position 11,448 of record NZ_JBIBUW010000010.1, on the reverse strand, counting down.
CGGCGGTGCCCCCGGATGCGGGGCGAGCAGCAGTTCCACCTCGTCGACGCCCGAGGGCCCGTACGCGACCGCGCGCCCGCCGACCTCGACGCCCTCGGGGTCCTCGGTCTGCCGGATGGCGAAGGACACGCGCGCGTGGGGCATGGCGAGGGAGGCCAGCTCGGCGGTCACGGCGGCCGCGAACCGTTCGGCGGCCTCGGCCCGTGCGTCGGTCAGCGCCTGCGCCAGCCCGCCCAGCTCGGTCCGCAGGGCGTCCCGCTCGGCGGTCAGTTCGCCGAGCCGCTCGTCGTCGCCGTCCAGCTCGGTGAGGCGCGCGGCACTCTGCTCGGCCCACGCGAGGACCGCGTTCACGTCCTCGCCGTACTTGCGGGTCAGCGCGGTCAGCGCGGCCCTGCGCTCCTCCACCGCGGAGAGCCGCAGCGGATCGGCGTCGAGATCGTCGGCGTATCCGGCCAGCTCACCGGCCACGTCACCGAGCAGGATGCCGATCTCCCCGATCCGGTCGGCGAGCGCGGCCAGCGCCGGATCGTGCGACCGCACGGCCTCCAGGGCCCGGTGGGCGCCCGCGACGAGGGTCGAGGCGTCGATCCCCTCGGGGTCCTCGGGGTTGCCCGCGAGGGCGGCGTGCGCGGCCGTCGCGGCGGACGACAGGGCCTCGGCGTGCCCCAGCCGCTCCGCCTCCTCGGCCAGCTCCGTGTCCTCCCCGGCCCGCGGCTCGACGGCGGCGACCTCCTCGAGGCCGTACCGCAGCATGTCGGCCTCCTGCGCACGCTCCCGCGCGCGCGTGGTGATCTCCTCCAGCTCGGTGGCGACGGCCCGCAGACGCCGGTAGGCCTCGCTGTACTTGGTGAGCGGCACGGCCACCGTGTCGCCCGCGTACCGGTCGAGGGCCTGCCGCTGCCGGGACAGCTTCAGCAGCCCCTGCTGGTCGGTCTGCCCGTGCACGGCGACCAGGTCGTCGGCCAGCTCGGCGAGCAGTCCCACGGGCACGCTGCGTCCGCCCAGGTGCGCCCGGGAGCGGCCCTCGGCGGACACGGTGCGACTGATCAGCAGGGCGCCGTCGTCCAGCTCGGCGCCGGCCTCCTCGGCCCGTACGACGGCGGAGGCGCCCGCGGGCACGGCGATCCGCCCCTCCACGACCGCCTTGTCGGCCCCGATCCGCACCAGCGCCGGGTCCGCCCGGCCACCGAGCAGCAGCCCGAGGCTGGTGACCACCATGGTCTTGCCCGCACCCGTCTCACCGGTGACGGCGGTGAACCCCGGTGACAACTCGACGACGGCATCGTCGATGACCCCGAGTGACCGTATCCGCATCTCCTCCAACACGGAACAGACCATACGAGGTCCGGGGCGGGGAGTGCACACAGGCCGCCCCTATCACTCCGGCGAGTGGTCCCGATCCGTCGGCGGACGCTAGTGGGGCGCTCCCCGCCAGCCGGTGGTGGGCAGCGCGAACTTCGCCACGATCCGGTCGGTGAAGGACGAGTGGTGCAGCCGGGCCAGCCGCACCGGTACGGCGCCGCGCCGCACCTCCACCCGCGCCCCGGGCGGCAGCTCGACGGTCCGGCGGCCGTCGCACCACAGCACGCCCGGCGGAATGTGCGGCAGCACCTCCACGGCGAGCACCGAGTCCGGCGAGGTCACCAGCGGCTTCGCGAACAGCGCGTGGGCACTGATCGGCACCATCAGCAGCGCCTCCACCTCGGGCCACACCACAGGACCGCCGGCGGAGAACGCGTACGCCGTGGACCCGGTGGGCGTGGACAGCACCACTCCGTCGCAGCCGAACCCCGTCACCGGACGCCCGTCGATCTCCAGCACGACCTCGAGCAGCTTCTCCGCGCCGGCCTTCTGCACGGCCGCCTCGTTCAGCGCCCAGTCCGTGTGCACGATGTCGCCGTTGCGGTGCACGACGACGTCGACGGTCATCCGCTCCTCGACCTCGTACGACCGCGCCACCACCCGGTCGACGACCCGGTCCAGGTCGTCCCGCTCGGCCTCCGCGAGGAAGCCGACGCGCCCGAGGTTGACGCCGAGCATCGGCACCCCGGAGGCCCGGGCGAACTCGGCTCCGCGCAGCAGCGTGCCGTCACCGCCGAGGACGATCAGCAGCTCGCAGCCGTCGAGGCACTGCGGGGTCGCCTCCTTGACCAGCCGCACCTCGTCCGGCAGCGGCAGGTCGCGGGCCTCCTCCTCCAGCACCCGCACCCCGATGCCGTGCCGCAGCAGGCCCTTGACGACGAGTTCCGCACTGCGGATCGCCGCGGGCCGCCCGGTGTGGGCCAGCAGGAAAACCGTACGCGCCAGGTTCTGTGTCAACGCGGCCCCTCCGCCACTGCACGGTCGACGTCGGCCGGGTCCAGTGCGGGTGCCCCGGACCGCAGCCAGAGAAAGTACTCCACATTGCCCGACGGGCCGGGCAGCGGACTCGCGGTGACCCCCCGCACCCCGAGCCCCAGCTCCCAGGCCTTGTCGGCCACTCCCCGCACGGCCTCCGCCCGCAGCTGCGGACTCCGTACGACACCCCCGCTGCCGAGCCGTTCCTTCCCCACCTCGAACTGCGGCTTGACCATCATCACCAGGTCGGCGTCCGGTTTCACGCACCGCTTCAGGGCGGGCAGCACCAGCCCGAGCGGGATGAAGGACAGATCGCCCACGACAAGATCCACAGGTTCCCCATCGATCGCCTCAAGCGTCAACTCGCGTACGTTCGTACGGTCCTTGACGGTGACGCGTTCATCGCTCTGCAGAGTCCAGGCGAGTTGGCCGTAACCGACGTCCACCGCGACGACGTGCGCGGCGCCCGCGCGCAGCAGGACGTCGGTGAAGCCGCCGGTGGAGGCGCCGGCGTCCAGCGCGCGCCGGCCCTCGACGACGAGCCCCAGCGGGACGAAGGCCGCCAGCGCGCCGGCGAGCTTGTGGCCGCCGCGGGACACGTAGTCGGGGTCGCTGTCGTCGGCCTGCACCACGATCGGGGCGGCGGTCTCGACCTGCGTGGCCGGCTTGGTCGCGACGGTCCTGTCGACGGTGACCCGCCCGGCGGCGATCAGCTGGCTGGCGTGCTCGCGCGAACGCGCGAGCTTCCGGCGGACCAGCTCCGCGTCGAGACGGCGGCGTGCGACTCCTGCCACGTTCGGTTCAGCTCCTGCTCTGGTGGTACGTCGGTGGGGGCGCCGGAGGTCCCGGGCGGGCGTCGAGCGCGGTGAGCGCGTCACGCAGCCCCCGGTGTACATCCTCGTACACCTCGATGTGTCCGTCGGTGGCGAGGTGGTCGACGTCGGCCACCCGCTCCAGCTGGGCGTCCACCTCGGCGTTGCCGGTGGGGGTGCGGGGGACGTTCACGGGGGCCGGGGCCGCGGGGTCGTACTCCGGCTCCGGTTCCGCCTCGGTGACGATCGCCGCGGCCTGCGTGACGGCCTGGGCCTCGGACACGGACTCGCTCATGCCCAGACGCTACCGCGAACCGCTGGGGTACCGTCGGTGGCGATGGCCACGATCGAGGAGTGCCGGGCGGCACTGGGAAAGCTTTCGGACAACATGCGGGGCGCCGAGGGCGACGTGCGCGCGGCCGCCGCCCTGGACCGCTCGGTGAGCTGTCACATCACGGATCTCGACGTCACCTTCGAGGGCCGCATGACCGGCGGCCGGATCGAGGTGGACGACACCCACCCCGGGCCGCCCCGCGAGAAGGCGCAGATCCGGCTCGCCATGGCCGGCGACGACCTGGTGGCCCTGGTGGGCGGCGACCTGAACTTCGCGACGGCCTGGGGCAAGGGCCGGGTGCGGCTGGAGGCGAACCTGCTGGACCTGTTCCGGCTCAGGAAGCTGTTGTGACCCGTGCCCGGCGCGCGGCCGGCACGACCAGCGGGGTTCCGGTCTCGGGGTCCTCGATGACCTGGCAGCGCAGCCCGAAGACCTCCTCCACGAGCTCGGCTGTCACGATCTCGTTCGGGGCGCCCTCGGCGATGACCCGGCCACCGCGCAGGGCGATCAGGTGGGTGGCGTAGCGCGCCGCGTGGTTCAGGTCGTGCAGGACGGCGACGAGGGTGCGGCCCTGGGTCTCGTGCAGGTCGGCGCACAGGTCGAGGACGTCGATCTGGTGCTGGATGTCGAGGTAGGTGGTCGGCTCGTCGAGCAGCAGCAGCGGGGTCTGCTGGGCCAGCGCCATGGCGATCCACACGCGCTGCCGCTGCCCGCCGGACAGCTCGTCCACGTACCGGTCGCCGAGTTCGGCGACGCCGGTCCGCCGCATCGACTCCTGGACGACCCGCTCGTCCTCCGCGGACCACTGGCGCAGCAGCCCCTGGTGCGGGTAGCGGCCCCGGCCGACGAGGTCGGCGACCGTGATGCCGTCGGGTGCGATGGACGACTGGGGAAGCAGCCCCAGGGTCCGCGCGACCTTCTTCGCGGGCATCGACCGGATGGCCTGTCCGTCGAGCAGCACCCGGCCCCGGCTGGGCCTGAGCATCCGGGACAGCGCCCGCAGCAGCGTCGACTTGCCGCACGCGTTGGGGCCGACGATCACCGTGAAGGAGTTGTCGGGGATCTCCACCGAGAGCTCCTCGGCGATCACGCGCTGGTCGTAGGCGAGGGTGACGTTCTCGGCGGACAGGCGGTTCACAGTGCTCCTAGGGGTGTTCGGGCGCGGATCGCGCCCAGCCGGCTCCGTGCCACTCGTCTCGGGTTGCGCGCCGCTCATATCCGGCCCGCCCTGCGCTCGGTGACGAGCAGCCACAGGAGATAGCCGCCGCCGAGGACGCCGGTGACCACGCCGACGGGCAGCTGGTCGGCGCCGAAGGCCCGCTGCGAGGCCCAGTCGGCGGCGACGAGCAGCGCGGCGCCCATGCAGAGGGAGGCCACCAGGTTCGGCCCGGGCGAGCGGGTCAGGCGCCGGGCGAGCTGGGGCGCGGTGAGCGCGACGAAGCCGACGGGCCCGGCGGCGGCGGTCGCGGCCGCGGTGAGCAGGACGGCGCAGACCATCAGCACGAGCCGGACGCGCTGCACGCGCACACCGAGGGCGCCCGCGACGTCGTCGCCCATCTCCATCATCCGCAGACCGCGCGCGTTGGCGAGGACCAGCGGGACGAGGACCGCGCACAGGGCGAGCAGCGGCCACACCTGCGACCAGTCGCGGCCGCTGAGCGAGCCCGTCATCCACACGACCGCGCGGGCCGCGTCGACCAGGTCGGCCTTGGTGAGCAGATAGCCGTTGACCGCCGTGACGACGGCGGACACGCCGATGCCGACCAGGACCAGCCGGTACCCGTGCACCCCCTGCTTCCAGGCGAGCAGGTAGATCGCGAGACCGGTCGCCAGACCGCCGATCAGGGCCCCGGCGGTCACCTGGGTGGCGCTGCCGGACATCAGCACGATCACGACGAGCGCGCCGGCCGTCGAGCCCTGCGACAGACCGAGCACGTCCGGGCTGCCCAGCGGGTTGCGGGAGACGGCCTGGAACAGGGCGCCGCCCAGCCCGAGCGAGGCGCCGACCAGCAGGCCGACGAGCACCCGCGGCAGCCGCAGCTCGTTGACGATGAAGTCCTGGTACGCGGTGCCGTTCCCGGCGAGCGTCCGCAGCACGTCGGCCGCGGGGACCTTCGCGTCGCCCGTGCCGATCAGCGCGACGGCCGCGGCGAGGGCGGCGGCCAGCAGCAGCACGACGACGATCAGCGCGCGCGGGTCCAGGCGCAGCGAGAACCCGCCGGGGGTGCGTACGGCACGGCTCGTGGAGCGAGTCTTCACAGCTGGGCCGTCCTCCGCCGTCGTACGAGATGGATGAAGACCGGACCGCCTATGACCGCGGTGACGATGCCGACCTGGAGCTCCGAGGGCCGGGCCGCGATCCGGCCGATCACGTCGGCGCCGAGCAGCAGCACGGGTGACAGGACCGTCGCGTACGGCAGGATCCAGCGCAGGTCGGGTCCGGTGAAGGAGCGCACGACGTGCGGCACCATCAGGCCGACGAACAGGATCGGTCCGCAGGCGGCGGTCGCGGCACCGCACAGCACGGTGGCGGCCAGCATGGCCAGGGCGCGGGTGCGGTTGAGGTCGGCACCGAGGGCGCGGGCGGTGTCGTCGCCCATCTCCACGGCGTTCAGCGGCCGGGCCAGCGCGAGCGCGAGGACCGTGCCGACCGCGAGGAAGGGCAGCACCTGCACGATGGTCGAGTCGGTGGCCGACGCCAGCGAACCGACCGTCCAGAAGCGCATCCTGCTCAGCGCCGCGTCGTCCAGGATCATCACGGCCTGCAGATAGCCGTAGAGGGCCGCGCTGACGGCCGTGCCGGCGAGCGCCAGCCGTACGGGGGTGGCGCCCCGGCTGCCGCCGAGGAACCACACGAGGGCACCGACCGCCGCCGCGCCCAGGAAGGCGAACCACACATAGCCCTTCAGGCTGGTGACGCCGAAGAAGCTGATGGCGGTGACGACGGCCGCGGAGGCACCGGCGTTGATGCCGAGCAGTCCGGGGTCGGCCAGCGGATTGCGGGTGAGCGCCTGCAGCACCGCGCCGGCGAGCCCGAGCGCGGCGCCGACCAGCAGACCGAGGACCGTGCGCGCGAGCCGCTCGTCCACGACGACGTCCCCGTACGTCCCCGTGTCGTGGAACAGGCCGTGCCAGACCTGGTCCAGCGACAGGGCTTTGGCCCCGACCGCGATGCTCGCCACGGCGACGAGCACCAGGATCGCGACGGAGAGCAGGAGCCCAAGGGCCCGCGCCGCCCGGCGGGTTGGGGGCGCGGGGGCGGTCTCCGCGCGCTGTTCCGGAGGACTGTCGACCAACACGTGGTTAGGTTAGCCTACCCTCGCATGCGATCTCGATCCCCGGTCGCCCTCCGTTCGTCCGGTCCGCCCCCGGTCCGGTCCGTGGCCGGCCCCGGCGTTCACTCACAGGCCGAGGCGGGCCAGCGCCTTCCCACCGTCCAGCTCGCACGCCCCGTCACCGGCCGCCGCCCAGGCCGCCGCGCACAGGGCACGAAGTCCGTCCATCGCGGCCGCGCCGCCGCCGTCGACCTCCAGCCGCTCCGTGCCGGCCCGCGCCGTCCACTCGCCGCACCGGAATCCGTCCCCGTCGCGCGTCACCTCCGGCTGTGGGGCGAGCAGTCCGCGCAGATCGCCGTCGACGTACGTCGGCCGGTGACGGGGCGGCGCCGCGAGCAGCTGCGCCCCGTCGGTGACACCGGTCAGCACGAGCAGCGAGTCCACCCCGCCGTTGAACGCGCCCTCGATGTCCGTGTCCAGCCGGTCCCCGACCACCAGCGGCCGCTTCGCACCGGTCCGGATGATCGTCTCCTTGTGCATGGGAGGCAGCGGCTTGCCCGCCACCTGCGGCTCGGCACCGGTCGCGATCCGCACGACCTCCACGGCCGCCCCGTTGCCCGGCGCGATGCCCCGCCCGCTCGGGATCGTCAGGTCGGTGTTGGACGCGAACCACGGCACGCCACGCGCGACGGCGTACGACGCCTCGGCGAAACGCCCCCACGGCAGATCCGGTCCGCCGTACCCCTGCACCACCGCCACCGGGTCGTCGTCCGCCGACTCCACCGGCGTCAGCCCCCGCTCGCGCAGCGCCACTCGCAGCCCCTCACCGCCGATCACGAGCACCCGCGCCCCGGCGGGCACCTGCTCGCTGATCAGCCGCGCGACGGCCTGCGCCGAGGTGATGACGTCCGCGGCGCCGGTCGGTATGCCCAGCTCCGTCAGATGGCCGGCCACGGCGTCCGGCGTGCGCAGCGCGTTGTTCGTGACGTACGCCAGATGCATCCCGCCCGAGCGTGCCGCCTCCAGGGAGTCCACGGCGTGCGCGATCGCGTTCCCGCCCGCGTAGACCACCCCGTCCAGATCGAGCAGCGCCGTGTCGTACGCCTCGCTCAGGGGCCGCCCACTGCCCTCGGGACTCGTCCTGACGCCCTCACTCATGTCCACATCGCTCCTCGTTCACTCGCCTTTCCCCCGATCATCCCGCATGCCACCGACACACGTACGATGCCGGGATGAACACTGCAGGTCACTCGGAAGCAACGGCGCGCCGAGGACTGGAACTCACCCCGTTCCGGGGCCTCCGGTACGACCCCGACCGGGTCGGCAGCCTGGCTTCCGTCACCTCTCCGCCGTACGACGTCGTCGTACGCCCCGACGGGGTGCACCACCTCCAGTCGGCGGATCCGCACAACATCGTCCGGCTGATTCTGCCGCAGGCCGGCACCCCGAGCGCCCGCACCGAACAGGCCGCCGACACCCTGCGCCGCTGGCTGGACGAGGGCATCCTCACCGCCGACCCCGAGCCGGGCCTCTACGTGTACGAGCAGCAGGACGGCGACGGCATGGTCCAACGCGGTGTCATCGGCGCCCTGCGGGTCTCCGACCCCGAGGACGGCGTGGTCCTGCCGCACGAGGACGTCATGCCGCCCGTGGTGGCGGACCGCGCGGCCCTGATGCGCGCCACACGCGCCAACCTGGAACCGCTGCTGCTGACCTACCGCGGCAACGGCGCCGCGGCGGACGTCGTCGAGCGCACCGTCGAGCGCCCGCCCCTGCTGGCGACGACCACCGAGGACGGCTACCGGCACCGGCTGTGGGCGGTCACCGACCCCACCGAACTCGGCCTCATCCAGTCGGACCTGGCGAACCGGCAGGCGCTGATCGCCGACGGCCACCACCGCTGGGCCACCTACCGCCGGCTGCGCGCGGAGCACCCCTCCCCGAGCCCCTGGGACCACGGTCTGGTCCTCCTGGTCGACACCGCCCGCTATCCGTTGCGCGTCCGTGCCATCCACCGGCTGCTGCACGGCCTGCCCGTCGCGGACGCGCTGGCCGCCGTGGACGGCCTGTTCCGGGTACGGCACCTCGACACGCCGCTCGCGGCGGCCCAGGCGGCCCTGGCGGACGCGTCCTGCGCGGGGAACGCCTTCCTGCTGGCCGGCGACGGCGCCTTCCACCTGCTCGACCACCCCGACCCCGCTCTGCTCGCCCGGACGATCCCGGCGGACCGGCCGGCCGCCTGGCGCTCGCTGGACGCCACCGTCCTGCACGCCACGCTCCTCGAGCACGTCTGGCACATCCCCGAGGACTCGCCGGCCCACATCGCCTACATCCACGACACGGCCGCCACGGTCGAGAAGGCCGAACGGGACGGCTCGACCGCCGTCCTGATGCACCCGGTGCGTGAGGAGGTCGTACGGGACCTGGCCCGCCAGGGTGTGACGATGCCCCGCAAGTCGACGTCCTTCGGACCGAAGCCGGCGACCGGGCTGGTGCTGCGGGCGCTGGAGATCTGAGCCGGCGCACGAGGTCAGCACAGGGAAAAGGGCAGGCCCACGGGGCCTGCCCTTTACTCATCGGTCCTGGTCAGTCCTTGTCGCCGTCGTCCTCGGCCGGGGCGGTGGACTCGGCGTCGCCGTCGTTCGCGCTCGCGCTCTCGGACGTGTCGGCGTCGGCCTTCGCGGGCTCGGCCGGGGCCTCTGCCTCGTCCTCGTCCTCGTGGAGGGCGTCGACGAACTCCACGCCGTCCAGCTCGGCGAGCCGGTCGGAGGCGTCCGTGCTGCCGTCCCGGTCGGCCTCGACGGCCTTGGCGAACCACTCGCGCGCCTCGCTCTCGCGGCCGACCGCCAGCAGGGCGTCGGCGTACGCGTAGCGCAGTCGCGCGGTCCAGGGCTGGACCGAGTTGGAGGCCAGCTCCGGGCTCTGCAGGGTCACGATGGCCGCGTCCAGCTGGTCCATGTCGCGCCGGGCACCGGCGGCGACGAGCCGCATCTCGACCTGACCGGCCTTGTCCAGCTTCTGCACCTCCGGGGCACCGGCCATGTCCAGCGCCTTCTCGGGACGCCCGAGCCCACGCTCGCAGTCGGCCATCATCGGCCACAGGTCCACGGTGCCGGTCATGCGCCGGGCGGCCCGGAACTCCGCGAGGGCCTCGCTGTACTTCTGGGTGGCGTAGGCGGCGAAGCCGGCGGCCTCACGCACGGCGGCCACACGGGAGGCCAGGCGCAGGGCGACCCTGGAGTAGCCGTAGGCCCTCTCGGGCTCCTCGTCGATGAGCCGGGCGACCATCACCAGGTTCTTGGCGACGTCCTCCGCCAGCGTCTTGGGCAGGCTCTGCAGCTCCTGCCGGACGTCCTTGTCGATCTCGTCGCCGGTGACGTCCTCCGGGATGGGCAGCCGCTTGATCGGCTCGCGGTCGCGGTCACGCTCGTCGCGGAAGCGGCCACCGCCGCGCCGGTCGTCACGCCGGTCGTCGCGTCGGTCGCCCCCGCGGTTGTCACGCCGGTCGTCACGGCCCCGGTAGCCACCGGGGCGACCGCCACGGTCGTCACGACGGGGCCCACGGGCACCGCGGTCGTCACGTCCACGGAAGCCACCACGCTCGCCGCGGTCGCCCCGGTCGTCACGGCCCCGGAAACCACCGCGGTCGTCGTCGCGACGGTACGAGGGACGGTCGCCCCCGCGGTCGTCACGCCGGTCGTCGCGGCGGTAGCCGCCGTGGCCTCCGCGGTCGCCACGGTCGTCGCGGCGGAAGCCTCCGCGGTCACCGCGGTCACCGCGGTCCCGGTCGTCTCGCTGGTACGCCGGGCGCGGACCCCGGTCGCCCTCACGGCGGTAGCCACCACCACGGTTGTCATCCCGCCGGTCGTCACGACGGTCATCACGGCGGTCGTCGCGACGGAAACCGCCGCGGTCGCCACCGCGGTCGTCGCGGCGGTCGCCCCCGCGGTCATCACGCCGGCCGCCGTAGCCACCGCGGTCGTCGCGGCGGCCGTAGCCGCCCCGGTCGTCGTCGCGACGGTACGAGGGACGGTCGCCCCCGCGGTCGTCACGCCGGTCGTCGCGGCGGTAGCCGCCGTGGCCTCCGCGGTCGCCACGGTCGTCGCGGCGGAAGCCTCCGCGGTCACCGCGGTCACCGCGGTCCCGGTCGTCACGCTGGTACGCCGGGCGCGAACCCCGGTCGCCCTCACGGCGGTAGCCACCACCACGGTTGTCATCCCGCCGGTCGTCACGACGGTCGTCACGACGGAAACCGCCGCGGTCGCCACCGCGGTCGCCCCCACGGTCGTCACGGCGGTCGCCTCCGCGGTCATCACGCCGGCCGCCATGGCCGGCGCGGTCGTCGCGGCGGCCGTAACCCCGGTCGTCGCGACGGTCGTTGTCCCGGCGGAAGCCACCGCGGTCGCCACGGTCGCCACGGTCGCCACGGTCACTGCGGTAGCCGCCACGGTCACCACTGTCCCGTCGCCGCTGGTCGCGCTCCGGTCGATCGTCGGGAGAGTTGGTGGACATGGTGACTCCTGTCTTCGGTACCGCAAGCATTGTAAAAACAAAAAGACCCCTGGTCCCAGCTGAACGCTGGGACCAGGGGTCCTCCAAAGATTGTTCGGCGGCGTCCTACTCTCCCACAGGGTCCCCCCTGCAGTACCATCGGCGCTGTGAGGCTTAGCTTCCGGGTTCGGAATGTAAC
>NZ_JBIBUW010000009.1:154670-368607 GCF_043079785.1 Streptomyces sp. NPDC015139 | reverse complement strand
TCGTCGGTTGTCGACGCTCCGCGTCGCCGCCCTCCTCCGCCTTGCGGCTGCACGCACCACGCCCCGCTCGGGCCGGCCGACAAGGCACCGTGAGCTAGGCCGGCCTGATCCAAACGACAGGCCCTGGCCCGGCCCACCAGGGATCACAGGGTGCCGCCGAGCCGCGTGACGTCGAACCGGGCCTGGTGGGGACCGCCTCTTTCCGTCCAACTCGTCGGCGGTGCCGCTCCGTCGGCGGGCGGTTGGCCGGTGACCCGAGGATGCGGACCGGTGGCCGGGGGGTGCGGGCGTCGGTCACCCTGGTGGCCCGTGATCCCGTACCGGAAGGACAGACCGTGCGCATCGTCATGGCCGTCGCCGCCGCCCTGACCCTCGCCGCCGGAGCCGTACCGGCCAAGGCCGCCGAGCGACCCGGACCGCCCGGCACCGACGGGGTGTGGCGCACGGACGGATACGGCACCGTCCTCGTCCTCGGCGGGGGAGCGCTGCGCGAGTACCAGACGACGTCCCTGACCTGTGTCAGGGGCGACACCGCGCGGCGCACCGGGCCCGGTACCTACACGACGGCGGCCGGCACCGTCCTGACCGTACGGACCACGCACGACCCGGACCGAGCCCGGCTCACCGCCGACACCTCGACGGGCCACCGGGGGCTGCGCCGGATGCCGGCCCTTCCCGCCGCCTGCGCGCGGCCGGCGGCCACCGACCCGCGCACGTCCTTCGACATCCTCTGGCAGACCTTCGAGGAGAACTACCCGTTCTTCGCGCGAAAGGGCGTCGACTGGCACGCCGTACGGGACCGCTACCGGCCGCGGGTCCACCGGGACACCACCGGTGACCAGCTGTTCGAGATCTTCAGCCGGATGCTCCGTCCCCTGTACGACGCCCATGTCGCGCTGCGGTACGGTGACCGCGTCCTCAGCGAGATACGCCCCGGCACCGCGCGGCCCACCCCGGAACTGGACGCCAGGACCAAGGAGTTCGTCGTCGCCCGGGACCTCCGGCCGGTCTCCGGCCGCCAGGACTTCGGCGCGGGCCGGATCACCTACGCCGACCTGCGGGGCGATCTCGGCTACCTGCGGATCTCCGGCTTCGGTGGCTACACCGGCGCGGACGCGCCACATTCCGCCGAACGGGCCGTACTCGACCGGGCGTTGGACACCGTCCTCACCCGCGACCGCACCCGGCGCCTGCGCGGCCTGATCATCGACCTGCGCGTCAACGACGGCGGTTCCGACACGCTCGGCATCCGCATCGCCGAGCGGCTGACCGACACGCCCTACACCGCCTACGCGAAACGCGCCCGCAACCACCCCGCCGACCCCGCCCGGCACACCCGGCCCGAACCCGTACGGGTCCGCCCGGCCCGCGCACCCCGCTACGGCGGCCCCATCGCCGTACTCACCGGCGGATCGACGGTCAGCGCGGGCGAGACCTTCACCCAGGCGCTGATGGACCGGCCCGGCCGTACCGTGCGCATCGGACAGTCCACCCAGGGCGTCTTCTCGGACGTGCTGGTCCGCCACCTCCCCGACGGCATGCTCTTCGCGCTGCCGAACGAGGAGTACCTGACCCGCACGGGCCGCACCTTCGACGGCGCCGGCATCCCGCCGCAACTGGCCGAACCGGTCTTCACCGAGGAGGAGTTCGCGCAGAACCGGGACTCGGCGTTCGACCGGGCGGTGCGCCTCCTGGCGAGGCACCGCTGACCGGGGTCAGTCCACCGGCCAGGTGTGTGCCGGGGCGTTGAGGTGCATGTAGTCCATGTACAGCTGTGCCATCCGCCGCAGTGCCTCATGACGGCCGGTACGCCCGGTCGTCTCGAAACGGTGGAACATCTCCTTCTGCCACACGGCTCCGTTGCGCGCCGTCACACAGCGCTGCTCGATGATCCCGAGCAGCGGCTCCCGCCACGCCGCGTCCATGCCCGAGTGTTCCAGGCCGCGGTGCGCGAGCGGCAGCAGCCTGCGCAGCACCAGCTCCGGTACCGGCACCTCGCCCATCCCGGGCCAGTACAGGAGGGCGTCGATGCCGTTCCGGGCGGCATTGTGCAGGTTGTCCTCGGCGGCCGCGAAGGACATCCGCGACCACACCGGCCGGTCCTCCTCCACCAGGGCCCGGGTGAGCCCGTAGTAGAAGGCGCCGTTGGCGAGGGTGTCGGCGACGGTCGGCCCGGCCGGCAGCACCCGGTTCTCCACGCGGATGTGCGGCACGTCGTGGGCGACGGCGTAGACGGGCCGGTTCCAGCGGTAGATGGTGCCGTTGTGCAGGGTGAGCTCGCCCAGCTCGGGGATGTCACCGCGGTCCAGGGTCTCCGCCGGGTCCTGTTCGTCGCACAGCGGCAGGAGTGCCGGGAAGTAGCGCAGGTTCTCCTCGAACAGGTCGAAGACGCTGTTGATCCAGCGCTCGCCGAACCACACCCGGGGCCGCACCCCCTGGACCTTGATCTCCTCCGGGCGGGTGTCCGTGGCCTGCTCGAACAGCGGGATACGGGTCTCGTGCCACAGTTCCTTGCCGAACAGGAACGGCGCGTTCGCGGCCAGCGCCACCTGGACGCCGGAGATGGCCTGCGCCGCGTTCCAGTACGGGGCGAACTCCTCCGGTGACACCTGGAGATGGAACTGCGTGCTCGTGCAGGCGGCCTCCGGGGTGATGGTGTCCGCGTAGGTCCGCAGCCGGTCGACGCCGTCGACCTCGATGCGCAGATCCTCGCCCCGGGCCGCGAACACCTGGTCGTTGAGCAGCCGGTAGCGGGGGTTCTCCGACAGCGAGTCCTCCCCGATGTCCTGCTGCCGCAGGGTGGGGAGGATGCCGACCATGATCAGCCGGGTGCCGACCGACCGGGCGCGCTCGTCGGCGTGGTTGAGCGCGGCGCGGATCTCCGACTCCCAGGCGTCCGGGCCGCCCGCCGTGAGGCGCCGCGGCGGGACGTTGATCTCCAGGTTGAACCGGCCCAGCTCGGTGGACCAGGCGGGATCGGAGATGGCCTCCAGCACGTCGCTGTTGCGCATGGCCGGCTCTGCGTCGTCGTCCACCAGGTTCAGCTCGATCTCCAGGCCGACCTGGGGCCGCTCGGACTCGAACCGTTCGTCGCGCAGCATCTGGGCCAGTGCGTCCAGGCACTCCTGCATCTTGATCCGGTACCGGCGGCGGTCCTCGCGGGTGAAGACGAGCGCCGGGACGTCCCGTCCCATCGGCCCTCCAGGAATCCCCTCGTCGGGCACCTCTCCCCCCAAGCGTCGCACCATCGCGCGAACCGCACCAAGCGGATGCCGACCGGACCCGGGTGATCAAGGGGCACGCAGGCGGACCGGCCGGGAGCCCGGATTCCTGATTCGTGCCTGCTCATACGGCATCTCCGCCTTCCGTCACAAGATCACTTATGAGTAGCGTGGCGGTGGTGGCGGAAAATGGCTGCGGAAGTCGAGGGCGCGGTCACCCCATGCATGCCTGGCGCTCCTGGGGCACGGACAGGCAGTGGACATCCTCACCCGCCGACGGCTCCTCGCTCACCAGACGGAAGACGTCCTTCGGGACGGTGAAGAGGGCGACCCGGGAAGCCGGCATGACGACGTGGCCGACCTTCCGTTCCAGCACCGCTTCCTGCCCTTGCTCGCCCACTCGATAGAGACCGATGGGCACCGTCGCGCCGACCGGGTAGCCGAACACCGCGATCTTTCTGGTGCGCTCCCACTTCTCCAGGGCTGCCGCACCCGGTTCCCAGCTCAGCGGTACCTCATAGCTGGTCTCGACCGTGCCGGCCTTCGCTGTCAGAGGCAGTCGGCCGGCGAGGGCGACGGACTTGCGAGCCGGGTCGGCGGGCAGAAACCGCCAGAATGCGCTCTCCTGAAGATCGTCACCGGCGTCCTCGACGTCGATGGTGCGCCCGTCGAACAGGGCGTTATCGTCGGGAGACGCGGCGTGATCCTTCGCCACATGTCGCACCGGCACGGTGTATTGACGTCCTCCCGCCCGCACCGTGATCGTGACCGGCTTGTCCTTCGGGAAACCGGACAGGCAGAGCAGGGTCTCTCTGCCCAGGCGGACCGTGACCTTGTCGGCCATTGCGACATAGGACGACACCCAGGCCAGCGGGTGGCCGGCCGAAGGCCGGTGCTTGATCAGGGCCAGGTCGTCGACACAGCCGTGCGGACCGGCGCCGCTCATCCCCATGTCGAACTGCTGGGCAAGCAGCAGTTCCAGGGCTGACGCCGTCGGACTGGCGGTGGTCGTGGAGAGCGCGGCTGCCTTTGTGGTGGGCGGCGCCGGGGAATGGCGTTGTGCCTGGCAGCCCAGAAGGAGAACGCACGCCCCGGCGAGCCACCCAGCCAGTTGCCTGTTCATGTCACCTCGTTTCTCGTCCGACCGCGCCGCAGCGTCTTTCGGCGCCGGACAGCTGGGTCGTGAAAGCCTGTTCGAGCTGGTGGTGGAGCTGAGGGCTCGTCCTGCCCGCGCGTTCGGCCGCGGCCAACTGGGCCAGGGCGTCCTGCGTGGCGGTGCGGCCGGTTCGAAGGTCGCAGCGGGCCAGGCTCCAGGTCGCCAGCAGGCCGTGCCAGACAGCTCGCTGCTGCAGATCCTGCCCGTTCGCGATGGCCAAGCGGATGTATCGGATCGCTGATGTCACGTCGCCCCGGTCGTTCGCGTTGACGGCGGCGATGGCCGCCGCCAGCGCCCGGATGTCGGTGGAGCCGGTGATGTCCGGCGCCTTCAACGCTGTTGCCACGGCCCGTCGCACCGCACCGTTGTCCTTGGCCAGATGGGCGGTGATACGGCACTGTTCGACCTGCGCAAGGTTCACCGTGGCCCTGAGCCGTCCCAGTTCGCCCAACCGGCGGTCCTGGCTCAGGGCGCGCAGGGCTCGGGAGACGTCGGCGAGATCTCTGCCGTTGACGGTCCCCGGCTCGCAGCCCTGTGCGCCGTTCCGGGCCCGCAGATAGGCGTTGTACTGCAGGCTGAGCGCGGCACGCCGGCCGGCCGCGGAGCCGGCGTCGATGGTGAGGTAGTCGGTGCGCGCCTGCCGCAGCAGCTTCTGCCGACCGTCTGCCGGCTCGCCCACGGCCTGCGCTTCGGCGGCATGGCCATGGAACAGCCGCAGCAGGTCGAGGGGTACCAAGGAGTCGGTGTCGCTCCGCCGCGTCGGGTCGAGCAGACCGTTCAGAATGTGGACAGCCCGGGCGGGGCGGCCGTTGCGCCACGTGTCCAGTGCGTCCATGAACTGCGCCAGGGCTCCGATCTGCCGCGTCAGCTCCGTGCGAAGTTGAGCCCGTCCTTGCGCCGACTCCCAGCCGCGTGCCATGAGGATCGGTGCGCCCAGGAACCAGCTCGCGAGTTCGGGTGCGTCGGGGACCTGGTCGGCCCTGACGTAGACGGCCGGCCGCAGTGTGGTCTGGCCGGCCGGGTCCGTGGCCACCAGACCGCTCACCACGATCTCGGCGTCGCTCTCGTCCGCGAACCTGGAGGTCTCGTGCTCCAGTGTGTCGCGGTGTGCTTCCTCCAGTTGAGTGAGCGGCAGCGAAACCTCGCCGGTGTAGTCGCGTACGGCGCCGGCGGTGGGGATCCGTCCCGCCATGGCATGGGTGAAGTCTGCCGCGACATCGGTCAGTACTCGTCTGTCCGGCCGTCCGTCGTGGCCGGCGAAACCGACTACGGCCACGTCACGCGCCCCGCTCATCCGGGTGAGAGGGGGCGGCGGGGGACGGAACGCGAAGAGCACCGCCACGCTGCCGAGGAAAAGACCAGCGGCTACGGCCCACACCAGCAGTCGGGCCCGCCGCGGACTCGGCCCGAATCTGTCCCTGATGACGGCACGCACGGCCACCAGGTAGCCGGCCAGAGCTGCGAGAACGACCAGTACGAGCGGTACGGGGGACAGCGCGGAGCCCGACTTCTCCACCACGAGGAGTGCCCCGGGCACACAGGCCGCGAACAGCCCGAGCAAGGACCAGACCCACAGGGACAGACCGCTCTCACCGGCTGCGGGTTCTTCCCGCGGCTGATCCGGCAACACCCCTCCTCACCTGTGCGAGTGCGTACAAGCCAGCACGGTAGAGGTGCCGACGGACGCCGATGGTGAGCGGCGCGCCTGCCCTTCACCTTCGCCGCAGGTCTTCGCCGGTTCGCAGGACGGCGCCCCTGCCCCGCCACGAGGCGCCCTGACGGGCGGTGCGGGATCGAGTCCTCCTTCCCCTTCCGGCAATGGGGTTCAGCGAGAGTGGGCCACGTCCCGGCCGGACCGACCGAGGCGAGGCCGTGAACGGGTGGGGCCGACAGCAGCGGCACACGGCTCGTATCGTCCCGCAAGCCGGCACGATCATGGGCGGGACGGCCGGGCTCCGGCCTTCGAGCGGAAGCGCTCCTCGATCTCGGTGAACTCCGTCTCGTAGTCGTAGCCGCCTTCCGGCAGCGCCTCGCGCAGAGGGCCGAGGTCGGCGGGACGCAGGAGACGGAAGGCATTGTCGGGCAGGAGGACGAGAAGCTCCGCCGTGTGAGCGGCCAGCCAGTCCGTGCGGCCCAGTTCCAGGGCCAGGCGGAGGAGGCCTATGACAGCGGAGGGGCGGCGGGCGGCGGTGGCGGGAAGCCCGACGTCCAGGAGGTACTGGTGGAGAGAACCCAGGGGGTCGGCCTCGTCGAGCGACCGGAGCCACCCCCAGGTGTGCGCGGAGCGGCCCACCTCGGCCAGACCCACGATGACGGCGCGGTCGTCCGCCCCTTCGTCTTCGTCGACCTGGTCGGTACCCACTCGCAGAGCGTCGAGCGCGGCGCCCAGCTCACTGCCACCTCTTCCCAGGATCTGCTGCGCACAGTCCGCGAGCGCCCGCCTCAGCGGGGCACTGCCGGCGATGTGGGGCAGCTTCGCCAGCCGAGACACGATCGAATGGAGATCCGTGTCCGACAACACAGGTGCGTCATGGGTCAGTTGACGGATCAGAGACTCGGTGAAGAGCATTCCCTCGCGCGGCGAGAGTACGGCCGAGGCGTTCAGACAACTCTGGTACAACTCGGGCAGTGCCTCGGAGGAGTCCTGGTCGCGGGTGAGCAGGGCGACCAGCATCCGGGCCGCCGAGCCGACACCCCGCTTCTCGTCGACGACGTAGGCGCGTAGCGAGCCCGGCAAACTCCGCAACACGGGGTGGACGGCGTTCAACAGGAGTTCCGCGTCACGGTCGCCGACGAATGTCACCCGCCGTATCACATCCGACACCTCGTCACCGGCCCCCTCCACGTGCAACACCCCTTCCTGCCTCCCGAGAATCCAGCTGAGCTCGTGCGAGGCGGCGGGCACAGCCCGCGTACCGACGAGCAGATCCGGCTGATGGTTCGATCGCCGGATCCGCTCCAGGCGGAGCATGGACGTGTACAGGTTCCAGGACTCGGTGGACATGTGGGACTGCCACGCCATCGCGTGCCTGCGCCATCGGTCGGCCGGGTCGGCCGTGCCGAGGTAGTCCGACGCACGCACCTCACCCGCTACCAGCGTGCCGATCAGCAGCAGGTTCGCGCTGTAGACGGCGTCGCGGTACGCCCTGGTCTGGCGTGTCGGTGCATGCGGGTGGTCGGTGCGGTGGGTGGCCTCCCACGGCACTTCCCGGAACAACTGGACGAGCAGACCCGACAGCCCCGCCCGCTCCTCGTCCGGCCAGGTGTCAAGCATGTCGGCGAGATTCTGCACGACCTGCGCCCGGTCGGTCAGCGGAGTGAAGGACAGCAGTGCGTACAACTCGGCGTCATCCGGCAGTCGTTCTCCTTCCCGGAACCGCGTCGGCAGAAGGAGCAGCGCGTGGTCGAGCAGCCGAGCGGTCAAATACTCACCGAAGGTGGCGTGCACGAACTCGTAACTGCGCAACCGCTGGTCGGCGATGACGGCCTGGGCCTCATGAACGAAGAAGAACCGTCCGAACAGGAGGTCGTCGTCCGTTGCCTTGCCCGCCAAGCCCGCAGATCGCTCTCCGCCTGCGCGCCGGTGACGGCCTGGGTACCCCGTTGGAACATCCCGAGAGCGATCACCGACAGCCAGTGCAGTTCTCGCACGATCTCGGCGTGCACCGGATGGGGGCCGTCCTTGACCAACTGCCGGCGGACGAATGCCGTAAGCAACCGGTCGTACAGTTCGGTGCGGCTGATGTTCTCTTCGCGCAACCGGTGCAGGGCGTTGTCGTCCGCGTCGTACAGGGCGAGCATCAGCAGCAGCAGTGGCTGCGCCGCCAGATGCCGGTGGGGGAGGAGAACATCCTGGGAGAGGGGGCTCAGGCCGCGTCGTTTCAGGTACACCCGGTTCGTCGTGTTCCAGGCCGTGAGCCACTGCTCGATGCGCGTGGAGCTGCGCCACATGCCCGCGGACAGCGACCTGCAGTCTCGGGCTCGGCGAACGGCTCCAGACGCAGCACCGGGCAGCCCCTGGGGATCTCCGCCCGGTGAGCCACCACCGTACGGCTCGTCACCACCACGACCAGCGGTCGGCCCTGCTCGGCCTCACGGCGCATGAAACTGCTCGACATCCAGCAGATAGCCCGACTGCCGCGCGGAGTCCATCCGCTGGGCGCCCGCCTGCAGCAGCTCGTCGCCCGCCCCGGGCTGGCCGAGCACCAGGAGGGGGCTCAGCAGAGCGGGAAGACCGAGTAAGTGAGAGGCGAAAAAGCTCTCGATGTCCTCGTATAGCGGTTGGTCCTCCCACCACTTGTCGGAGGCAACGCCCTGCTGGACACCCTCCGCACCCGGTTCTGCCAGCCGGAAGCGGGGGTGTACATAGCCGTCAGCCAGCCTCGGCGCTTCCGGTCCACGACCGTCGAGCGAGGCGATCGACTCGTCAAGAAGGGCGCGCGCCGATGGCGGCAGCGCATCCTGGCCCGCGAACTCGGCGAGCAGCGATCCCAGGCCGGCCAGCCCCCTGCGGGGGACGGCTGTCTGGACAGGACGGCGAGTGGGCAACCCGGCCGACAACCCGAACTCGGGGCACATCTCGGCGAGTGGCCGGGCGCGAGCCACGTAGTCGGCGAGCAGGTCCCGCATCTCCAGGTCGTCCAGTCCCGCGCGTTCCATCGCTTCCCGCAGCACCGGGTCATCAGGCAGCTCGGCGCTGCCCTCGGTCCGCCCGTACGCCCGCGGCGCACCGTTGACCAGCAACCCCATGTCGTCCCACCTGCGCTGACGTGCGAGGGCCACCGCGACCAGGATGACCCGGGCAGCATGGACCAGCATGGCCCGCCGCACACCGTGCGCTGCCCGAACCCGCTCCGGATAGCCCTTCAACAGGGCGCCCAGCACACGGTCCTGGTCCTCCCTCTTGTACAGCAGCTCGTACATGGACTGCGGGCCGTCCTCGATCCTGCCCCTCAGGACGCGCACCGCTTCGGGCACCTCCATGGCGGAGGCCTCGAAGACATCGACCACCGCCGTGTCGGGCACGTGCGGTGTGGGCGCCCGGCGTTCTCGCTGCGGAGAAGCATCGAAGGCCCGCTCCAGCTCGGCGTGGCGTCCTTTCCACCAGTCCTCGTCCAGCCGCATACCCGGAGGCGGCGGTGGCGGACCCGCCCCCGCACAGTCCTTCTCGCGCTGTTCCCTGCACAGTTCAAGGATCACGCGCACGACCCCGAACTCCGGAGGACTCCGCCGCGCCCCTCCGAGCAACCCCGAGACCGTGTTCTTCTCCAGGTTGAGCGACTTCGCGATCCGCGTCTGCGGCACCTTGCACGCCTGGACAAGCCGTCGAAGCTCCGCGCAGAAGTCCGCGACGGGTCCCGTGACTGACGCAGCCAACTCCCCACCCCTATGCGCGGTTCGGTGAACTTCTCCGAAGAGTACGACCTGACCTGCGGCTTCCGCCGCGAGTTCGCCGGGATTCGGGGCCGACCCAGTACGCGGCCGGGCCGGGTCAAAGTCGTGGGCACTCAACCGACCACCGCACCCGGAGAGACACCATGACGTTCCTGACCCCCCAGCTGACCGCCGCGCCCGTCCTCCTTCCCCTCCTCGTCTTCCTGTCCTTCTACGTCGGGGTGGTCCTCCCCGCCGTGTGGTCCCGCAAGCCCGTCCGCCGGCAGGCGGCGCTCAGGGTACTCACCCAGCTGCTCGGCGCCCTGCGTCTCAGGCGCCGAGGACGCTGACGCGGACGGGCAGCACCGGTACGGCATGGAGGTCGCACGCGGCCCGCACGAACGGCGAGTACCGGTGCCTGCGGCAGAGCAAGAAGAGTGGAGCTGAGATCGGCGTCGCGTCATCGGCCGGGACTCTCCGTGACCGGGGCACGCTCATGGGCGCCCTTTACCAGTGGGGGCGCGCCCTCGACCGAGTGCGGTGGGGCGGCCCGAGGGCGCAGGTTCCGGCGACCGGCGGGTGAGGCAAGATGGGCGCATGACCATGCCCCGAGGCGACCGCCGGCCCACGATCGCCGACGTCGCCGAGGCGGCGTCGGTGTCGCGCACCACGGTGTCCCACGCTCTCAACGGCATCGGCAAGGTCGACCCCCGCACCCGCGAGCGGATCAAGCGGGTCGCGGCGGAGCTGGGATACCGCCCCAACCTGCGCGCCCAGCGGCTGCGCCGGGGCCAGGCCAGGGCCATCGCGCTCGCCTCCTCCATGCCCTTCGCGGTGGCCGGCGGCCCCTCGCGCCTCGGGTTCTACATGGAGGTGGCCGCGGCGGCCGCCGAGCGGGCCCTCGTCCACGAGTACGCCCTCGTGCTGATCCCGCCCGTGCGGTCCGCGTCCGCCCTGTACTCGGTGGACATCGACGGCGCGATCGTGGTCGAACCCGAGGCGGACGACCCGGCCGTGGCCCAACTGCGCGAGCGCGGCCTGCCGTACGTCGCCCTGGGCCGGCCCACCGGCCCCGACGACGACGCACCCTACGTGGACCTGCACGGCGGCAAGGTCGTCGACCTGCTGCTGGAGCACCTGCGCGCGCAGGGCGCCCGGCACCCCGCGCTCGTCGTCGGCGCGGGCACCCGCCACTCCTCGGTCGACGCCCGCGCGGCCTACGAACGGGCGGCGGCCGCACACGGCTGGCCGCCGGTCGTCGCCTGCGCGCCGGAGGACGGCGGCGAACAGGCCGGATACGAGCGCTGTGCCGCGCTGCTCGCCGAACACCCGGACGTCGACGCGCTGTGCGTCCTCGTCGACGCCTTCGCCGTCGGTGCCGTACGGGCGCTGCGCGAGGCGGGACGCCGCGTACCCGACGACGTCATGGTCGTCACCCGGTACGACGGACTGCGGGCCCGGACCTGCGAGCCGCCGCTCACCGCGGTCGACCTGCGCCTGGACCGGGCCGCCGGGGATGCGGTGGAGCTGCTGCTCGCCCGGCTGGGCGGCGGACGGCCCCTCGGCGAGGGGGAGTCGCCGGCCGCCGGGCGCGTGACGCCCGCGCCCGAGCCCCGGCTCATCCCGCGTGCCTCGTCGCTGCGCCGGCCGCACCCGGCCGGCCCCGACGACCGGGCGGTGCCGGGCCCGGCCGGGGGACCGGAACGGACCGCCGACTGAGGCGGACCCGCCCCGTCAGGTGCCCGCCATCAGCACCACCCCCGACACCAGCGCGAAGACGAGGACGAAGGCGCGCATCCTCCGCGTGTCCACGCGCTGGTGCACCAGCCGGCTCAGCCAGGCCCCCGCCGCGAGCGCGGGCAGCAGCAGCAGCGCCCAGCCCATGTCCGCCGCGCGGCCCCGCCCGGTGACGAACAGCAGGCAGAGGGAGGCGACTTCGCCGACCAGGAAGCAGACGGCGACCGTGGCCCGCAGCTCCCCGGGCGGCCGGTGCTGGTAGACGAGGGCGAGGGGCGGCCCGCCCACCCCGGTCGCCGTCTCCGTCAGGCCGGTGACGAGCCCGGCGCCCATGTAGGCGCCGGGCCCCGGCGCGAAGGCGGGCACGACCAGGCTGACCACGGCCGCCAGTACGGTGGCCGCCCCGACCACGGCCCCGAGGTCGCCCTCCGGGATCACCCACAGCAGCGCCAGTCCCGCCGGCGTCGCCGCCAGCCGGGCCGCCGTGATCCACCGGGCGCCGCGCAGGTCGAGGCTGCGCCGTTCGCGCCAGGCGACGTACAGGTTGAGCGGGATCATCGCCGTCAGCACGAACACCGGCAGCAGACCCGGGTCGAGCAGTCCCGCGACCGGGGCCACGATCAGCGCGAACCCCAGGCCGCTGGCGCCCTGCACGAACGCGGCCGCCGCGACGGTCAGCGCCAGTACCGCGAGCATGCCGCCGCTCATCGCGGACAGCCCTCGGGACACGCGGGATCCGTGACGGGGGCGGCGGCTGTCGCTACGGCGACCCCTGCCGCGTCGGGGGAGGAGCCGGGGCACGGGGAGGGCGCCGTCGCTCCGCGGTTCCTCGCGGCCACCGAGGTCGGGTGGGCCCGGACCACCTGGGCCCGCCTTACCACCCGCCGGCCCAGCTCGGCGGCCCGGCGCACCAGGGCCGGGCCGTCCCAGTCCGGCGGCCAGCCCCGCCACAGCCGCAGCCGGCCGGCGACGAACACCGCGGTGAGCTGGTCCCGGTTGCCCCGCCGGACCAGCTCCCAGGGAAGGTCCCAGGACGGCTGCATCTCCGGCCCGCCGACGTCCACGAGCAGGAAGTCCGCGGC
The DNA here is from genome assembly GCF_043079785.1 of Streptomyces sp. NPDC015139. Classification (NCBI taxonomy): domain Bacteria; kingdom Bacillati; phylum Actinomycetota; class Actinomycetes; order Kitasatosporales; family Streptomycetaceae; genus Streptomyces; species Streptomyces sp. NPDC015139. The sequence continues at coordinate 356,038 of NZ_JBIBUW010000009.1, read as the reverse complement.
GGCGCCCGGGGCGACGCGCCCGGTGAGCCCACCGAGTCCGGCCGCGTCGGCACCGCCCGCGGTGGCCCGTTCCAGCCAGGTCCAGCCGGCACCGCAGGACGAGTCGCCGCTGGCCAGGCCGTAGGTGAGCCGCTGTGCGAACTCGGCCGCGTCCGCGAGCCGGAAACCGTCCCCGCGCGTGCCGTCCGTGCCCAGCCCGAACCGGACACCACGCTCGGCGAACGCGGTCGCCGGGGCGACCGCGTTGCCCTTCCAGGCGCTTGCCACCGGGTTGTAGCTCACCGCGGCGCCGCTGTCGGCGAGCAGCGTCACCTCCGACGGCGTGAGCAGCGTGGCGTGCGCGGCCAGCAACTGCGGCCCGAGCGCGCCGACTCGGTGCAGGTGCTCCAGCGGCCGCAGCCCGTGCCGGACCAGGGACCGCTCGACGGCGACGAGGTGTTCGTTCACGTGGATCTGCACCACCGATCCCGCCTCGGCGGCGAGCCGTGCCGTGGCCGCCAGGGTGGACGCGGTGGCCGCCTCCGGCACCGACACGGCGAGCGACGGGTGGACGAGGTCGCCGCCGCCGTAGCGCGCCAGATGCCTCTCGGCGGCGGCGAGCACGGCCCGCGGGTCGGCGTCCTCGCCGGTGCCGTCCGAGGCGTCGTTGCAGACGAATCCGAGCACGCAGCGGATGCCCGCGTCCCGCGTGGCCGAGGCCACCACGTCGACGTCCACGGCGGCTCGGGTTCCGGACTCGGCGACGGTCGTGAAGCCGCCCCTCAGCGACTCCAGTGCGGCCAACTTGGCGGCGACATAGGCCGATTCCTCGTCCAGGGCGCGTTCCAGGGGTACCCACACCCGCCGGAAGATCTCCGAGGGCTCCCCGAAGGCGAGGGCGCCGCCGAAGCTCTGGGTCAGATGGTGGTGCGTGTCGACGAAGCCGGGCATCAGCACGTGCTCCGGCAGCCGCACGGGTGTCAGCGACGGGTGGGTACGCAGGAGCCGTTCGACGGGGCCGACGTCATCGAAGACACCGTCCCGCACCAGGACGGCGTGCCGGTCCAGCGGGCCGTCGGGGGTCAGCGTCACGCCGGGGACCAGCAGCAGCGTGTCGTGGCGGAGCAGGTCGTGGGTCGGGTCGGTCATGGGTCTCCGTAGGCTGCGGGCAGAGCTGTGGACGGCTGGTCGTGAGGGGGGTGCGGCAGGCGGCGCTCATACGCGGGCGGCCGGGCCCGGCGCCTCGGCCGGCCGGGCGGTGACGGCCTCGCCACGACGCCCCAGATGGTGGAAGACGACGTTGAGGACGGCCGCGACGAACGCGCCCACGGCGACCCCGCTCTCCAGCAGGATTCGTACACCGGACGGGAATTGGGCGTACACCCCGGGGACGAGGATCGGCAGCAGCCCCAGGGCGAGGGCGACGGCGCAGGTCACCAGGGACGTGTGGTCCTCCAGCCGGGCCCGTTGCAGCATCTGCACACCCAGCACGGTGATCACCGCGAAGACGACCATGGCGGCGCCTCCCACCACCGCGGAGGGCATCACACTGATCGCCCGCGCGACCGGGGTGAGGAAGCCGAGGACGACGAGGACCATGCCCGCGGCGGCCGTCACGTACCGGCTGCGCACGCCGGTGACCCGCACGATCCCGATGTTCTCCCCGCTGGTCACCATCAGCGGCAGCCCGAAGCAGCCGCCGAGCAGAGAGGTCAGCGCGTCCCCGCGTACGGTGCGCGGCACGTCCGAGCGGACGTCGATGTCCTTGCCGACCGCTTCCGCGTTGATGACGGTCTGCCCGGTCGCCTCCGCCATGGACACGAGGCTGTACAGCATGAGCGGCAGCGCCGCCAGCAGGTCGAAGACCGGCGCCCCGAACGGCAACGGCCGCGGTACGCCGATCAGCCCGCCCGAGAGCGCCGCGTCCAGGTGGACCTGACCGAGGGCGAAGGCGAGGCCCGTGCCCCCGGCCAGGCCCAGCAGCACGGCGAGTTGCCGCAGTACGCCGCGCAGCAGCCGGGTGAACAGGACGATCAGACCGATGGTGGCGAACGCCAGCCCCAGTCGCGCGGGATCGCCGAAGCCGGGCGCACCTGGTTGGCCGGTGACCAGCAGCGCGCCGACCTTCACGAGGTTGATCCCGACGATGACGATCATCGTGCCGATGACCAGCGGCGGGAAGAACTTCAGCAGCCGTGCGAACAGCGGCAGCACCAGGAAGGTGAAGGCCGCCGTGAGGATCACCGCCCCGGTGGCCGTACGCAGTCCGTGCTGCTGCGCGATCGCCATGAACAGGATCAGGGGCGCACCGCCCGGCAGCATCACGAACGGCAGTCGTGGCCCGAACTTCCAGGGGCCGAGGGACTGCACGAGCGATCCGATCCCGGACAGCAGCAGGGCCGCCGAGAGCAGATCGACGGTGATCCCGGGGCTGAGCCGCAGGGTGGCGCTCATCAGGAAGATCGCGGAGATGGGGGTCGCCGCCATGACGAGGACGTGCTGGACGCCGAAGACCAAGATCCGGCCGAGGGGCCGGGACTCGTCCACGGGACGGACCACACCGGAGGTGCCGGTGGGCGGGGGAGTGGGCTCGAGGGGATGTGCGGGACTGGACACGCGCGGGCTCCGTTCGGCTCGCTCGGCTCAGGCCTCGACGATCCGGCCGTGGACGGCGGCCAAATCGATTTGGCCACATCGATTTGGCCGCCAGTATGGAGGTGCGTACGGGGGATCGGTCAAGGGGCTGGGGGAGTTCCGCCGACGCGGGAAGGGAGGGAAACGATCACTCGGTGTGCCCGGCCGGCAGCTGGGCGGCCGGGACGCGGCCGGCCGGCCCCGCCGCTCGGAGGCGCCGCCGTGTGCTCGCGTCCGGTCCGCCTCGTGGGCCGTTCCGCTTGCCGTGGGAAACCGATCGGTTTACCGTGGTGGAAACCGATCGGTTTCCTCTCTTCGGAGATATCACCATGACTGCGATCAAGGACTCCGTCGCGCTGGTCACCGGCGGCAGCCGCGGACTGGGCAAGGCGCTGGTCGAGGAGCTGTACGCGCGCGGCGCCGCCAAGGTGTACGCCACCTCCCGCGATCCCCGCGGTGTCTCGCATCCCGACGCCGTACCCCTCGCCCTGGAGGTCACCGACCCGGCGTCCGTCCGGGCCGCGGTGGCCCAGGCCCCGGACGTCACCCTGCTCGTCAACAACGCCGGCGTCTCCCTCGGCGCGACCTCCTTCCTCGACTCGGCGGTCGACGACATCCGTGCGGAGTTCGAGACGAACTTCTTCGGACCGCTGCTGGTTACCCGCGCCTTCGCGCCGGTCATCGAGGGCAACGGGGGCGGGCACCTGCTGAACGTCCACTCCGTGCTCTCCTGGATCGGCCTCGCCGGCTCCTACAGCGCCACCAAGGCGGCCCTGTGGTCGCAGACCAACACCCTGCGCCTGGAACTGCGTCCGCGCGGTATCGAGGTCACCGGACTGCATGTCGGCTACATCGACACGGACATGGCCGCGCACGTCGACGCCCCGAAGTCCTCGCCCGGTGACGTCGCCGCTCTGGCGCTCGACGGCGTCGAGTCCGGCGCGTTCGAGGTCCTGGCGGACGACGTGTCCCGACAGGTGAAGGCGGGGCTCTCGGGAGACCTGGCCGCGATGTACCCGCAACTGGCCGCCTGACGAGCGGCTCCCGCCCCGGCGGGGACTGGACAGCGCCCGGCACGCTCCTTAGTCTTTCCATCCAGAGTTGGACAGGAATTCCAAGGAGGGCCGGGTGCGCGAGTCTTCGGTCGAGGCGTCGCGGGACGGCCTCGGCGTGGCACCCCCGGCACGGCCGGACCTCGCGGAGCCGGACGAGCACCTGATCCGGGAGGCCGAGAAGATCACCGTGGCGCTCGGCCGGATGTTCCCGGGACTGTGCGAGGTCGTGCTGCACGACCTGCGGGACCCGGACCACGCGGTCCGGGCGATCGAGAACAACCTGTCGGGACGTCAGGTCGGCGACTCCGCAACCGAGTTGGGTCTGGCCCGGATCGCCGACCCCGCATACCCCGACGTGGTCCAGAACTACCCCAACCGGTTCCCCGACGGCCGCCCGGCGAAGAGCACGTCCATCGGCATCCGGAACGCCGACGGGGAGTACGTCGCCGCGCTCTGCCTGAATCTCGACGTCTCCGTGCTGTCACCCCTGACGCTCACCCTGGCCAACCTCGTGGCCACCGACACCGCGCACCGGGACCAGCCGCCGGAGACGCTGCGGGACCGCAACGCGCGAGAGCTGCGCCGAACGGTGGAGGAGCTGTGCGCCCGGCGTGCCGCCACCCCCCGGTCGCTGAGCCGCGAGGACAAGAGAGCCCTCGTACGGCAGCTCCACCGGGACGGCCACTTCGACTCGCGGGACGCGGCGCAGACCATCGCCGATCTGCTCGGCGTCTCCCGCGCGACGGTCTACAACTACGCGAAGACGACGCCGTGACCAGCGGCACCACGTGGAAAGAGGACACCGCCATGGCCGCCGCCCTGCCCGTGACGTTCGACGACATCCGGGAAGCCGCCGTACGACTCGAAGGCGTCGCCCACCGCACCCCCGTCCTCACCTCCCGCACCCTCGACGCCCGTGTCGGCGCGGAGGTGTTCATCAAGTGCGAGAACTTCCAGCGCGTCGGAGCCTTCAAGATCCGCGGGGCCTACAACGCCGCCGCCCAGCTCTCCCCGGAACAGCTCGCGAAGGGCATCGCCGCCTACTCCTCCGGCAACCACGCCCAGGCCACCGCCCTGGCGGCCCGCGAGTTGGGCACCAGCGCCGTCATCCTGATGCCCGAGGACGCCCCCCGCTCCAAGCGGGAGGCCACCGCCGGGTACGGAGCCGAGATCGTCACCTACGACCGCTACACCGAGGACCGCACCGCCCTCGGCGAGGCGCTCGCCGAGGACCGTGGTCTCGCCCTGATCCCGCCCTACGACCATCCGCATGTCATCGCGGGCCAGGGCACCGCCGCCCTCGAACTCCTCGATGAGACAGGCCCCTTGGACGCCCTCCTGGTACCCGTGGGAGGCGGTGGTCTCATCGCCGGCAGCGCCATCGCCGCGAAGGCCCTGCATCCCGGGGTCCGGGTGGTCGGCGTGGAGCCCGAAGCGGGCGACGACACCAAACGCTCCCTGGAGAGCGGCGCGCGCGTCACCGTGCCCGTGCCCCGCACCATCGCCGACGGACAGGCCCTGCCCACTCCCGGCGAGATCACGTTCACCATCAACCAGCGCCTGGTGGACGCCGTCACGCTCGTCACCGACGAGGAGATCATCGGCGCCATGCGCTTCGCCTTCGAGCGCCTGAAGATCGTCCTGGAGCCCAGCGGCGCCACCGCTCTCGCCGCGCTCCTGGCGGGCCACCTCGACCTGCCGCCCCGCATCGGCGTCATCGCCTCCGGCGGCAACATCGACACCGAGAGGTTCAGCCGACTCATGAGCGCCTGACGGGGCGCTCCCCGACTCCTCCGGCGCCGGCCGCTCAACCAGGTCCGCCAGGAACCGTGCAACGACCGCGAGCACCGAGGTAGCGACCGTGACCTCTAGGGTCGGGGCATGATCAGTGAATTCAGCGACGCGTTCCTCCTGGAGGCCGAACGGCACGCCGCCTGGGGTGCGGCCCAGCTCGAGGTGCTGACCGGCTTCCTGCCCGATGGTCCGTGGGGCGCCGACCTGCCCGGCGGCAGCGCGGCCGAGGGCCACGACGCGATCGGACGCCTCGCGAAGGTCGAGGTCACGGCACTGCCCTGACGGGATGATCCTCCGTCCCGCGAGACGTGCGCCCGACCGGCGGGAGTGAAAACGAGTACCGCGCTCCGAGCCCCTGCGTTAGCGTGAAGGCATGTCCACGCCCCGAATCTCCTAGCTGAGGACCCGCTTCCACGCCAGAAGTGTGTCCTTTCGCTTATTCGGAGCGTTCCTTCATGATCACCGTTCGTGGTGTCGAGCTGCGCGCCGGCGCGCGCCTGCTGCTCTCCGACATCTCCCTCACCGTCTCCCCCGGGGACCGGATCGGTCTCGTCGGCCGCAACGGCGCCGGCAAGTCCACGCTGCTGACCGCGCTCGCCGGCCGGTCGGCGCCCGCCGCGGGCACGGTCGCCCGCACCGGGCGCGTCGGCTTCCTCGCCCAGGACTCCCGCGCCGCCGACCCCGCCATGACCGTCACCGACCGGCTGCTGTCCGCCCGCGGACTGCACACCGCGCTGCACGCACTGCGCAGGGCCGAGGCCGCCCTGGCCGCGGCCGACCGGCCGGCCGCGCTGGAAGGGGCGATGACCGCCTACGCCCGCGCCGAAGCGGCCTTCCAGGCGGGCGGCGGATACGCGGCCGAGGCGGACGCGGCCCGTGTGGCGGCCGGACTCGGCCTGCCCGAACGTGTGCTGGCGGAACCGGTCGGCGCCCTGTCCGGCGGCCAGCGACGCCGCGTGGAACTCGCCCGGATCCTGTTCGGGGGGACCGACGGCACCCTGCTGCTGGACGAGCCGACCAACCACCTCGACGCCGACTCCCTGACCTGGCTGCGCACCTTCCTCCAGGGCCACCGGGGCGGCCTGGTGGTGATCAGCCACGACACGGACCTGCTCGCCGACGTCGTCAACCGCGTCTTCCACCTGGACGCCACGCGCGCGACGATCGACATCCACAACACCGGCTGGCACACCTACCTGACCCGCCGGGAGGCGGACGCACGGCGTCACACCCGGGAACGGGCGAACGCCGAACGCAAGGCCGCCGCGCTGCGCACACAGGCGGAACGGATGAAGGCCCGTTCCGCCACCGCCACCATGGCCCGGAGCATGACCCGCCGCGCCGACCGCATGCTGGGCGAGCTGGAGCCGGCCCGGCGCGCCGAGAAGACCGCGCGGATCCGGCTGCCGGAGCCGGCCCCGTGCGGGCGCATGCCGCTCGGCGCGATCGGCCTGTCCAAGTCCTACGGCGGCCACCGCGTGCTGGACGGAGTGGACCTGGCGGTGGACCGGGGGAGCCGTCTGGTCGTGCTCGGCCTGAACGGCGCCGGCAAGACCACCCTGCTGCGGGTGCTCGCCGGGGCCGAACGACCGGACGCCGGGCGGGTGGTGCACGGTCACGGGCTGCGCCTCGGCTACTTCGCGCAGGAGCACGACACCCTCGACACCGGCCGTACCGTGCTGGAGAACCTGACCCTGGCCGCACCGCGGCTGGACGCCGGCGAGGCACGGCGCGTCCTGGGCGCGTTCCTGTTCACCGGGGACGACGCGGACAAGTCCGCGGCCGTGCTGTCGGGCGGGGAGAAGACGCGTCTGGCACTCGCCGGACTCGTCCACTCCGGGGCGAACGTGCTGCTGCTGGACGAGCCGACGAACAATCTCGACCCGGCCTCCCGGGACGAGGTCCTGACCGCCGTCGGCTCGTATCCGGGCGCGATCGTCATGGTGACCCACGACGAAGGCGCGCTCGACGCCCTGCGCCCGGACCGCGTCCTGCTCCTGCCGGACGCGGACGAAGACCTGTGGACCGAGGACTACCGCGATCTGGTCACCCTCGGCTGACCCGCGCCCCACGCCCGGCCCGGCGGCCGCCCCACCGCCGGTGCGGGCCCGCCGGCGCCCCACGGACGGGCCGTCGGCGGGGCGTTGTCAGTGGCTCCCCTTACGGTTCTCGGCAGTGGGGACCTGCCGGAACGGCCGCGGGTCCGTCCTGGGGAGGGGTCTGCCATGTCCGCGGCGTCCGTGGTGTCGACGACGTATCTGGAGCTGTCACAGGAGGGCGACGGCGCCCACAAGTTCTACGAAGTGACCGTCGACGGCCAGACGGTGACGGTGCGGTACGGACGGATAGGCGCGGCCGGGCAGACGCAGACGACGACGTTCCCGACCGTCGACAGGGCGCGGGCCGCCGCCGCGAAGAAGGTGGGGGAGAAGGTCCGCAAGGGGTACGCCCCCGCCGTCCAGGGGCAGCGCGCCCCGCGTTCGGTGACCCGCCGTCAGGTCAGCTCCGCTCCGTCCACCGCCCGTGCCGTGGCACCGGTCCTATGGCGGTTCCGCACGGGCTCCGCGGCCTTCGGCATCCACGTCGACGACCAGCACTGCTGGGTGGGCAACCAGGCCGGCGACGTCTACACCCTGGACCACGAGGGCTCGGTGCGCGCCCGGTTCACCCTGCCGGACGGCGTGAAGTGCCTCGTCGCGGACGACTTCTGGATCTACGCGGGCTGCGACGACGGCAAGGTCTACGACCTCTCCTCGAAGCTCCCGTTCGCCGCGTACGACATCGCCGCCGACGTCGACATCTTCTGGCTGGACATCCACGAGGGCATCCTGAACGTCTCGGACCGTGAGGGCCGGCTCACGGTGATCGACCACGAGGACGAACACCAGTGGGCCCGCCGCAGCCGGGGTGAGCACGCCTGGATGGTCCGTGCCGACGACCGGGCCGTCTACCACGGCCACCAGTCGGGCGTCACGGCCTACGCCCCGGACGGCGGCGGCGAGTTGTGGCACAGCGCCACCCGGGGCGGTGTGCTCTTCGGCTGGCAGGAGGACGACGCGGTGTACGCGGGCACCGCCCACCGCGTGGTCCAGCGGCTGTCCAAGACGAACGGCGCCATCGAGGCGACGTACGCCTGCGACAGCGCGGTGTACTCCTGTGCCACCTCGCCCGGTGGACGTTTCGTCTTCGCCGGTGACGCGGCCTCGTCCGTCTACTGCTTCGACCGCGACGGCACGCGGCTGTGGAAGCTCGGCACGGGCGGCGGTTCGGCGCTGTCGATGCAGTACCGCGACGAGCGGCTCTACCTGGTGACCACGGACGGCTCGCTGGTGTGCGTGGACGCGAGCGAGGCGGCCGTCACCGCGGCCCAGCAGGGCACCGTGCCGGTCGTCCGGGACGTCAAGCTCGCCGCCGCGCTGCCGACCTACGCGCCCGCGACCGCCGTGGCGGCGGTGGCCACCGTGGCCCAGGCACCCGCCGGGGCGGTCGTGGTCGAGTGCGTCCAGGAGTTCGGCCGACTCCGCGTCCACGTGCTGTCCGACGGCTACGACACCTCGTGGAACGTCCAGTTCCCCCGCGCGATACGCGAGCCCGGCGCGCGCTACGTCGTCGACGCCCTGCACCCCGCGGCAGGCGGCTTCTACCGCGTCCGAGGCGACATCCGCCGCCTGCTGTGACGAGCCGTCCCCGGTGGCTCAGGACCGCGCGGTCGTCGCCCGGTCCAGGGTCTCGCGGGCCGTGGTGAGCACCTCGGCGCGGTCCGCCGGGACCAGGCCGATGCGGGTGCGGCGGTCCAGGAGGTCGGACTCGTCGAGTGCGCCCTCGTGCAGGACCGCCCAGAGGAGTTCCGCCCGGGTGACGGGGTGGCCGGGCAGCACCGGCTCGGCGAGGGACGGATCCCCGGCCGCGAGTTCCTGGACGGCGGCGGCCTCGGTGCCGTAGCGGCGGACCAGACGGTGCGGCACGGGCAGGGCCCGCAGCCGCTCGGGCGCGGCGGCGCCGACCAGCGGCAGCCCGGCCGTGGGGGAGGGAGCGGCGCTCAGCCCCCGGGCGGCGGTGGCGGCGTCCACGGCGTCCTGGGCCATCCGCCGGTAGGTGGTGAGCTTGCCGCCGACCACCGTGGTGACGCCGTCGGGTGAGGTGAGCACCGCGTGCCGGCGGGAGATGTCGGAGGTCCGGGCGGGTGCTCCCGCGGACCCGTCGTGCCCGGAGGTGTCCAGCAGGGGGCGCAGACCGGCGAAGGCGCCCACGACGTCCTCCCGGGAGACGGGTGTGTCCAGGGCCGAACCGAGCACGTCCAGCAGGAAGCCGATGTCGGTCTCGGGGACCTCCGGCACGTCGGGTATCCCGCCCTCGACCGGCTCGTCGGTGAGTCCGACGTACACCCGGCCGTCGCCCTGGGGCAGGACCAGCACGAAGCGGTTGGTCTCGCCGGGGATGGGGATGTGCAGGCCGGCGGGCAGGTCGCCGAGCCGCTCGGAGCGCAGGACCAGATGGGTGCCGCGGGAGGGGCGGATGCGGATGCCGTCGACGAGGCCGTCCGCCCACACACCGGCGGCGTTGATCACGGCACGGGCCCTGATCTCGCCCTCCTCGCCGGTCAGTTCGTCGCGGACGCGGGCGCCCGTACCGGTCAGCTCCAGCACCCTGACCCGGGTGAGCACCCGGGCGCCGTGCGCGGCGGCCGTCCGGGCCAGGGCGGTCACCAGCCGGGCGTCGTCCGTCACCTTGCCGTCCCAGGACAGCAGACCGCCCCGCAGGCCCGCCGCACGCACCGACGGCGCCAGGTGCCGTGCCTCCGTCGCCGACAGGCGGCGCGGCGCGGGCAGCACCTGCCGCGGAGTCCGGGCCGCCAGCCGCAGCATGTCCCCGGCCCGGAACCCGGCCCAGGCGAGCGAGGCCTGGGCCCTGGAGACCAGCGGTGTCAGCGGCAGCACGAACGGCTGCGCGGCCACCAGATGCGGAGCCGTACGGGTCATCAGCACCCCGCGTTCGACGGCGCTCTCGTGCGCCACGTCGAGCTGCGCGGAAGCCAGGTAGCGCAGCCCGCCGTGGATGAGCTTGGAGCTCCATCGGGACGTGCCGAAGGCCAGGTCGTGCGCGTCCACCGCGACGACGTCCAGTCCGCGGGCGGCCGCGTCCAGGGCGGCGCCGGCTCCGGTGGCGCCGAGGCCGACGACCAGGACGTCGGCCACCCGGCCGTCCGCGGCCTCGGCCAGTTCCCGGATCCGGCGGGGTGCGCTGAGGGACGAGCCGGGTGCGGCCTCGGTGTGGCTCATGGCGTGAGGGTCCTCTCCAGGAGGGTGCGCAGTTCACCGAGGAAGGCGGCGGAGTCCAGCTCCGGATCGTCCTCGTCGGTCATCGTGCGCAGGGACAGGGTGAAGGACTGCACGGTCAACAGCAGGGCGCGGGCCTGCCGTTCGGTGTGGCCGGGGCGCACGGAGCCGTCCGCGTGCCCCTCGCGCAGCGCGTCGGCCAGCAGCGCCAGCAGCGCTTCCTGGCTCGCTCCGCGACGGTCGAGGACGTAGGGGAGCAGCAGTTCCGGATCGACGTCCACGATCTTGCGGAAGAGGGGGTGCGCCCGGAACGCCTCGATCCCGGCCACCAGCCCGTCCACGATCCGGCCGCGCGTGCCGGTGCCCGGTGTCGCCGGGGGGATCGCGCGGGAGGCCACGTCGATCCACTCGCGGGTCATCAGGTCGCCCACCAGGGTGCGCAGGTCCGGCCAGCGCCGGTACAGCGTCATCCGGGAGACGCCGGCGCGGCGGGCCACGTCGGCGAGCGTGGTGCGGCGCACGCCGACGGCCAGTACGCAGTCGCGCACCGCGTCGAGCACATGATCGCTGTCCGAACCGTTGTGACGAATAGGCGTCATGTGTCACAGTGTAACGCCCTGGGGGTCGGACGGAAGCGGCCGAGGTCCCGGGACGGCAGCCGAGCCGCGCGAAACCGAGCACACCGACCTGTGAGGACGACCGTTCAATGGACATGCTGTGGAACGGCTGGGGCGACCCGGCGAAGGCGGCACCGCTGCCCGACTCGGTGACGGGACTGCTGCGCGACATGCTCGGCGTCAAGCCGCGCACCACCCCCTCGCTCACCCTGGAGGACATCGGCCTGCCCGCCGACACGGCCGATCCCGCCGCCCTGAAGGCCCTTGCCGAAGCCGTGGGCGGCGAGGCGTACGTCCGCACGGACGGGGAGAGCCGCATCCGGCACACCCGCGGCAAGTCCACGCCCGACCTGCTGCGCATCCGCGCCGGCGACTTCTCTGACCTCCCGCGCGCCGTGGTCCTGCCCGGCTCCCACGACGAGGTCCTCGCCGTACTGCGCGCCTGCTCCGCCCACGCACTGGCCGTGGTGCCCTTCGGCGGCGGCACGTCCGTGGTCGGCGGCCTCGCCCCCGAGCGCAGCGCCTTCGTCGCCCTCGACCTGCGCCGTATGAGCGGCCTGCTGGAGCTGGACCCGGTCTCGCGGACCGCCGTCCTCCAGCCCGGCCTGCGCGCCCCCGAGGCCGAGGCGCTGCTCGCCGAGCACGGGTTCACCCTCGGACACTTCCCGCAGTCCTTCGAGTGGGCCACCATCGGCGGCTTCGCCGCGGCACGCTCCAGCGGGCAGGCCTCCGCCGGATACGGCCGTTTCGACGAGATGGTGCTCGGTCTGACACTCGCCACCCCCGAGGGCACCATCGAGACCGGCCGCGCCCCGCGCTCCGCCGCCGGACCCGACCTGCGCCAGCTGATCCTCGGCTCGGAGGGCGCGTTCGGCGTCATCACCTCCGTCACCGTGCGGATCCGCCCGGTGCCCGAGGTGCGCGTCTACGAGGGCTGGCGGTTCGCGTCGTTCGAGGAGGGAGCCGCGGCACTGCGCCGGCTCGCCCAGGACGGACCCCGCCCGACCGTGCTGCGCCTGTCCGACGAGGTCGAGACGCTCATCGGCCTGGCACAGCCCGACGCCATCGGGGCCGGACTGACCCAGGGCGACGCCGGCTGCATGGCGATCACCGGTTACGAGGGCACCGCCGAGGACACCGCCCTGCGCCGCGAGCAGGCGGCCGCCGTCCTGACCGCGTGCGGTGGCACCCTCGTCGGCACCGAGCCCGGCGAGCGCTGGGCCCACGGCCGCTACTCCGCGCCGTACCTGCGCGACTCCCTGCTCGAGGTCGGCGCCTTCGCCGAGACCCTGGAGACCGCGGCCTTCTGGTCCCGCATCCCCGAGCTGTACGCGGCCGTCCGCACCGCGCTCACGGACACCCTCACCCAGGCCGGCACCCCGCCCCTGGTGATGTGCCACATTTCCCACGTGTACGAGAACGGCGCCTCGCTGTACTTCACGGTCGTCAGCGCCCAGGGCGAGGACCCGGTGGCCCACTGGGAACCGGCCAAGCACGCGGCCAACGAAGCCCTGCTCGCCGCCGGCGGCACCATCTCCCACCACCACGGGGTCGGCACCGACCACCGGGACTGGTACGTCCGCGAGGCCGGCCCGCTCGGCATCTCGGCCCTGCGCGCCGTGAAACGACGACTCGACCCCGAGGGACTGCTCAACCCCGGCGTCCTGCTGCCCACCGACTGATCCCACCGACCCGCCCGCCCCGAAAGGCACACCGATGCGACAGTTCACCGCCGTCGTCAACCCCACAGCGGGCGGCTCCACCGGGGCGGCCACCCTGCTCCAGCTCGCCCGGCTGCTCCGCGAGGCAGGGGCCGAGCTGGACACGGAGTACAGCCACAGCCTCGCCCACGCCCAGGACATCGCCGTCCGGGCGGGGGAACGCGGCCGGATCGTCCTCGCCGTCGGCGGCGACGGGATCGCCGGCGGCATCGGCGGTGCGCTGAGCGGCACCGGCACGGTCCTGGGCCTCGTACCGGCCGGACGCGGCAACGACTTCGCCCGGGCACTGGACCTGCCGGCCGACCCCGCCGCACTCGCCCGCATCCTGCTGCACGCGGAACCCCGGGCGGTCGACACCATCGAGGTGGAGTCGGCCGTCCACCCGCGCACCGTCGTCCTCGGCAGCGTGTACGCCGGGGTCGACGCGGTGGCCAACCGGCACGCCAACGACGCCCGTCTGCTGCGTGGCTCCGCCTCGTACTACGCGGGCGGCCTGCGTGCGGTCACCACCTGGCGGGCGGCCGACTACCGCGTCACCGTCGACGGCGAGGAGCACACCCACCGCGGCTACACCGTCGTCGCGGCCAACTCCCCCTACTACGGCTCCGGCCGGCTCATCGCCCCCGACGCGAAGGTCGACGACGGGCTGCTCGACATCGTGATGATCCGGGAGGCGCCACGCCGGCTCTTCTTCACCCTCATGAACGAGCTCAGGACGGGCGAACACGTCCGCCGCCCCGAGGTGCGCGTCCTGCGCGGCAAGGAGATCCGCGTCGAGGCGTCCCGGCCCGTCCCGTACGGCGCCGACGGCGAGGTGGAGGCCACCCTGCCGGTCACCCTGCGGGTGCGCCCCGCCGATCTGCCGGTGCTGTACTGACGGCACGCCCGAAGCGCGGTGCGACGGACCCCGGTACAGGTGCGTCGCGGCGCGCCCCTGGGTAGGGGGAGAGCACCTGGCAGGTGGCCGGGGGAGGGAAGGCCGGTCATGACGCGGGAACACGGAGAGGGCGCGGTGCAGGCACTCGTCCTGTACGACGGACGAGTGCTGCTGGTACGCCCGGGCGACGGGTGGGAACTGCCGTCCGGCACCCCGCAACCGGCCGAGTCGGCGCAGGCCACCGCCGCGCGCGTCGTCTACGAGCTCACCGGCTACCTCGTCGACGGCACGGAGACGCTGGGACCGCACGACAGCGCACGGGCGGACGAGGCGCCGGCCGTGGTGTGCCAACTGCTGAGCGAGGCACCGTCGGACGGCGCACGCCTCGCCCCGGAGCGGCTGCGCTGGGCCGCCATCGCGGACACCGCCGGCACCCCTCTGCCGAGGGCCGTACGCACCTATCTCCAGGGGCACACACCGGTGTGACGGCACCGGTTCGCGGGCCGGATCACCGGTCGGCCGCCGGATGGGGCAGGCTCGCGAGGAACCGCTGGCGGCCGACGATCTCCCGGTCGATCTCGCCCGTGGCGACCAGCCGGCCGGAGTCGTCGACGGCCCGCACCGAGAAGGTGAGCCGCCGCCCCGCCACGGAGGACGGGGGCTCGGCGAACACCTCCACCCGGCCGCCCACGGGCGTGGCGCGTAGATGCTCGATACGGATCGCCGTACCGACGGTGGTCCGGCCCGGTTCGGTGAAGGGCGCGGCGGCCTCCACGGTCGCCGCCTCCAGCCATGCGATCAGCTTCGGGGTGGCGAGGACGGGTACGTCGCCGCTGCCGGCGGCCACGGCGGTGTCGGCGTCGGTCACTTGACGGAACATCCGATCACACTAGCGACAGGACATCCTCCGGCGGTGTCGGCGCTCCGGTCCGCACGAATACCCGGCGAATACGTACGGAACGAGCGCGGGCGTCGGCGCGCGGCAACCCCGGAAGCACCGCCTTGACCTCAAGCGGACTTGAGGTAGGACGCTCTCGGCATGACCACGCAGACGGACCACACGGAGATCAGCATGCTCGTCGACCGGCTCTTCCGGTTGCTCGACGACCGGGAGCTCGCACCGGAGCGGGCCCGCGACTTCTTCACCGACGACGCGCTCATGGAGACCCCCGTGGGAGTGTCCCGGGGAGCCGAGTCCCTCCCTGCCGCCGAGGAGGCGCTCGCACGCTTCGACCGCACTCAGCACATGGCCTCCGGGATCGTCACCGACGCGGACGCCACGGCGGAACGGGCCACCGCCTCCTGGAACGCCCTGATGACCCACGTCCACCACGAGGAGACGCTCCGCCGGCGTGGCAGCGGCGCCGACCCCCTGTTCACGGTGGGCGGCCGGTTCGAGGCCGAACTCCGCCGCACCCCCGACGGCTGGCGCTTCAGCCGCCTCGTGGTCCGGCCGATCTGGACGCAGGGGCAGCCGCCCCCGGGCGTCGCCCCCCGGTGACCCGGTGACCCGGAGCCCGGCCGGGCCGCCCGACCTGCTGAGTCGGCCCCGCCGGGCCATGCTGGTGCGGTAGGGGCGAACCGGGGCGGCATGCGTCCGGGAGGCCCCGACACCGACAGCCCGGTGCCGGAGAGCCCGATGAGGAGGCACACGCCCGTGCTCGAGCCGCAGCCCGTCGTCGTCCCGCCCGCCCGGGCCGCCGTGTTCCTCGTCGCCACGATCGCACCGGACGGTGAGGACACCGTCCGGGACCTGCTGGAGGACGTCTCGGGCCTGCGCCGCTCCGTGGCCTTCCGCGCCCCCGACATGGAACTGAGCTGTGTCGTCGGCATCGGATCGGCGGCCTGGGACCGGCTCTTCAGCGGCCCACGCCCGCGGGAGCTACACCCCTTCACCGACCTGCTGGGACCGCGCCACCAGGCCCGGGGTACCCCCGCCGACCTTCTCTTCCACGTCCGCGCCCAGCGCATGGACCTCTGCTTCGAACTCGCGCGGCTGCTGGGGGAGCGGCTCGGCGGGGCGGCCACCGTCGTCGACGAGGTGCACGGCTTCAAGTTCTTCGACGAGCGCGATCTGCTCGGATTCGTGGACGGCAGCGAGAACCCCGAGGGCGGTCTCGCCGACGACGCGGTGTTCATCGGCGACGAGGACGCGGACTTCCGCGGGGGCAGCTATGTGATCGTCCAGAAGTACCTGCACGACATGGCCGCCTGGAACGCCCTGACCGCCGACGAGCAGGAGAAGGTCATCGGGCGCACGAAGCAGGCCAACGTCGAACTCCCCGACGAGGTGAAGCCCGACGACTCCCACGTCGCGCTCAACACCATCACCGACGAGGACGGGAACGAACGCAAGATCGTCCGGGAGAACATGCCGTTCGGGAACATCGCACAGGGCGAGTTCGGCACCTACTTCATCGGGTACGCCCGCACTCCGGACGTCACCGAGGAAATGCTGCGGAACATGTTCCTCGGCAGGCGGCCGGGCCGGCACGACCGGATCCTCGACTTCTCCGTCCCGGTCACCGGCGGTCTCTTCCACGTACCGACCCTCACCTTCCTCGACGACCTGCCCGCACCCCCGCGGTCCTGAGCCCCGCGGAAGGCCCGACCGGGGCGGCTGCCCTCCGCTTGCGAGGCACTCTGCGCGGGGGTTCAGTGAGGTACGGACCCCCTCGCGAACCCCCGTCGCGGACCCCTTCGCGCCCCCTCGCGCATCTGGAGCTGTCATGTCGATGTCGTTCGGCGCACCGTTCGGTTCCTCGGATCCGTTCAGTGAGATGTTCAACCGCTTCTTCGGCATGTCGCCCGCGTCCTCGCCGCCGGCGGTGCAGCGTGTGCCCATCGGACGACTGCTGACCGAGTCGTCGCAGGAACTGCTCGGCCTCGCCGCCCAGCGGGCCGTGGAGGACGGCACGACCGATCTCGACACCGAGCACCTGCTCTGGGCGGCCACACAGGTCGACCCGTCGCGCAGGCTCCTCATCCAGGTCGGCGTGGACCCCGACTCGCTGGCCTCCGAGATCGCGAAGATCCTGCCGCGCGAGTCCGGCGAGCCCTCCGCGCAGCCCGGCCTCACCCCGGCGGCCAAGCGCACCCTGAGCGCCGCCTTCGCCCACAGCCAGGCGTCCGGCGTGTCCTACATCGGCCCCGAGCACATCCTGGGCGCCCTGCTCGGCGACAGGGACACCGGCGCGTCCCGGCTGCTGCAGGCCGAGGGCGTGGACACCAAGCGCGTCGCGGGCCTGGCCGAGCAGACGGCACGCGGCGACGCACCGGCCGCGGAGCGCAAGCAGCCGGCCACGACCCTGGACGAGTACGGCCGCGACCTGACCGACGAGGCGAAGGCGGGCAGGCTCGACCCCGTCGTGGGCCGCTCCGACGAGATCGAGCAGACCGTCGAGATCCTCTCCCGCCGCTCCAAGAACAACCCCGTGCTGATCGGTGAACCCGGAGTCGGGAAGACCGCCATCGTCGAGGGCCTGGCACAGCGCATCGTGGCGGGAGAGGTCCCCGAGAGCCTGAAGAACAAGCGGGTGGTCGCCCTGGACCTGTCGGGCATGGTGGCCGGCGCGCAGTACCGCGGGCAGTTCGAGGAACGTCTGAAGAAGGTCATCGAGGACGTCCAGGCGGCCAGCGGCGAGATCATCCTGTTCATCGACGAACTGCACACCGTCGTCGGGGCCGGAGCCACCGGCGAGGGCGCCATGGACGCGGGCAACATGCTCAAGCCGGCGCTCGCGCGCGGTGAACTCCATGTCGTCGGTGCCACGACCATCGACGAGTACCGCCGGTACATCGAGAAGGACGCCGCCCTGGAGCGCCGGTTCCAGCCCGTGATGGTCCCCGAGCCGACCGTCGAGGAGACGGTGCAGATCCTCGAAGGCCTGCGCGACTCCTACGAGGCGCACCACCAGGTCCGCTTCGACGACGGGGCGTTGGCGGCCGCGGCCGAACTGTCCGACCGCTACGTCACCGACCGGTTCCTGCCCGACAAGGCGATCGACGTGATGGACCAGGCCGGCGCCCGGGTGCGGCTGCGCAGCGCGGGCCGCTCCACGGAGATCGTCAGCCGCGAGGACCGCATCGCCAAACTCCGCCGGGAACTCGAACAGGCCGTGACCGCCGAGGACTTCGAGAAGGCGTCGGAGCTGAAGCGGGAGATCGCCGAGGTGGAGGGCGAACTGGCCGGCATCGAGGAGCGCCGGGAGGGTGTCGTCTCGGTCACGGCCGCCGACATCGCGGACGTCGTCTCCCGCCGCACGGGCATCCCCGTCTCCCAGCTCACCGCCAGTGAGAAGGAGAAGCTCCTCAAGCTCGAGGACGAGATGCACGACCGGATCGTCGGCCAGGACGAGGCGGTCACCGCCGTCTCGCAGGCCGTACGACGCAACCGCGCCGGCATGGGCGACCCGAACCGCCCCGTGGGATCGTTCCTGTTCCTCGGCCCGACCGGGGTCGGCAAGACCGAACTCGCCAAGACCCTCGCCTCCCTGCTGTTCGGCGACGAGGACCGCATGATCCGCTTCGACATGAGCGAGTTCCAGGAGAAGCACACCGTGGCCCGGCTCGTCGGCGCCCCTCCCGGATACGTCGGCTACGAGGAGGCGGGCCAGCTCACCGAGAAGGTGCGCCGCCAGCCCTACAGCGTGGTGCTGTTCGACGAGGTGGAGAAGGCCCACCCCGACATCTTCAACACGCTGCTGCAGATCCTCGACGACGGCCGCCTGACCGACGCCCAGGGCCGTACCGTCGACTTCCGGCACTGCGTCATCATCATGACGTCGAACATCGGCGCGCACCGCATCCTCGACCACAAGGGTGACGTGTCCGAACTCAAGGACGCGCTGATGGAGGACCTGCGGGGCCGGTTCCTGCCGGAATTCCTCAACCGCATCGACGACATCATCATCTTCCACAGCCTGACCGAGGACGACCTGGGCGAGATCGTCGACCACCTGCTGGACATGAGCAAGCGCAAGGTGCGCGCCCAGGGCCTGCACCTGGAGGTCACGGAGGCCGCCAAGAAGCTCCTCATCGCGCACGGCCATCAGCCCGAGTTCGGTGCCCGCCCGCTGCGCCGTACCATCCAGGCGGAACTCGACAACCGCATCGCCACCCTGCTCCTCGGCGGCGAGGCGGACCCGGGGGACACGATCGTCGCCGATGTGCGGGACGACTCGCTGCACTGCATCGTCCGGAAGCCCGAGGCCGGCGACCGCGAAGAGGGCTGAGGCGGACGGCGCGCCGGTTCACTCCCGGGTGGTCCCTGCCCGGGGTGTCGGTCCCCGCCGGGGGCGCCGAGGTGTCGGTTGAGGTGTCAGTCCCCGCCGGGGGTGTCCCCGATCGACACGACGACCACACCGGTGTGGCCGTCCGGGGTGTCGTACTGCACGCTGTCGCCCGGGCGGCAGCCGAGGAGCGCACGGCCGAGCGGGCTGTCCGCGGTGACCAGTGTCTGGTCCAGAGCCTCGGCGACCTCGCCGACCTGGAGCGTCTCCTGCGAGCCGTCCGCGAAGCGGACGGTGACCGTGCTGCCCACCCCGACCACGTCGGTGGGGGCGGGGCCGGCCTGCGACGACTCGCGCAGTCGTTCCTCGATGTCGTCGATACGGCGGTCCAGGCGGTCCAACTGGTCCGCGCGCTGCAACTCGTCGGCCTGGTCGGCCTGATCACCCACCTCGGTGTCGCTCTTGAGGGTTCCGGCGACCAGCCGGCGCTCGTCGCGCAGGTCGGCCAGCTCCTGCTCCAGGGCGCGCCGGGCCTCGGCGCTGATCGGCTCGGGACCACCGGTCATGTCTGCTCCTCCGACGGAGACGGAACAGCCGGACGAAGATCGACAAGTCCGACATTCCGCATCATATCAATCGGGTGCCGAGGTGTGAGCCCGTGCCCTCCCCTCGCCGCGGCCACCCCCGCCACCGCCTCGCGGGTCTCCGGTAGAGGTGTGAAACATCCGGAGATACGGTGTTTGTCGGTACGTACTCGCCTGTACGTTCTCCGGAGCCGCACGGTCTCCGTCCGTCCCCGTCAGGAGAGGTCCATGTCCTCGAAGCGACGCCGCAAGAAGAAGTCCCGCCGCAAGCACTCCGCGAACCACGGCCGCCGTCCCCAGTGCTGAGGCGCCGTAGAGAGACGGCCGCGGTACCGGGCGCCCGTCCCTGACGGCCCCGTCCCCGGTCCGGCCGGTTTGTGGGGCGGGCGGCTCCACCGGCAGACTCCTCCCCGTGAGATCCATGACTCCGCGCGGCCGGGCCGCCTCATGACGTCCGCCGTCGTGGTCGGCGGCGGGCCCAACGGACTCGCCGCCGCCGCCCTCCTCGCCAAGGCCGGGCTGGCCGTCACCCTGTTGGAGGCGGCGGACGAGGTCGGCGGCGGCACCCGCAGCTACGAGGCACTGCTGCCGGGACTGCTGCACGACCACTGCTCGGCCATCCACCCCATGGCCGTCACCTCGCCCGCCCTGCGCGCACTCGATCTCGAACGGCACGGGCTGCGCTGGCTGTTGGCCGACCTCGACTGCGCCCACCCGCTCGACGACGGGAGCGCCGGGGTCCTCGCGAAGTCCGTCGAGGACACCGTCCGGCTGCTCGGTGCCGACGGCGACCGCTACCGCGCACTCGTCGAGCCCTCCGTACGCCGCTGGGACGCCCTGGCCCAGGACGTGATGGGCCCCCTCCTGCGGATCCCCTCGCACCCCCTGCTCCTCGCGCGCTTCGGTCTGCCGACCGCCCTGCCGGCCACCGCCCTCGCCCGCCTCTTCACCACAGCGCAGGCCAAGGCCCTGTGGGGCGGCGTCGCCGCGCACGCGTTCCGCCCCCTGCACCGGCCGCTCACCTCGGCGATCGGACTGGGCATCCTCACCGCCGGACAC
This sequence comes from Streptomyces sp. NPDC015139, assembly GCF_043079785.1. Taxonomy (NCBI): domain Bacteria; kingdom Bacillati; phylum Actinomycetota; class Actinomycetes; order Kitasatosporales; family Streptomycetaceae; genus Streptomyces; species Streptomyces sp. NPDC015139. The sequence goes on along the minus strand of NZ_JBIBUW010000009.1, from coordinate 335,211 downwards.
GCCGCCGGATGGGCCGTGGCCGAAGGCGGCTCCCAGGCCATAGCGCGCGCCATGGAGAGTGTGCTGCGCGAGCACGGCGGCACGGTCCACACCGGCGTCCGCATCACCGACCACCGGCAGATCCCGCCGGCCGACGTCACCCTCCTCGATCTCGACCCCGGCCAGATCGCGGCGATCTACGGCGACCGGCTGCCGCGCCGGGTGCGCGCCGCCCACCGGCGCTTCCGCCGGGGCCCGGCCGCCTTCAAGGTCGATCTGGCCGTCGAGGGCGGCATTCCCTGGCGGAACGCGCACGCGCGCCGCGCCGGCACCGTCCATCTGGGCGGCACCCTCGCCGAGGTCGCGCGGGCGGAACGGGAGGTCGCGGCCGGCCGTATGCCCGAGCGTCCGTTCGTCCTGGTCGGCCAGCAGTATCTGGCGGATCCCTCCCGTTCGGTCGGCGACGTGCACCCGGTCTGGGCGTACGCCCATGTCCCGTACGGCTACGACCGGGACGCGACGCAGGCCGTCCTCGGCCAGATCGAACGCTTCGCCCCCGGTGCCCGCGAACGCGTCCTGGGCGTCCAGGTCACCAGCCCCGGTGACTTCGCCGAGTTCAACCCCAACTTCGCGGGCGGGGACATCATGACCGGCGCCGAAACCGTCTCCCAACTGGTCCTGGGGACAAGGCCCACCCTGGATCCCTACTCCACCGGGCTGCCCGGGGTCTTCCAGTGCTCGGCGGCCACCCCGCCCGGCCCCGGGGCACACGGCATGTGCGGCGCCAAGGCGGCGGCAGCGGCCCTGCGCCACGTGGGATTCGGCGGCATCTGAAGGGCTTTCACGCGAGCCGAGGTGTGTCGTCCGACGGGTGGTGGCGCACCCGAGCCGAGGTGTGCCTGCCGCCTCAGCCGCCGCGGCGCCTCGGCGTCGGGTCCAGATAGACGCGCCGGATCGCCGGAAGCAGCGCACGCAGACGCGCCTCGGCGTCCTCGCAGGCCCACTCGATCTGGTCCGACGTGGAGATGTTCCGGAAGTCGACCTTCGCGGCGATGAGGATCTCCTCCGGGCCCTGCACGAGAGTGATCAACTCCCAGACCTCGTCGATGTGCTGAACAGCCATCAGCTCACCGCGCACCGCGTCCCGCATCGGCCGGGGCAGCGCGCGGCCGATGAGCAGTTCGGCGTTGGAGCGGCCCAGGACCCAGGCGACGACGAGCAGCACCCCGATGAGGATGGACGCCGCGCCGTCCCACGTACCGGACCCGGTGAGCTGGCTGCCGAGCAGCCCCAGCCCCGCCAGCACCAGCCCGACGAGGGCCGCCGAGTCTTCGAGGACGACCGCCTTCACCGCCGTGTCCGGGGTGCGCCGGAGGTAGTGCAGGACGGGCATGCGGAAGCGCCTCGCCCTCCCGGTGGCCTGCTTGAGTCCCGTGCGCAGGGAGAGTCCCTCCAGCACGAACGCGATCGCCAGCACGATGTACGAGTACAGAGGGTCGCCGGGGCTGCGCTCGTGGGTCAGCGCGTGGACGCCGTCGTACAGGGCGAACACCCCGCCACCGACGAAGGTGGCGACGGAGGCGAGCAGCGCCCAGATGTAGCGCGCGGGGCCGTACCCGAGGGGATGGTCCTCGTCGGCGGGCTTCGCGCCGCGCTTCAGGGCGGTCAGCAGCATCAGCTCGGTCACCGTGTCGGCCGCCGAGTGCACCGCCTCCGCGAGCATGGCACTGGACCCGCCGATGACGCCGACGACGGCCTTGGCGAGGGCGACTCCCAGGTTGGCCGCGGCCGCCACCACGACGGTCGGCACCGACCCGCCGGCCGCGGAGCCGGGCCCCGCCTCGACCACCGATCCGAATCCCGTACCGGTACCACGCCTCGGCTCCGGCCCGGGCCCACCGCGTCCACCCATGCCGCGAAACTATCCTCTTCCGCCCGCTCACTCCCGCTACGGCCGCCGATCGACCCCAGGAACCGCGCGGTCGGACCCCCCTCAGCCGGACGCGGGCTCAGGCGCACGTCGGCCCGCTGCCCGAGAACGGGGGAGGGGAACGCGGGCACGAGGCTCGAGGGAGGGATTGAGGGTTCCTCACCTCTCGTCGTGGCTCGAAAGAATCTGTACGATGCGTGCGCCCGTGGGCTCTTGTCGGGGGGACGCCCAGCCGGGGCCCTTCTTCTCACCGTGGGGATGCATATGCGCACACGCGCTTCGGTCGCCGCTCTGTCCGGTGCCCTGGTTCTCGCTTCGGCTCTGGTGTTTCCCGCTGCCGCGCAGGCGCACGCGGGGCCCATGACCGATGACGACACGACGATCACGAAGGTCGTCGTCAACGGAGGCAAGGACATCGTCCTCGGCACCTCCGCCAAGAAGTCGTTCACCGCCACGGTGACGGCGTCCGACCCGGACGGCGTCACCGGCGGCTGGGTAGCCCTGTGGCACGGCACCTCCTTCGACGACCAGGGCAGGGACGGCGTTCTGGTGCCCGCCGAGGAGGGGTCGGGCGCCTGCGTGGCGGCCGGTGCCCAGACGTCGACGTGCACGGTCCACTTCACCGTGGCGCCCAAGGTGGACATGACCAAGAACTCCTATGCGGGCACCTGGCACGCGTACGCCATCGCGTACGGCCGCCCGAGCGGTTCCGTCAGCGACGGATACGCCGGCTCCGTGCACATCAAGCGCAACACCACGCTGACCGCGAACGCCTCGCCCGAACCCGTGGCCCATGGCCGGACCATCACGGTCAAGGGCACGCTCACCCGCGCCAATTGGGAGACCCATGCGTACGCGGGTCTGAGCAACGTGTCGGTGAAGCTCCAGTACCGCAAGTCGGGCACCAGCACGTACACGACCCTCAAAACCGTCACCAGCGGCTCCGGCGGAGCGGTGAAGGCCACCACGACAGCGAAGGGCGACGGGTACTACCGCTTCTTCTACGCGGGTACCACGTCCACCGACGCCGCGACGTCCGCCAGCGACTTCGTCGACGTCCAGTAGCAACCCGGCGCCGGCATCGCGAGGTCGGCCGACAGTACCCGAACAAAGCTGTTGAACTGCCAGGCCCGCCCTAGGCATGATCAACACTGTGGACACGTACTTGGAGACCGAGCGCCTGACCCTGCGCCGTTTCACTACCGACGACGCGGACCTGCTGATCGAGTTGGACAGCGACGCCGCGGTGATGCGCTTCCTGACCGGGGGGATGCCGACCGCCCCTGAGGTTGTCCGTGAGCAGCACCTGCCCAACATCATCGCCGGCTACGAGAGGTGGCGCGGCGATCTTGGGCTGTTCGCCGCGCACGAGAAGAGCGGCGGCGCGTTCATCGGCTGGTTCTGCCTGCGTCCCGAGCCCCAAGGCCCGCTGGACGAGGTCGAACTGGGCTACCGGCTACGGCAGGCGGCTTGGGGCAAGGGTTATGCCACCGAGGGCTCGCGGGCTTTGCTGGGCAAGGCGTTCACCGGGCTTGGTGTGCGCATGGTCTGGGCCGAGACGATGACCGTGAACCACAGTTCGCGCAACATCATGGAGAAGCTCGAGATGACGCTCGCGGCCACCATCCCCACTCCCGCGGACATGGAGATGATCGAGGGCTCTGAGCACGGCGGCGTACGGTACGAGATCACCAAGGAACAGTGGGAGCAGTAGGACGACTTCAGCGGCGACTGCATGGCTGAGCCCCCTCACCGGTCGGGAGGGGGCTCGAGCCGGGCTCAGTCAGCAGACCGCGGGCGGGACGCTCTGCTCGTACTGGAAGACGTTCTCGGGGTCGTACTTCGCCTTGATCCTGCGGAGCCGGTCGAAGTTGTTCCTCCAGTAGGCGGTTGGCCAGTCCTGCTGCGCGATGTTCGGCACGTTGACGTAGGCGCCGTCCACGTAGGTCCGCAGGGCCTGGCTGAACTCGGCGATCCAGGCCTGGCACCGCGGGGTGAGCGGGTCGCAGACACCCGGCTGGTCACTGCGCTTCCCCCAGCCGACACCGGGTTCGGCGTAGAAGAGCGCGTCGCGGTGTGGGAAGGCGGTGCCGCCGCGGGGGCTCTTCCTGACGTTCCCGCCGAAAGCCTGGACGAAGAAGTTGCTGTCATCCGTCGGGGCGCTCCTGATGAACGAGTCGACGATGTCGATCGCGTCGCCCGGGAACGGCTTCCTGCTGAACTGCGAATGGAACTTCCAGTTCGCCGGTTCCTGCTCGATCGGGATCTGGAATCCCGCGTACACGTCGCCCCAGTTGCCGACCTGCGTCGTGATGTCCGGGCTGTCGATCGACAGGATCGGGGCCAGCAGCCTCTTCGTCTCGTCCGGCGTTCCTTCGGGGAGAACCCCGAACAGGAAGATCTGGTTCCTGTGGATCTCGAGCTGGGTTCCGAGGCGGGCGTCGGTGGTCGGTGCCGTCCGCTGGTATGCCTCGAAGATGGCTCGGAGGTTGTCGATGCCCTGCCACGTCGCCTGGAGATAGGTGACGCTCCTCAGCGGAGCCACTCTGTAGGTCAGTGACGTGACGATGCCGTAGTTGCCGTTCCCCGCGCCGCGCAGAGCCCAGAGCAGGTCCGAGTGGTGGTCCAGGTCCACCTTGATGGCCTTGGCGCACTTCTCGCCCGACGGGACGACGATCTCGGCCCCCACCAGGCTGTCGCAGGCCATGCCGAGCCAGCGGGTGAGGAAGCCGAATCCGCCGCCGAGCGTCGCGCCGGACAGGCCCACGCTGCCTTCGGTGCCCGTCGTCACCGCGAAGTTCTGCTTCGCGAGCGTGGTGACCGCTTCCTCCTGGTTGAGGCCGGCGCCGACCGTCGCGATACGCGACCTGGCGTCGATGTGGACCGACTTCAGCTCGCTGATGTCGATCACGAGGCCGTTGTCCACGTTCGACCAGCCCTCGAGGTTGTGGCGGCCGCTCCGGATCCGCAGCGCGACGTCGTGCTGCCGCGCCCACGTCAGGGCGTTGACCACGTCCTGGGTGTTCTGGGCGAAGACGATGACCAGCGGATAGTGGGAGAAGAGCTGGTCCCAGCCGAGGCGCGCGTCCGTGTATCCCGAGTCCTCGGGGCGGACGATCCGGCCGGTCAGCTTCGCCGGCCCGCACTCCCCTCCGTACGCATCGCCCCCGGATACCCCGGTCACGGCGTCCGCAGCGGGGGCTGCGGCGGCCGGGGTGCCCGACACGACGACTGCACCGGCACCGGCGACCGCAGTCGCCTTGAGCAGTCCGCGACGGGAAAAGTCGTTCATGGTCCGTGTCCTCTCGACCACCAGAACGCGTGAATCGGTTCTTTATGGATGATTTCGGCGAGGTGGACCGTAGCAATGGCGACCAAGATGGACCGGTTCGACACGCTCGTCACCACGGTCAAGGATCCGAACGTCCTAGCTCCCCCGTCTCGCGCGTCGGCCTCGCGGCGAGACCCTGTGCCGGTCGGGGCGGTCGTGCGGCTGCGCGGGTGACCGCTTATTTCATCGTGTTTCCGCGATGTCCCATCTCGGGAATCGGTGCATTCGTACAGCCCTCATTCCCCACTTTCGACGCCTTGAAAGACAAACACAATTATCGCGCCGCAAGGAGGAGGTAATATGCTGGTGAACAATTCAACCCCGGTGAAGGGTGTCCGTCTCACTGCGCCCTGTGGTGCGTGGACCCGTTCGAGGGTTCTCGCTGCCGTCACCGCCGTCGGCGTCCTCGCCGGCCCGCTATTCACGCAGTCATCGGCGTACGCCGCCGAGAGGTCCGACCGTTCCACACGCGTCACGTCCAAGCGTGCCCACTCCGCGGACGAGTGCGCGGACTCCTCGGGGTTCGCGCTGGTGGTCGATCTCTATCTCAGGGACGCCGCGGCGGCGCGTGCGTACGACAAGCTCGTGGCGCGGACGGTCCCCAAAATTCACGCCAACGAACCCAACACGTTGGTATACACGGAGAATCAGCCCGTCGGCGGCGGAATCAATCGAGTCCAGTACGAACTCTACCGCGACAAGGCGGCGTTCACCTTCCACAGCAACGCGTCCTACGTGCGGAAATACGTCGCGGAGCGGGAGAAGTACATTGTCGGATACAAGGTGACAAAATACTGCCTGGTCGGCGGATTCATCAGGTGATGCAGCGATATCCGTCCCGACCGGTATTCCAGCTGTAGATCGTTGGGGATCGGCCTTCACCGCGAGCCTGGGTGGTTGCTCGCGGTGGACCGAGTGCCTCGCTCACACGAGTGAGAACTCCACTTCTGGGCGATCGCAACCAGGTTGGCTGTCAATCATGACTGGATGAGCATTTCCGCATGAATCCCGAGGTCATACAAGACGCATGACGTATCGGCGTGGTTGATCTTCATTTCGGCATATCCGACCTTACGCTGCCGCTGTCGATCAGCGACGTCGAAAGGAATGCCGTGCCCCTCGATCCCCGTCATGGCCGTCGGTCGGCCGCGAAGTCCGTGCTCCCACGCTCGAAGTCCCGTGCCGGCAGAAGCCCGGGACGGCTACGAACCGCCGCCGTCGCCGGTGCCCTGCTCGCCGGTCTGAGTCCCGTGGCGGCCGGTGCGCCACAGGCCGCCGCCGCGGCAGGTCACAAGGACGATCCGACGCAGTACTGGAACAACGTCCTGGCCCAGACGTTCCGCAATGCGAGGGGCTGGGACGCCTCGCCCGGCAAACTCTCCAGATCCGGGGCCATGGTCTTCGCGGCGATCTACAACGCCGAGAGCGCCTATCAGTACACGTACAAAACCCTGAAGTACGAGCCGTACCTCGACAAGCCGCTGAAGTACGCCGACAAACACTCGCGGCCGAGTCCGGACGAGGAGGAGCGGCTGATCGACCGCACGGCGTACCGGATCATCTCGCAGCTGTACCCGAGCGATCAGGCGTACATCGACGCCCGGTACAGGGCCCGGACCGGCCGTTCCCCCCACTCCTACGACCCCCTCGACCGCCTGGTGGTCGACCCCGTGGTGAGGCAGATCAACAAAGCCAGGGCGGGCGACGGTTCGAACAACCCCGCTGTCTACAGCGGCGACACCACCACACCCGGAGCCTGGCGGCCGACGGGTGAACAGGACTGCAAGAAGCCGAGCGACGCGGTGACCCCGAACTGGGGCAAGGTGAGGCCGTTCGTGCTCCGCTCCGGCTCGCAGTTCCGGCCCCCCACCCTGCGCGGCTTCACTTCCTATGCCGATCTGGTGGCCAGCCCGCAGTACGCGGCCCAGCGCGACGAGGTACGACGGGTCGGTGCCGTCGACTCCACCGAGCGCACCTACGACCAGACCGTCATCGGCTGGTTCTGGGACCACGACCTGGACGACACGTACCACCCCCCGGGCCAACTGCTCGAGCTGACCGGGATCGTCGCCAAGAAGTTCAAACTCGACACGTACGAGACCACCCACCTGTACGCCCTGTCGGCGCTGGCGTTGGCTGACGCCGGGATCGCGGCCTGGGACTCCAAGTTCGACTCGCCGATCGACCTGTGGCGGCCGGTGTCCGCGATCCAGGCGACGGGCGGCGCGAACGCGACCTGGGAGCCCCTCAGCGCGGACCGCTCAGGAGCACCGTTCACCCCGTGCTTCCCCGCCTGGACCTCCGGGCACGCCAACTTCACGGCCGCGTGGGCGAGCGCGATGAAGCACTTCTTCGGCCGCGACAAGGCCTCGTTCATCGCACACTCCGAGGACCCGCACACCATCGAGGCGTACCGCCGGATGGACAGCTTCAGCCAGGTCGCCGAGGAGGGCGAGTTCAGCCGCCTCTGGCTGGGCATGCACTTCCGCTGGGACGCCGAGGACGGAAGGGCGATCGGTACCAACGTCGGCGACTATGTGTTCGGCCATGCGCTACGGCCGACGCGAAAGAACGGTCCGCAGCACTGATGAAGTAACTGCGTCGGTGGTGCGGAGAGGGTGCCCACGGCGGGTGGAGACAGCTGCCGCTGACGGGACCCCGCGCCGAACTGCGGGCCCATCGCGACTGCATCGCTTTGGGCCCGTCGGTGCGTTCGGCGACAGGGCGGCTCGGCCGGAGGCATGGTGACGTCCGGGCCCTTTCGGATCTCCCTGGATGTCGTCGAACACCTCGGTCCGCGTCACCAGTTGGGGCTGCCTTGCGGACCGCCCGGCGCCGGCACGGCCCGCTCCTACCGGGCACCGGTGCGCCCTGGGGAATCCACGGGATCGGCCGGGCGCATCCCTGGGAATCCACAGTGGTGACGGGGGAGACGTCCTGTCAGGATGAGAACAGCCCCGGAGGGTCAGGCGTCATCGGCGAGGCCTGTGTCATCCTCCGCATCGAAACGCGGCGGGGAGGCGAGCGTCGCGTCCACCATGCGGGCGAGCGTGGCGTCGTCGTACCCGTCGCCGTAAAAGACGCTGCGGAACATCATCGCGCCGGCCCACATCTCCAGAGCCAGTGAGACGTCGGTGTCCTCCGGCAGGTCACCCCGATCCATGGCACGCTGCAGGACGGTGCGGGACCGGGCCCGGCGCGGCTCGATCACCTCCTCGCGCAACTGCTCGCGCAGGTCGGGATTCTGGGACATGTCCGCCACCAGCGCGGGCAGGATGGCCTGCACCTGCACGGACCCGAAGAAGCTGGCGAGGGCCTGCTTCGCCACGCTCAGCAGCTCGTCGCGCGTATCGCCGGTCTCCGCGGTGGGGACCTCCTTGAGTCGGCTGCGGACCGCGTCCAGGACCAGAGCCGCCTTGTTGGGCCAGGAGCGGTAGAGCGTAGCCTTCCCGACCTTGGCGCTGACGGCGACCTGCTCGATGGTCATACGCGAGTATCCGCGCTCTTCGAGTTGTTCGAGCGTGGCCGCGAGGATGCGTTTTCTCGCCTCGAGGTCCCGGCGATGTGGACCACTCGCATCCACGACGTTCTGCAAGGTTCGCTTCGTCCCCATTCGCCTCTCCTGCGCTGCCTGTTCCGGGTGACCGGACGTCCGACGGACTCGTGTCAGAACGATTCGGTTCGTATTCATTATGGGTTGCGGCAGCCCGCCCCGTGCCGTGGGGCGACCGGCCGGCGAGGGGAGATGGCGGTCGCCTTCGTCATTGCGCGGGCCGGCTACGCGTGGGGGCGTCGGCATGAGCAGGGCGGAGGGTTGGGGCCCGAGGGGTGCTGCTTCCCTGCCGTGTGTCTCGAGCGAGGGATTCTCGGCTCGCGGGTGAACTCGGCGGGGAGGATGGGCCCTTGTGGGGTTCCCGTGCGCGATGCTTTACTCTGTCAGAACGAATCGTTTCGTTTCAGACTAGGAACTTGGCACGCTGCTGTCAAGACTCTCCGGGCCCGCCGCGATGCCGCGGCGGCCCGTCCGGCCGCCACGAAAGGGCACGCAGGCATGGTCTCCACCGCAGATTCCCGGACGGCGGACCCGGACTCGCTCGGACCGGCGGCCCCCCGGCCGACGGCCGGCTTCCCCGTGGACGACGAGGAGACCGTCCGGGGCAAGGTCGCCCGGGCCAGGAAGGCCACCTCGTGGTGGCGGGAGATCGGTCACGAGGGACGGCGCTCCCGTCTGCTGGAGTGGCGGCGGCTGATGGCCCGCCGACTGCCCGAGATCCTCGACCTGCTCGAACGGGAGAACGGCAAGGTGCGGGCCGACGCGGTCATCGAGATGACGGCGGCCCTCGCGCACGTGGACTGGGCCGCGCGCAACGCGCGCAGGGTCCTCGCACGGCGCCGTGTCCCTTCGGGACTGCTCATGGTCAACCAACTCGCCACCGTGGAGTACCGGCCCTACGGGGTGATCGGTGTGATCGGCCCGTGGAACTACCCCGTGCACACCCCACTCGGCTCGATCGCCTACGCCCTGGCGGCCGGGAACACGGTGGTGTTCAAGCCCAGCGAGTACACCCCGGCCATCGGGCGATGGCTCGTGGACACGTTCGCGGAGGCGGTGCCGGGACGGTCCGTGCTGCAGCTGACCACCGGGGACGGCGGCACCGGTGCGGCGTTGTGCACGTCCGGCGTGGACAAGGTCGCGTTCACCGGCTCCCCGGGCACCGGCGCTCGGGTCCTCGCGGCCTGCGCGCCCACGCTCACCCCGGTCCTGCTGGAACTCGGCGGCAAGGACGCCCTCGTGGTGGCCGAGGACGCCCATGTTCCGGCCGCTGTGGAGGCCGCGCTGTGGGGCGGGTGCAGCAATGCCGGCCAGTCCTGCGCGGGTATCGAGCGGGTCTACGTGGCCGACCCCGTGTACGACGAATTCCTCACCCTGCTGGCCCGCCGGGCCCGGGAGGTGCGGGCCCGCACGGACTTCGGGCCCATCACCATGCCGGGGCAGCTCGAGGTGATCCGCCGGCACATCGAGGACGCCCTGTCCCGGGGCGGTCGTGCGGTCGTGGGAGGCCCGGAGTCGGTGGCGCCGCCCTACGTGACCGGCCCCGTGATTCTCGCCGACGTCCCCGAGGACTCGGCGGCGGTGCGGGAGGAGACCTTCGGGCCGGTACTGGTGGTCAACCGGGTCATGGACGCGGCCGAGGGCGTCGAGCGGGCCAACGATTCCGCCTACGGGCTCGGCGCGGCGGTGTTCGCGCGCCGCCGGGCCGGCGAGCTCGCCGACCGGCTGAACGCGGGCATGGTCAGCGTGAACGACGTCCTCACCTTCCCGGCCGTACCGGCCCTGCCGTTCGGCGGTCGCGGAAAGTCCGGCTACGGACGTGTGCACGGAGCCGACGGGCTGCGGGAGTTCGCGATGCCCACCGCCCGCACCCGCAAGCTGTTCGACGTGCCGCTGGCCGTGACCACCTACGCGCGTGGCGCACGGGACATGGCCCGGCTCGAGGGGCTGATCACCTGGCTGTACTCCCGGTGAGGTCCCGGCACACGGACGCGGCTCAGGCGAGCTCGACGGCCGTACGGGAGGTGACCAGCCCCATGTAGTCGCGGCAGTCGAGGCCGGTCAGTTCACGCCAGCGGTCCAGTCGGTAGGTGAGCGTGTTGGCGTGCAGGTGCAGGGCGCGGGCCGCGGCGGCGATCGAGAAGCCGTGGTCGGCGAAGGTACGCACCGCGTCGGCCAGATGAGGCTGCGCACGCGCCGTGGCGCGAGCGGCCTCGAACAGGGGCTCGGCACCGGCCGCCGGGTCCTGCGCCAGCGCGAACAGCCACACGTCGGCGTACCGGTGGACGCCCTGACGGTGTCGTGCGGCGCGCAGGGCACCGCGGGCGTCGGCGAGGCTGCGCCGGGCTCCCGCCGCCCCCTGCCTGGACAGACCCACGCCGATGGTCGTCGCGCCGGCCTCCGACAGGGCGTTCTCGACCGCGACCGCCTCCGTGTCCTGACTGAGCAGGACCAGGTGGCCGTCGGTGTGGACGACGGCGCAGCGGCCGGGCTGCTGTCGCAGGCGGGTGTGCAGGAGCCGGCCGGTCGTGCCGTCGTCGGGCAGCGGCGCGACCCAGGCCTGGAAGCGTCCCGCGGTGTCCATGTCCAGACGGTCCAGTACGGTCCGCACGTCGGCATCGGGTGCCGATCCGTCCTCCAGGAAGTTCAGCAGCTGCTGTCCCAGCACGCTGACGTCGAGCCAGGTTCCGACGAGTGCCTGCTGATGGCCCGCGCCCACGGCGGCCACGACATTCTGCAGCCACAGCATGGAACGCTCCATCGCGCCCACCAAAGTGGTGAGGAAGTCGCCGCGGGCAGAGCTCCAGGGGAACCCGATCCACACCGCGCGCAGGGCGACGTAGAAGCTGAGGGTCAGCTCCTCGGACGGGATGCCCTGCACGGCCCGGCGGGCGCCGTAGATCCGGGCGAACTCCGTCTCCGCCGGGGTGGTGGCCGTACGGGACTCCGCCACCGCGTCGATCCCCGCGCGCAGGAACTGCCGTACGGTGGCGGTGAGCTCGGCGCGGTCCTGGCCGCAGTCGCTGAAGCTGGGCAGCTGCTCCAGGACCGCGGCCGTGGCGCCGTCGGCCAGCCGGTCGAGGCGTTCTCGGAGGACCTCGGCAAGCTCCGCCGTCGAGGTCTCCTGCCGACTCGGTTCCCCCTGCGAGGGTTCCCTTTCCCGGGAGGGCCCCTCGTCCGTGCCTATGTGCATACCCGTCCCATTGATGGAGCGTCACCAGTGCTTTTCCAGGGACGACCATAGCCGCGGGATCGCGACGGGCGGACAGACAGGTGCCGTGCGGAGGTTCGGGCGGCCGCGCCGGCCGCCGAATCAGACGCCGACCTGCGCGGCGCGGACCGCCGCGTGCAGACGGTCCGCCGCACGCTCCAGGGTGCTCGGCGCGGCGGCGTCGGCTCTCAGCTCCCGGGTGGTGAGGAAGCATCCGGGGACGACGTGACGGCCCCCCATGCTGTTCAGGACCGGCAGCAGCGCGAAGTCCAGCGCCAGCCCGTGCAGGGGGGAGTCGCCGGTCGCCAGCGGCAGGACCGCCTTCCCGCCCAGCGCGTCCCGGGGCAGGACGTCCAGGAAGACCTTCAGCAGGCCGGAGAAGGACGCTTTGTAGACCGGAGTGCCAAGGACGACCCCGTCGGCGGCGGCGAGCGCGGCTGCCGCCCGCTGGAGCGCCGGCGCGGTGGGGTCGGTCGCCATCAGGGGTGCCGCGGGCAGGTCCCGCACGGACAGCCAAGCCGTGTCGTGTCCCAGGTGTGCCAGCCGGGGCACGACGGCCCGCCGCAGTGCCGCCCGGGTGGTGGAGCGGGCGGACGGGCTCGCGCAGACAACGAGGATGGTTCCCATCCGGGCGTCCCTTCTCATTCTGGTAGTGGCTTGTGCTCAGTTGGCGACGAGGGCGCCGTCCCATTCGGTGTCGGTGCTGCTCCCCGACGCGAGCAGTGTCATGTCGGCCAGGAGCCGGGGTACCTCGTCGCTCTGCCAGGGGAAGAAGTGGTCGCCGTGCAGGATGCGCAGCCCCAGCCAGCGCCGGGTGAGGTGCTGCCACGGGACCATCAGCGGCGGTGGGTAGAGGGGGTCGTGGCGTCCCGCGAGCGCGATCAGTGGTACGTCGAGCGGAGCTCCCGGGGCCGGTGCGCCGGCCAGGATTCGCAGTCCCGCCCTGGCGGCTCCCAGTTCCGCCGTGCGCAGGCCGGGTGAGGCCGCGACGCCCGGCGGGGCCTGGCCGAGTCGGCCGAGGTGTGCCCGGAGCCGGTCCGGTCGCTCCGCGAGCACGCCGTTGGCCTTGCGGTCCAGTCGGTCGGCGGGACACAGGGCGGCCGGTACCAGGAGGGAGGGGGGTGCCCCCTGGGCGCACAGGCGGCGGGCCGTCTCGTAGGCCAGGAGCGCGCCGGTGCTGTGCCCGAACAGCACGAGAGGCGACGCGAGGGCCAGCGGGGCCAGCTCGCGGCTGACGTGGTGGACGATCCGCTCCACGCGCTCCTCGGGCTCCGTCCCGACCCGCGTCCCGTGGCCGGGCAGTTCGACGGCGGTGAGTTCCACCCCCCGGGGCAGCATCGGCGCCCAGGAGCGGTAGACGGAGGCTGAACCCGCGGTGCAGGGAAGACACACGATCCGGGCGCGGACGCGGGCGACGGGCTTCACGGTGCGGAGCCAGGAGTTCACAGGTCCTCCACGGGCCGGGGCGGGAACGCGAGGTGTGGTGCGGACGGGCGGGTGCCGTGCCGAAGCGGCAGCGGAGCACGGACGGCGTGGCGGGAGGTCCCGCGGCTCGCGCAGCCCCGGGCCGGGTCAGGGGCCGAGGCGGTCGTCCTCCGCCCGGCGTGCCGGGCGGAGGAAGGGGAAGTGATGCGGATCGAGCCGGCCGGGTGCACGGCGGTCGCGAACCGCCGTCCGCCGTAGGTGAGATGGCGGATGCCGGGCCGCTCACGGAGGCGCCAGCAGGGGCGGGCGTTCCCGCCGGAACGACCGGCATCCGGCCGGGTCGCCGATGCCGTGGCGTGGGTGTGGAACGGAGATGTGGCGCGGGGCGGGTCCGGCATGTGAGGCCCGGCGGGGCCGGCCGGGCTCCTGCGGACGGTCATATCGGATCACGGCCGGAGCAGCGCATGGTTTTCCCCCTGAGTGTGGTGCGGCGCAACCCGCCGCACGGAATTCCCGGCATGTCTGCGCGGGGCGGAATCAGGTCGCCCGCCGTACTGCGGCAGGCGTACCGACGGAATCAGCGGACGAGATCGGGTGATTGCGCCGACGAAGTTCGTCCACTGGCGTTGGAAGTGGTCGTCCTAGCGGCGGTGAATGGCCGTTCGACGACTTACGGGGCGGCACAGTACTTGCCGGTAACCGGAAAAGCAACCGGCTTGCCAGGTGGCTGACGCAGGGACTCCGGATGCGTGCGGCGTGCATGATCAACGCTTGACGGGAGCGAGGGTGATGCCTAGATTGGAACGAGTCGGATCGTTCTCAGTTGCGGGGGGACAGCCGCCGAGGCGCACCCCCGAAGCACGCGGAACAATCGCGACCGACTGCGAAAAACCCCACCCTGGCCAGGCACTTGACCATGTCGCCGGTGGGTAGGGCGGTGTCCGGGCGAGCCCGCTGCCGCTCATCATGCTCAATGAACGGGGGAGTTCATGAAGTTGGCATCACTCGCGCCACCCACTCACGCCCTGGCCGCGCTCGCCGGGATCGGCGCCTCGCAGGCCCACCGGGCCCTCTGATCCACTTCCAGGCCGTCACGCCGACCGGCGTGGCGAAGATTTCGCCTGCGTGAATTCGGCGCACCCGCACCGAGGAATCCAACCCTCGTCGGGCCCGTGCATCACTCACGGGTGCCTTCCGCCGAATTCCCTCGTCACCCGACGTCGACGTGTGCTTTCCGCGTCGAATTCATACGACTCACGAGAAGTCCGGCTCATGCGGCTCGACTCCTGCCGCCACCGGGCCCCTGATGACGTGAAGTGGGAATCCATCCATGGAAACACGGTCTTCTGCCGCGCAAGCCACACCCGCGGAACTCAAGCTGTACACACACGCCCAGATACATCCCGAGGACCCCGCCTACAACCTCGCGGTGGCGTTCCGGATCACCGGCGACCTGGACCTGCCGCGCCTGCGACGAGTCCTCGGCCGGCTCGGCGCCGGCATCCGCGCCCTCAACACCTCGTTCGAACGCCACGAGGGACAGGTCCGGGCCGTCCACCACCCCTGGCGGCGCAGCCCCGAGGACCTCGTACCCGTCACACGACTCGACGGCGACGGCCGCCGCACGGTCACCGACCTGCTCGCCCGGCAGGCCGACACACCTCTCGCGCCGGACGCCCCACGCCAGTTTGCCTTCCACCTATACCGCGACGACGAAGCGGTCTACCTGACGATGTTCTTCTCCCACCTCGTCGCCGACGGCTACAGCCACTTCAACCTCGTACGCGAGATTGCCCGGCTCTACGACGATCCCGACGCCGAGCTCCCCGACTCCGTGCTGGACGCGCCGTCCACGCTGGTCCGGCCGAGCCCACCGACCGAGCAGGCACTCGCCTTCTTCCGCGAGCAGCTGGCCGGCATGACCGCCCTGGGCGACGACCGCCTCCAAGGCCGCCGCGGTCCCGACGGCATCCTCCACGGCGAGGAACGTCACCTGCTGCTCGGCACCGAGACCAGCGCGCTGGTCCGGCAGCGGGCCGCGGAACTCGGCTGCACGCCGTTCACCTTCTTCCTCGCCGCGTACCTCGTCACCTACGCCCGGTGCACCGGCGGCCGGACCCCCGTGGTCGGTGTCCCCCTCTCCAACCGCCGCGGCCCCCGCCAGCGCGCCGCCTTCGGCTACTTCGTCAACACGCTGCCTCTCGTGACCGACCTGACGGAGTACGACACCTTCGCCGACCTGTGCGTGTCGCTGGAGGAGAAGAAGACCGAGATGCTGCGGTACCAGGACTTCGACCTGGCGGCCGCCGCCCGCGACGTCTGTCCCGGCGCCCTGGACGGCCCGTTGAGCGCCGACCAGGCCTTCACGTACTACAAGCAGCCGCTGAAGGTCCGACTGGGCGACTGCACGGTGCAGCAGCTGCCGCTGCACCGCACGGCCGTCAAGTACCCGATGTCCATGAACGTCGAGGACCACGACTCGGACTTCGAGATCCATGCCGAGTGCTCCCACCGGCAGTGGGACGGCGACCCCCTGGCGGTGATGCACCACGTCGTGCGTCTGGTGGCCGAAGCCCCCGAACGCCGCATCACCGAGCTGCCCGCCCTGGACGGTCCCGCCCGGCAGCGGCTGGAGGCGCTGGTCAACGCGCACCACGCCGAGGACCGGGACCCGGCCCTTCCGGCGTCCCTGGCGGACTGGTTCGAGTCCGTCGCCCTCGCCCACCCCGATCGCACCGCCGTGGTCCACGACGGCGCCACCCTCACCTACCGCGAACTGAACGACCGTGCCGACCGCGTCGCCAGGCAGGTGGAGGCACACGCCCCGGGCGAGTACGTCGGCATCGCGATGCGCCGGAGCCCGCAACTCATCGCCGCCGTCCTCGGGGTGCTCAAGGCCGGCCGGGCCTACGTGCCGCTGGACCCCAACTCGCCCGCCTCACGCATCCACCAGATTCTCGCCAGCTTCCCCGGCGGACTGCCGGTGATCGAGGACGAGAGCCGCTGGCCCGACGCGGAAGGACTGTCCGCCCTCCCCGCCGGTGACCCGGCCGGCTCCGTACAGCCCGGCCCCGCCACGAGGCACCCCGACGACTGCGCCTACGTCATCTTCACCTCCGGATCGACCGGCCGCCCCAAGGGGGTGCGCGTCACCCACCGGAACGTGATGCGCCTGCTGGACGCCGCGCAGTGCGACTTCCGATTCGGCGCCGAGGACACCTGGAGCCTGTTCCACTCCTACGCCTTCGACTTCTCCGTATGGGAGATCTTCGGCGCCCTCCTCCACGGCGGCCGCCTGGTCGTCGTCCCGGAAGACACCGCCAGGTCCCCCGAGGACTTCCGGCGCCTGCTCGTCCGGGAGCGGGTCACCGTGCTCAACCAGACCCCGTCCGCCTTCAACCAGCTGCTGAAGGTGCTGCGCCCCACGGACGCCGACGACCTGGCGGTCCGGCACGTCGTCTTCGGCGGCGAAGCCCTGCGCTACGCCGCGCTCCGCCCCTGGTTCGACCTGATGGGCGAACGCGCACAGCTCGTCAACATGTACGGCATCACCGAGACCACGGTGCACGTCACCCGCCACGAGGTGACGCCCGACCAGGCCGAGACGGAGACCGCCTCGGTGATCGGCCGCCCGCTGCCCCACCTCACCGTCCGCGTGGTGGACCAGGACGGCCACGCCTGCCCGCCGGGGGTCCCCGGCGAGATCCTGGTCGGCGGGGCCGGAGTCACCCTCGGCTACCTGGGACGACCCGAGCTGAACGACGAGCGGTTCCCGGTGGTCGACGGCCACCGCGTCTACCGCAGCGGAGACCTCGGCCTCATCCGGCCCGACGGCACGCTGGTCCACCTCGGACGGATGGACACACAGGTACAGCTGCGTGGCTTCCGTATCGAGCTGGGCGAGGTCGAGTCCGCCTACCTCGCCGTCACCGGCGTCGTGGAGTGCACCGTCCGACTGGACGAGCGCGAACCCGAACACCCGTCCCTCGTGGCCTTCGTGGCCGGCCCGGACCTGCCGCCCGACGCCAAGATCCGCCAGGAGGTGCGCGACCGGCTGCCCGCCTACATGGTGCCCGCCCGCGTCGTGCGGGCACCCGCCCTGCCCCTGACCGTCAACGGCAAGGTCGACGACGCGGCCCTGCCCTGGCCCCTCCTCACCGACCAGCCCACGAGCCCGGCCCCGGCAGCCGCGGACACCACGGCCGCCACGGTGCACCAGGTGTGGAGCCGGGTGCTGCACACCACCGCCTTCGGTCCCGACGACAACTTCTTCGACGTCGGCGGCACCTCCCTGCACATCGTCGAGGTCCACCGCCTGCTCCAGGAGGAACTCGACGTTCCCGGGCTGGAGATGCTCCAGCTCTTCACCCACACCACCGTGCGCCGGCTCGCGGCGCACATCGAATCGACACGGGGGACAGCACATGCCTGACAGCCGGACGAGTGGCGGCGCCATAGCGATCGTGGGCATGGCCGGTCGCTTCCCCGGCGCCCGGGACACCACGGAGCTCTGGGAAGGCCTGATGGCGGGAAAGGAGTCGGTCCGGCGGTTCGAGGACGACGAACTGGCCGCCGCGGGCGTGCCCGCCGAACAGGCCGACGCCGACGGATACGTACGCCGTGGCGCCGACATCGCGGACGCCGACCTGTTCGACGCCCGCTTCTTCGACGTCACCCAGCGGGACGCCAAGCTCATGGACCCGCAGCACCGGATCTTCCTGACCTGCGCCTGGCGGGCGATGGAGGACGCCGGCACCGCGCCGGGCCCCGACTACGGCCCCGTGGGTGTCTTCGCCGGCACCAGCCTCAGCACCTACCTGCTCTCCAACGTACTGGCGTCGAAGGAGTTCGCCGGCACGGCCCTCAGCTACCCGGTGCTGCTCGGCAACGACAAGGACTTCCTGGCGACCCGCGTGTCGTACAAGCTCAACCTGAACGGCCCCGGCCTGAGCGTCCAGACCGCCTGCTCCAGTTCCCTCACCGCGGTGCACCTGGCCTGCGCCGCCCTCGAGCGCGGCGAGATCAAGGCAGCTCTGGCGGGAGGCGTCAGCATCACCGTGCCGCAGACCGGCGGCTACCGCTACCAGCAGGGCGGCATCCTGTCCCCGGACGGCCACTGCCGCCCGTTCGACGCCGACGCGGCCGGCACGGTCAAGGGCAACGGCTGCGGAGTCGTCGTCCTCAAACGGCTGGCCGACGCCCTCGCCGAGGGAGACCGCGTCTACGCCGTGATCCGTGGCACCGCCGTCAACAACGACGGCTCCGACAAGGTCGGCTTCACGGCCCCCGGCCCGAACGGCCAGCAGTCGGTCATCCGTGCCGCCCTGGAGGCCTCCGCCCTCGACGCGGCGGACATCGGCTACGTCGAGGCGCACGGCACCGGCACAGCCGTCGGCGACCCCCTGGAGCTGATGTCGCTCGCCGCCGCCTACCGCGCGGCCGGCGGACCCGCCCCCGACTGCCGCATCGGCAGTGTGAAGGCCAGCGTCGGCCACCTCGACGCGGCGGCCGGGATCACCGGTCTCATCAAGACGGCCCTCGCACTGCACCGCCAGGCCGTGCCGGCGCAGATCAACTTCGACCGGCCGAGCCCGCACACCGACCGCACGCTGCCGTTCACGGTGCCGACCGAACCCGTCCACTACGCGGACACACCGCTCGCCGCGGCCGCGGTCAGCTCCTTCGGCCTCGGCGGCACGAACGTGCACTGCGTCCTCGAGGCCGCTCCCGCACCCACCGTGCCCGCCGACGAGGAGGCCGGGGTCCACCCGCTCGTCCTCAGCGCCCGCGACGAAAAGGCGCTGCGCACCGCAGCGACCGAGCTCCTGCACCACCTCGCCGACGACGCCACCGCCCCCACGGTCCGGGACCTGGCCTACACCCTGTTCACCGGCCGTGCCCGGATGGCCGCCACGCGCGTCCTCGATGTCACCACCCTCCAGGAGGTGCGGGCCGGACTGCACGCGATCGCCGCGGGGGCGGCCGCCGGCGAGGAACAGCCGCCCGCACGCTGGCCGGGAGCCCCGGGACGCAAGGTCTCCCTCCCCGGCCACCCGCTGCACGAGGAAAGCCATTGGATCCGGCCCGACCTCGAGCCGGCCGGCACCGCCAAGGACTCCGCGCCGCCGATACCGGCCGGCAGCCCCCGCACTCCCGCGTCCGGCCGGGGCGCCACGGGCCGCACCCTGTCACGGGTCCTGTCCGTCCTGGAACAGCACCTGGCCATGGCGGACATCGCCCCCGACGACGACTTCCACGACCTCGGAGGGGACTCGATGCTCGCGGTCGAGGTCACCACCTGCCTGTGCGAGGAGTTCGGCGTCGATCTCGGCCACGACGAGTTCACCGAACTGCGCACGGCGGAGCGGATCGCGGAACGGCTGGACGCCCTCGTCACCGGCACGGGCACCCCGTCCGACGGTCTCGTCAGCCTGCGGGAGGGCACCGGCCGGCCGCTGTACCTGATACACCCCGCAGGCGGAACCAACTTCGTCTACACCGGACTGGTCGCCCACTCCCGGTCGGCCGTGCCCCTGACCGCCCTGTCCTTCCCCGCCGACGTGAGCACCGCACCCACCTCCCTGCGCGGGCTGGCCGCGCTGTACCTGGAGCGCATCCGCGCCCGGCAGCCCCACGGCCCCTACCGGCTCGGCGGCTACTCCTTCGGCGGCAACGTGGCCTACGAGATGGCGCTTCAGCTCCAGGCCGCCGGCGAGGAGGTCGAGGCACTGGTGATGCTGGACAGCTACCCGCCCGAGACCTACGTCGGCCGGCACCTGAGCGACGAGGAGTTCTCCGACGCCTTCCTGCTGCTCCTGGACGCCGTCGCGGAGGACGGGCCGGACGCCCAGGAGCTGCGCGCGAAGGGCTTCTACCAGATCTGGAAGCACAACTACGACCTGCTCAAGGCGCACTACCCCGACCAGCGGTTCCGCGGGGACGCGGTCCTCCTGCGCGCGGAGGAGGCCGGCAACACCCTCCGCCTGGACACCGCGCTGCGCATGAACCTCGTCGACAAGACGCTGTGGCAGGCGCACCTGTCGGGACACCTGACCGAGCGCAAGGTGCTCGGCGACCACTTCTCCATGTTCGCCGAAGGGGAGCCCGTGCGGGCCCTGGCCGCGGCCTTCGACGAGACCCTCTCCGCATTCGACCGTGCCGACGCCGGCGGCGCCGGCCAGGAGGTGAACCGACCGTGCTGACCTACGGCTCCTACATCGGCGGCAACCAGACCTACACCGGCGAGTGGACCCACACCGTACGGGCGTCCGCCATGCTCGACGACGTCATCGGCTCCATCCGCACCAAGCGCGACCTCGACCGGGGCCGGCTGCCCGCGGACCGGGCCCCCGAGTCGGTGATCGGCCGCTGCGCGGTGGGCGGCCACCACGACGTCGAAGCCGCGCTGGCCGCCGCCTCCGCCGCGGTCCGCACCTGGGCCGCCACACCCCTTCGGGACCGCCTGCGGTTCGTGGCCGAACTGCACCGGCTCACCCGGGAGAAGCACGACGACATCGTCGAGATGCTGGTGGCCGAGGGCCATCCGCGGGCCCTCGCCCGCTGGGAGGTGTCCGGCATCCTCGTCAACACCCGTGAGGACACCCGGGAGTTCCTGGCCACGCAGCTGGAGCAGCACATCGACGCGGGCGAGCGGCGGTTCACCCTGCGCCGGGTGGCCGACGGCGTCGTCTGCCTCAACCCCCCGCAGAACGCCACCCTGGCCAACGCGATGCTCGGAGCGTGGGCACTGGCCGCGGGCAACGCCCTGGTCGTCCGCGCGCCCCGGAGCGCCCCGCTGGGCGTCCTGCACGCCATGCACGAACTGGTGGTCCCCGCCCTGGAGCACGCCGGAGCCCCACCCGAAGTACTGTCCGTCGTCTGCTCCGACGCCCCGCAGACGCTTCAGCAGTGGCTGACCAGCCCGCTGGTCGACGACATCATGTACTTCGGCGGCAGCGAACAGGGCGTGGCGTTCGGCGCCGAGTGCGTCCGGCACGGCAAGAAGCCCGTACTGGAACTGGCCGGCAACGACACCTGCGTGGTCTGGCACGACGCCGACCTCGACCTGGCCGCCGCCGCCCTCGCCGAGGCGTTCTACGGCTCCGGACAGATCTGCATGGTGCCGAACTGCGCGGTGGTCCACCCGGATGTCGCCGACGAACTGCTGCACAAGCTGGGCGAACTGGCCCGCCGTATCAGGCCGGGAATGCCCGAGGAGCCCGACGTCCTGCTGTCCCCGGTCCGGCGCACCGACGCCTTCCAGGAGGTGCTGGGCGAGGCCCTCGACCGCGGGGCCCGGCTGGTGTGCGGCGGCCGGCGGCTCGACGTGGACGGCACGCCGAACGAGGTCAGCGGCCTGTTCCTGGAGCCCACGGTGATCCGCGTGGACGGGCTCAAGTCGGCGCGCGACCTGCGCGCCGTACGTGAGGAGACGTTCTTCCCGCTGCTTCCGGTGGTGGTGCCCGACGCGTCGGACGCGGACCTGCTCGAACAGGTCGTGGAGTTCACCGACGCCAACCAGTACGGACTGCGCAACTCGCTGTGGGCGCGGGACCCCGAGGTGGTGCGGGCGTTCGTGGCCGGCGTGCGCAGCGGCGGACTGCTCAAGGTCAACGACTCCCACATCGGATTCCTGCCCGTGCTGCCCACCCACGGCGGCACCGGCCTCACCGGCGGTCCCGGCGGCGAGGCGAACTACCCGGCGCTGCGTACCAGCCACCTCCAGGGCGTGAGCGTGGCCGCCGGGATCGATCCGGCCGACGCCGTGTTCGCCGGCACCGACGAACGGGGGACCCTGTGATCCGCGCGATGGACCTCGCACGGCAGACGTGCGACAAGACACTGCCCGGCCTGGCCGAGCGCCTTCAGCACCGGACGCTCACCGAGCTGGAGTCCCCGGGCAACGACGGCCTGGAGGCGTTCCGGGCCGCGGGCGGCCCCGGCCTGCTGGTTCCCGGCACCTACGGCGGCCGGGGCGCGACGGCACTGGAAGCGGTCCGAGTGACCCGGGCGCTGGGCGCGCTGTCGCCCTCGCTGGCCGTCGCCACCGCCATGCACAACTTCTCGGTGGCCTCCCTGGTGGCCCTGGTCGCCTCGGCCGACGCAGGCGGCCTCGAGTGGCTGCTGATCGAGGGCATCGCCAGGGACGGACTGCTGGTGGCGTCCGGCTTCGCCGAGGGCCGGGCAGGCGCAGGAATCCTGGACGCGGCGGTCACCGCGACTCCGGTGGAGGGCGGCTTCCTGGTCAATGGCTCCAAGAAGCCGTGCAGTCTGTCCCGTTCGATGCACCTGCTCACCGCGGGCGTGGCCCTGCCGGGCGCAGACGGCACGAGCGAGCTGGGCGTGGCGCTGGTCCCGGCCGACTCCGCCGGGATCACCCGCCGGCCGTTCTGGGGGGCGCCGTTCCTCGCCGGCGCCGAGAGCGACGAGATCGTACTGGAGAACGTGCACGTGCCGCCCGAGCTGATGCTCCGCCCCCAGGTGGAGCTCGGCACGGGGATGGACACGCTCCAGACCGTGGGTTTCGTGTGGTTCGAGCTGCTCGTGACGTCCGCGTACACGGGCGCGGTGGGCCGGCTGGCCGAGGCTGCGCTCAGGTCGGGCCGGGGCAGCACGACGGACCGGGCCTCCCTGGTCACCGGCCTGGAGGCGGCGGCGGGCCTCGCGGAGAACGTCGCCCACACCGTGGACGCCGAGGTCGTCGGCAACCCTGAGCTCGGAGCGGCGCTCACCGCCCGCTACGCCGTCCAGGAGCTGCTGGTCGACACGGCCGATCTGGCCGCCGAGCTGCTGGGCGGGCTGGCCTTCGCCACATCGCCCGACACCGGCCATCTCCTGGCCGTCAGCAGGGCGCTGGCCTTCCACCCGCCGTCCCGCACCGCCACCGCCCAGGCGCTGCTCGACCACCACGCCGGCGACCCGCTGAGGGTGCTGTGAACACGACAGGAGGAACAGTGCGACAGCCGGCGCCGACGAGCAGGGGCAACACGACGGCCGACCTGTACAAGGCACACCTGAGCAGCGGCCGCGGACGGCTCGGGGAGATGTTCGGCGGGCACGTCGAGTCGTCGTCGTACGGCTCCCGGGTGCGCACCGAGGACGGCCGGTCCTTCCTCAACTGCGGTGGCTACGGCGTGTTTCTCGCCGGTGCCTGCCACCCCAGGGTGGTGGCCGCCGTCGAGCGGCAGATCCGCACGCATCCGCTGTCCACCCGGCTGCTGCTGGACCCCAGCGCGGGGCGGGCCGCCGCCGCGCTGGCGCGGGTGGCGCCCGAGGGACTGAACCGCGTGCACTTCTGCGGGTCGGGCGCCGAGGCCGTGGAGGCCGCGCTGAAGTTGGCACGCTGCCACGGGCACCGCAGGATCGTCGCCACCGAGGGCGGCTTCCACGGCAAGACCTTCGGCGCCCTGTCCGCCACCGGCAAGGACCTGTACCGTGCGCCGTTCGTGCCGCTGCTGCCGGACACCGCCCACGTCCCGTTCGGTGATGCCGAGGCACTCGCCCGTGAGCTCGGCCCCGACGGTTCGGACGCCGTGGTGATCGTCGAACCCGTCCAGGGGGAGGAGGGCGTGGTGATACCGCCACCCGGCTATCTCCGGGCCGTGGCGGCCCTGTGCGCCGAGAGGGGTGCCTTCTTCGTCCTGGACGAGGTGATGACCGGACTGGGCCGGCTCGGCCACTGGTGGGGCGCCGACCGGGAGGGCGTGGTGCCCGACGTGCTGCTCGTCGGCAAGGCCCTCAGCGGCGGTGTGATCCCCGTGGCCGCGGCCGTGGCCACGGAACGCGCCTTCGCACCCTTCGACCGGGACCCGTTCATCCATACCTCCACCTTCGCCGCAGCCCCCGTGGCGATGGCCGCCGCGGCGAGCGCGGTCGAAGTCATCGAGGACGAGCAACTGGTGCAGCGTGCCCGCACTCTGGGGACGGCGCTCCTGTCGCAGATCGCCCACGCGGTCGCCGAGCACTGCCCCCACCTGGTCCGGGAGGTCCGCGGGGAGGGGCTGCTCATCGGCGTCGAGTTCCACGACGCGGGCCTGGCGGGCGAGTTCCTGCTGGAACTCCTGCTCCGCGACGTGATCGTCAACCATTCCCTCAACGCCCACGCCGTGGTCCGGCTGACCCCGCCCGCCGTCCTCACGGACACGGAGGCACAGGAACTGAACGAAGCCGTAGAGCAGTCGGCCCGAACCCTCGGTGAACGCTTCCCCCACCGCCCCGACACCACCAACCCGCCGACAGGAGGGCGCTGAGATGCGCTCGGTACGACTCGACTACCAGGCGCACGGCGTCGCCGCCGCCGACGCCTACGCCCGGATCCGGGACTTCGCCCGCT
Organism: Streptomyces sp. NPDC015139; assembly: GCF_043079785.1. Taxonomy (NCBI): domain Bacteria; kingdom Bacillati; phylum Actinomycetota; class Actinomycetes; order Kitasatosporales; family Streptomycetaceae; genus Streptomyces; species Streptomyces sp. NPDC015139. The sequence continues at coordinate 310,450 of NZ_JBIBUW010000009.1, read as the reverse complement.
ACCCGGACCTCGTGGACACCGTTCGGAAGGTGACGGTCCACCCGACACTCGACGACGGATCCCTGCACAGCGACTGGGAGGTCGACTTCCGCAACGGCGTGCTCGCCTGGTCCGAGGAGGACGTCTTCGACGACGGTGCGCTGAGCATCTCCTTCCGTCAACTGCACGGCGACTTCGAGACGTTCGACGGCGCGTGGAGCGTCGAGGGCAGTGGCGACGGCGCCCGCGTGGCCTTCACCGCCGGTTTCGACTTCGGTCTGCCCACCTTGGCCAACATCGTGGACCCGGTGGCGGAGCGCGTCCTGCGAGAGACCATCGAGCACATACTCCGTGCGCTGCTCGGAGCGGGGGAGGTGCTCTGATGGACCCGCTGAACCGCTTCGAGACGCCGGTGACCTTCCGCCTGCTGCGGGCCGAGTACGCGGCCGGACTGCTCCTCAGCGCGGGCCTGATGGTGGCCCACTGGGACGCGATCAACTGGCCGGTCGCCGTCGGCCTGTTCGCGTACATCGACATCTTCGGCTACCTGCCCGGCGCGTGGGCCCACCATCGGGCCAAGGGCAGGCCGATCCACCGCGGTTACTACGTGCTGTACAACACGATGCACAGCTGGCTGACCGCCGGCGCGGTCGTGGCGCTGTGGGGCTGGCTGGTGCACTGGGAGTGGGCCCTGCTGGCCGTGCCGGTCCACCTCTGCGGCGACAGGGGGCTGCTGGGCAACTTCCTCAAGCCGTTCGGCGTGGCCTTCGAACCCAAGGCGCATCCGGCGTTCACCACCTTCGAACGGGCTCTGGCCGCCGCCCCCGAGGGACCGGGGGCGGCACGGCCCGCCGAGGTGCCGGCCACCGTCGGTCGCGCGGCGGCCGCCGGAGACACCCGATGACGCGGCAGGGCGCCGGGGAGATCACTCTCCTCGGCGCCCACGCCGACCATCCCAGTGGTGCACTCGCCCTCAACGAGGCCACCGCACGATGGTCCGGCAGCCGGGTCCCCGGGATCGTCGCCTACCGGCGATCGGGACGCCATGTCGTCCAGTTCGGCGGGCCTTTCGCCGCCACGGCCGACAGAGCAGCGCTGCTCGACGAGTTCCTCGACCGGGTGGTGGCGGGCGGCGCACGCCCCGCCCGGCTGACGGCCGCTCAGCTCCGCTCCTGCGATGTGGGGCTGTACGAGGCCCGCGGATCTACGGTCAACCAGATCGGCACCTCCTACAGCATCGCCCTGTCCGCGTTCACCCTGCGTGGCCGGCGACTGGCGAAGGTCCGGCAGAACGTCGCCCGCGCCCGCCGGGAGGGCGTCACGGTCCACGAGGTCGACTCCCGGTCGCCCGAGCAGTCGGAACTGGATGCGGTGGACGCCGTATGGCTGAAGGCCAAGGGGCGCCATGTGAAGGAGCTGTCCTTCCTGATCGGTGAGCGGGGCGGCCCCGGCGCCGCGCTGCGCCGCACCTTCGTCGCCCGGCAGGAGGGCAGGGTCGTCGGCTACGTCACCTACTCCCCGGCCTGGGGTGCCCGGCCGGGATGGCTCTACGACCTGACGAGGCGCACTCCGCAGGCCCCGGTGGGCACGATCGAGCTCGTCAACCTGACGGCGCTGGAGATGTTCCGTGCGGAGGGGACGGCCTGGCTGCACCTCGGTCTGACACCGTTCGCCGGCCTGAGCGACCGGCACGAGCCGGCGTCGGCCTCCCGGCGGCTGAACCGCGCGCTGCGCCTGGTCGCCGAGCACGGCAGGGCGGTCTACCCGGCCAGGACGCAGGAGGCGTTCAAGCTCAAGTGGGACCCGCAGGTCCTGGAGCCGGAGTACGCCGCCTTCCAGGGCGGCGTCCGCCCCGGCGCGGTGTGGAATCTGCTGAGACTGACCAACTCTGTGTGAGTCCGGTCGCCGTCTGAGCCCGGTCGCCGCCGGCCGTCCGGCAAGCACACGAAGGGCGTTCCTCCCCCCGCGGATCCGGGGGGAGGAACGCCCTTCGTGCGCGTATGTGCGGGCCCTGTCAGTGCGCGTGGCGCCGGCCGAGCCATTCGGAGATCCGCTCCGCGATGCCCTCGCCGTCGCGTGCCCACCGGACGTGGTCGAGGCGGGCTCCGTCCTCGGGGGAGAAGTGCCAGCGGTCGATCGTCGCCGAAGGCAGTTTGGCGCACAGGCGGTCCACCGCGCGGCGCGGCGCCAGCCGGTCGCCCTCGACGGACACGGCCAGCACGGGGAGCGTGGCCCCGGGCATGGCCGCCTCGTAGTCGAAGTCCGCCCCGGCGGGGGCGAAACGGCCCGTGCGGCAGATCCTGGCCCAGTCCCGCATGAGCCGCGCGGACTGGCGGCCGCCGAAGCCGAGGCGGTGACCCGGCCAGTAGCCCCAGAGCGAGGCGACCGCGGCGATGAAATGGGTGGCGGCCAGTACCCGCAGCCGGGCCGACCCGGAGAAACCGCGGTGGTCCACCGAGCCGGCCGCGACGAGGATGACGCCGTCCGTGCTCTTCGGGTCGTGCGCCGCGTGCAGTACGCTGACCTGCCCGCCGATGCTGTGCCCGAGCAGGAACAGCGGGACGTCGGGGTGGAAGCGGTCGCGTGTGGCGCGGATGACGGCCGGCCAGTCGCGGGTGGCCAGTTCGTGGTAGCCGTGCCGGGTGTGCCGCCCGGCACGAGGCCGGCTGTCGCCCTGGCCCCGCAGGTCGACGGCGACGGTGGCGATGCTCCTGCGCGCGAGGTGGTCGCGGAACGGCCCGTAGTAGGACGCGTTCACACCGAGCGCCGGACAGATCACGACCACGGCCCGCGGTGCGGACCGGGCGTCCACGACGCTCGCGCCGAGGTGCTGGACGCCGTCCCGCGCGTCGGGTACCGCGATCCGCCAGGTGCTGCCTTGCGCGGATCCGGTCGTCATGACGCCTCGTCCAGGAGCATGTACTTCAGCCGGGCGTCCTGGGTCTCGCGCGACCAGCGCTCCGCGGCCGCCATGCGTTCCTCGATGCCGGTGTCCACCAGGCGCCGACCCGGCCAGATCTCGTGGTCACCCAGCAGGTGTCCGTGCTCGGCGAGCCCTTCCTGGAAGAGGGACTCCCGCCGGTACAGGACGTCCTGCATGGGCAGTTCGTCCCACAGCCGACGGCCCTCTCGGACCAGGTCGAGCAGCCCCGACCGGGCTTCCGGGCGGTCCATCAGGTACTGGCGGACGATCGCGCTGCCCACGGCCAGATGACGGATCTCGTCCATGTTCGCTCCCCGCTCCACCAGGGCGGCGGAGGGGTCGAGCACCTTCCACTTGCGCTCGCTGAGCTCGGCCGCGGGCGCGAGGATCCCCTCGACCAGAACGGTGAGGACGAGGACACCGCCGTAGAAGTCCTGCCGGTCGCGCAGGACCGCCAGGCCGAACTCCTCCAGGGGGTCGAGGACGGCGGCCCCGGAGGTCGCGGCGGTCCGGGCGACGGCCGCGTCGACTTCCTGGGCGGACATGCCCGCGACCAGCAGGTGGTCACGGAACGCACGCGCATGCCGTGCCTCGTCGACGAGCTGCGTCGTGTAGAACTCCAGACACTCCCGGTCCGGGGCGTGGAAGACGAGGAAGGACAGGGCACGGGTCGCCTTGTCCTCGGCCAGCGTACGGAAGGCGAACTCGTCGACGAGCGCTTCCCGCAGGGGGCCCGGGCGCAGAACGGCCGACGTCGGGGGCGCGGCCGTCACGGTGCCGTCCGACAGCCGGCGCAGCATGGAGCCGGCCACGTGCTCCAGCCAGTACGGCAGGTCGCACTGGCCCGGGGTCAGTTCGAGCTCGCGGGCGCCTTCGAGTACGCCCGGGGCGCTGTCCCAGTCGGCTTCCACGGGAATTCGGGTCACAATTCGGTCCCTCTGGTCGTGAGGCAACGCGGCACAGTGGAATGTCGCTTTCCGGTGGCCGGATGAACGAGACGTCGGTGGATCGTCCGCGCGAAAGCCGTGCGCGGCACGCGGGCGGAATGCGGAATGCCGAGGTGCGAGGAGCCGGCCGGAGGCGGCTGATGTGCTTCCTCGTCCGTCATTCCTGCTTGTCAGGGCGTGACCTGCCGAAGCTCGCGCGAGGGCGCGCGTTGAGAACGATGCGTCTCGTTCCACCGTAGATCGGTGCACGGCGACCGTCAAGGCCCTTTGCCCGCACGCCTGTTGCTGGTTGCCGTCGGCGTCCGCGGCTGGTTAAAGTCCCGCGGATCCGGTCTCGTCGCATTCCTTTATTCGGCTCGGGAGCAATGATGAATCGTCTGTGGAAAGTCGAGGAAAGCGTCCTCGTCGACGCGCCTGTGGCGGAGGTGTACTCCGCGGTGGCCGACGTGCGGAACCTGGGGAAGTGGAGCCCGGAGTGCTTTGCCGTGTGGTCCCGGGGCCGGCGCGGCGGGGCGGGTTCCGCGTTCGTCGGCTTCAACCGCAAGGGGCTTTTTGTCTGGTTCACCACCTGCCGGGTGACCCGGGCCGAGCGGCCGGACGAGTTCGCCTTCCGCGTCACGGCGTTCGGGCTCCCGGTGGCCCTGTGGGGGTACCGCTTCCGGCCGGAAGGGGATGCCACCAGGGTCACCGAGTACTGGGAGGACCTGCGCACCGGCCCCGGCGCCCGGGCGGCGGAGTTCCTCGGGCGGGTGTTCACCGGCACGCGTCCCGTCGACCGGGCGGAGGTCAACCGATCCGGCATGCGCACCACGCTCGGCCGGATCAGGGCGGCTCTGGAGGGCTGAGCGCGCGCGGGCCGGCCGGACGGAGGACCGGCCCTCAGATGCCGTTGAGCAGGATCGAGATCAGCTTCTCGGCGAACCCCGGCTCGGCCGGCCGGCGGCGCACCAGCAGACGGATCCACAGCGCGCCCGCCATGGCGTCCACCAGGAGGGCCGGATCGAAGTCGGCGGGCAGCTCTCCTCGTTCCACGGCCCGGATGAAGACCGGCTGGTGGCGCCCGAGCCGGTCCTCCAGGAAGTGCGTGACGAGTTCGCGCATCGCCTGATGACGGACCGCTCCCACGAGGGCCGCCTCCACCACGGCACCCGTGCGCGGATCGTCCAGGAGTTCCTGGACCTGCGAGGCCAGGTCGGTCAGGTCGCCCGCCAGACTCCCGGAGTCCGGGAGCTCCAGGGCCATCGAGCCCGAGTGCAGCAGGGCGTCGCGCAGCAGCTCCGACTTCGACGGCCACCAGCGGTAGATGGTCGTCTTGTTGACACCTGAACGCTGGGCGACGCCCTCGATGGTCAGTTCGTCGTAGCCCTGGTCGGCGAGCAGTTCGAGGCAGGCGCCAAAGATGTCGTCCCTGCGCCGGGGGCCGCGTGACCCTCCGTCCGCCTGCCCGCCGGAGACGGTTCCACCTGCTGCCATGACGACCTCCGACCGGCCCGACAAGCCGAACGCAACGTTGTGTTGCGTCAAGTCTAGTCGCGCCCATAGACTCAAAGTGCAACGCACCGTTGCGTTGCGTTCTGGGGTGTCCGAGGCATTCCACGCCCCCCCACGGCGGAACACCTCGGGTCGGGGGCCGAGCCCGCTCGAAGGGGAAACATGAACGTCCGTGTCGTCTGCCTGCCCTACGCGGGCGGCTCCGCCCACGCCTACCGGCCCTGGTCCGCGCACATGCCTCGGGCCTGCGAGCTGATCGCACCGGAACTCCCCGGCCACGGCCGCAGAATCGCCGAGGCGCCCCACGCCGGCGTGGCACGCGTCGTCGAGGACGTCCTGCCGCGTCTCGGTGACCCCACCGCCCCGATGATCCTCTTCGGGCACAGCATGGGCGGACTCCTCGCCCACGAGGTGTGCCACAGACTCTGCGAGCTCGGCACACCTCCCAAGGCGCTGGTGATCTCCGCGATGGGGCTCGGCGAGCTGCTCGACGCACCCGCCAACTACGCACTCGCCGACGACCCCGACGCACTCCTCGACCATGTGGCCCGGCTGGGCGCGACACCCGACGAAGTGCTGGCCCACCCGCAGATGCGCGCCCTCGTCCTGCGCCCGCTCCGGGCCGACATGCGGCTGCTGGCCGAGGCCGGCACCGCACCGACCAGGCCGGTGACGGTCCCGCTGTACGCCCTGGCCGGCGAACAGGACGTCGTCCATCCGCCGAGCCACGTGGCCGCATGGCAGCACCACGCCCGCCACTGGAAGGGGCTGCGCCTGTTCACCGGCGGCCACTTCTTCCCCTGGCAGGACGACGCCGTGCCGCGGTTCCTCGCGGGCCTCGCGCGAACAGCGCTCGCCGAGCACGCCGCCGCGGGGGAGCAGGCCCAAGGCCTCTCGCCCCAGCCCCGCCCCTCCTGAACGACTCGACGAAGGTGATTTCCTTGCGTGCCAAGACACTGTGGCAACAGCCCAGGACATGGATCGTGGTGCTGATCGGATCCCTGCTCGCGGCCCTCTGCACCGTCAGCTACCTGGGGCCGGCCTCCGATCCCGAGACCCGACTGCACAACCTGCCCCTGGTCCTGGTCAGCGGGGACCGCGGCGCCCCCGGACCCCACGGCACCGTGAACATGGGCGCCGACCTCTCCGACGCCGTCACCCGCGCCGCCCGCAAGGACGGACGTGTGCACTGGACCGTGGTCCGCACGCGCGCGGACGCCGGGCGCATGCTCGACTCCCAGGAGGCCTACGGTGCCCTGGTGGTGCCCTCGGACTTCACCCGCCGAACGCTGGCCCTGCTCGGCACCGGCCCGAGCACCCGGCGCCCGGTGCTCGAACTCGTCGAGCCCCGCGGAGTCAGCGGTGTGGCGGCCTCGACGACGGACAGGCTGATGCGCCTCACCGTGGCGCGGGCCTCCCACCGTCTCGGCGCGCAACTCGAGAAGCAGGCGGCGGCCGACGCCCGGCGCGGTCACACCACCACACCGGCGACGGACGCTCCCGGCGCGGCGGCCGGCACATCTTCCCCGCCCACCGGGACCACCGACACCGCGCCTCCCACCGGAGCCACGGGCACGCCCGGCCCCGGAGCCGGGCACGCCGGCGCCTCCGGGACCGCTCCGGTCACCCGGGCCGAGCCGGTGCCGGCAGGGCTGCTGGCCCTGCTCGACGATCCCGTCGGCGTCCGCACCGCCGTACGCCAGCCGCCCTCCGGACCCGTCGGCTCGGCCGCCGGATCCCTCCCGCTGTACATCGCCATCGCGCTGCTCATCTCGGGCCTGGTCCCGGCCACACTGCTCACCATGTTCGTCGACGCCGGGCTCGGATACGTGCCGTTGGAGATCGGCCCCCGTCGCATCGTCCAGCCCCTGATCCGGATCACCCGCTCGTCCACTTTCCTGGCCAAGGCGGTCCTGGGGATCGCGGTGGGAGGTGTGGCGGGCGCCGTAGTCGCCGGTGTGGCGCTGCGGATGACAGACCTTCAGCCCGGTGACACCGGTGCGTTCGTGCTGTTCTGCAGCGCCGCGTGCGCTGCCGTCGCCCTGCTCACCCTGGCCCTCTTCGCCGTGTTCGGGGCACCCGGCCAGATCCTCGCCCTGTTCACGGTGACCATGGTCGGCGTACCGCTGTCCGCGGGGGCCATCCCCGAGGAGGAGCTCTCCGGCGCCCACGACACCCTCGGCAAGGCCCTGCCCGCACGCCACGTCGTCGAAGGGGTGCGCTCGCTCCTCTTCTTCGGCGGCCACGGCGACCGGGTCCGGCTGGCCTGGCTGGTGCTGGGCGCCTACGCGGCCGGAGCCGTGCTCATCGGCTGGGCCGTCTGCCGCTGGTACGACCGCCGCGGCTACCACCGGGCCCAGGAGCACGAGTTCGCGCCCCGTCCGGCGGCCGAGCCCGCCGTGGCGGTGCCGTAGCGGGTCGTACCGGCCGCTGCGCGAACGGCCCTGCGGGCCCGTCCCTCACCTCCGGAGGGGCCCGCAGGGCCGTTGCCGTTGCCGTGCGCGGTCCGGTCCCCGGCCGTGCGTCCGGACCCGCCGCCTCTCAGCCGGCCGCTTCCGGCTGCTCGCCCGCCATCGCCGACAGGACCTCGCCGCCGCGGCGGACCACCGCGGCGAAGACGTCCGGGTCGGTGAGTGACAGCAGGTGCGGGCCGGGGACATGGACAAGCCGGACGGGCGTGCCGGCGTCCCGCACCCGGCGCAGGAACCGGCGCTCCTGGACGCGGAACAGCGGGTCGGCGAGCCCGTTGGCCAGGACCACCGGTGTCGTGACCCGCGAGGCGAGAGCGAGGGAGTCCCACCGGGAGAGCTCCGCGAGGACCTCGCCGAAGGCGTGCCGGGAGATCCCGCCCGCCATGATCCCGGCGAAGCTCTCCCGCGGCAGCGCCGCCCGCAGCGCCCTCTCGTTCAGCCGGTACGACCGCTCCTCGCCCAGCAGGCGCTGGAGTAGGGCTGCGGCCCGGTGCGGCAGGAGCAGCGGTCCGTTCGTCCTGAGGGTGCACGCGTGGCACAGCAGTCCCGCGGCCCCGCCCGGACCCAGTGCGCCGTAGGCCAGAGCGGTGATGCCGCCGAGCGACGTCCCGGCGACGACCGGCCTGCGCCCGGTCGCGGCGGTGGCCTCGGCGACGGCCGCGCCGATCGCCTCGACCGCCGCCTCGAGCGTGAACCGCTCCTGTCGCAGGGAGCCGTGACCCGGCAGGTCGCAGGCCGTGATCCGGAACTCCGGGGTCAGCCGGGCCACGACGGGAGTCCACATGTGGGCGGACAGGCGGATCCCGTGGACGAGTACGAGGGGGCGGCCGTCGTCGGGGCCGGAGGTCCACAGACCCGGTCGGTGATGCTGCCTCAGCACGAGGGAACACTCCACTTCTTGTCGGGCTCCCCCCGGGCGGGGGAGTTCGGGGGAATCGGATCCGCGGCGGGTGCCGCGCGCGCCTCGCGCCGCCCCACCGGTGCTGTGTGCAGGCCGGTGTGCAAACTCCGCACAGAGCCGGCCCGGCATACCATCGGCCGCCTCCGGCGGCGGAATGCGGCCGCCGGAAACCACGGGAGGAGCAGCATGGAGATCGCAGGAAGCGTCGCCCTGGTGACCGGAGGCACCTCCGGGCTCGGTCTCGCCACGGCCCGGCGCCTGGTGAAGAGCGGGGCGCGTGTCGTCCTCCTCGGCCGATCCGCCGCGCGCGGGGCCGAGGCCGTCCAGGAGTTGGGCGGTGGCGCCGTCTTCGTGGCCGGCGACGTGACGAGCGAGGCGGACGTCGCCGCTGCCCTCGACACCGCCGCCGAGTGGGGCACGCTGCGGGTGGCGGTGAGCTGCGCCGGCACCGACAGCGCCGCCAGGACCCTCGGCCGGCGGGGCGTGATGCCGCTCGCCGACTTCGAGCGCGTCGTCGCCGCCAACCTGACCGGCACCTTCAACGTCGTCCGGCTCGCCGCCGAACGCATCGGCGAGGCCGAGGAGATCGACGGCGAGCGGGGGGTGATCATTAACACGGCCTCCATCGCCGCGTACGACGGACAAGTGGGGCAGGCCGCCTACAGCGCCTCCAAGAGCGGCATCGTGGGCCTCACCCTGCCCGTCGCCAGGGACCTGGCGCCGTGGCGCATCCGCGTGGTCACCCTCGCGCCCGGCCTCTTCAGCACGCCCATGCTGGACGGCCTGCCCGAGCGGGCCCGGGCCTCGCTCGGCGACCAGGTGCCGCACCCGGCCCGGTTCGGCGACCCGGACGAGTTCGCCGCCCTGGCCGTGCACGTGGTGGAGAACCCCATGATCAACGGTGAGACCATCCGCATCGACGGCGCCCTGCGGCTCGGTTCGCGCTGACACGGCCGACGGGGGCGGCCACGTGCCGCCCCCGACCGCCGCCGTCACGCGGGAGGGGTGAAGACGATCTTCCCGAACGCCTTGCCGTCCAGGAGATCCTGAAAGCCCTCGCGGGCCCGTTCCAGCGGCAGCACCCGGTCGACGAGCGGGACGATCCGTGTCTCGGTGCACAGGCGGGACAGCCCGAGCAACTGGTCGCGGGTCCCGAGCGTGGTGCCCACGATGGTCAGCTGCCGGAAGAAGACGTGGTTCAGCTCTGCCGGCGGCATCGTCCCCGTCGTCGCGCCGCTGACGACGATCCGCCCGCCGGAGCGGGTGCTGCGCAACGAATGCGCCCACGTCGCCTCTCCGACGGTCTCCAGCACCGCATCGACCCGCTCCGGCAGCCGTGCCCCCACGGGGAAGGCAGCGTCGGCACCGAGCAGCTCCGCGAGCCGGCGTCGCTCCGGCGACCTGCTGGTGACCCACACACGGCAGCCGGCCGCCGCGCCGAGCGCGATGAGCGCCGTGGCGACACCACCGCCCGCGCCCTGCACCAGCACGGTGTCGCCCGGCCGCAGCGCGGCGGAGACGAACAGCATCCGGTAGGCGGTGAGCCAGGCACCGGGCAGGCAGGCCGCCTCCTCGAAGGACAGCCCTGGCGGTTTGGGCACCAGGTTCCGTCGCGGGACGGCGACCCGCTGGGCGAAAGTGCCGTCGAAGTCCTCGCCGATCAGGGCCCGTTCGGGGTCCAGCGTCTCGTCTCCGCGCCCCGCCGCGGGATCGCCGACGACGGAGTGGACGAGGACCTCGTTGCCGTCCTCGTCGAGGCCGGCCGCGTCGGAGCCGAGGACCACGGGCGTGTGCCCCCGGGGGCCACCGACACCGCACAGCGTCCAGAGGTCGTGCCGGTTCAGCGCGGCGGCCCGGACCGTCACGGTCGTCCAGCCGTCGGCGGGTTCCGGCTCGGGCCAGTGCCCGGCGTACAGACAGCCGAGCGGATCCGCGGGGTCCGCTCCCTTGGCGGCGATCGCGAACACCGTCACACCTCGCCGCGGGGATCGAAGTGACGGAAGCAGGCGGACCCCCACAGGAACCCGGCGCCGATGGCCGCCAGGACGAGGAGGTCACCGTGCCGGGCGCGGTGGCGCAAGGTCTCGTGGAGCACCGTGAACACACTGGCCGCCGCCGTGTTCCCGAAGCGCTGCACGGTGGTCGGGACCCGCTCGGCGGGCACCCCCAGGGTCTTGGCGGCCTCGTTGATGATGTTGAGGTTGGCCTGGTGGAGGAGGATGTGCTGGACGTCCGCCACGTCGACCCCGGCCCGCTGAACGGTCTTCAGCACGGACTTCGGCAGCTTGTCGGTGGCCATGTTCCACACGGCCTTGCCGTTCATCTGCAGGTACTGCTGGCGTGCCGCGACAGTCTCCTCGGTGGTCGGCATCCGCGATCCGCCGGCGGTGATCTGCACCTCGTACGACAGTTCGTCGCCGGTGTCCCAGGACAGCAGCCCGTAGCCGGACGGCGTCCTGCCGAGCAGCGCGGCACCGGCCGCGTCGCCGAGGAAGACCCGTGTGGTGCGCTCCTGGGGATCGGTACCCCGTGAGCCCGCGTCCGCACCGATGACCAGGACGTGCTCGAAGGAGGGGTTCTGCAGCAGGTGCGCCCCGGTCAGCAGGGCGTACACACCGCCGGCGCAGGCCGCCTGGGTCAGGTCCAGCGGCATGGCCCGGTGGGCGCCGAGCTGCTCCTTGACGATCATGGCGGTGGAGGGCAGCGGCTGGTCGGGCGTGAACGTCGTGATGATGATCGCGTCCAGGTTCTCCGGAGCGACACCGCCGTCCGCCAGGGCCTGCCGGGCGGCCTCCACGGCCATGTCCGAGGTGACGCGGCCCTCTTCGAGGAAGCGGCGTTCGCGTATGCCCGTGCGGGAGGTGATCCACTCGTCGGAGGTGTCCAGCGTCCGGGTGAGGTCCTCGTTGGTCACCACCCGGTCGGGGACGTAGAGGCCGGTACCCAGGACGCCGACGGGGTGGCGCAGACCGGTGCCGATCTCGGTGTGGCTCGGCGCGTCGATGATTTCTGTCATGGCTGTGTCCCTTGTCTGTCGCATGGGGTTTCTCGAGGGATCCGTGCGGATCGGCCGGGCGGTGTCCCGAGCGGACGGCCGGGGGAGAGGCGGCCCCTTGCGGGGCGGCTCGTGAAGCGTGCCTCAGGCGGCGAAGGTGGTGTGCAACCGGCGCTCGTCGTCAGTTGCACACCCGGCGCTCTCCAGCCGCTCGGCGAACTGCCGCCAGGCGTCGGCGCAGGCGCGCGCGGCCTCGGCGGTCAGGACGATCCGGTGTCCGGGGACGGCGTCGTACAGGGCGTCCCAGCGCTGCGCGGGGATCAGGCTACTGCTGAGCAGACGCAGCAACAGGCGTCCGTTCTCGGTGTACTTGAGCGAGGGATCCGCCAGCAGACCGGGTGGCGCCGCCGCGACGACGGCATCGGTGCGGTGGGTGGCGGGCTGTGCGTGCCGGGCGGTGAACCGCGGCGGAGCGGGACCGCCCGCCGGTTCCGACGCCGCCCCGGACCGCAGGCAATCCGGCACCTCCGCGGGTGATCTGCCCGCCGTACCGGGCTCGGGCCCCTCGCCTGCCGTGCGCCGGCGCCGCCGCACGGCAGGGGGCAGGGGGTCGTCCCCACGGGCGATACGGGCGCGTACGTCGCGGACCGTGCCGGGGGAGACGCCCGCCAGCCGCGCGATCTGGCGCAGCGAAGCGCTCGGCATCTCGGTGATGAGCCGACCGGCGAGCAGGCGGCCCTGTGCGCTGTTGAGCGGCCGGTGCCTGCCGTCACGTCCTACGCGTCCGGCGTGCTGCGGCGCCGCCGCCTGCGCGGACCGGCGGATGTCGCCCACGGTCCTGGGGGACAGCCCGGCCGCCTCGCCGATCGCCCGGTCCGAGAGGTGCCCGTGCGAGCCGATCAGCCTGACGGCCGCCGCGGCCCGGTCGTGCAGGGGCAGCGGCAGTCCGTGCCGGGTGTTCTCCCGCACCGCGATGAGGAAGGCGTCCTGTTCCGAGCCGTCGAAGAAGCGGACGCGGATCCATTCCTCGCCGCGTTCCGTCAGCGCGCGCAGTCGGTGCGTGCCGTCCATGACCCGCATCGAGGGTCTGTGCACGATGATCGGCGGCAGGACGGCCCCGGACTGCGCGAGGGTGCGGGCGTGGTGCACGTCCTCCACGGTGGAGCGTGGGGAGTCGGCCGGCCGGAGCCGGCGCACGGGCACGAGCTCGACCGCGGACAGGAGGGCCCGAAGGTCCTCTCGCGATTCCGGTACAGCGGGTCTTTTTTGATCGCTCACCATTCCCCCTGAATTGCGGAGCGGGACGACTGTAGCCGTTGAACGCTCCCGCACAAGTGCCTTTCCGGCGCGGGGTGCCCGGCACCGATGGGCCCTTGACGATGTTGCGGTCCGATCCTACTCTAGAACGAGACGCATCGTTCTACAGTTGCCGAGTGGATGTACCAACTGCCCCTTGAGCTGGGGCTATCGTGGTCGCCTCGCAACAGCGACCGTAACCGATCCAGAGCGGCCGAAGGGCTCGCCGGGTCGGCGGACGCGACGCTTCAGCGCCAAGAAACGCGTTCAGCAGGGGAAAGTCAGAACCGGGGGAAAGCATGTCGGGCGTTGCCGAGTGTCATTTCGTGGACCCTTTTTCACGGCTCGTCCCCGGGCATTCCTGAAAGCGCCGAGGACGGTTCACGAGCCGCGTCACGCCGCGGTGACGCGTGCGTGCCGCCCATGCTCACCATCCCGCGAACCCGACTGACGGACGGGTTCGCGCACTTGACCAGACCTGATGAGACGTCACCTACAGGGGGTTCGGAAATGCCGCTCAGGGTCGCCCAGCTGACGGCCGCTCAACGCAGGCTCTACTTGCACCAGAAGGTCTTCCAGAACGACATCTCGCACAACCTGGCCTACGTCTTCCGCATCACCGGCGGCATCGACAGCGGCCGCCTGCGCGACGCCGTCGAACGCTTCGTACGCTCGAACGTGGCCCTCAACACCGTCTTCGTCGACCGGGACGGCGACGTGCGGGCCGTCCACGACCCCGGGCTGCGCTACGAAGTGCCCCTGGTCACGCACCGGGGCGACGTGTCCGAGCTGCTGAGGGACCGCCTCGGACGCCGGCTGCGCCAGGAGATCCCCGCCGACCGGTGGCCGCTGTACGAGTACACGGTCGAGACCGACGACCACGCCACCTATCTCACCCTGTTCATGTCGCACCTCGTCTGCGACGTCTTCTCCTTCTACAACATCGGGCGGGAGATCGACCGCCTCTACCGAGACCCCGACGCCACGGTGGAAGGAGCCGCCTACAGCCCGGCCGACTTCCCCGACGACGTCTCCGACACCGACCGGGCCGTGGAGTTCTTCCGGCAGATGCTCGGCGGTCTGCCCTCCCTGGCCCTCGAACAGCTGGAGGCGGGGCGCACCCCGGAAGGCACCTTCGAAGGGCGCCACGTGTGGGTGCCGTTCGAGACCGGCCTCACCCGTGCCGTCGACGCCACCATCACCGCCCTCGGTGTGCGCAAGTTCAGCTTCTTCCTGGGCGTGCACATGCTGCTGCTGGGCACGCTCACCGGCAGCCGCACCGTCACGGTGGGGGTCCCCCTCGGCAACCGCCGCCAGGACCCGCTGCGACCGCTGGCCTTCGGCTACTTCGTCAACACCCTGCCGCTCGCCGTGGACCTCGACGCCCACCCGACCTTCGGGGACCTGTGCCGGGCGATCGAGACCCGCATGGCCTCCCTCATCCGGTACGAGGACTTCGACCTGGCCGCCCACGCCGAAGCGATCTTCCCCGGGGGCACGGTCAGCCGCATCCTGCCCAGCAGCTCCTGCACCTACTACCGGGAGCAGCTCGCCTTCCACATCGGGGGTCACCAGGCCGAAAGCCTGCACGTCCCGCGCTCGGACCTGGTCCACCCGCTGGTCACCCGGATCGAGGACTTCGGCGACACCTACGGCTGCCACCTGGCCTACACCCACGCCCTGGAGCCGAGCGACCCGCGCGACACCCTCCTGACGATCCTGCGCTCCGTCGCCCGGGGCCACGACGTTCCGCTCACCGAGGTGACACGGGTCTCCGCCGGGCACGTCGACCACATCGACCGGATGCTCAACGAACACGCCGACCTCCCCACCGAGGCGTCCCTCCACGCCCTCTTCGAGCGACGGGCCGCCGAGCACCCCGCACGCATCGCCGTGGAGTACGAAGGCGACCGTCGTACCTACCGCGAGCTGGACGAACACGCCAACCGCATCGCCCGCCGGCTGCGTGCCGTCGTCCCCTCGGATCACGTCGCCGTCGCCATGGACCGCGGCTGCGACCTGATCGCGGTCCTGCTCGGCGTCCTCAAGGCCGGCAAGACCTATGTGCCCCTCGACCCGGCGGCCCCCGAGGCCCGCGTACGGCACATCATCGACCAGTTCGACGCTCTTCCCCTGATCACCGGCCCCGCTGTCTTCCCCGACCTCGCCCACGAGGACCGCATCGCCCTCGACACGCTCCTGGCCGACTGCGCCGACGAGCCCAGCACCCCCGTGCCCGCCGGTGACCTGCGTGATCGCACCGCCTACGTCATCTTCACCTCGGGATCAACCGGCAAACCCAAGGGCGTCCAGGTCACCCACGCCAACGTCCTGCGCCTCTTCCTCGCCGCCGACCGGCACTTCACCTTCACGGCCGACGACACCTGGTGCCTGTTCCACTCCTACGCCTTCGACTTCGCGGTGTGGGAGATGTACGGCGCCCTGCTGTACGGGGGCCGCCTCGTGATCCCCGGCGAGGCCGTACGCAAGTCGCCCCGGCAGTTCGCCGACTTCCTCGCCGAGACCGGCGTCACGGTGCTCAACCAGACGCCCTCCGCGTTCCACCGGCTCAGCCAGAGCCTGGAGGAGCGCCACGCCGACTCCGTCCGGGTGCGCTGCGTGGTGTTCGGGGGAGAGGCGCTGCGCTTCGAGATCCTGAGCCGCTGGTTCGAACTGTTCGGCGCCCAGGCCGAGATCGTCAACATGTACGGCATCACCGAGACCACCGTCCACGTGACCCACTACCGGGTGACCCCCAAGGACCTCGCGGAAGCCGGCCCGAGCGTCATCGGCAAGCCCCTGGCCGACCTGGAGATCCGCATCGTCGACCGCGACCTCCGACCGGTGCCGGTCGGCGTCCCCGGAGAGATGCTCATCGCCGGCGGTGGGGTGTCCCAGGGCTATCTCGGACAACCCGACCTCACCGCACAGCGCTTCGTCCGCCTGCCCGGCGCGGAGGGCACCTTCTACCGATCCGGTGACCTCGCACGGCTCCTGCCCGACGGCAACCTCGTCTACCTGGGCCGCATGGACCAGCAGGTCCAACTGCGCGGGTACCGCATCGAACTCGGGGAAGTGGAGACCGCCGTGCGCGCGGTGCCCGCGGTCACGGACTGCGCGGTGCTCCTCGACGAACAGGCCGACGAACCCCGGCTGGTCGCCTTCGTGGTGCGCAACGACAGCCCCGGCAGCCACGACCGGGCGGACGATCGTACGATCCGCGCCCTCGTGAAGGACAGGTTGCCCCACTACATGCTGCCGTCCCTCTATGTCACCGTGGACGCCCTGCCCCTGACGATCAACGGCAAGATCGACACGGCGGCACTGCCGTGGCCGCAGGAGGAAGGCGGTAAGGGCCTGTCCCTGGCCGAGGGCGGCGACGACACGTCACCGGCCGTCGCCACCGTCGCCCGCATCTGGCGGGAGGTCCTCGGCCATTCCGAATTCGGCGCCGACGACCGCTTCTTCGACATCGGCGGGACCTCCGTCCACGTCCTCCAGGTCCATGAACGACTGTGCACCGAGTTCGACGCACCGGACTTCGACGTCATCGACCTCTTCGAACACACCACCGTGCGCGAACTCGCCACACACCTGGACAAGCCCAACGGAGCCGTCGCCGGGAGCACGGCATGACCGAGGAGTCTGTGAACACCATGAACGAACCCGTGGCCATCGTCGGCATGGCCGTACGGCTGCCGCAGGCCCGCACCCTGGACGCCTTCTGGCACGCTCTGCTCGCCGGCGCCGAGGCGGTGCGCGAGTTCACCCCGGCGGACCTCGACGAGGCCGGCGTCCCGGAGCGGATACGCGACCACCCGAACCACGTCCCGAGGGGGGTGGTCCTGGAGGACGTCGACCACTTCGACGCGTCCTTCTTCGGCCTCACCCCGCAAGAGGCCCGCGTGACCGACCCGCAGCACCGCGTCTTCCTCGAAACCGCATGGCACGCGCTGGAGGACGCCGGCGTAGCCCCGCACCAAGCCCCGGGTACCGTCGGGGTGTTCGCCTCCTGCAGCCTGAGCACCTACCTGCTCAACAACATCCTCAAGAGCGAACACGCCGGAGACGGACCAGAACTGAGCTACCCCGTCCTCATCGGCAACGACAAGGACTTCCTCGCCACCCGGATCTCCTACCGCCTCGGCCTGACCGGCCCCAGCCAGACCGTCCAGTCCGCCTGCTCAAGCTCACTGGTGGCCCTGCACCAGGCCCTCGCCGCGCTGCGCGACGGCGACTGCGACATGGCCCTGGCGGGAGGCGTCAGCATCACCGTCCCGCAGACCGGCGGACACCTCCACAAGACCGGCGGCATCGCGTCCGCCGACGGCCACTGCCGCCCCTTCGATGAGGCCGCGGGCGGCACCCTGCGCGGCAACGGCGCCGGGGTCGTCGTACTGAAGCGACTGAGCGACGCCCTCGCCGACCGCGACCACGTCTACGCGGTCGTCCGCGGCAGCGCCGTCAACAACGACGGCCCCGACAAGATCGGCTTCACCGCGCCCAGCGTCCGCGGCCAGTCCCGGGCCATCTCCGCGGCCCTCGCCTCCTCCGGCGTCGATCCCGAGACGATCGGCTACGTCGAAGCCCACGGCACCGGGACCGCGCTCGGCGACCCCATCGAGGTCAAGGCGCTGTCCCAGGCGCACAACGCCCGCTCGGCATGCGCGCTCGGCAGCGTGAAGGCCAACCTCGGACATCTCGACGCCGCCGCGGGCGTCGTCGGCGTCATCAAGACCGCGCTGATCCTGCACCACCAGGTGATCCCCCCGCAGATCAACTACTCGGCGCCCAACCACCGCATCCCACTGGAGCGCTCCCGGTTCGTCGTCCACACCCAGGCCCAGGTGCCCGACGAGCCCCTCTCCCACGCGGCCGTCAGCTCCTTCGGCCTCGGCGGCACCAACGGCCACTGCGTGCTCGCCCGCCACACACCGGCCGCCGCCCGACCGGCCCCCTCGAGCACAGCGCCGTACGTCCTGCTGCTCTCCGCGAAGACCCCCCAGGCCCTGGAACGCCAGGCACGGCAACTGCGGTCCTACCTCGACCGTGCCACCCCGCGCCTCGACGACCTCGCCTTCACCCTGGGAGAAGGCCGCACGCACTTCGACGAGCGACTGGCCTTCGCCGTACGTACCCCGGACGAGGCCCGCGCGGCCCTCGACGACTACCTCGAGCGCGGCATACCCGCCGGCGACCATCCCGTGGCCGCCGCGTTCGTCGACGGACAGCACATTCCCCTGGAGCGGCTCGGTGACCTCGATGCCGCTGTGAAGCTCGCGGTCCCGGCCTACCCCTTCGAGCCCGAGAGCCACTGGATCGCCCCGGTTCCCCCCGCACCGGCAGCTTCGCAGGACACGGCCGCGGCCCCCACCGGAGACCCCGGTGCGCTGTCCGCCGACGTCCAAGCGGAGATCATCGCGATCCTGAAGAAGCTCCTCGGCGCCGACACCATCGGCGCCGAGGACGACTTCTTCGACTTGGGAGGCGACTCCCTCACCGCCGTCGACGCCGTGAACCTGCTGCGCGACGCGTACCAGGTCGACATCGACCTCGATGAGTTCGCCGACCTCCGCACACCCCGCGCCATGAGCGAGCACGTGGCCTCGCTCCTGTCCGGCACCGCCTCCGCGTGGTCCGGCACCGTCCGCGTCCGCGAGGGCCAGGGCCCCCATCTGTTCCTGCTCTACCCGGCCGGCGGCACCAACTTCTGCTACTTCCGGCTGGCCGAACACCTCAGCCACGACGGACCGCTGACCGCCTTCTCCTACCCCAAGGAACTCGGCGACGGCGAGGTCACCATCCGGGAACTGGCCGCGCTCTACGTCCGGCAGATGCGCGCCGTCCAGCCGCACGGACCGTACCGGCTGGCCGGCTACTCCTTCGGCGGCAACCTCGCCTTCGAAGTCGCGCTGCAACTGCAGCGGGCGGGGGAGAAGACGGACGGCCTCTACCTCTTCGACGCCCATCCGCCCGAGGCGTACGTCGGAGAGAGCCTGACCGAACAGGAGTTCCTCGCCGCCTTCCCGCACCTGATGGCCTCCGTCATGCCCGGCACGGAGCCGCAGCCCGACCTGCCCGCACCCCGCACCGTGCAGGAAGCGGTGCAGCTGCTCAAGAACCGCCCGGACTGGATGGCGGCGAACGAAGAGGACTTCCTCCGGTTCATCACCATCTGGCGCCGCAACCACGAAGCGCTGAAGGGCTACTACCCCGACGGCAAGGTACGCGGACGCGTCGTGGTCTTCGACGCGATGGAGGCCCACCCCGAGAAGGAGGTAGGCATGCTCCGTATCAAGCTCCTCGGAAAGGAGCACTGGCGCAAGCACGTGGACGGCGACCTGCACACGGTGCCGGTGCCCGGCAACCACTACACGATGTTCACCCAGGAAGATCTCGTCCCCCGGTTGGCCGCCGCGTTCCAGGCGGAACTGGACACGGCCGGCACCTGACCCGACCCTGGCCCCCAGGGCCCTGAAGGCGGGGTGCCGCGGCGGAAAGGCCTGCGGCACCCCGGCCGGCCAACGGCTGCGAGCCGCCGGCACCGTGCACGGCCCGGTGTGGGACTGAGCGCGGCGCGGCGCCCGCCCCCGGGGGAGGGGGCGGGGGCGGGCGCTGTTCCTCGCGGTGGCTCTACAGCATGGCGATGGAGCTCGCCCGGTCGTTCATGGCGTCCCCGACGTAGGAGGTGGCCTGCTGGTACTCCTGGTGGAAGCCGGCGGTGTTCGGGGCGTCCCACAACTCCAGCCAGCAGGACAGCGTGGTGAGAGAGCTGATGGAGTTGTTCCAGATGCCGTCCAGGTCGTACTGGAAGTCCCGGCCGTTCCCGCTCTGGCACCCGTTGCCGGCCGTTAACGTCATGGACGAGCCACCGTAGTTCGAGTCCGTGTAGACGACCCCGAGCTGTACGGACTCCGCCGCACTGGTGCCCGAGGACGCCTTGAGCCGGTCGGCCAGCTTCTGATCGATGTGCTTGGCCGACAAGGGAGCGTCGGTGATCCGTCCGTTCGTCGATGCGGCGATGGCCGCGCGGAAGGTGTCGTAGCACTGCTTGCTGCCCGAGTCGATGTCGACCACACAGTTCGTGGCCGTGCGCGCGGGGTTCGCGTTCGCGTTGGCGGTGGCTGCGCCCAGGGCGAGCAGAACGGCCCCTGCGGTGACGGCGACTCGGGACGTACGTGACAACATGGTTCACTCCTGTCTTATTGATGCTTTGTCGACACCCGAGATACTTCCGTCTGGCCCTGGCATAGGTCAGGGCCATATCCAGCCGCCCCAGGCACACAGGCCGTGCGTTGTCGTAGAAGGCCCCTTCCAGGGTGTGAGAGCGGTGGTTGGTTCCGCTCGGACCTGGAGTGGTCTCCTCTCGACGCACATGCCGACTTGCTGGGACGCCCGCACCTTTGACCGATTCGGATCGACGGGAGACATCTCCTGAGCTGGGCAAACGGAGGGGGGAGGTCCGCGTGGAGATCCTTGGGCGCCTTGGCATCGCCGAGGGCATCGCCGTGCTGCCCCGCCGGAACATGAAGGAAGGCGCCCTGTCCTGGATCAGCCGCTGAGTTCGCTTCGCCTACGACCTTGAGCCGGATCGCACGCAAGGTGCAGGGTCTCCCATCCGGGGCGCCAGCGATGGGTGTGCCTCCTTCTGCCGGCCGTGCGGAACGAAGTAGTCGCGTGGATCAGCGGGTTGAGCGGCCCGACGTGGCCGGCTGCGACGCGTCGCACGAGGTCAGCGCGTCCCGTGCCAGCCCGCGCAGCCAGGCGTGGGCGTGGTCGGTGTCGTAGCGCTGATGCCACGACAGGTACACGGGTGCCGACGGAAGTTCGAGCGGCAAGGGGAGCACGGTCAGGCCGAGGTCGGCGACCGCGGAGCGCGTGGTGGCTTCGGGGACACTGACCAGGAGATCGGAGCCACGCGCGAACTCCAGCGCAGCCGATTCCGTGGGCGCGCTCGCGACCACGCGGCGGGTGAGACCGAGCCGCGCGAGAGCGTCGTCGAGGGCGTTGCTGAGGTTTCCACGCCGCGAGACGGTGACGTGCTCAGCGGCGGCGTACCGCTGTGCGGTGACCGTTCTGACGCGGGTGAGGGGGTGCCCCTGCCTCACGACGATGACGAGACGGCTCTCGCCCACGCTCTCGGCGCGGATGTCCGGTGCGCTCGGGCGGTTGGCGTTCGCCTCCAGATCGACCTCGCCACGCCGAAGTCCGGGGGAGTCGGTGCTCGACTCCGCGACGAAGCGCAGTCGCACACCCGGCGCCTGTCCCCGCACGGCCGCGAGCAGCGCGGGGCCGCCCAGGGCGACCAGGGAGTCGTGCCAGCGGAGTGTGAAGGTGCGCTCCAACGTTGCCAGATCGAGCTCACGGCTCGGTGCCAGCACGCCCTGGACCTGGTGCAGCAGCTCGTGGACCTGCTCCCGGACGGCGATCGCATACGGCGTCGGAGTCATCGTGCGGCCGGTGCGCACCAGGATCTGGTCCCCCGTCGTGCGCCGGATCCGGCCCAGACTCCGGCTCATCGCGGGGGCGGTGACGTGCAGACGTGCGGCCGCCCCGGCCACACTGCCCTCCTCCAGCAGCGCGTCGAGCGCAGCGAGCAGATTCAAATCCAGTTGCATGGGAGTCATCCTAGCCGTGCTTTACATGCACTTGAGGTTAACGATGCGCTCTCCTAGCCTTCGAAGTGCGGGCGGCGAAACAGCGCGCGGCCCGCCCAGTCGACCTCATCCCCCCTGCTCAGACGGGAGTACCACCATGCCCGCATCACTCCAGGCCACTACCGCGGCCGCAGCCTCCGCCACCGACGCCGACCTGCTCGCGCAGACCGTGATCGCCGTGCGCACCGCCGGTTCGGCGCTGCGCGAGCGCTTCGGCGAGGTGGTCCGCTACCAGACCCGCGACGAGCTGATGCGCGCACTCGCAGCCAACGACGACACCGCCCTGAGCATCCTGCGCCCCCGCCTCACGGAGCTGCGCCCCGACGCCGGTTGGGTGGAGGACGAACTCGACGGCGGCGCGCTGCCGTCCGGCGAGTGGTGGGTCGTGGATCCGGCCGAAGGCAACGTCAACCACCTGCACGCCCTGCCGGAGTGGGCGGTGACCGCGACCCTCGTGCGCGACAACCAGCCGGCTCTCACCGCGGTCCACCTGCCGTTGACCGGCGAGACCTACACCGCGCTCGCCGGCGGGGGCGCCCACCGGGACGGACTGCCGCTGCATGTCTCGCAGACCACGGACCTCGGTCTGGGCATCGTGGCCACCAGCCAGGCCCGGCCGGACGAGGACGAGACGGTCGTGCGACGTGTGGGCTCCTCGATCACCGCGATGCTCTCCGACGCACTCGTCGTCCGCACCGCCGTGCCCGCGACCCTGCACCTGGTGAACGTGGCCGCCGGCCGGATCGACGCCTTCTGGCAGTTCGTCGGCGCCCGAGCGGACCTGCTCCCCGGCGCGCTCCTCGTCACCGAGGCCGGTGGACGGATCTCCGACGCCGAAGGGCGTCCGTGGACCCCGCAGAGCAGCAGCTTCCTGGCCGCGGCACCCGGCGTCCACGCCCAAGCCGCGTCGACGCTCTCGCGCTGAGCGTACGAGACCCCACCGAGAGGAACGAATCCGCATGAAGAACATCGCTGTACTCGGCAACGGACGCGTCGGCGGCACCCTGGCCGCCGCCCTCACCCGCGCGGGCCATCAGGTGACCGTGGCGGACCGCACGCCGGGCGCCGCCGCCGATGCCGCCCGGGCGGCCCGGATCGTCATCAACGCCACCCCGGGCGCCGGCTCACTGGAACGTCTCGCGGCCCTGCGCGCCGAACTCCGGGGCAAGATCCTCGTCGACGTCTCCAACGCCACCCTCGACGGACCGGACGGACTGCCCGCCGACCTGCTCCACCCCGGCTCGAGCCTTGCCGAAAAGCTCCAGGAAGCACTCCCTGAAACCCGCGTCGTCAAAACACTCAACACCATGCTCTTCCCGGTGATGACCGCGCCGGCCACGCTCACCCAGCCGCCGACCGCGTTCCTCTCCGGCGAGGACCCCGAGGCCAAGCACACCGTCCGCGAACTGCTCACCGGCCTCGGCTGGCGCGAGGAGTGGATCACCGACCTCGGCGGAATCCAGACCGCCCGCGCGACGGAAGCCGCGATCCTGTTCGTGCCCCACGTGATCCGGTCCAACGGGCTCACGCCCTTCGCGATCTCGGTCGCCCGCTGATCCGCCCACATCATCCGCCTCGGGGGACCTGGCTCAGGGAGGATGTCCGCGCGGGCCGTGGTCGGGTTCGATTCCGGGGTCGGGATCTCTGCCCGCTGATACGGCGGCGGTTTGTGGTGAGCGGTTGCGTGAAAGCCATCTCCGCCAGAGAGCCGGCTGCCGTGGGAGGTGGGCGTACGGCGTGCTGGAGTCCGTGGCCTGCGACGGCCGCTCAGCCGGGTGAGCGGGAAATCCGTCGCGCCGCGCGCGGGCGGGCCGTTAGCCTCCGCCTCACCGCAGCGAGGCGGCTGACCGTGGAGGGGAACGCACATGGGGACCGAGCGCGTACGGACCGACCGACTGGGCTTGCTGCTCGACCAGTTCGACTGCGCCAGGGAGCAGGCCCGGGTACGGCTGACGGGACTCGGCGACGAGGAGTACCTGTGGGAGCCGGCCCCCGGATGCTGGTCGATCCGGCGCCGGGGCGAGGCGACGACACCCAGGGCGTTCGGCCCGGGCGAGTGGGTGCTCGACCAGGGCGCCCCTGACATCCCCGCGAGCGAGTACGCGGAGGTCGCCCGGCAGGCGGCCGACGGCATGACGGTCGCGAAGATCGCCGAGGACTGGAGCGTGAGCGTCGGACGCGTCGAGGAGGTCCTGCGCCACACCGGCCCGGCGCGACCCGACGACTCCCCGGTCACCACGATCGCGTGGCGCCTCGCACACCTGCACTTCTGCTTCGCGGGGCAGTGGGAGTGGACCTTCGGCGAACGGCGCACCGACCCGAAGCTGCTGGTCGACTTCACCCCGGACGCCGGCCCGGCGCTGGAGCGGTTCTGGTCGCTGCTGGACCGCTGGCGGGACAGCGTCGCCGCCCTGACCGACGAACAGCTCGACACCGTCGGACTCTCGCAGTACCCCTACGGCTCCGACCCCGACGACCCGTACGCGGCCGTGCTGTGGGGCGCGAACCTCGAATTCATCCACCACATGGCGGAGATGGGCGTCCTCCGCGACCTCTGGGCGGCCCGCGGCACCACCCACCGGTAGCCGGTCCCGTCAGCCCGCCGACGTGCCGCCCATACCGCGGAGGTTGTACACCGGCTCCGCTACCGCGACCGGTGGAGGCGGACGTCAACTCGCGGTTTGGCGACGCGGGCAGGCCTGGAACCGTACGTTGTGTGCTGTGCCGTGAGGCACCCGACGAACAGGGGGAACGAAACGATGCGGACGAACATCGTCACGAGGACACTCCTCGCCACCACCACCGTCGCGGCTCTCGCCGCCGGCAGCCTCGCCGCCGCGGGGACCAGCTTCGCCGCACCCGCGGCCGCGCACCCGGCGGCGGTTTCCGAGGCCGTCACCCCGCAGGCGGTGAACAACCTCGGCCTGAGCACCGCCCAGGCGAAGAAGGTCCAGCGCTGGCTGAAGAGCTACTGGCACTACAACGGCTCCATCGACGGCAAGCTCGGCCCCAACAGCTGGAAGGCGTTCCAGCGCTGCCTTAAGAAGTACTGGGGCTACAACGGCCCGATCGACGGCGTCGTGGGCAAGGGCACGATCAAGGGCCTGCAGCGCCTGCTGAAGGACTCCTACGGCTACCGTGGCGCCATCGACGGGATCGCCGGCTCGGGCACCAAGGCCGCCTTCAAGCGCTTCGCCGACGCCCACTGACGACCATCGGGGCGCGGTGACCGCGAGCGCCCTTCACCCCTGATCCGGACAGGGGTGAAGGGCGTGGCGCGTCTCGCGGAGGGCATCCGGGGTGCACCCCGGCTCAGGGATACAGCTTCTTCTCCTCGGCGAGCATGGCGACGAACTTCTCGATCCGGGCCGTCCGGGTCTCCGGCTTCTTGGCGTCCTCGACCCGGTGGAGGATCGCGAACCGGTTGCGGCTGTCCAGCGTGGCGAAGAAGTCACGGGCCGCCGGCGCCGCGTCCAGCGCCTTCCGCAGGTCGTCGGGGACCGTCGCCTTGCTCTGCGGCGAGTACGCCGCCTCCCAGCGGCCGTCCGCCTTGGCCTTCTCCACCTCGCGCAGACCGGCGGGCCGCATCCGGCCCCGCTCGATCAGATCGATGACCTTGTCCCGGTTGACCTTCGACCACTTGCTGCTCTTGCGCCGTGCGGTGAAGCGCTGCAACCAGTACTGGTCGTCGAACTTCTTCTTCTGCCCGTCGATCCAGCCGTAGCAGAGCGCCGACTCCAGCGCCTGCGCGTAGTCGACACCGTCGATCCCGGAGTCGGCCTTGGGAATCTTCACCCAGACACCCGGGACGACCTCGTGGTTCTCCTCCAGCCACTTCTCCCACGCGTCCTGCGTGGCGAAGGGGAGGACCGGATCCGCCGCGTTCCGTGATCCCTCAGACATGGTCCTCATGAAATCCCACCCCCGTGGCCCGGTCAACAACCGGCCCCGCGGGGCGCGCCCCGCGACGGCGGGCCGCCGGCCTTCCCAACTCGCCCCGCATACAGGGGGAAAGACGGTACCGGGAGGCAACCGGACCACTCCGAGGAGCGGTTCCCAGCAGGCGGCCGACCTCACGAGAAGGCCCGCTGCCGGCCGTCCGGGACGCAAGCGCGGAGCCGACGCGAGCCCCCGGTCGACCACCGCCATCACGCTCAGCAACCGCCCCGGAACCCGTGACGAACCCGTCCGGGACCACTCGCCGGCTTGAGGCGGCACGACGGGGTACCCGCCTGATATGGCGAAGCTGCATCTTCCAGGGCGTAAAGAGCATCCAGCCGGCGACGAGGGTCCCGGGCCGCGCGTGCCCACTCCGGACGAGGCCGGGCCGGATCCGGAGGTCGAGGAGGCGGCGCCGGACACCCCCACCAAGCTGCCCAGGGGGGCATGGCTCGCGGTGCTCAAGGGGTCACTGCGCGAGTTCAAGGACGACGAGCTGACCGACCGGGCCGCGGCCCTCACCTACTACTCCGTCCTCTCCCTGTTCCCGGCCCTGCTGGTCCTGGTGTCCCTGCTGGCGGTCGCCGGCCGATCGGCCACCGACAAGGTGCTGGCCAACCTCAAACACCTCGCGCCCGGCTCCGCGCGCGACATCATCACGCGGGCCGTGGAGCAGCTGCAGAACGGCTCGGGCACCGGCTCGGTCGTCGCCGTGATCGGCATCCTCCTGGCGGTGTGGTCGGCATCCGGGTACGTGGCCGCGTTCATCCGCGCCGCGAACGCCGTGTACGACATGCCCGAGGGCCGGCCGGTGTGGAAGATCCTCCCGGTGCGCGTCGGCGTCACGGTGGTGCTGATGGTGCTGGCCGTCGCCAGCGCGCTGATCGTGGTCTTCACCGGAGGTCTGGCCCGGCGGGCCGGCGGGGCGCTCGGCATGGGGGACACGGCGCTGACCGTGTGGTCGATCGCGAAGTGGCCGGTGCTGGTCCTGCTGGTCACCGTGATGATCGCGATCCTGTACTGGGCCACTCCGAACGCCAAGGTCAGGGGCCTCAGGTGGGTCACCCCGGGCAGTTTCCTCGCCCTGCTGATCTGGCTGATCGCCTCGGCGGGTTTCGCGTTCTACGTCGCGAACTTCTCCTCCTACAACAAGACCTACGGCACCATGGCGGGCGTCATCGTCTTCCTGGTCTGGCTGTGGATCAGCAACCTGGCGATCCTGCTGGGGCTGGAGTTCGACGCGGAGACCGTGCGCCAGCGGGCCATCGCCGGCGGACATCCGGTCGAAGCCGAGCCCTACACGCAGCCCCGTGACACCAGCAAGTGGGACGAGGAGGACGTACGCTGGCTCGACGGCAGGTGAACCGGGCCGTGGACCGGGCGTGGCGGGCCGGCCGGCCCGCCACGCCCGGCCGCCGGTCAGGCGGCGTGGCCGCCGTCCACCGAGAACTCCGCGCCGGTCACGTAGGCCGCCTCCGGCCCCGCGAGATAGGCGACCGCGGACGCCACCTCCGCGGCCGTACCGAAGCGGCCCACGGCGGTCATGGCCGCCTGGGCCGGCGCGTACGGGCCGTCGGCGGGGTTCATGTCGGTGTCGATCGGGCCCGGGTGCACCACGTTCGCCGTGATTCCGCGCCCGCCCAGCTCGCGGGCCAGGGCCTTGGTCAGGCCGATGACGGCCGACTTGCTCATCGCGTACAGCGTGGCGCCCGGGCCGGGCACGCGCTGGGTGACACAGCTGCCGACGGTGATGATCCGCCCGCCGGACGTCATGACCGCGGCGGCGGCCCGGGACGCCAGGTACACCCCGCGGACGTTGACGGCGAGGAGCTGGTCCACGTCGGCGCGGGACATGTCCTCCAGCGGCCCCATCAGTCCGGTGGCCGCGTTGTTGACCAGCACGTCCAGCCGCCCGAGGGCCTCGGCCGCACGGTCGACCGCGCCGGCCGCCTCCTCCGCGTCGGCGGAATCCGCGCGCAGTGCCACCGCCCGCCGGCCCAGCGCCTCCACCGCCCGCACCACCTCCTCGGCCGCGTCCTTGCCGCGCACATAGGTCACCGCCACGTCCGCGCCCTCCCGGGCGAGGCGCAGCGCCGTCGCCGCGCCGATACCCCGGCTCCCGCCGGTGACCAGGGCCGTCCTGCCGTTCAGCGTTCCTCGTGAAGTCATGCCCTCATTCCATCCGCCGGCCCCGGGGGGTGCTGGCGGCGAACGGACACCTACCTGCCGGGCCCGTGACGGCGACCGGCGAAGCCGCCCACCACGGGTGCCTGCCGGTCGCCGTCCCCGGCGTCGGGTGTCAGCGGGTCGCGTGGACGGCGTCGCGGATCAGGCCGGCGACCGCCTCGGGGCGGGACACGGCGACCGCGTGGGACGCGCCCTCCAGTTCCACGACGGTCGCGCCGGCCCGCTTCGCGCCGAAGCGCTCCACCTCCGGGTTGATCGCCCGGTCCGCGCCGGCGATCAGCGCCCAGGACGGCTTGGTCCGCCATGCGGCGGCGGACGCGGTCTCCTCGAACGCCGCCGCCGCGAGCGGCCGCTGTGCCACCGCGAGCACCTTGGTGACCTCGGGGTCCACGTCCGCGGCGAAGACCGACGGGAAGGCGTCCGCGGCGATGGTCACCTCGACGGCGTCCGGCCCGCCGGGCACCGGGTACGTCCACCGCTCCAGGTTCTCGACGAGCGGTGAGAGCGGGAAGCGGCCCTGGAGTTCACCGAGGCTCTCGCCCTCCTCCAGGACGTACGCGGCCACGTAGACGAGCCCGACGACGTTGTCGGCGGTACCGGCGACGGTGATGAGCGCGCCGCCGTACGAGTGGCCGACGAGGACGACCGGCCCGTCGATCCGGGCCGCCACGGAGGCGATGTGGGCGGCGTCGGCGGCCAGGCCCCGCAGCGGGTTGGGCGGAGCGACGACGGGGATGCCCTCGCGCTGGAGCTCGGCGACGACGCCGGACCAGCTCGCGGCGTCGGCGAACGCGCCGTGGACGAGCACGACGGTGGGCGTGGTGGTGGTCATGTCGGTGCTGTCTCCCGGACTCAGGCGCCGTGCAGGGCGGTGTGCAGGGTGCGCAGTGCCAGGTCGATGGCGGCTCCGGCCGCATGGGTCTCCCGCAGGGCGTCGAGCATCACGAAGTCGTGGATGACGCCCTGGAAGCGCACCGAGGTGACGGCCACGCCGGCCTCGCGCAGCTTGTTGGCGTACGCCTCGCCCTCGTCGCGCAGCACGTCGGCCTCACCGGTGACGACCAGCGCCGGGGGCAGACCCCGGAGCTGTTCCACGGTGGCGCGCAGCGGGGACGCGGTGATCTGCGCGCGCTCGGACTCGTCGGTCGTGTACTGGTCCCAGAACCACTGCATGCCGTCGCGGCGCAGGAAGTAGCCGGTGGCGAACTGGTGGTAGGACGGCGTGTCGAAGTTCGCGTCCGTGACCGGGTAGAACAGCACCTGCTGCACCAGGGCGGGTCCACCGCGCTCCTTGGCCATCAGGGTGAGGGCGGCGGTCATGTTGCCACCGACGGAGTCGCCGGCCACGGCCAGCCGCGAACCGTCCAGGTCCTTGGCCGCGCCCTCCCGCACGATCCACCGGGCGACGGCGTAGTTCTGCTCGACGGCCACCGGGTAGCGGGCCTCGGGGGAGAGGTCGTACTCGGGGAAGACGACCGCCGCCCGCGCGCCGAC
Organism: Streptomyces sp. NPDC015139; assembly: GCF_043079785.1. Taxonomy (NCBI): domain Bacteria; kingdom Bacillati; phylum Actinomycetota; class Actinomycetes; order Kitasatosporales; family Streptomycetaceae; genus Streptomyces; species Streptomyces sp. NPDC015139. Next base: position 281,170 of record NZ_JBIBUW010000009.1, on the reverse strand, counting down.
GGCCAGTTCGCGCACCAGCCGGTCGTGGGTGCGGGCGTTGCCGAAGACCCATCCGGCGCCGTGGATGTAGAGGACGACCGGCAGGGTGCCGGTGGCTCCGGCGGGCCGGACGATCCGTGCGCGGACGGTGCCGGTGGGACCGCCCTGGACGGTGATCCACTCCTCGTCGACCGCCGGCTTCCCGATGTCGCCGGACTGCACCTCGTCGACCGCCTTGCGGCCCTCCGCCGGCGGCAGGTCGAACAGGTACGGCGGGTTGGCGGTCGCCTTCGCGAACGCGGCTGCGGCGGGTTCCAGTACCGGCTTCACCGGCACCACGGCATCGGGCATGGCTTCTCCTCGTCTTGCACGGGCTGCCGGGGATCCGGCACACGGACCGGACGTGATTGCGATGTGTCCGGTACCGCTGGAAGCCACCGTAAATCGGCCGGAGGCAGGGCAATTGACCCTGCGCGTACGGCTGGTGTACCCACAGTGCACTCGGCGGGGGCGCACAGGAGGCCGCTGTGTGCCCTGGACGCGCCCCCGCCGGGGAGGCCAGACTTCCCTGCCGCGGGGCGGTGACCGGCAAGCCGTCCGCTCGTCGCCCGACTCCCCAGAAAGGCAGGTCGGCCCGTGCTGTTGCGTCTGCCCACGTCCGTGTCCGAAGCGCAGGAATGTCTGGCCGCGGGCGCCGCGCCGATCGGCGGGGCCACCCTCGTGTGGGCCACCTGGCAACGGGACGGGTTCCCCGAACTCGCCATGTCACTTCGTGAGTTGACGGAGGCCAACGTTCTCGGCGCGGAGACGGTCGGGGCGGGCGTGGTCCTGCACCGGATCGACGACCGGGTGCCGGACGTCCTGCGGCTGGCCGCCGCCACGGTGGGCACCGGGGCCGTGCGCCGGACGGCCACGGTCGGCGGGAACCTCGTCGGCAGCACGCTGCGCTGCCTGCTGCCCGCGGCGCTGGTCCTGGACGCCCGGGCGACGGTGCTGGAGCCCGACGGCGTGCACGAGACCGACCTGGCCGAAGTGGTGGCCAAGCGGCCCGTCCTGCTGAGCCTCCACTGGCGCACGCCGATCGCCTCGGCCTACCGCAAGATGCCCGCTGAAGCGGGCGGGGCGCCCCCGCTCGTCGTCGCCTCGGCGCTGCACGCCCGCGACGGCAGGAGCGACCGCCTGCTGGTCGCCGTGCGGGACGGGTACGAGGTGGTCAGCGGGGTCGCCACCGCGACCGGCGACGCCGGCCGGGCCCTGGAGGAACTGCGACGGACGGCGCTCGGCGACCTGCCGGCCGCCGCATGGGAGGTCGTCCGCCCGCAGATCACCGGACTCCTGGCGGACCACCCCGCGGAGGGACGCGCGTAGGACGCCCTGTCCGGAAGGGGCTCACACCCCGCCGGGCACCGCGAAGAGGGCGCACGTAGTCGTCCCGTGCGCGTACAGCTTGCCGTCCTCGGCCCCGACGACGCGGGCCTCCGCGGTCGCCGTCGTCCGGCCCACGTGGACCGTGCGGCCCTCGCAGCGCAGTGTCGGGGTGGTCGCGAACACCGGCCTGACCAGGTGCACCCCGAGCTGCGCGGTGGTGTAGGCGCGACCGGCCGGCAACGCGGTCAGTACGGCCGTGCCGAGGGCCGAGTCGAGCAGGGTGGCCAGGAAACCGCCGTGGACCGTGCCCATGGGGTTGAAGAGGTGCTCGCCGGGGTCGCCCTCGAAGACGGCCCCGCCCTCCTCGACCCCCACCAGCCGGAAGCCGAGGGTCCCGCAGATCGGGGCCTCCGGCAGACGCCCGTCGAGACTCATGCGGGCCAGTTCGAGGCCGGTGCGGTCACCGGCCGCCGCATAGCCGACCGGCGGCTCCCAGGAATGTGTGCGCGACCGGGTTCCGGGCCCGGATGCGGTGCCGGAGTGTGTGCCGCCAAAGGCGCCGCGGTCGTGGGTGGCGGACTGCGCCATGCTGCTTTCCGTCCTTCGAGGGGCGCGCGGCCGCTGCTTCACGGCCCGCGGCCCGGGGGTGGTGGTGTGCGGGCCGCCGGGCGGCGGCGCGGTGCGCGCGCCGCCGCCCGGCGCCTTCCGGTCAGGGAAGCTTGACCGCCAGGAGGTCGACGGGACGGATGTCCGGCGCCTCGCTGAGCATCGTTTTGGCGGCGTCCATCAGCGCGGCGGCGATCTTGCCCTGGAGGTGTCCCTGGCGCCCCTGCTCGTCGTCGAAGGTGTCGAAGACGCCGAACGTGGTGGCGCCCTGCCGGAACGCGAACCAGGTGACGGTGTGGTCCTCCGCCCGGGCCAGTTCGAGCGCGTCGCGCAGCAGGCCTTCGACCGCGTCGGCGTACTCGGGCTTGGCCTCGATGCGTGCCAGCAGTCCGAGTTTCGTCATGGTGCACTCCCGTGGTGTGGATCTTCGTGGAAGGTGTGCGGTGCCGGTACCGGGCACCGGATCTCGTCCGGACACCGAGAACGCTATGCCGCCCGGACCGCCCCACCCAGTGTCGGAAACGACGCGGTCGATATCGTTTCCGTCATGGACATAGCTGTGCTGGCCTACGACGGTGTCTTCGACTCCGGGCTCGCGGCCCTGCTCGACGTGCTGGACGGGGCGAACGCCCTGCGGGAGGAGCTGCCCGAGCCGCCGCCCGCCCTGACGGTCACCACGATCGGCTTCCGCAGGCGGATCCGCACGGGCGCCGGGCACCTCGTGGAGACCACCCCCGTCGGGACCGCGGAGCGTACGGACCTGCTGGTGGTGCCCGCCCTGGCGGAGCGGCGCCCCGACGCCCTGATCGCGCACGTCTCGGGCCGGGACGCGGCGCCCGTACGACGCCTCGTCGCCGACTCCCGTGAACGCCGTACCCCCGTCGCCTCCGCCTGCACGGGCACGTTCCTGCTGGCCGAGTCCGGGATCCTGGACGGGCGCCGGGCCACGACGAGCTGGTGGCTGGCGCCGTACTTCCGCAAGCGCTACCCCGCCGTGACGGTCGACGAGAGCCGGATGGTCGCCACGTCCGAGGGGGTGACCACGGCCGGTGCGGCCTTCGGGCACGTCGACCTGGCCCTGGCGATCGTCCGGATGAGCAGCCCCGTCCTGGCCGAACTGGTCGCCCGCTACCTGGTCGTCGACGAGCGGCCCTCGCAGGCGGCGTACACGATCTCCGCCGCGCTGGCACAGAGCGATCCGACCCTGGCGGCCTTCGAGCGCTGGGCCCGGGACCACCTCGACGAGCCGCTCTCCATCGCCGACGGGGCACGGGCCGTCGGCGTCAGCGAGCGCACGCTCCAGCGGGCCGTTCGCCGCACCCTGGGCACCTCACCCGTCGGCTTCGTGCGGGACCTGCGCGTCGAGCGCGCCTCGCACCTGCTGCGCACCACGGACCTGCCGCTGGAGGTCGTCGCCCGCAAGGTCGGCTACGAGCACGCCAACACGCTCCGCATCCTGCTGCGCGAACGCACCGGGGAAACGGCGAGAACCCTGCGCGGACGGTGACCCGGGTCCTCTGCCGACACCCGCGCCCGGTCCCGGCCGAGGGTCTACACTCCCGCCCCATGCTGCGCGTGCTGGCGGTCGACGACGAGGAACCGGCCCTGGAGGAACTGCTGTTCCTGCTGCGGGCCGATCCCCGGGTGCGCTCCGCCGAGGGAGCCCTGGCCGCGACCGACGCACTGCGCCGGCTGGGCCGTGCCCAGAACGGCGGACCGGGCGGCGCGGACCACGTCGACGTGGTGTTCCTGGACATCCACATGGCAGGGCTCAGCGGGCTGGACGTGGCCGGGCTCCTGACCGGGTTCGCCGCGCCGCCCCGCGTCGTGTTCGTCACCGCGCACGAGGACTTCGCCCTGCGGGCCTTCGACCTCAAAGCCGTCGACTACCTGCTCAAGCCGTTGCGCCGGGAGCGCCTGGCGGAAGCGGTACGCCGGGTCGCGGAACTCGTCGAGGCCGACCGCGCCACCCGCGCCGTACCGTCCCCGCCCCCGTCGTCGGAGGCCGCGGCGAACGCGGGCACGGGCGCGGTCCCGGGGCTGCCGCGTCCTCCTGCCTCCCCCCTCGCGGACCACATCTCGGTGGAGCGCGGGGGAGTGACCCGCTTCCTGCCCATAGCCGACATCACCTACGCCGAGGCACACGGCGACTACGCCCGGCTGTACACCCGCGAGGACAGCCACCTGGTGCGCATTCCGCTGTCGACGCTGGAGGAGCGCTGGCGGGCCAGGGGGTTCGTCCGGATCCACCGGCGCCATCTGGTGTCGGTCGCCGGCATCGAGGAGCTGCGGGTCGACGCGGGCAGCCTGACGGTCCGGGTCGGCGGCGCGGTACTCGCCGTGAGCCGCCGGAACGCCCGGGAGCTGCGGGATCTGCTCCTCAGCGACGCCAAGGCGGGCCGGCCGGGCAACGGCCGCTGATTCCGGGGGAGTCCGGCGCGGGAGCGGAGGTCACATTCGGGGACCGAGCCGGTGCCGCGGCCTATCCCCGGGGATTTCGCGATGCGTACACTCCACTGCGAACGGTGATCATCGTGGGTCGGAGGCTGCGGCATGAGTGCTCCCGGGACTCCCAGGCGTGAAGTCGTCACCTGGACCCCGCTGACCCCGCGCGCGGCGCAGGGTCCCTCCCGTCCCGCCCGTGAGATCCGTGCGCGCGAGGAGCTGTCCGCCGTCGACTCCGCGGTCCTGCGGGCCTTGATGCGGCGCCAACTCCGCCTGGCCATGGCCACGTTCGGGCTGCTCGTCGCGGTGATCGGACTGCTGCCCCTCGTCTTCACGGCGCTGCCCGCACAGTCGCCCTGGCCGGGCCGGGCGCTGATCGTGTGGGCCGTGCTCGGCGTGGCGGCCTACCCCGCACTCGTGCTGATCGGCCGGTGGTACGTGGTACGCGCCGAACGCAACGAACGGGACGCCGGGGACCTCGTCGGGAGGGCCTGAAGGTGACCGCCGCCGAGCCGTGCGCCGGCCACCCGTCCGGAGTCGCCGGGTGAACCAGACGTACGGCATCGTGGCCGTGTCCGCGGCGGTCGTCGCGACCCTGGTGATCGGGTCGACGGGACTGCGCGTCTCCCGCACCACCTCCGACTTCTACGTCGCCTCCCGCACCGTGCCGCCGTACCTCAACGCCATGGCCGTCAGCGGCGAGTACCTCTCGGCGGCCTCCTTCCTCGGCATCGCCGGACTCGTCGCCGCCCAGGGCGTCGACATGCTGTGGTTCCCCGTCGGGTACACCGCCGGCTACCTGGTCCTCCTCGCGTTCGTCGCCGCCCCGCTGCGCCGCTCCGGGGCCTACACGCTGCCCGACTTCGCCGAGTCGCGCCTGGAGTCGAGGGCCGCGCGGCGGGTGGCCAGCGTGCTCGTCGTCGGCGTCGGCTGGCTCTACCTCCTGCCCCAGCTCCAGGGCGCCGGCCTCACCCTGGGCCTGGTCACCGGCGCACCGAGAGAACTGGGCGGCGTGCTCGTCGCGGTCGTCGTCACCCTGGCCGTGGCGGCGGGCGGGATGCGCGGGATCACCTTCGTCCAGGCGTTCCAGTACTGCCTGAAGCTGGCCGCGCTCCTGGTGCCCGCGCTGTTCCTGGCCGCCGCCTGGCACGGCGACCCGCGCCCCGGAGCCGCTCTGGACGAGCCGCCGACCTTCCGGCGGCACACCGTGGTCACCGTGGACAGCACCGTCCGCCTCAGGATCGCGGAGCCGCTGCGCGCCGACGTGACCGGCACCGTGGACGGCGAGCGACACGACGGCGGCCGTGTGTCGCTGGGTCCGGGCGTGCACGAGGTCCGGGCCGGTACGACACTGCGGTTCCCGCCGGACACCCCGGTGCCCGAGCGCGACGCCGACGGCGGCTGGCACACCGGCGCCTCCAGCTGGGCGACCCCCCTGTCCGGCGGCAGGGACGACCACCCGCTGTACACGACGTACGGGCTGATCTGCGCGACCTTCCTCGGCACCATGGGACTGCCCCATGTACTGGTCCGCTTCTACACCAACCCCGACGGCCGCGCGGCCCGGCGCACCACCGTGATCGTCCTCGCCCTGGTCGGCGGCTTCTACCTGCTGCCACCCCTGTACGGTCTCCTCGGCCGTGTCTACGCCCCCGACCTGCTCCTGACCGGCAACACCGACGCCGCCGTCCTCGTCCTGTCCGAACGCCTCGTCGGAGGCGTCGTCGGCGACCTCCTCGGCGCCCTGATCGCCGCCGGTGCCTGCGCCGCCTTCCTGTCCACCGCCTCCGGACTCACCCTGTCCGTCGCGGGCGTGCTCAGCCAGGACGTCCTGCCCTCCCTGGGCGTCCGCCACTTCCGGCTGGCGACGCTGCTGGCGATCGCCGTGCCCACCACGGCCAGCGCGGCCGTCAGCGGGCTGCCCGTCGCCAACGCCGTGGGGCTGGCCTTCGCCGTGGCCGCCTCGTCCTTCTGCCCGCTGCTGGTGCTCGGCATCTGGTGGCGCGGACTCACCGCGCCCGGCGCGATCGCGGGCCTGCTCACCGGCGGGGGCAGCGCCCTCACCGCCGTCGCCCTGACCATCGCCGGACCACTGGCGGACGGCTGGGCACACACCCTGCTCGCCTGGCCGGCCGTGTGGTCGGTGCCGCTGGGCTTCCTCACCATGATCCTGGTCTCCCTCGCCACCCGGCACCGGATCCCGGCCGGCACCGAGGCGGCCATGGCCCGCCTCCACCTGCCCGAGCGCCCCGCAGGGCGGAGCGGCGCCCACCGCCCGCCGGGAGCGGCCTCATGACGACCTGCCGGTCCACCGCCCCGGAGGCCCCCGCATGATCGCGCTCGCCCTGCTCGCGGGCGGCGCCCTGCTGTTCGCCGCGGGACTCGCCACCGGCCGGCTGGTGGTGCGCCGGGCCGCCGAGGAGCGGGCGGACCTCGGTACGCCCGTGGAGCGCGCGACCTTCCACACCCTGCACACCGCTTCCGTGGCCGCACCCCCGCTGCGCGCCGGACTCACCGAGGACGCGGCGCGCAAGGCGGTGCGCCGCCTCCGTCCGCTGTTCGGCTCGGCCGCCCTCGCGCTCACCGCCGAGGACCGGACGCTGGCCTGGGACGGCCCCGGCCGGCATCACGAGGAGGCGGCCCTGGACCGGGCCCGCCAGGTGCTGGGCACCGGCCGTACGCGGACCTTCACCGTCGACTGCCGGGATCCGGACTGCCCGGTGCGCTGGGGCGCCGCCGCGCCGCTCACCGTCGACCGGCGGGTGCTCGGCGCCCTCGTCGTGCTGGGCGCCAGGGAGTCCGCCCCGGTGGTCCGCGCCACCGAGGAGGTGGCGCGCTGGGTCTCCGTACAGCTCGAACTCGCCGACCTCGACCGGGCCCGCACCGGTCTGATCGAGGCGGAGATCCGGGCGCTGCGCGCGCAGATCTCCCCGCACTTCATCTACAACTCGCTGGCGGCGATCGCCTCGTTCGTCCGCACCGACCCCGAGCGCGCCCGTGAACTCCTGCTGGAGTTCGCCGACTTCACCCGCTACTCGTTCCGTCGGCACGGCGAGTTCACCACCCTCGCGGAGGAACTGCGCTCCGTCGAGCAGTTCCTGGAGCTCGTGCGCGCCCGGTTCGGGCAGCGCCTGGAGGTGACCCTGCAGATCGCCCCCGAGGTGCTGCCCGTGGCGGTTCCCTTCCTGTGCCTCCAGCCCCTGGTGGAGAACGCGGTCAAACACGGACTGGAGGAGAGCGTCGAGCGCAGCCGGATCACCATCGCCGCGCAGGACGAGGGGGCGTTGGCCCGGATCGTCATCGAGGACAACGGGGTCGGCATGGAGCCGGACCGGCTCCGCCGGATCCTGCGCGGCGAGGGCAGCCCCTCGTCGGGCATCGGGCTGCGCAACGTCGACGAGCGGCTGCGGCAGGTCTACGGGGACGAGCACGGCCTCGTGATCGAGACCGGCGTCGGGGCAGGCATGAAGATCACCGCGCGGATTCCCAAGTACCGGCCCGGAGTGCACAGTTCGCCCCCGCGTGACCGCCTCGGCTAGGCGGCCTGGGCCTTGTCGTACAGGGCCTTGACGACGTCTCCGAAGTACGGGCCGAACATCCGGTTGGGCAGGAAGACGTAGCCGAAGCTGTTCACGGAGACCTGCAGCCCGGTACCGGCGGACTCGCTGAACCCGGTGAACCAGGGGCCGCCGCTGGACCCGCCGGTCATGTTGCAGCCGAGGCTGTGGTCCTGAGAGAAGAGGAAGTCCTTGGAGCTGTTGCCGCTGCAGTAGATCAGCTTCGTGCCGTCGTACGGCGACGCGGCCGGGAAGCCGAAGGAGTACATCTGCTTGTTGTAGCCGCCGTTGAACTGGATGCCCTGGGCACCGACGACCGAGCTGAGGTTCCGGCCGTTCAGCGGGGTGACGACCGCCGCGCCGACGTCGTAGTTGATGTCCTCGCTCGCCTCCCACTGCGGGGTGGTGAGGGTCTTGGCCGCGCTCCACTGCCCGTAGGGTGCGTTGCCGTTGTCGTAGCCCGGTACGAAGACCCAGTTGGTGTGCCAGCTGCCCTGGTACTTCACACAGTGCCCGGCGGTGATGACGGTGCTGGCGTTCTGGCTGGTCACCGCGTTGCCCGTGCAGGACGCGGTGCGGCCCTGGAAGGTGAAGAACACCCGCCCCGAGGTCGGGACGACGGCGCCGCCACCGGTCCACGGTCCGCCGGCCTGCGGGAAGGAGGCGGGGGCGGCGGTGGGTGCGACGGTCGTGGAACTCGTCCCGGCGCGCGGGGTTTCCACGCTCCTCGCGGCCTGCCGGGTGAGCAGCAGATCGAGGGGAGTGGCGCCGCGCATGCGCTCGGGGGTCCAGAAGGTGCGGGCCCGGTGCTGTTCGGCGGCCGGGGCGGTGCGGACCGCCGCCGACGGTCGGTGGGCCGTGTGCCGGGGCGCCGCGTCCGCGGCACCGGCGCCGGCGAGTCCGCCGGCGAACAGGGCTCCGACGGCCAAGAGTATGCCCGCGGCAGTGCGATGGCGTCTCACGCAGGTCTCCTTCTGCCGTGCCCGGACTGGTCGGGTCCGGGCAGGGTGGGGGAACGAAGAACGGTGCGGATGGACGGACGTGCGTGACGCAGAGTGCCATGGAACCGTAAAATTGTCAGGATCCTGTCAATGCGTTGTCCGGAAGACGCGCCTGTGCGCGGCACGCACACCGAAGTACGTGCCCGCGGACGGAAGTTGCGGTCAGGTGTGTGACCCGTCAGGGGTGTCGGCACGGTCGAGAAGGTCCCGGGCCTCGACGGTGCGGCGGTGGTCCGGGCCGAAGGCGGACAGGCAGGAGGCGTGGGCGGTCGCGGCCAGAGCACGGGCCTCGGCGTCCCGTCCCAGCCCGAACAGGGCCGTGGAGAGAGCCAGTTCGACACCACCGATCTCCGAGCGGCCCTCGCCCTCGGGCAAGCCGCGGCGCAGCTCGTCGGCATGCCCGGCCTCGGCGAGCGCCTCGGTGTGCCGGCCCTGGCCGTTCAGGCTGCGGGCCAGACCGAGGAGCAGGACGAGGCGGAACCTGTCCCGGTCGCCGTGGGCGGCCAGGGCTTCCCGGGCGACGGTCTCGGCCTCGGTGTGCCGGCCCAGGCCGTTCAGGGCGAAGATCTGTCCGTTGCGGGCGGCCGACGCCAGGAGCGCCATGTGCGGGCCGGCGCCGCGGCGGGCGATCCTGGCCAACGCCGAGCACTCGGCCTCGCTCTCCGCGTACCGGGCGAGCGCGCTCAGCGCCTGCGCCCGGTCCGAGCGCAGCTTCAGGGTCTGCGGGTGGGCGGCACCGAGAATCCTGCCGAACTCCGGCAGCAGCCCGTCGTACGCGGCGACGGCCTCGGCATGGCGGCCCTGGGCGTTCGCCGCCAGCGCGGCCATGCCCAGAGCCAGCGGCGCGTACGGGTCGTCGCGCAGCCCGGACCGGGCGGCCGCCACGGCGCGGCTCTCGGCCTCCGCCTCCGCGTAACTCCCGCCCTGATACAGGGTCATGGCCCGGATCAACGGCGATTCCTTGGTCTGCCCGGCGCCGTCGCGGCCGCGGGACCGGAAGAACTTCATGCCCGGAGCATAGGGGGAGGCACCCGCGCGGCCACGGCAGGGGGCCTTGCCCATGACCTGCTCGTTCCGTCGAGTGGGCCGGAGACGCAGGACCCGGGTCTCAGGGAGCACCACGCACGCGTTGTAGCGTGACCGCGTGGCGGCGAACGAGGTGTACCGGGAACTGGGCGAGAGTGCCTGGGCATGGGTGTTGCGGCAGATCCGCGAGGACGACGGCCCCTGGCTGCCCGAGATCGTCCCGGAGGACGGCGCGCCTGGGGAACCGGCGCCGGACCGCGACACGCTGTACGCGGGAATCGCGGGCCTCGCCCCGGTGCTGGCGGAGATCGCGCGGTACCGGGAACCGACCGCGGGCGAGCGGAGCCTGGCGGACGCAATCGTCTCCCGGCTGTCGGCGCAGGCCGCGCACCGAGCCGAACCGTCCCTGTACGACGGCCTGGCGGGCGACGCCATGGCACTCAGGCTGCTGGCCCCGGGCGCGGAGTCGGTCGCCCTGCGGCGGCTGGCCGACCTGGCGACCCCCGACGGGTGGCGGACCACGCTCGAATTCGAACCCGGTTCCGACGCCCCCCTCAACGACATCGTCATGGGCAACGCCGGAGTGGTGCTGACGGCGGTGTGGGCGGGCGGTGAGTCCGCGGAGGCCATCGCGACGACGGGCTGCGAGGCGCTGCTGCGCGTGGCCGACCGCACCGAGGCGGGCCTGGACTGGGGCATCGCCCCGGGCGCCACCTCGAAGTGCCCGAACTACTCGCACGGCACCGCCGGAGTGGCATCGGCGCTCGCCGTGGCCGGCGTGACGCTCGACCGCGCGGACTTCGTCGAGGCGGCGGTGGAAGGCGCCCGGCACGTGGTGTCCATGCGCTCGTTGGAGGGCGGGGGCCTGGTCGTCCCGCACACCATCCCGCCCTCCAAGCGGGAGGTGGAACCGGTGACCTACACCTGGTGCCACGGCCCGGCGGGCACCTCGCACCTGTTCGCCGCGCTGGCGCACGCGGGCGTCGCCGAGGTGTCCGGCCTGCCGGTCGGCGAGCTGCGGGACCGCTGCCTGACCTCGCTGCTGACCTCCGGAGTCCCGGAGCGACTGCGCCCCGGTTTCTGGGACAACGACGGCCGCTGCTGCGGAACCGCGGGCGTCGGGGACGTACTGCTGGACGCGGCACAGGACTGCGGGACGCCCGCTCGGGCGGACACCCTGATGCGGGCCGCGCGCACGATGGGCGACGCGCTGGTGACACGGGCGATCAGGGACGACACGGGCACGCGCTGGCGCTTCCTGGAACACCGCCAGGACCCGCCGCTGCTGCCCCCGGGCACCGCGTGGATGCAGGGCGCGGCGGGCATCGCGGCGTACCTGCTCCGCCTCGCCCGCTTCGTCGAGACCGGACCGGACGCACCGGTGGTGGACCGCCCGGACCAGTGGTGGGCCGTGCCCGCGCGCCTGCGCGCCACCACCGCGTGACAGGAGCGGCGGCCCCCGGCCGGCTCGACCCGCCGCCCGCCCCGGCCGCCGCCCCCGCCTGCGGAGGTGCACAAAGTTGAGCAGCCGGGGCCAGGCGCCCCGGCGTACCGTCCCCGCTGGTCGAGCGGCACACGGAGGGCGGATCCATGACGACGATGTACGAACACGTCGGCGGTGAGAAGGCGTTGCGCCGGTTCGCGGAGCACTTCCACCACACGGTGCTCGACGACCCGCTGCTGGCACCCCTGTTCCGCGCCGGCTCACCGGACCACGCCGACCACCTGGCGGCGTTCTTCACCGAGATGCTCGGCGGTCCGGCCCGGTACACCGGGGAACTTGGTGGATTCATCGCCCTGTTGCGGGCCCATCTCGGCATGCGGATCACCCCGGAGATGAGCGAGCGGTTCGTCACGCTGATGCTCGCGTCCGCCGACGCGGTGGGGCTGCCCGACGACGACCGCTTCCGCAAGGCGTTCACCGCCAACATCGAGAAGGCGGCCGGTTTCACGACCAAGGCGTCGCAGGACGAGAACCATCCCATGCTCCAGCCGCCGTACCCCGAACTGGGCCGCTGGCAGTGGTGAACCGGCCCTGCCGATACCGACCACCGAACCCAGGGGGGATCGTTGAAGCCCGCGGAGCCCGTCACCGCGTCATCCGCCGAGGTGACCGCCAGCGCGACCTGTGAGCGGCTGCTCGGCATCCTGGAGCCGCTGGTCGCCCAGGGCCGCCCACTGGACCCGGACGGCGAACTCGCCGACGCCGGACTCTCCTCGCTCGCCGCCGTACGACTGATGCTGGACATCGAGACGGAGTTCGGGATCGAGGTGCCCCTCTCCCGGCTCCTGGACTGCCGCACCCCGCGCGACCTCGCCGCCTGGATCGACCAGGACACGGGCGAGGAGTCCGCCGGCGGCTCCGGCCCGCTGGACGTGGTCGCGGCCCCGGACTCGCGGTACGAACCGGCACCGGCGACCCCGATGCAGGAGGCCTACGTCGTCGGCAAGTACCCGGAGCTGGACCCGGACGCCCTCGGCTGCCACCACTACCACGAGTTCGCCTTCGGGGAACTGGACGCCCCCCGCCTCGCCCGGGCCTGGAAGCGGCTCGTCGAGCACTTCGACGCCCTCCGTCTGACCGGCGTCGGCCGCAACCAGCGGGTCCAGGAGCACGTGAACGTGCCCGAGCCCGCCGTCCACGAGACCCCGGACCCGGACGCCCTTCAGACCGAGGCGGCCGCCGTCCGCCGCCGGCTGTCGCACCACCGGTACCCGCCCGGGCAGTGGCCGCCGTTCCAGGTCGAGATCTGCCGGGAACCCGCCGGACGCGCCGTGGTCCACCTCAGCCTCGACGGCACGGTCACCGACGCCCACGGCACCGATCTGCTGCTGCGCCACTGGTGGCAGGCGTACACGGACGACGGCCACCGGCTGCCCGAGGTGCCGTTCACCCTCCGCGACACCCTGGACGCCCTCGCCCGCCACCGCGACTCCGAGACACACCGGGCCGCCGTCGCCCGCGCCGCCGAACGGCTCAAGGGCCTGCCGGGCGGTCCCGCCGTCCTGCTGGCCGCGCCCCCCGAGCCGCCGCCCGGCCTCGACGGCCATCTGCGCACCCCGCGCCGCGGCCGGCTCACCCCGGCCCAGTGGGAGGGGCTGCGCGCCCGCGCCGCCGCGCTGCGCGTCTCACCCACCTCGCTCGTCCTGACCGCCTTCACCGACGCGGTCGCACCGCCCGGCTCCGACGAGCCCTTCACGCTCGTCCTCACGACCACCGACCGGCCGCGCCTGCCGGCCGCCGCCGAGGAACTCGTCGGCCCGTACACCTCCGGCTGTCTGCTCGTCGTGGACCCCCGCACCCAGGGGTCGGCCCTCGACGACGCGGCCCGCACCACCCACCAGCGGGTGTGGGAGGCGTTGTCGCACGCGTCGGCCGGCAGCGTCGAGGTCCTGCGCGAACTGCGCGCGCACGGCGCCGGGTCGCCCGCGCTGCCCGTGGTCTTCACCAGCCTGCTCGACGTGGGCCGCGACGGCTCCGGGCGGGGCGGCATGGCGCGCCACGAGCGCCACGCCGTCGGCCAGACCTCCGGGATCGCGCTCGACCACCAGATGCGCGAGCACGACGGCGGCCTCGACTTCCGCTGGGACACCGCCGACGCGCTCTTCCCGCCGGGCACCCCCGACGCCCTGTTCGGCCGCTTCTGCCGGCTGCTCCAGGCCCTGTGCGAACCGGTGCCCGACGCCGCCGTACCCCCGCGGGAACTCCAGCAGGCCTATCTCGTGGCCCGCCTCGACGGGGCCACCGGCCGCGGCTGCCAGTACCACCAGAGCTTCCACGTCGACGACCTCGACGTGAACCGGCTGCGCACCGCCTGGCGGGAACTGGTGAGCGCCCACGAGGCGCTGCGCCTGCGGGCCGGGGCCGACGGCACGCTCCGGGTGCTGGACGGCGCGCCGGCGGACGCCTGGATCCCGGTCGCCGACGTACCCGAGGACGTGGACCCCGACGCCGTCGACCGTGCCGTCCGCGCCGACCTGACCCACCGCTCCTTCGGCCTGGACCGGGGACCGCTCACCGACCTGAGGGTCGTCCGTTCCCCCGGCCGGCCGGCCACCGTGCACCTGTCCGTCGACCTGCTGGTCGGGGACGCCCGCAGCATCGTGCTGCTCGCCCGGCAACTCCTCACCCGGTACGCCGACCCCGCGGGCGCCCCGCCCCCCGCGACCCGGCTGCCGCGAGAGCCCGGGGACGCGACCGGGGAAGCCGCCGCGTACTGGCGCGACCGGCTGGCCGGCCTGCCGGCGGGTCCGCCGCTGCGGGACGAGGATCGAGCGCCGTGCCCGCGACGCCGGGAGCGGGTGTTCGGCGACCGGGCGGCCCTCGCCGCCTGGGCCGGCCGACGGGGAGTGACCCTCGACGCGACCCTGCTGGCGGCCTACTGCGCGGCCCTCGGCGCGGTGTACGACGAGCCGTTCGCCCTCCCGGTGGTGTGCTTCACCGGCGCGGACACGGCCCGGCCCGCCGAGTTCACCGAGCTGACCTGGGTGCGCTCACCCGCCCGCGGCACCGGCCCCGCGGCCGCGGCCCGCGCCTGCCACCGGCAGCTCACCGCCGACCTGGCCGAGGGCGGGGGCGCCGGACTGTCCGAGATGCGCTCGTACGTCATGCGGCGCCGCAGGGACGAGCGCTTCGAGCACCCCGTGGTGTTCACCACCGTCCTCGACGTCACCGGCCGTCCGCTGCCCGCCGGCGTCCGGCCAGGCCCCGCCGGCACCGCGACCACCGACGTGGCCCTGGACTGCGTGACCGTCGACGACGGCGGCACCCTCCACCTCGCGTGGGACGCTCTGGACGACCGCTTTCCCGAAGGGCTGCTGGACACGGCGTTCGCGCACTACGTCGACACGCTCACCCGGCTCGCCGAGGAAGTGGACGCGCCGGACGAGGGCGTCACCGGTGCGCCCGTGCCCGCAGCGGCCGACGAGCGCGATCCCGAAGCACCCGCGGCGGCCGGCCCACCGGATGCGGGAACGGCCGACGGCCACGACAGCGAGCGGCACCGCGTCCTGTACGCGTGGAACGACACCGCCCGCCCCTACCCCGCCGAGGGCCCCGTCCACCTGCTCTTCGAACGGCAGGCCCGCCTCCGGCCCGACGCGGTGGCCCTGCGCTGGCGCGGCGGCACCATGACCTACGGCGAGCTGAACCGCCGGGCCAACCTCGTCGCGCACCGGCTGCGACGGGCGGGCGTCGGCGAGGACACCTCGGTGGGGCTCTCCGTGCGCCGCGGCCCGGCGATGGCCGTGTCCGTGCTGGCGGCCTTGAAGGCGGGCGGCGCCTACGTTCCGGTGGACCCGTCACTGCCCCGCGACCGCGCCCACGGCATGCTCGGGGACACCGGCACCGGCCACCTCCTCGTCACGGACGGCGGCCCCGGCTGGCAGGTGCCGGACGGCGTACACCTCGTCGACCTGGACGCCACCGACGTCACCGGCGCGCACCTGCCCGACCCGGGCGACCCGGAACCCGTCACCGGAGCGGACTCCGTCGCCTACCGCCTGTTCACGTCCGGCAGCACGGGCCGGCCCAAGTGCGTGGTCGTCGCCCACCGTTCCCTGCACAACCTCTTCGACTGGTGCACGCGCACCTTCGCGTTCGGTCCGCAGGACACCGGGCTGTGCGTCACCTCCCTCGGCTTCGACCTGTCCGTCTTCGACATCCTCGGCCTGCTCGGCCACGGGGCCGCCCTGTACATCGCCGACGAGGCCGAGCAGCGGGACCCGGAACTGCTCGTGGACGCCCTGCTGCGGGAACCGGTCACGTTCTGGAACTCCGCGCCCACCACGCTCGCCCGGCTCGCCCCGCTGCTCCAGGAACGCCGCGGGCACCCGGGCACCGGCGACCTGCGCCTGGTCTTCCTCAGCGGCGACTGGATCCCGCTGTCCCTGCCCGACGACGTCCGCCGCGTGTTCGGCCGGGCGCGGGTGATCAGCCTCGGCGGCGCCACCGAGGCCACCGTGTGGTCCAACTGGTTCCCCGTGGGCGACATCGAACCGGAGTGGCGCAGCATCCCGTACGGCAGGCCCATCGACAACGCCCGCTACTACGTCCTCGACGAGCGGCTGGAGCCGTGCCGCGTCGGCGAGGAGGGTGACCTCTACATCGCCGGAGACGTGCTCGGCATCGGCTACCACGGGCAGCCGGAACTGACCCGGGAGCGCTTCGTCCCGGAGCCCTTCGCGGGCGGCCCCGAGGCCCGCATGTACGCCACGGGCGACCGGGCGTGCTTCCGCAGCGACGGCGTCATGGTCTTCCTGGGACGGCGCGACCACCAGGTCAAGATCAGGGGCTTCCGGGTCGAACTCGGCGAGATCGAGCACCGGTTGCGCAGCCACCCCGCCGTGCACGACGCCGTGGTCGTCGCCCGGCCCGACGGCAGCGGGGACCGGCGGCTGGTCGCGTACCTGCTCGCCGAGCCGGGCGGCGTACGGCCCTCGGTGTCCGAGCTGCGCGCCCACGCGGCCCGGACCCTGCCCGACTACATGGTCCCGAACTTCGTGGGATTCCTGCCGTCGTTCCCCGCCACGGGCAACGGCAAGCTGGACCGGGACGCGCTGCCGTGGCCGCTGCCCGCGCCCGACCGGGCACCCGATCCCGTGCTCGATCCCGTGCCCGATCCCGCACCCGATCACGCGCTCGGCTCGCCCGGCGAGGAGGCCGGATCCGCGCAGGACGGACCCGGTACGACCGCCCCGGCGACCGGGCCCGAGGAGCCGGCCCCCGCCGAGACGGCCGGCGGCACGGACGGGCAACTCCCGGCGTTCCCGCCCGCCGGCCGGCTGGCGGACGAGATCGGTGCCCTGCTCGCCGGTCTCATCGGTGTTCCGGAGCTGGACCCGACGCTCGACCTCTGGGACCAGGGCGCCACGTCCTTCACCCTGGCCCAGCTGTCCTCGGCGCTCAGGGCCCGCTACGGGCGCCGTATCCCGGTGTCGGCCCTGCTGGCTGAGCCCACGGTGACCGGGATGGCCCGCCATCTCGCGGGCCCCGACACCCCCGACACCCCCGCACCAGCCGGCGCGGACCTCGCCGCGGCCGCCTCTCCCACGGAGGCGACGCGACCGCCCGAGCCCCGCACCGACCCGGAGGCCGTGGAGTTCTTCTCGCCCGAGGACCGCGACCGGTACAAGTCGGCCGCCTGGCACCTGCGCCGGCGCCACGACGACGAACCGCTCCTCGTGCTCGACGGGCCGCTCCCGCCCGCGGAGAGGTACCGGGAACGGGCCACGCACCGGGACTTCGCCGACGGGCCGCTCCCGCACGAGGACTTCCTCGCCTTCCTGAACGCCCTGCGCGCACGGCCGTCGGGCGACGGCCCCCGGCGGCTGTACGCCTCGGCGGGCGACACCTACGCCGTACAGACCTATCTGCACATCAAGCCCGGGGCGGTCGAGGGCATCCCCGGCGGCCTGTACTACCACCGGCCGGACGACCACGCGCTGCAGCGTGTCACCGCCGACCCCGGCATCGACCGCACCGTCCACTTCTCCTACAACCGCGCGGTCTACGACCGGGCCGCCTTCGAGGTGTACCTCGTCTCGGAACCGCGCGGCATCGAACCGCTGTACGGCGAGGAGTCGGAGCTGTACCTGGCCGTCGAGGCCGGCTACGTGGGCCAGTTGCTGATGAGCGGCCAGCGGGAGACCGGCGTCGGCCTGTGCGCCGTGGGCGGTCTCGCCTTCGGCCGCGTCCGTGACGCGCTCCGGCTCCACCCGGGCCAGCGGCTGCTGCACGCCTTCCTCGCCGGGCCCCTCGCGCCCGCCGCCGGCGCCCGCCCGCAGCGGCCCGCCGTGACCACCGGGCTCCGGACCGGACCCGGACCGGCGCCCCGGGCGGCCTCGGCGGAGATCGCCGTCATCGGGGCCGCGGGCCGGTACCCCGGTGCGCGCAACGTCGACGAGTTCTGGGACAACCTGCGGTCGGGGCGCCGTTCGGTCGGCCCGCTGTCCGCCGAGCGGCTGGCCGCGCTGGCGGCCGCCGCCGGACCCGGCACACCCGCAGCGCACACGGAGGCGCTGCCCCACGGCGGGTATCTGCCGGGCGGCGACGGGTTCGACGGGCGCCTGTTCCGCATCTCGCCCCGGGAGGCCGAGGGCCTCGATCCGCAACTGCGGCTGCTGCTGCCCGTGGTGTGGCAGTGCCTGGAGGACGCCGGTCACACCCCCGGCAGCCTGACCCGCGACGGCGAGCGCGTCGGGGTGTTCACCGCCGCGATGTGGCACGACCACCGCCAGGCCGGCGAGGCCGTATGGCGTGCGGGCGGCCCGGCCCGGCAGGCGGGCGCCGCCTCCGACCTCCCGGCCCGGATCGCGCACTGCTTCGGATTCGAGGGGCCCGCCGTCGCGGTGGACACCGCCTGCTCCTCCTCGCTGACCGCCCTGCACCTCGCCGCGACCAGCCTGCGGCAGGGGGAGTGCGACGCGGCGGTGGTGAGCGGAGTCAACGTCGTCACCCACCCCTACCACCTGGCCCTGCTGCGGGACCTGGGCCTGTCGGCGCACCGGCCGGGAGCGGGGGCCTTCGCCGCGGAGGACGGCGGCTGGTCGCCCGGGGAAGGCGCGGGAGCCCTGCTGCTGCGCCCGCTGCGGGACGCCGTGGACCGCCGCGACGTGCTGCACGGGGTGGTCGAGGCCACCGGTGCCGGCGCGGCCGGCCGTCCCGGACCGTTCGGCATGCCGTCCGCCGACCCGCTCGCCCGCTCGCTCGCCCGCATGCTCGACCGGCACGGCCTCACCGGCGCGGACATCGGCTACGCCGAGTGCGCCGCCTCCGGCGCGCTGCTCGCCGACGCCGCCGAACTGGACGCCCTGCTCTCCGCGCTGCGGCCGCCGGGCACCACCGGCCCCCTGCTCGTGGGCACCGTCAAACCGCACATCGGCCACCTGGAGGCGGCCTCCGGGCTGTCCCAGCTCACCAAGGTGCTGCTGCAGCTGCGCGAGCGGACGCTGGCGCCCACCGCCGTCGCACCCCGGCGCACCGAGCTGGCGGACTGGACCCGGCTCACGGTCGCCGACACCGCCCGGCCCTGGACCCCCACCGCCCCGGAGGCCCCCCTGCGCGCCCTGGTCAACGCGGTCTCGGCGACGGGCGCGTACGGCCACGCCGTGCTCCGCTCCGCGGACGGCGACCGGTGAACGCGCCGGCGGCGGCCGACTATCCCAGGAGCCCCTGCGGCCCGCCTCCCGCGCGCCGCACCGGAGGATTCGAGAGGAACCGAGTGAGGGGACACCGGTGACCGGTACCTGGCTGAAGAGCGGAGACGCCACCTGTGACGCGCCGCTGCGCCTGTTCTGCTTCGCCCACGCCGGTGGCGGAGGCGGCTTCTTCCGGCCGTGGCGGGAGTTCGTCCTGCCCGAGGTCGAGGTGTGCCCGGTGATCCTGCCCGGCCGGGAGACCCGGGTCGCCGAACCCGCCCACCGGAGCATGGAGGAGCTGATCGGCCCGCTGTGCGAGGGCCTGGCCCCCTACCTGGACCGGCCGTACGCGCTGTTCGGCCACAGCACGGGGGCGGCCGTCGCCTACGAGGTCGCGCGCCGCTTCCAGGACGACCCGCGGCGCGCCCCGCGCCGCCTGCTGGTCTCCGGGCGGCGAGCCCCGCATCTGGCGGCCCGGCGCCCGCCGTTCGCCGGTCTGGCCGACGACGACTTCCTGCGGGTCGTCGCCGAACTGGGCGGCACCCCCCAGGAGGTGATGCGGCAGCGCGATCTGATGCGCATGTTCCTGCCCGCGTTGCGCGCCGACTTCCACCTGAACGAGTCGTACCGGCCGCTGCCCGGCCCCCGGCTGCGCTGCCCGGTGTCCGGGTTCACCGGAGACCGGGACCCGGAGGTCACCCCGCTCGAACTGAGGCTCTGGGACACCGTCTCCGACGGCCCGTTCCGGATGCGGGTGTACGACGGCGACCACTTCTATCTGACCGGGCTGCCCGAGCCGTTGCGCACGGACCTCCTGGAGGACCTGCGCACCGACATCCGGCAGACGGTGTCCTGACCCGCCGCGGTCACCGCCGGTCTCACGGCGGGCCGGAGTGCCGTACGACCGTCACGTCCGGCCCGTCACCCCGGCACACCGCCACCGCCGTGACATGGCGGGGGCCCTGGGACCACTGGGCGAACTGCCACCGCCTGCCGTCGTCGTCGGCCGCGACGGCGAGCCGCGGCGCGCCCGTCGCGTGGAGTGTGAAGGCGTAGGAATCCGAGGGCAGCAGGAAGCCGAGGCCCCGCGCCTTGCCGTAGGCCTCCTTGAGCGTCCACAGGCGCGGGAACACGGCGGCGCGCTCCGCCGGCGGCGCCGCGAGCACCCGCGTCGCCTCCCGCGGGTGGAACATCGCGCGGGCCACCCGTACCGGGTCGACCGGGCGGTCCAGCACCTCCACGTCGACTCCGCAGTCCAGTTCGGGGCAGACCAGGCACACCACCAGGTCCGGGGCGTGGGCGACGCTGAAGCGCAGCCGGGGCACGGTGCGCGGTCCCGCCGGCTCGGGCCGGCCGTGCGGGCCGGTGGTGAAACGCCAGTCCGCGGGCGCGACGTCGGGCACACAGCGGCTGAGCGCGGCCCGCAGCAGACCGCGCGCGGTGACGTACAGCAGGCGGTCCTCGTCCCGGCGGAAGGCCGCGAGACGCCGCCGCTCCCGGGCCGACGGCAGCGGACGGTCGCCGTACGTGCCCGGGGCGACGGCCCACACATGGGCCACAGGAGCGCCGGTGACCGCGTGACGCAGCGGAAGCGGAGCGGGCGGCCGGGACCGGGACGGCGGATCCCCATCCGTTCCGCTGTGCACAGCCGCCTCCCGATGCCGTTGGCCCCAACGGCCCACGCCCCGGGGGTCCTCGGAGCGAGCCTGCGGCCGACGGATCCACCCGTGCCGTTCAAAAGTGAGCAGATCCAGGAGGCCCACGACGGTTACAACCGGGAGAGCCGGGGCCCGGTGGGCGGCCCCCGACCGCGGGAGCGACCATGGCCGTCGGCATCGAGGCGATCAACGCCTATGTGGCACGCGCCTGTTTCGGCGTGGCGGACCTGTTCCGCGGCCGAGGCCTGGACATGACCCGTTTCGACAACCTGATGATGCGTCAGAAGTCGGTCAACCTGCCCTGCGAGGACGCGGTCACCAACGCCGTCAACGCGGCCAAGCCGCTCGTCGACCGGCTCGCCCCCGAGGAACGCGAGGCGATCGAACTCCTCGTCGTCGGCACCGAGTCCGGGCTCGACCTCGGCAAACCCATCTCCACCTACATCCACCACCACCTCGGGCTCAGCTCCCGCTGCCGCTCCTTCGAGGTGAAACACGCCTGCTACGGAGGCACGGCGGCGTTGCAGACCGCGGCCGGCATCATCGGCGCGTCCCCCGTCGGCACCGCCAAGGCGCTGGTCATCGCCGCCGACGCGCCCAGCGCCGCCGCCCGCGGCACCTACTGGGAGCCCTCCGAGGGCGCGGGCGCCGTCGCCCTCCTCGTCGGCCGCGACCCGCGGGTGCTGGAACTCGATCCCGGCGCCAGCGGGCTGCACACCTTCGAGGTGATGGACACCCTGCGGCCCCGCCCGGACCTCGACGTCGTCGACTCCGACGTGTCCCTGCTGTCGTACATGACCTGCCTGGAGCGCAGCTTCGCCGCCTACCGCGAGCGCGTGGCCGGGGCCGACGTCGTCGACAGCTTCGAACACCTGGTGCTGCACACCCCGTTCGCCGGCATGGTCAAGGGCGCCCACCGCATGCTGCTGCGCAGTCACAGGGGCATGGGGCCCCGCGACGCGGCCGAGGACTTCACCCGCCGGGTCGCCCGCACCCTCGAATACGGCTCCCGCGTCGGCAACCTCTTCTCCGCCTCGCTCTACCTCGCGCTCTGCTCCCTCCTCGACCACGGCCGCCCCGAAGTGCCGTGCCGCATCGGCCTGTTCTCCTACGGCTCCGGGTGCCAGTCGGAGTTCTTCAGCGGTGTCCTGCGCGAGCGGGCCGTCGCCGAGGCCGGGGCCATGCGCATCGGTGCCGCCCTCGACGCCCGGCGCGAGCTGACCATGGCCGAGTACGACGCCGTGACCGAACTCGGTGGCGACCGCGCGTTCGGGGTGCGGGACCTGGACGTCGACACCAAACCCTACGCGGACCTCTACGACGACCTGTTCGACGGAGCGGGACTGCTGATCCTCGACCGCATCGAGAACTTCCACCGCCTCTACTCCTGGAGCTGACCGACCGATGAGCCACGGCACCGTGCGCGTCCAGCACCAGGACCCCGCCGTCCTGCGGATCACCCTGGCCCGCCCCGAGCGCGGCAACACCGTCGACTCCGACCTGATCGCGGACCTGCACGGGGCGCTGGACACCGCCGAGAAGTCCGACACCTGCCGGCTGGTCCTGATCGACTCGCCGGGCCAGGTGTTCTGCAACGGGATGGACATGGCGGAGGCCGCGGCGGAGGAGGCCTTCGGGCCGTCCTCCGGGAGCACGGCGTTCGGGCCGTCCTCCGGGAGCGCCGGCGACGAAGGGCTCGGCCCGGCCGCGTCCGACGGGGCCGGCTTCTTCCGGCTGCTGCGCCGGATCACCGAACTGCCGAGACTGACCCTCGCCTGTGTGGACGGGCGGGTCGCGGGCGGCGGGGTCGGGCTCGCCGCGGCCTGCGACCTCGTCCACACCACCGAACGCGGGGTGTTCAGCCTCCCCGAGGCGCTCTGGGGTCTCCTGCCCTGCACCGTCCTGCCGTTCCTGATCCGCCGCACCGGCTTCCGCACGGCCGGCACCATGACCCTCACCACCCTGCCGCTCACCGCCCAGGAGGCGGTGCGGCGCGGACTCGCCGACGAACTCTCGCCCGATCCGGGAGTGCTGGTGCGGCGGCTGCTGTCCCGCCTGACCAAGCTCGACGGCCGGCTCATCGGGGAGGCCAAGGGCTACCTCTCGGCGCTGCACCCCCTGACCGCCGAGACCGAGCAGCGGGCGGTCACCGCGTTCGCACGGCTCGCCGCCGCGCCGGGAGTCCGCGAGGGCATGGCGCGGTTCGCCGCCGAAGGACGCTATCCGTGGGAGCGGTGAGGCCGCCGACCCGAAGCCGCCGACCGCACCGCAGGGAGGAGCGCGGATGAGCGTCGTATGGGCGTTTCCCGGCCAGGGCTCACAGCGCAAGGACATGGGTGCCGGTCTCTTCGACCGGCACCCGGGAGTCGTCGCCCGGGCCGACGCCGTACTCGGCCGCTCGGTGCGCGAACTCTGCGCGGACCAGGAGGCGTTGCGCGACACCCGCGCCCTCCAGCCCGTGCTCTACACGATCAGCGCCCTGACCTATCTGGACCTCGCCGCCCGGGGGCCGCAGCCCGACTTCATGATCGGACACAGCCTCGGCGAGTACAGCGCGCTCTACGCGTCCGGGGCGGTCGACTTCGAGACCGGACTGCGTCTCGTCGTCGCCCGCGCCGACATCATGGGCGGCACGAGCGGGGGCGGGATGCTCGCCGTCGTCGGCCTGGACGTCGACCGGCTGCGAGAGGTGCTGCGCCGGGAGGGCGCGGACGACATCGATCTGGCCAACCACAACTCGCCGGTGCAGAGCGTCCTTTCGGGGCCCGAGGAGTCGATCCGCGGGCTGGCGCCCGTGCTGCGGCGTGCGGGCGCGGGCAAGTGCGTGCTGCTGCACATCAGCGTGGCGGCCCACTCCCGGTACATGGCCGAAGCGGCGCGGCGGCTCGGCGCGGTCCTCGACACCGTCACCTTCCGCGAACCCCGGGTCCCCGTCGTCTCCAACGTCACCGCCCGGCCGCACCGTGCCGACGAGATCGCCACGCGGCTGCGCGAGCACATGTGCCAGGGGGTGCGCTGGTGGGAGAGCCTCGCCCACCTGGTCGGCCACGGGGTCACCGACCTCGTCGAGATCGGCCCCGGAAACGTCCTGACGAAACTGTGGGCGGTGGCACGGGCGGAACTCCCGGGGCCGGCAACGGGGGAGGAGACGGTGGCGGGGGCGCGCACGGAGGCGGAGGCCGAGGCCGGGGCTGAGACCGAGGTGTCCGGGGCGGCCCGCCGGGTACCGGCCGACGCATCGAGGGCGGTGCCCCCGTCGCTCGGGGCGGTGACGCCCGCCGAGGGGCCGCCGGGCGCACCTTCCCGCGCGCGTGCCGGGCGGCTGGCGGCCGAACGGCTGGGAGCGGCGCGGTTCCGGGAGCGCTACGGACTGCGTCTGGCCTGGGTGGCGTCCGGAACCGGCGACGGGGCCGTCGGGGAGGAGGTGTGCCGGGCGGCACGGGAGGCGGGTCTGGCGGCCTTCGCCGACCCGACGGATCCCTCGGTTTTCGCCGACCCGACGGGTCCGGCGGTCCTCGCCGGCCCGGCCGGTGCGACGGTCGCCGACCCGGTGCGGGACGAAGCCCGGACCGAGGAGGCCGCCGTCGGGGCACTGGTACCGGCCGTGACCGCCGCGGCCCGCCACGGCTGGGGGATCGGTCTGCGCGCCGGGCCCGGCGCGGACCGGCTGGTCACCCTGCTGCTCGCCCGCGGAGTGCGCCACGTCGAGGCCGACCACCCCTACGGCCCGGACGCGGCCCTCGTCCGCTTCCGCTTCACCGGTGCCCGGCGCACCCCGGCAGGCACCCCCGTCGCCCGGCGGCACGTCCTCGCCCGGGTGTCCGGGCTCGACCAGGCAGCCGCCTTCCTGCGGCCCCCCTCGTCGGCCCTGCTCGCCGAACTCGTCCGCACCGGCGGGCTGTCGGCGCCGGAGGCCGACGCCGCCCGGGAGCTGCCCGTCGCCTCGGACCTGGCGGTCCAGGCCCCGGCCGGCTGGCACGCCGACGGCGCCGACGCCTATCAGCTGCTGCCCTCCGTGGCCGCGCTCGCCGCCCGTGGCCCGGGTCCGGAACCCGTCCACGTCGGCCTGCGCGGCGTCGTCGGCACCCCCGAACAGGCCGCCACCGCCTTCGCGTTGGGCGCCGCCTTCCTCGTCTCCACCTCGCTCACGGCCTGCGCGCCGAACGCCCGGCTGTCCGCGGAACTCGGCCGGACCCTCACGGAGGTGGGGGACGACGACATCACCTGGGCGCCCACCGAGCGGTACGCCACGCTGGGTGTCCCCGCGCGGGTGGTCCGGCGCGGCACCCTCTTCCCGGCCCGGGCGAACCTGCTGCACCGCCTCCTGCGCGCACACCGGTTCCTCGCCGAGGTCCCGGAAGCCCGGCGGCGGCACATCGAGGAGGAGGTGCTGGGCGGGCCGGCCGCCGAACCGCCGCCCGGAGCCGTCGACGGTGGGGTCCGCACGGCCGACGTCTTCCGCTGGTACGTGCGCGAGACGGCCCGCCGCACCAGTGCGGGGGGCCCCGTCCGGCCCCTGGACCACCAGCTCCCGTGCGACCCGGAACTGACGCACTTCAACCGCGCGGCCGTCGGAACCGAACTCGCCGCACGGCAGGCCCGCACCCCCGGCGCGGTCGCCGGACACCTGCTGACAAAAGCCGCGGAACTCCTGGACGCGGGCGTGGTGATCCGGGCTGAAATGCGCCCATGAATGAGCGGACACACCAAGCAATCGCCGATACGGTCTGCGACGGACAGTGGCGTCCCGTACACGGGACCTCACGGGCATGCCGCGTGCCCGGACCGACACGGACCGAGCAGAGGTCGACACCCGTGGAGTGAGACGGCATGAATCCTATGGAGCGCACCGACATCGACAGCCACCCCGGCGGCGGTACCTCCGCTCCGCCGCCGGCCCCCGACCCGCGGCCCACCGGCGCCGACTCGGGTCCGGCCGATCCCGCCGTCGTCCTGGTGTCGGCGGGCGACCCGGCGCGGCTGGCCCGTGCCGCCCGCGCCCTGCACGACCGCCTCGCCCACCTGCTGCGGCAGGAACGGGCGCCGGCGGCGGCCGACGTGGCCTGGACGACGCAGACCGGCAGGGTGCCGATGCGGCACCGGCTGGCCGTCGTGCACCCCGATCTCCACGGTGTCCTCGCCGGGCTCGGCGCCTTCCTGGCGGGCCGTCCCGACCCGGCCGTGCACACGGGGCAGGCCGGCCCCGGAGCACGGGCCGCCACCGGACCCCCCACCACCGCGGCGGAGGCGGCCCGGCAGTGGGCCGACGGCGCCGACCTGCCCTGGCAGAACTACTGGCGTACGCGGCGGTCCCGTGTACCGCTGCCGGTGTACCCGTTCGCGGAGACGGAGACGGAGACGGAGGCCGGGGCAGGAGCCGAGCCCCAGCCCCAGCCCGAGTCCGAGTCCGTGTCCCTGTCCGTGTCGTTGTCCGCCGACGGCACGCGACCGCACGTACCGGACACCCCTCGCGTGCCCGGCACCCCGGAGGCGGCACAGGCGCCGGATCCGGCCGAACCGCGCGTGGCCGCACTGGAGGCCGCCCTCCTCGACCGGTACGCCGAGGTGTCGGGGATACCCCGGGACGAGCTCGACGCGAGGACGCCCTTCGTCGAGTACGGACTGACCTCGCTGCAGATCGGCGAACTGAACGCGCTGCTGGCCGAGGACTGGGGCGTCGGCAGCCGGACCCTGTTCTTCGAGCACGGCGACATCGCCGGGGTGGCCGCGGACGCCGTGCACCGATGCGGAGCCCGGCGCCGCACACCGGAGCCGGCACCGAAATCCCCGCCGCGCGACCTGGCCTCCCGCACCCTCCCGGCCGGGGCGGCACATCCGGCCGCGGGCCCGGAGACGCGGCCCGCGGCGGACGGCACCGGCGCGATCGCCGTCATCGGCGTCGCCGGCCGCTTCCCGAACTCCCCGGACCTGGAGACCTTCTGGTCCAACCTGTCCACCGGACACGACTGCGTCACCGCCCTGCCGCCCGAACGGCACCGGCCCGGCTGGCCCGTGGACGACATGATCGGCGGATTCCTCGACGACGTCGACCGCTTCGACCCGCTGCTCTTCGGCATCACCCCCCGCGACGCCTCCCTCATGGACCCGCAGGAACGGCTCTTCCTGGAGACGGCCTGGGCCGCCCTGGAGAACGCCGCCCACCCCCGGCAGCGGCTGCGCGAGCGGCACGGCTCCCGGGTCGGGGTGTACGCCGGCGCCATGTACGCCGACTACGCCTTCTTCGGCGTCGAGGAAACCCTGCGGGGACGCCCCGCCTACGCGGGCGGCGCGCTCGGCAACATCGCCAACCGCGTCTCGTACATCCTCGACCTGCACGGCCCCAGCCTCGCCGTCGACACCATGTGCTCCTCCTCGCTGGCCGCCCTGCACCTGGCCGTACGGGCCCTGCGGGCCGGCGACTGCGAGATCGCCCTCGCGGGTGCCGTCAACCTGTCCCTGCACCCCAACAAGTTCGTCCAGCAGCGGCTGATGTCACTGACCTCCAGCTCCCGCCGGTGCCGCAGCTTCGGCGCGGGCGGCGACGGGTTCGTACCGGCGGAGGCCGTGGGCGTCCTCGTCCTGAAGCCGCTGGAACGCGCCCTCGCGGACGGCGACCGGGTGCGCGCCGTGATCCGGGGCAGCGCCGTGGTGCACGCCGGACGAACCAACGGCTACCTCGTACCGTCCCCCGCCGCGCAGGGCGACGTGGTCCGCGGCGCCCTCGCCGACGCGGGACTGCTCCCCGGCGACATCGACTACCTGGAGGCCCACGGAGCGGGCACCGCCCTCGGTGACCCGGTCGAGATCGACGGTCTGGGCCGGGTTTTCGGCACCGCCGACCGCGCGCCGGGATCCCTGCCGATCGGCTCGGTGAAGTCCACCGTCGGGCACGCCGAGGCCGCGGCCGGCATCGCGGCGTTCACCAAGGTCCTGCTCCAGCTGGAGCACCGCACCCTGGCCCCGACGCTGCACGCCGACGACCTCAACCCGAACATCGACTGGGACACCGTCCCCTTCCGGGCCCAGCGGACCGCCGCCCCGTGGCCGCGACCGGCCGGCCCGGACGGCACACCGCGCCCCCGGCGCGCCGGCATCAGCTCCTTCGGCGCCGGCGGCACCATCGCCCACCTGATCGTGGAGGAGTACCCCGCCCGCCCCGAACCGGACAGCACCGCACCGCGGGCGACCGGACCGGGCCGCCCCCAGTTGCTCGTCCTGTCGGCCTACGACGAGCAGCGTCTGAAGGACTCGGCCTCGCGCCTCGCCGCACGGCTGCGCGCTCCCGACGCACCCGCCCTGGCCGATGTCGCCTGGACCCTCCAGGTGGGCCGGGAACCGCTGCGGGAGCGGCTGGCACTCGTCGTCGGCGACCCGGCCGAAGCGTCCGCCCGTCTGGCGGAGTTCGCGACCGGCTCCGCCACCGGAGGGGTCGTACGCGGCCGGGCCCCGCACGGGGGACGGCCGCAGGGACGGCTGCTGCCCGACGGACCCGAGGCCGACCTGGGCGCGCTCGCCCGGCACTGGGCGGCGGGCGGGCCGGTGGACTGGCCCCTGCTGCACCCACGAGAGCCGGAGGTGCGGCCACGCGTCACCACACTGCCGGCGTACCCCTTCGCCCGTCTGCGGTGCTGGATACCGGAGACCGTAGCCGGTGCGGCCGTTGTCGACGCCCCGGCACCCGCGGTCGCGGGCCCGTCCCGGCCCGTGGAGTCGGTGCAGGCGCACGCCGCTACGACCGGTCCGGTCCGGGCCGGACAACAGCCGGACGGAGACGCCGTGTTGCTGCGCCGGGAGTGGCTGCCCACCGGCGAGGTGAGCGCCGGCTCCGGCCCCGCCGAGGGCGTGGTGCTCTGTCTGTACGGCACGGCCACGCGCGGTCTCGCGGACGCGCTCGCGGCGACGGCACCACGAGGCACCCTCGTCCCCGTCCTCGTCCGGGACGACCACGGCACGCCGGAACTCCTCGATGGGACGGTCGGGTTCGCCGACGACGAGCAGGCCGACACCGTCACCGGCGACCTGCTCGCCCGCCACCCGCTGATCGCCGGCTGGATGGACCTCACCGACCTGGACCGCGCGGACCCCGGGGATCCCGGGCCGTGGACCGCCCGTCTGCTGCTGATCCGTCGCCTGCTCGGAGCCCGGCCCGGCGCACGACTGCGCGGCATCCAGGCCGTACGCGGACTCCAGGACCTCGACGGCCCCGCCCCCGACCCTTCCGGCGCCCGCATGGCCGGGTTCCTGCGCTGCCTCGGCGCCGAGTACGGCCGGCTGGACACCACCGTGGTCGACACCGACCTGGCCACCACCGACACGGACCGGCTGGCCGCCTCACTGTGGGGCGAGTGGCACCGGCCGGGCGCCAGGGCGGAGATCTGCCACCGGCACGGGCTGCGCTACGAACCCCTGCTGCGCCCCACCCTCGGCCGGGCCGTCCCCTTCACCCCGGACCCGGACCGCGCCTACGTCGTCACCGGCGGAACGCGAGGCATCGGCGCCCGCGTCGCCGCCCACCTCGTCGAACGCGGTGCCGGTGCGATCGCCGTCCTCGGCGGCCGGCCGCTGCCGGCCCGTCACCTGTGGGACGCGCCCGAGGCCCTCGGCGAGGCCGAGGCCGAGGCGGTGGAGAACGTACGACGGCTGGAACGGCTCGGCGCCCGTGTCCTGGTGCACACCGGCCCGCTCACCGACGCGTCCGCCCTCGGAGCCTTCCTGGACCGCGTGCGGACCGAACTCGCGCCCCTGGGCGGCGTCGTGCACTGCGCCGGCGGGATCGGGACCGGCCGCCCCGCCTTCGTCGGCAAGGACACCGCCTCGATACGCGCGTCCTTCGCACCCAAGGCCGACGGTCTCGACACCCTCGCCGCCCTCTGCGCCGGCGACCGTCTCGACTTCTTCGTGGCCTTCTCCTCGGCCTGCGCGCTCGTTCCCCGCCTGGCCGTGGGCGTCACGGACTACGCGGCGGCGAACGCGGCGATGGACTTCCTCCTCGCCCACCGGGTGCGGCAGGGCGGTGCCCACTTCCGCTCGGTGTGCTGGCCGATGTGGACCGACAGCGGAGCGGCCCGGGGCAAGGAGAACGTCTGCGCGCCCGTCGGCCTGGACACCCTGAACGACACGCAGGGCCTGCGCGTCCTCGACCAGGTACTGGCGATGCCCTGGGGCGGCACGGTCCTGCCGGCCGTCCCGCTGGACCCGTCGTTCGACGCCGGAACACTGCTCGACAGCCGGGCCGGGGGGACGGCGGCCGGCGTACGTCCGCGGTCCGCGCCCGACGCGGCCCGCGCCGAGGTGTCCTCGGCGGGATCCTCGACGGACGGCGGGCCCGCCTGGCTGGTGCGGCTGGTGTGCGCGGTGCTGGGCACCCCGGAGGCCGACCTCGACGTCACGGCGGACTTCGCCGACCTCGGCGTGGAGTCCGTGATGCTGGGCGAACTCCTCGACCGCGTCGAGGAGGCCGTCGGCGAACGCCTCCCGCCGTCGCTGCTGCTGGAACACCCCAGCGTCGAGCAGCTGCACGGCCACCTGACCGGTCTCGGCCTGGCCCCGCGCCACGAGGCGGAACCGCGTACGGCCCCGCCCGCCGACGCTCCCGCCTCCGACGCTCCCGCGCCCGCCGCGGTCACCCCCGCCGCCCCGGCCGTCTCCGCGCCACCCACCCACCAGCCCTCGCACCCGGCGGAAGTCCCCGCGGCCGCCCCCCGCCCCGCGCACGGCGGTACGGAGACCAAGGTCGCCGTCATCGGCATGGCGGGCCGCTTCCCGGGTGCGCCCGACGTCGCCACCTACTGGCGCAACCTCCTCCAGGGACACTGTGCCGTCACCGAGGTACCGCCCGGGCGGTGGGACACCGAGGCGCTCTACAGCCCCGGCCACGCACCGGGCCGCAGCACCGGGAAGTGGGGAGGGTTCCTCGACGGCCTCGAACGCTTCGATCCCGAGCCGTTCCAGCTCACGGACGACGAGGCCACCGTCCTGGATCCGGGCATCCGGCTGTTCCTCGAAGCCACCCGGGACTGCCTGGCCGACGCGGGGTACCGGGGCGAGGAGCTGCGCGGCCGGGACGTGGGCGTGTTCGTCGGCGGCCGGATCTCCACCTACCCCCGCCGCGCGCCGCTGCGGCCCGACGTGCTCCAGTCCGACCAGAACTTCCTCGCCGCCCAGGTGGCGCACCGGTTCGACTTCCGCGGCCCCAACCTGGTGGTGGACAGCGCCTGTTCGTCGTCCCTGGTGAGCGTGCAGCTGGCCTGCCGCAGCGTGTTGTCCGGGGAGTCGGAACTCGCCCTGGCCGGCGGGGTGGAGATCCTGCTGGACGAACGCCCCTACCTGGAGTTCAGCGCCGCGCGGGTGCTGTCGCCCACGGGACGCTGCCGCCCGTTCGACGAGCAGGCGGACGGCATCGTGCCCGGAGAGGCCTGCGGCGCCGTACTGCTGAAGCCGCTGGGCGCCGCCCTGCGCGACGGCGACCCGGTCCACGCCGTGATCGAGGCGGTCGCCGTCAACAACGACGGCCACACGATGGGCACGACCACACCGAACCCGGCCGCGCAGACCGCCGTCGTCCGCAAGGCCCTGGCCGCCGCGGGCCGCCGGGCCGCCGAGATCGGGCTCGTGGAGGCGCACGGCACCGCCACCCGGATCGGCGACCCGATGGAACTCAAAGCGCTCACCGACGCGTTCGCCGGTGCCGAGGAACCGTACGGCCGCTGTGCCATCGGCAGCGTGAAGGCCAACGTCGGGCACCTGCTGAGCGCGGCGGGCGTGGCAGGTCTGATCAAGGTCGCGCTGAGCCTGGAGCACGGCCTGGTCCCGCCCACCCTGTTCTGCGACACACCCAACCCGCGGTTCGACTTCGCGCACTCCCCGTTCCGGCCGGTGACGGCGGTCGAGGAATGGGCGGCGCCGCCCGAGCGGCGGGTCGCGGGCATCAGCTCCTTCGGGCTCGGCGGGACCAACGCCCACCTCGTCGCCTCCGCGCTCGACCCGCGCGACCGTCCCGCGGGCGTACCGGTGCGACGGCCGCTGCCCGCACCCGAGTACCGCCGCAGGCGGCTGTGGCTGGAGCGGGACACCGCCGCCCCCGCGCACACCGGTCCCGCCGCCCGCACGCCCGCGCCGGACCCGATCTCCGCCAGGGGCACGACCACCGACTCCGTCACGGCGGCAGGCACGCCGGACCGCACGCCCGATCCCGGGCCGGTTCCCGTGCGCGCCGCCATCCTCGATCTGCGCTTCGTCACCCGCCAGGTGACGGGCGAGGTTTCCGCACCCACCCCGGCGGCGCCCGTGCCGTAGCGCCCGGCCCGCCGGCCAGACCCCCCACGGAAGGAACGGACCAGCCATGGAAAACTCCGCAGAGGCGGCCCCCGCGGCCGCGGACGCGGCACCGGCCCTGCCCACCCCTCGTCAGGCCACACTGGCCATCGCCGGTGTGATGGCGGGGATGCTGCTGTCGGCCCTCGACCAGACCGTCGTCAGCGTCGCCCTGCCGAGCATCGTCGGCGAACTGGGCGGACTGGAGCGCCTGCCCTGGGTGGTGACGGTCTACCTGGTCACCTCGATGGCGGTCACACCGCTGTGGGGCAAGGTCTCCGACCTCTACGGCCGCCGGACCGTGGTGCAGTGCGCCATCGGTGTGTTCGTCGTGGGATCCGTGCTGTGCGGCGTCGCCCAGAGCATCTGGCAGCTCATCGTCTTCCGAGGGCTGCAAGGTCTCGGCGCGGGCGGACTGTTCGTGCTGGCGCTCGCGGTGATCGCCGACGTCGTGCCACCGGAGCGCCGGGGCCGCTACCAGGGCATGTTCGGCGCGGTGTTCGGCCTGTCCAGCGTGGTCGGGCCGCTGGTCGGCGGCTGGTTCACGGACGGCCCCGGCTGGCGCTGGATCTTCCTGATCAACGTGCCGGTCGGTGTGCTGGCCCTGGTGGCGACCGCGGTGGGCCTGCGCATCCGCAGCCCGCAGCGGCCGCACACCGTCGACTTCGCCGGAGCCGCACTGGTCGCCGGTGCGGTCGTCTGCGCCCTGCTGTACCTGAACTGGGCGGGTGACACCTACGGTTGGGCCGCGCCGGGGTCGCTGCTGCTGGCCGTCGGAGCCGTCGCCCTGGGCGTCCTGTTCGTGTGGGTGGAGACCCGGGCGGCCGAACCGGTCATCCCCATGGGCCTGTTCCGCAACCCGGTGTTCGGCATCGGCGCGCTGTTCGGGCTGCTGGCCGGTGCCGCCATGTTCGCGGGCATCGTGTTCCTGCCGCTGTACTTCCAGGCGGTCATGGGCATGTCCTCCACGCGCTCGGGCCTCGCCATGCTGCCCGCCATGTTCGGCCTGACCGTGACCTCCATCGCCTCCGGACAACTGATCAGCAAGAACGGCAAGTACAAGGTCTTCCCGGTCTCCGGGTCCGCGTTGCTCGTCGTCACCATGCTGCTGCTGTCCCGCCTCGACGCCGACACGCCCTACTGGCAGATCGGCCTGTACGCCTTCCTGTTCGGCGCCGGCGTCGGCCTGGTGATGCAGCCCGTTATCACGGCCGTGCAGAACTCCGTACCGCCCCAGGACATCGGCGCCGCCACCAGCGCCGCCAACTTCTTCCAGCGGATGGGCTCCGCGGTCGGCGTGGCGGTGCTCGGCACCGTCCTCACCACCCGGGTGACCGACCGCCTCACCGACGTCGGCCCCGACGCCGCGCGGGCCGCCGACAAGGGCGTCACCGCGCTGCACGGGCTGCCCGAGCCGCTGCGCGGACGGGCGCTGGACGGCTACGCACACGCGATGGGGGACATGTTTCTCGTCTGCGTGCTGCTGGTCGCCGTGGCCCTCGTGGTGTCCCTGTTCCTCAAGGAGATGCCCCGCCGGGCCGACCCCGCGACGGAGCGGCCCGCCGAGGAGGCGCCCGCGACGAGCTGATGCGCGGCGGGGCGGCGAACCGCCCCCCGCCTGCTCAAAGTTGCGCAGCCCCCCGGCGGCGGTCCGCCTAGCGTGGCTCGCGCCGGCCCCCCGCGGGCCGGCCCGAGCCACGCATCTCCGCACCGGAAGGACGGCCATTCCATGGATCAGCGGACAGCCCGGAGGACGGCCGGTCTCAGCCCCGCGTCGGCACAGAGCCCCGTGCCGGCCGACAAGCTGCTGCACTCCGGCAACTCGGGCTTCACCATCGCCCGCAGCGCCCAGCTGAAGTACGAGCACCGGGACGAGGGCCGCAAGCTCTTCGCCTCCGTGATCGCCTACATGAACCAGTCCGACCTCAACGGCGCCTCCTTCTACTTCTACGAGGAGGCGTTCGGCAAACAGGACCGGGTCCACTGGCTGATCCACTGGAAGACGCCCAACGACTACGCCATCAGCCTGCACATGGTCGACCACGACGAGAAGATGATCGACCTGCTGGAGAGCGACCGCGTCGTCGACGACGCCAGCGCGGGCGTCTGGGGCCGCGCCGTCGTCGAGGGCTCGGTCCAGGAACGCATCCTCGTCCCCCAGCACGGCCTCGTGCACGAGGAGGACGACCACGACCCCGGTGACCTCTGGGTGGACCCGGCCAAGCTCCAGACCGGCCGGCCCGACGGCGAACTGCTGCACTCCGCCAACGCCATGCTCACCCTGCACCGCACGGGCCAGGCCACCCACGAGTTCCGCAAGGAGGCCCGGCTCTACGCCTTCGCCTGGCAGAACGAGGTCAACCGCAAACTGCCCGGACGCGCCACCTCCTACCTCTACGAGGAGACCTTCGGCGTCATGGACCGGCTGCACTGGCTCGTGCACCTGAAGGACTTCGACGCCTACCAGGAACTGCTCGAACTGGAGCGCACCGACAAGGACTTCAGGGCCCTCGGGGAGCGGCGGTTCATCGCCGAACAGAAGGGCGGCGGCACCTGGGGCCGCACCTATGTCCCCGGCACCATCGAGGACACCCTGCTGCTGCCGCACCAGCTGACCGCGGCCGAGTGAGGGCCTGGCTCTTCGCCGGCCAGGGGGCGCAGCGCGCGGGCATGGGGGAGCGGCTCTTCGACCGCTTCCCCGAGTACGTGGCGGTCGCCGACCGTGTGCTCGGCGAGCCGGTGCGCGCACTGTGCCTGGACGATCCCGACGGCCGGCTGAACCGCACCCGCTGGACCCAGCCCGCGCTGTACGTCGTCAACGCGCTCGCCTGCGCCGAAGCGCTGGCGGAGGGGCCCGCACCCGACTTCCTGGCCGGTCACAGTCTCGGCGAGTACAACGCGCTGCTCGCCGCCGGGTGTTTCGACTTCGAGACGGGCCTGCGGATCGTGAAACGGCGCGGCGAGCTGATGGGGGAGGCCGACGGCGGCGCCATGCTGGCCGTCCTCGGGCTCCCGCCCGACGGGGTGCGCGCCCTGCTGGACCGCTGCGGCGCCACGGACGTCGACCTGGCCAACCTCAACACCGCCACCCAGGTGGTCGTGTCGGGTCCGGCCGCGGCCGTGAAGGCGGTGCAGACCGAGGTGCGGGCGACCGCGGGGGCCCGGTGCGTGCCGCTGGCCACCAGCGGCGCCTTCCACTCACGGCACATGCGGCCGGCCCAGGAACGGTTCGCCGCCTTCCTGGACACCGTCGAGTTCCGCCCGCCCCGCATCCCGGTGATCGCCAACGTCACCGCGCGTCCCCATCCGCCGGACGGTGTCGCCGGCCTGCTGGCCCGGCAGATCGCCGCTCCGGTGCGCTGGCACGAGTCCCTGCGGGAACTGATCCGCCGGGGCGTCACGGAGGCACGCGAGTTCGGTCCCCGGCCCATGCTGCGGCCCATGTGGGACTCCGTGGTCGCCGAGCCCGCCCCACCGGCCCGGCGGCGCCCCGGCGGTACGGCGGCCACCGCCGCCCCCGGGGCCGGACCCGGCCCAAAGGCCCGTACGGCACCGCCCGCACGCCCCGCCCCCGTGGGCGGCGCGCCGCACCCGCCGCCCACAGGTACCGCCTCCCCGCCGGCCGCCACCACCGCGGCCATCGGACGCACGTCCCGGGCGACCCCGCCCGAGCCGGAGCCCGTTCGGGACCCGGCCGCCGCGCGGCTGGGCTCCGCGGAGTTCCGGCACGACCACGGACTGCGCTACGCCTACCTGGCGGGCAGCATGTTCCGGGGCGTCTCCTCCGTGGACCTGGTCGCCCGGCTCGGCCGGGCGGGCCTGAAGGGCTACTTCGGCGCCGGCGGCCTGGACCTGGAGACGGTCGGGAAGGCGGTCACCGAACTGGCCCGCACCCCGGGCCTCGACGGCCGCTACGGGGTGAACCTGCTGCACGACCTCACCCGTCCGGGAGCCGAGCGCGCCCTGGTCGACCTGCTGCTGCGGCACGACGTACGGCACGTGGAGGCGGCCGCCTTCACCGCCGTCACCCCGGACCTCGTCCGGTTCCGGTTCCACGGCGCCCACCGTGCCGCGGACGGCACCCCCGCCGCCGTACGCACCGTCGTCGCCAAGTGCTCGCGTCCCGAGGTCGCGGCCCAGTTCATGGCACCGCCCGCTCCGGAACTGCTGGACCGCCTGGTCGCCGAGGGCGGGCTGACCTCCACCGAGGCCGACGCGGCGCGCGCGTTGCCGGTCGCGCAGGACGTCTGCGTCGAGGGGGACTCGGCGGGCCACACCGACGGCGGCGTCAGCCTGGCACTGGTGCCGACCACGGTCGCGCTGGCCGCCCGGCTCACCGAGCGGTACGGCTACGCGCGCCGCCTCAGGGTCGGCGCGTGCGGCGGCCTCGGCACCCCGGAGGCGGTGGCGGCGGCCTTCGTCCTCGGCGCGGACTTCGTGGTGACCGGCTCGGTCAACCAGTGCTCCCCGCAGGCCGGCACCTCGGACGCGGTGAAGCAGCTGGTGGCCGCCCTGGACGTGCAGGACACCGCGTACGCGCCCGCCGGTGACCTGTTCGAACTCGGCTCCCGCGTCCAGGTGGTCCGCAAGGGCACCCTCTTCGCGGCCCGCGCCAACAAGCTCTACCAGCTCTACCGCACCCACACGGGCCTCGACGACCTCGACGGGCCCACCCGCGCCTGGCTGGAACGCGACTGCCTGCGCGCCCCCCTGGACCAGGTGTGGAAGCAGACGTGCGCCTACTACCGGGACACGGGCCGCGCGCACGAGACCGAACGCGCCGAGCGGGATCCGAAGCACCGGATGGCACTCGTCTTCAAGTCCTACTTCGCCCGCACCAACCGGGCCGCCCAGGAGGGCGATCCCGCCGAACGGGCCAACTACCAGGTGCACTGCGGGCCCGCCGCGGGCGCCTTCAACCGCTGCGTCGGCGGTACCGCTCTGGAGCCCTGGCCGGAGCGGCACGTCGAACGCATCGCCGACCTGCTGATGACCGGGGCGGCCCGTGTCCTCAGCGACCGCCTCGCCGCCTACGCCTGACCCGGCGTGCGTCACCCGTCACCACACACCGAGGAGAGCCACATGACCGTGGACAGCGGCATGCCCAGTGTCCCGCCCGCCCGGCACCAGACGGCGCAGCCCGCGGACAAGATCCTGCACTCGGCGAACGCCGGGGTCGTCGTCGAGCGGGTCGCCCAGATCGCGGGCGGGCAGGGCGACACCGCCCGCCGGATGGCGCGGGAGGCCGCCGAGTTCGTCAACGCCAAGCACCCGGGACTGGCGACCGTCCTCGTCTACGAGGAGACCTTCGGCGTCAAGGACCGCCTGCACTGGCTGATCCACTTCCGGTCCCTGGAGGACTACGAACGGCTGCTGCACATGGGCGGCGCGCGCGACTTCCGGGACGGCGTCCTCGGCGGCTACGTGGCACACCACCAGGCGGACGACTGGCAGGCCGCCTTCGTGCCCGGCAGTGTGCGGGAGACCATGATGCTCCCGCACCGCTGGGGCATCTTCGGCACCGCCACCCGGACGATGGCACAGGACCCCTCCATGAGCCCGCTGGCCGCCGACCGGGACGAGCCCTGGTTCGAGGTGCTCCCCGCACAGCACCAGACGTCCGTCCCCGCCGACGGCCTCCTCAACACCGCCACCGCGGGTGTGGTGATGCACCGGGTGGTGGACTTCAGCTACAAGTACCGTGCCGAGGCCCGGCTGTTCGCCCGCACCGTCGCCGAGAACACCAACCTCAACTCCGGCGGGGACGCCACCGCACTGGTCTTCGAGGAACTCTTCGGCACGATGGAGCGGATGCACTTCCTCATCCACATGAAGACGCTCGGCACCATGTACAAGCTGATGGGCATCGACGCCCGCACGGACCCCGAGGCCCCGCGCGCCACCTACATGCAGGACTGGGTCCCGCGCGAGGAGGGCGGCGGCGGCTGGGACAGCCTGATGCTGGAGGGCAGCGGACACGACGGCTGCCTGACACCGCAGTACTGGGGCGACTGACGGCTCCGGCCGGCACCCGCGACACGACGGGGCCGCGGCACTCGGTGAGTGCCGCGGCCCCGTCGTGACACATGTGCCGGGCCCCGCGCGGGACGTCCGCCCCGAGGCGTTCCGTACCGGCAGGCGTCAGGCCATGGTGGTCACACAGAACGGGTGACCGGCGGGGTCGATCAGCACGACCCACTTCTCGCCACCCGGCTGGTGCTCCGGCTTGGTCGCCCCGAGGGCGGTCAGCCGCTCCACCGCCTCCTCCAGGTCGCTCACACTGAAGTCGAGGTGCATCTGCTTGTCGTCGCCGGGCCAGGAGGGCTTCTTCAGGCTCTCGGTCCGCTGGAAGCCGATGCGGCTGGACCCGTCCGGGGTACCGATGTAGGCGAAGTCCTCGCTCGCGAACAGGGACTCCCAGCCGGTCACGGCGCTGTAGAACTCCGCGAGAGCCTTCGGGTCCGGCGCGTCCAGGGTGACCGCTGCCAGCTGCCCAATGGGGGACATGAAAAACTTCCTTCCTCAAGGGTCGGCCGTCTCCGGCACGCAACTACCGTGTGCTGCTCCGGTGTTGGCGAGCCTATGCCCTCGGCCGACACACACGCACGCGGATCGCCGGGACTACTCGAAGGAGTGGTCCAGCGTCACGCTCGCGTGTCCGTCCGGACCGGGGTTGTCACAGAAGTAGGTGCCGGAGCCGCGCAGCCCGGCGAGCCCACCGGTCCCGGAGCCCTCCAGGACCTCGAGCGTGGCCTTCGCCGCGCCGCCGCCGGTGGTGCCGCTGATCTGCAGGACGAAGCTGCC
This sequence comes from Streptomyces sp. NPDC015139, assembly GCF_043079785.1. Taxonomy (NCBI): domain Bacteria; kingdom Bacillati; phylum Actinomycetota; class Actinomycetes; order Kitasatosporales; family Streptomycetaceae; genus Streptomyces; species Streptomyces sp. NPDC015139. Next base: position 242,275 of record NZ_JBIBUW010000009.1, on the reverse strand, counting down.
GCTGCGGTCGCCGATCCGGCCGGTCACCCGCTCCAGCGCGGTGAACACGCTGGCGCCCCCGGGGGAGAGCGCGATCAGGACCTGCTGGACGCCCTCGGCCTCGATGGTCCCGCGGTAGTGGTTGGCCACCTCGCCGTGCAGCAGCACCGGGGCGCCGTCGGTCTGCTCGAACGGGGCCGGCTGCCAGGAGTCCCAGGTCATCGTGCTGGTCGACTGCGTCTGCATGCGTTGTCCTCTCGCTCGCGGGACCGCGGCGCCGGTGACCGGGCCGCCGACGGGGATCAGCCGGATCCTCGCGCGTCCCCACCCGCGGCTCTGCTCACAATTGAGCGTTCCATCAGGGCGTCACGAGGTATTTTCCCATCCGGACGCAATGGCCGGGCGGAGTTCAGCGAAATGCATTCCCAGGGTACCGGCGGAGTAATGCCCGCTGTTATCTTCGGCCCATGAGTGATGAATTCCAGGAAATGCCCGAGGACTGGACCCGCGCGCTGGCCGTGGTGGCGCACCCCGACGACATGGAATTCGGAGCCGCGGGCGCCGTCGCGCGCTGGACCGCGGCCGGAAAGACCGTCACCTACGTGGTGGCGAGCCGGGGCGAGGCCGGCATCGACACCATGGCGCCGGAGAAGGCCGCCGAGGTCCGTGAGGCCGAACAGCGGGCCAGCGCCGCCGTGGTCGGCGCCGCGGGCGTGGAGTTCCTCGACCATCCCGACGGACGCATCGAGTACTCCGCCGAGCTGCGCCGCCAGTTCGCCACCGCGATCCGCCGGCACCGCCCCGAACTCGTGCTGGGCTTCTGCCACCACGACCACACCTCGACCGGACGCTGGAACTCGCCGGACCACCGCAACACCGGCCGGGCCCTGCTCGACGCCGTCGGCGACGCGGCCAACCGGTGGATCTTTCCCGAGGACGGACCGGGCCCCTGGCAGGGCGTCCGGTACGTGGCGATCTCCAACTCGCCCCGGCCCACCCACGCCGTGGACGTCGGCGACCACATCGACCGGGCCGTGGCCTCCCTGGAGGCGCACGCCAGCTATCTGGCGGCGATGCAGCCGCCCGTCACGGACGTACGCGGGCCCCTGCTGGGACTCGCCCGGGCGATGGGGGCCCGGTTCGGCGGCCGCCCGGCGATCGCCTTCGAGCTGATACCCCGCTGAACGGCCGGGGACCGGGGAGCGCGGCCGGCCCGCGTCGGCCCTCCCCGGCCCCCGGCGCCTCACCGCTTGACGTAGACGCTGCGATGCACCCGCCACTGCTGCACCCGCGGCCGGTCCGGGTCCGCGAGGCCCCGCAGTTCGGCGAGGGCCGGCTCCACCACCCGGCCCCAGGTCTCGTCGTCGACCTCCCACAGGTAGGGCGGCAGCCGGCGCTCCAGACTCTCCAGCAGCTGACGCGGCGTGGTGGCCCGCTCGTAGTCCGGCGCGAACTCGTGCCGCAGCCGGGTCAGCCCCGCCGCGGCCGCGGCCGCGTCCAGCCGTTCGGGGGTGTCGGGCCGCGGCGGCTGGAGCACGGCCAGCCGGTCCAGTACGGCGACCAGGTCGTCCGGGTCGGCCGCGGGGTCACCGTGCACCGCGAGCAGCCGCCCGCCGGGGCGCAGGACCCGCGCCGCCTCCACGAGGGCGCGCGGCATGTCCCCGACCAGATGCAGGACGTGCGTGAAGACCAGGTTGTCGAACGTGCCGTCCCCGAACGGCAGGGCCCGGGCGTCCCCGGCCGTCACCCGCCCCGCCAGCCGCTCCGCGGCCCGCGACAGCATCGGCAGCGACAGGTCGACGCCGTGGACCCGGTGGCCGAGTTCGGCCAGCCCCGCCGCCACGACGCCGGTGCCGACGCCCACCTCCAGCACCGTGCCGGGCGTGAGGTCCCCGGCGAGTTGCGCCGCGGCCTGCCGGCCGCGTTCCATTCCGCCCCGCATCCGGTCGTAGTCGTCCGCGACCCGGTCGAAGGCCTTGGCCTCGGTCACCGTGCAGTTCCCTCCATGTCGATGTGCCAGGTGATCTCCGCGTACCGCACGAGGTCCGCGACCTCGTCCGGCGCGCGGACGAACTCCGTGATCAGTTCCGCCACCAGGGCCGGGCGGTCGTGCGGCGCGTAGTGACCGGCGACCGCCAGCTCCGCGTACCGCGCCCGCGGGAAGCAGCGGGCCGCCTCGCGCGCCCGGGCCGGCGACGAGATCCCGTCGAACTCCGAGCAGACGAACAGCACCGGCGCCGTCACCTGCGCCGCCTGGGTCGCCGAGTCCAGCCGCCACAGGTCCACGAGCTGCCGCGCGTACCGCACCAGCACCTCCGCGTCGCGGAACGGCCGCCGGACCTCGTCGGCGAGGGCCCGGCTGAGCACCCCGAGCACCCCCGCGTCCCGGGCGCCGGGGCTGCCCTTGCCGCCCGCGGCGCCGGGGGCCAGCAGGCCCAGCATCCGGGCGGCCTTCGCCGGACTGCGGTCCAGGGCGCGGCACACCGCCGCCAGGTCGGCCTCGTACTTGGTGTCCATGCCGTCCCAGCGGCCGTTCTGCCGGAACGTGGCGTTCAGGAACACCAGGGAGGCCACGGCGTCCGGCCTGCGCCGCTGGAAGGCCGTCGCGATCTTGGCGCCGGTGCACCAGCCGAGCAGATGGGCGCGGTCGGCCCCGGCCGCGTCGAGGACGGCCTCCAGATCGTCGAGCTGGTCCCCGGCCCGCCACGGCGGATCGTCCCGCTCCGTGCCGCGGACCTGCCAGGTGACGACGCGGTGGTGCGGCGCGAGCCGGGCGCACAGCCGGGTGAGGAATCCGGGCCCCTGACCGAGCGCGTTCAGCACCACCAGCGGCGGCCCGTCACCGTCGCCCGCCTCGTACACGGCGAGCGGCCGCCCGGCGATTTCGACGGTACGCCGGCGCAGCGTCACGTCCTCCCGCCCCGCCGTCCCCGCCGCCCGCCCGGCGACCGCCTGGTACGCCCGCACGCTCCCGAACACCTCCCACTGCCCGGCGGCGGACAGCGGCGTGGCGAGGGTGGGGGAGGCCCCTGACCCGGGTGGGGGAGCCGCGGTTTCCGGTACGGCCGGCGACGGCGCCGGGGGCTGCCCGGACGCCGTCGGCGCGGGCTGCCGGGCGGCCGCCGGGGGATCCGGCGCGCCGACGCCGGCCCGGGGGGCCGTGCCGTCGGACAGGGGTCCGGGTACGGGGACCGCCGCCGCGTTCCCGAGCCGTGCGGCCTGCGCACGAACGTCCGCCAGGCGCAGATCGAGCAGCCGGTCGGCCGCGGAGAGGCCCTCGCGGTCCGCCACCGGGCGGACGTCGATGCCGTGGACCGCGCCGGCCCGCGCCAGGACCTCGGTCAGCGGGACCGGCGCCGGCGCGGGCACCGTCGCGAACCCGTCCGGGAGTCCGCCCGGCGCACCGGCCCGCCACAGCTCCTCGGCGGCCCGCTCGGCGGGCAGCAGGGTGAGCCCCAGCCCCGCCGCGCCGGCCACCCGCAGCGGATGCCGCTCGAACCAGTCGGGCACCCGGTCCTCGACCTCGGTCCGCACCGCGTGCAGGGCCCACAGCAGCCGGTGCGCGCCCGGCGGGCACTCGCCGAACACCGGTGCCTGGTCGTCCAGCACCGGCGGCGTACGCAGCACCCGCCAGGCCACACCGGCGTCCAGGCACACCTCCACGGCGCGCCGTTCCAGCTCGCGGTAGCCGCGGCGCACCGGTCCGGCGGCACCGTCGTCCACCACCCCGTCCGGCCCGACGTGCACGTATCCGACGGCCCCGAGCGCGGGCAGCGCGGCGAGCACCGAGCCGGCCAGTGCCGCGTCCCCGCGCGCCCCGCGCACCGGCGCCCGGTCCCAGCCCGGGACCACGCACCACACCTGATCCGCCGTCAGCGCCCCGAGTTCGTCCGCGACCGCCCCGGGTGCCGCGCACACGACGGTCAGCCTGCCCCCGGGATCGGGCAGCCGGGCCGACTGCGCCACGAACGAGGCGATCTCCTTCCGGTCCGGGGCGATCGCGCCCGGCCGCGAGACGGCGGCGGACAGCAGCACCACCTCGGTCTCGTCGGAAGCGGTCAGGCACCGGGCCGCCAGACGGCCGGCGAGCAGCGCCGAGGTACCTGCGATCAGCACACGCTGCGGCATGCGTTCCGTCCTCCTGTGCCGGCTCGCGAACCCGTCGCACCAAGGGCCGGCGAGAACGCCGAGCGCGTGATTCCAGCGGCCGGGGGAAAAGTGAAGACCCCAGATGATCCTGCATTTACACACCGGAATTCTGCTCAATACTGAGCACGCCGAAAAAGTCCCTTGACGCCCTTGCGGCGGCCGAAATTCCGTCGTTAGCATCCCCGCGCCGGAATTATCTCTCCGGGCCCGCACGCCCATTCCGCGACGCCCACCCGGAACCGTCCGACGCGTGCACATCGACACGGCTCACCCGGCACCCCGGCACCAACCCCGGCGACGACGAGAAGGACGAGGCGCACCGTGGCGACGAACTGGGACGACACCTACGAGAAGCTGGTCAGGGCCGCGCTCACCGACTACCCCCCGACCGCCGCGCTGCGCGCCGACGTCCCGTTGCCCGCGCACGGCCTGGACTCCCTCGGCATGGTCGGCCTCTCCGCCCGGCTGGAGGACGCCTACGGCATCGAGTTCCCCGAAGGCGCCCTCGTGCCCGCCAGCTTCGCCACGGCCGGCGACCTCTGGCGGGTCGTCAGCGGCTGCCTGGCGGACCGGTGACGGCCGACGCGGCGGTCGTACGGCCGCACGGCGCGAGGATGCTCCACGACTGGTTCGCCGACGGCCTGTCCCGCAACCCGCACGGCCCGGCGCTGCGCATCCTCGACCGGAGCTGGACCTACACCGAGGTCGACGGCACGGCACGGGCGTGGGCCGCCGCCATCGCCACCCTGGGCGAACCCGGCGCCCCGGTCGCGGTCCTCGCCTCGAAGACACCCGAGGCGTACATCGGCCTGCTCGCCGCCCTGTACGCCGGAGCCCCGGCCGTACCGCTGAACCCGGAGAATCCGCCGGCCCGCAACGCCGCCGTCCTGCGCGCCGCGGGCTGCGGCGCCGTCGTCGCCGAGCCGGACGCCGCAGGCGCAGTGGCCCGACTGGTGGAGTCCGCGCCGGTGCACGCCGTACTGGCCCCGCGCACCGGCCGCCCGGCCCTGCCCGCCAAACTGCCCACCGCCGTCGGCGGCGCCCGGGTCCTCACGGCGGACGAACTGACGGAACCCGCCCCGGCGACCGGCCGGCACATCCCCGCGGGCACCCCGGACGACATCGCCTACATCCTGTTCACCTCCGGCTCGACGGGCACCCCGAAGGGCGTACCCGTCAGCCACGCGAACGTCTCCGCGTTCCTCGCCACGTCGCTGCCCCGCTACGGCGTCCGCCCGGACGACCGGTTCAGCCAGGTCCACGAGACCACCTTCGACCTGGCGATGTGCGACATCTTCCCCGCCTGGGCCGGCGGCGCCTGTGTGTGCGTGCTGTCCCGGCTCCAGGCGCTCGACCCGGCGCGCTGGGTCCCGCGCTACGGACTGACCGTCTGGCACAGCACCCCCAGCCTCGCGCGCGGCCTGCAACGCGCCGACCGCCTCGCCCCGGGCAGCCTCACCGGCCTGCGCCAGTCGGTGTTCGCCGGCGAGCCGCTCCTCGTGGACACCGCCCGGTACTGGCAGCGGGCCGCGCCCGGCGGTGTCCTCGACAACATCTACGGACCGACCGAACTGACCATCGCCTGCACCGCGTTCCGCTGGGACCCCGGCCAGGACCTGTCCGGCCCGCGGTACGGCGCCACCGTACCCATCGGCCACCCGAACGACGGCATGCAGGCCATGCTGCTGGCCCCCGACGGCCGGCCCGCCGAGGACACCGGCGAACTGGTCATGACCGGCCCGCAGATGTTCCGCGGCTATCTCGACCCGCGGCAGGACGAGGGCCGCTTCCTGCACCGCGACGGCCGCCGCTGGTACCGCACCGGCGACCAGGTGCGCGCCACCGGGCACGGCTGGGTCCACCTCGGCCGCAGGGACGCCCAGGTGAAGATCAACGGCTATCGCGTGGAGGTCGGCGAGGTGGAGGCCGCCCTGCGCGACACCTCGGGAGGCGACGCCGTCGCGTTCGCCCTGGACGCCCCCGGCGGCACCCGGCTCGTCGCCTACCTGCTCGGCGACACCGAGCCCGACACGGCCGCGCTCGCCGAGCGGCTGGCCGAACGCCTGCCGCCCTACATGCTGCCCCGCCACCTGTGGTGGCTGCCCGACGCACCAGTGAACGCCCACGGAAAGACGGACCGGTCGCGGCTGCGCGAGGACGCCGCCGGCCGGCTCGGACACGAGGGGGAGACCACGCCGTGAACGACCCGATCGAGTGTCACCTCTCGCTGCCACACGACGACTTCATCATGCGCAACCACCGCATCCACGGGGTGTCGGTGATGCCCGGCGCCACCTTCCTCGACATCGTGTACCGGATCCTGCGCGCCCAGCGGGTGGACACCGCACGCGCCGTGCTCCGGGACGTGCTCTTCGCCGAGCCGATCGCCACCGCTCCGGGTCGCGACCTCGCCGTGCGCGTCACGATCGGTGCCCCGGACACCACCGGCGCGCGCCGCGTCGAGGCGGCCGGTGCGGTCGTCGCACCGGGCGAGGACACGGCCACCGCGCCCCGGGGTGTCGACTGGCGCCCGCACTTCTCCGCCCGTCTGGAGTTCACCGACGAGCCGCCGCCCCCTCCGATCGACCCGCGCGCCCTGCTCACCCGCTCCGAGCGGACCCGGGACATGGCCGAGCTGTACCGGCAGGCACGCGCCGAGGACATCGAGCACGGCCCGCCCATGATGGGCTTCGGCGCCCTCCACCTCCTCGACACGGGCGGGCTGCTGGCCCGCCTCGAACTCGACCCCGGCTCCCGTGAGCAGGAGAGCGCCTTCCACCTCCATCCGGCGAAACTGGACGCCGCCACCCTGGTCGCCTTCGGCCACCGGCCGCCGCCCGGACCCGACCCGTTCATCCCCGTCTACATCGAGGAGTTCCGCGCCCCGCGCGCCGTGGCGGGGCCCTGCTGGGTGCACGTGCCCGCACCGGAGACGCTCGCCCCGTCCGGTGACGTCATGCACAACGACTGCCTGATCCACGACGAACAGGGCCGGTTCGTCGCCAAGTTCACCAAGCTCAGCTGCAAGCGGGTCCGGCACGCCGGACTCATCACCCGGCTCCTCGACACCCCCGCGGCGACCGCACCGGCGGCACCGTCGCAGGCGGCCACCGCGGCCACCGCGGCCACCGCGGCCGTCGCCCGGGCGGTCGCCGCGGCGGGCGACGGCACCGAGCGGCGGCTCGCCGGCCACCTCCGTACGCTCATCGGCCGGCTGCTGGGCCGCGCTCCCGAGGCCGTCGACCCGCACCGCGGCTTCTACGAACTCGGACTCGACTCGGTGGCCCTGCTCTCACTGAGCACGGAACTGGAGCAGGTCGTCGACGGCCGGCTCTACCCGACCCTGCTCTTCGAGCACACGGACGTCACCTCAGTCGCCCGGCACCTGGCCCAGCGGCACACGCTCACGCTGCCCGCCGACGCACCGGGAGCCGCGCCACCGGCCGCCCCCGCCGAAGCCCCGCGACCCGCGCCGCCGGCCACCCCGCCGACGGACCCCGCGGACGGCACGGACGACCCCACGCTGTTCGTCCACCGCCCCGTCTGGGTCCACCGACCCGTCCAGGCGGACCCGGCCCCGGACACGCCCGGCGACCTGCTCGTCGTCACCCCAGATCGGGCCCTGCCGGCCGCGCTGCGCCACCGCACCGGCCCCGCCCGCCGCACGGTCCACGCGCAGCCGGCCGACACCTACGAGCGGACCGGACCCGACTCCTGGCGGCTGCCCACCGGCAGCCGCGCCGACCTCGTCCGCCTGCTGGACGAGCTCGCCGCCGAGGGCACCTTTCCGACGGTGCTGGCCGTCTGCCCCGCCCCGGCCTCCGGCCCCGCCGCCGACACCACCGACGGCTACGACGTCGTCTGGGCCCTGGCCGCGGCGCTGGCGAGCAGGACGGCTGCCGGCACCCGCCGGCTCCGCTTCCTCCACAGCACCCACCACGAGGAAGCCGCACCCCAGCACACTGCGGTCGCCGCCCTGGCCCGGGGCATCACCGCGGAGAACCCCGCCCTGCACTGCCGGAGCACACTCGTCGTCGGCACCCCGGACGCCGACGACCTGGCGAGCATCCTCCTGGCGGAGGCGGCCGACCCCACCGAGGACAGCGAGACCCGGTACCGGCACGGCCCCGACGGCGAGCGCGACGTCCGCCGCCTCACCCCGCACACCCTCGACGGCGCCACGGCCCCCGCCCTGCCCCGGGGGGCCGTCTGCCTGATCACCGGCGGCACCGGAGGCATCGGCTCGCTGCTCGCCGAGCACCTGGCCTGCCGTCACGGCGCACGGCTCGTGCTGTGCGGGCGCCGGCCCCTCGACCCCGCGGTGTCGGACCTGCTCGACCGCTGCGCGGCGCTCGGCGGCGAGGCGCACCACGTCCGGGCCGACATCGCCCGCGAGGAGGGCGCCGAGGCCGCGGCGGCCCGCTGCCGTGAGCTGTTCGGCCGTATCGACGCGGTCTTCCACTGCGCCGGCCGCACGGACGACGCGCTGCACTTCCGCAAGGACCCCGCCGACACCCGTGCCGTCCTCGCCCCGAAGCTGGCCGGCACCCTGCACCTCGACCGCGCCACCGCCGCCGACGACCCATCGTTGTTCGTGCTGTTCTCCTCGCTGTCCGCCGTCCTGCCCAACACCGGCCAGTGCGCCTACGGTTACGCCAACGCCTACCTCGACGCGTTCGCCGAACGGCGCGCCGCGGACCCGGCCCGCACCGGCCGTACCCTCTCCCTGGCCTGGCCCTACTGGTCCGACGGAGGCATGCGCGCCGACACCGCCGCACTCGCCCGCGCGGCGACCGCCGGCCTGCGGCCCCTGCCCACCGCAGCCGCACTGCGCCTGCTGGACCGGTGCCTGGCCCAACCCGCCGGCCCCGCCCGGCTGGTGGCCGTACACGCCGACCCGCGAGCCCTGTCGGGCCACGACGGCGGCACCCCCGGCCCGCTCACCTCCGGGCTGTTCGCCCCACGGGACGAGCCCGTCCCCGCCGAACCCGCCGCCCCGCGCCGGGCCGCCACCACGACGGGGACCCGCGAGCGCCGGGCGGCCGAGCCCGTGGCCGTCGTCGGCGTCGCCGGACGCTACCCGCAGGCACCCGACCTGGAGACCTTCTGGGCCAACCTCGCCGCGGGCCGCGACTGCGTCACCGAAGTGCCGCCCGACCGCTGGGACCACGGCGCGATCTTCGACCCCGAGGTCGGCCGGCCCGGCCGTACCTACGGCCGCTGGGGCGGCTTCCTCGCCGGCATGGACCGTTTCGACCCGCTGTTCTTCGGCATCTCCCGGCGCGAGGCCGAACGCATGGACCCCCAGGAGCGGCTGTTCCTGACGATCGCCTGGCAGACCCTGGAGGACGCCGGACACCCGCCGCAGGCCCTCGCGGGCGAACAGGTCGGCGTCTTCGCCGGGGTGATGTGGAACCACTTCCAGTTCGTCGAGGACCCCGACGACGGGGCGGCCCCGGTCGCCCTCCACTCCTCGGTCGCCAACCGCGTCTCCTACGCCTTCGACCTGCGCGGACCCAGCCTCGCCGTCGACACCGCGTGCTCCTCCTCGCTGACCGCCGTGCAGCTCGCCGTGGAGAGCCTGCGCCGCGGCGAGAGCACGCTCGCCCTGGCCGGCGGCGTCAACCTCATGCCGCACCCCCAGAAGTACCTCCAACTGGCCCGCGGGCGCTGGCTGTCCCAGGACGGCAGGTGCCGCGCCTTCGGGGAGGGCGGCACCGGCTACGTGCCCGGCGAAGGCGTCGGGGCCGTCCTGCTCAAACCCCTGGACCGCGCGCTCGCCGACGGCGACCACATCCACGCCGTCATCCGGTCCGCCCACCTCAACCACAGCGGACGCACCAGCGGCTTCACCGTACCCAGCCCCGCCGCGCAGGCCGCGCTCGTCGCCGCCGCCGTCCGCGACGCCGGCGCCGACGTACGCGCCCTCGGCTACGTCGAGGCGCACGGCACCGGCACCGCCCTCGGCGACCCCATCGAACTGGAGGGCCTGCGCACGGCCCTGGCCGCCTTCGAGCCGGGCCCCGAGCATGTGGCGATCGGCTCGGTGAAGACCAACATCGGCCATCTGGAGAGCGCCGCCGGCATCGCCGGACTCACCAAGGTCCTGCTCCAGTTCCGCCACGGCGCGCTGGCTCCCTCCCTGCACGCCGGCACGCTCAACCCGCACCTCGACTTCGGCGACGGCCGGCTGGCCGTGCAGCGCACCGCCGCGCCCTGGCCCCGTCCGGCCGGCGCCCGCCGGCTCGCCGGCCTGAGCGCCTTCGGCGCGGGCGGCTCCAACGCCCACCTGGTGCTGGAGGAGCCGCCCGAACTCCCTGCCCGGCCCGCGCCTCGCGGACCGCGGCTGTTCGTGCTGTCCGCCAAGGACGACGAAGCCCTGCGCGAGCGCGCGTCCGCCCTGCTCGACTTCCTCGCTCCCGACGGCGAACGGGCCGCCGCCCGGCCCGCACCCCGCACCTCCGACGCCCTGGTACGGGCGCTGGCCGCCCGGCGCCTCGCCGTGCCGGAGACCTCGCTCGGCGGCGGTGAGACCTTCGAGGACCTCGGCCTCGACCCCGCCGCCCTCCTGACCCTGGCCCACGACCTCGCGGACCACATCGGGCCCGGCGCGCCGACGGCGGCGGACCTCGTGGCCGCCGTCCACCCGGGCGTCACGCTCGACGAGGCCGCCCGCGTCTGGACCGCCCTGGAGGCGCGGGCCGGCACCGAGGACGGGCTGCCGAGGACCGACGACCTCGCCCACACCCTGCGGGTGGGCCGTACCGCCATGCCCGTCCGGTTCGCGGCGGTCGCCGACGGCCTGGCGCCGCTCCGCGCGGCCCTGGAGCGCCTGGTGAAGGGGGCCGAACCCGGCCCCGGCGAGTACCGGGGAACCGTTCCGGCGGACACCGCGCGCACGGACGACCGGGCGCCCGTGCCGTCCCGGGCGCAGGACGCGTCCGCAGGACGGGGGGACGCACTGGAGGAACGGGCACGCCGGTGGGTCGCGGGGGAGACCGGGACCGACTGGACCGAGCCGGGCACGGACGACGCCGCTCCTCCCCGCCGGATCCCCCTTCCGGGGTACCCCTTCCGGGAGGAGCGGTGCTGGCCCGGCGGCTGGACGGGATCCACCGGCGAGCGCGACCGGGAGGCCGTACCCGGCACCGCCGATGCCACGGCGGCCATCGCCGATGCCACAGCCGCCACCGCCGATGCCACGGCCGCCGCACCCACCGGCACGGCGGCCGGCCCCTCCCACCCGCCCGCGGAAGCCGCCACCCCGCCCGCACGGACCCCGTCCGGCCGGGACGGCGGAGCCGAACTCGTCGTCCTGGACGGCGGGATCGGCCTGATCCGCATGGCTTCGCCCATGTTCACCGAGCGGCTGCTGCGGGAACTGCGGTCCGCCTTCGACACGGTGGCCGCGCGGACGGACGTCAAGACCGTGGTCGTCACCGGCTCGGACGGCGTGTTCAGCATGGGCGGCACCTCCGAGGCCCTGGCCACGCTCGCCGGCGGCGACGGCCGCTTCACCGACCAGCCGTTCGTGTACGAGGGACTCCTGCGATGCGACCGGCCCGTGGTCGCCGCGATCGAGGGCCACGCCTCCGGCGGCGGCCTGGCCTTCGGGCTGTACGCCGACGTCGTCCTCATGGCCGAGGAGAGCGTCTACAGCGCGAACTTCGTCACCTACGGCTTCACCCCGGGCATGGGCGCCACCTACGTCCTCGAACGCCGGTTCGGCTCCGCGCTGGCCGACGAGATGATGCTCACCGGCAGGTCCCTGACCGGGGCCGAACTGCGGCGTCACGGCGCCATGGTGATGGTCCTGCCGCGCCGCGAGGTCCTGCCGGCCGCGCTGGACCGCGCCCGCACGCTGGCGGCGCAGCCGCAGGGCGCCGTGCGCCGCCTCAAGCAGGAACTGGCCGGCCGGGTCCTCGCCCGGCTGGACGACGTGGTCGGGCGGGAGGTCCGGATGCACGAAGAGGTGCTCGGCACCGAGGCGCGCGACCGGGTCCGGGGCCACTTCGCCCGCGTGGCGGCGTTCCGGAACACCGCCGGCGGCGACGAGGAGCGGCCGCCGGCCGGTCCCGAGCCGATGGGCTCGCCCGAGACCGAGGCCCGGCCGAGCCCCCCGGCCGAAGCCGCGCCGACGGCTGAGGCGCCCCCGCCATCCGTCGCACACCGGGCGGACGACCGTACCGCCGCCGGGCCCGGGCCCGACCCGGAACCCCCTGGGCCCTCGGCGGCGGAGCTGCGGGCGGACGTCGTCGCCTCCCTGGCCCAGGTGCTCTACCTGCGCCCCGAGGAGATCGACGACGAGCGGACCTTCGCCGAGATGGGACTCGACTCGATCGGCGCCGTCGAGGTGGTCCGTGACCTCAACGAGCGCCACGGCGCGGGTCTGGAGGCGGTCGCGGTGTACGACCACCCGACGGTGCCCGCGATGACGGCCGCCCTGTCGGCCGCCCGGAGCAGCGCCACGGCCCTGCACCGCGCGGCCCTCGCCCCCGAGCCGTCCGCCGGACCCCGTCACCCCGAGCCCGAACGGGCCGAGGCCGAACGGGCCGAGGCCGACTCCGGCCGGGCGGCCGGGACGGATGCGGGGGACAGGGCACGGGAACCCGGCGGGTCCGGCACGGGAGGCACCCCGGCGAGGACCGGTGCTCAGCCCCACCCGCCGGCCCCTTCGCACCCGACCGTGCCGGGCGGCGCGGGCACGGCCCCGGCGGTGTCCGCCACGGCCCCCGGCATGGTGACCCTCCGTCCGGTGCCCCGCCGCGCACCGGCCGAGGCGACGGCCGCACAGGGCGACGACGAACCGGAGGGCGAGCCCGAACCCGCGCCGCCCCCCTCACCGCTCACGGCCCCGGCCGACCGGGACGGTCCCGTCGGCGCTGCGGACATCGCCGTCATCGGCATGTCCGGCCGCTTTCCCGGCGCCGACGATCTGGACGCCTTCTGGGAGAACCTGTCGGCCGGTCGCAGCGAGATCGCCGAGGTGCCGGCGGAACGCTGGGACACGGGCCGCTGGTATGACCCCGACCGGTCGACGACCGACCGCACCGACAGCAAATGGGCCGCCCTGCTGCGCGGCGCCGACGAGTTCGACCCGGCGTTCTTCCGGCTCTCGCCCCTGGAGGCGGAAGCCATGGAGCCGCAGCAGCGGCTCTTCCTCGAAGAGGCGTGGAAGGCGCTGGAGGACGCCGGGTACGGATCGGGCGCGACCGGCCGGGCCGACGAGCGCGGCAGCCGCGACTGCGGGGTGTTCGTGGGATGCGGGACCGGTGACTACGACGAAGTCCTCACGGCGGCCGGGCAGTCCGACACCAGCCACGCGTTCCTGGGCTCCGCCCCCTCCGTCCTGGCCGCGCGCATCGCGTACTTCCTCGACCTGACGGGTCCCACCCTGGCGGTCGACACGGCCTGCTCCTCCTCGCTGACGGCCGTCCACCTGGCCTGTGAGAGCCTGCGCCGAGGTGAGTGCGGCACGGCCCTCGCGGGCGGCGTGGCCCTGATGCTCACCCCCCGGGTGCACATCAGGTGCAGCAACGCCGGAATGCTGTCCCCGACCGGGACGAGCGCACCCTTCGACGCACGCGCCGACGGCATCGTGCTCGGCGAGGGCGTCGGCGTGGTCGTCCTCAAGCCGCTCGCGCGGGCCCTCGCGGACGGCGACCACATCCACGGCGTCATCAGGGCCACCGGCGTCAACGGCGACGGCAGGACCAACGGCATGACCGCGCCCAGCGCCGCCGCACAGACCGAACTGATCCGCCGGGTGCACCGCGCGGCCGGCGTCGCTCCCGAGGACATCGGGTACGTCGAGGCCCACGGCACGGGGACGCCGCTCGGCGACCCGATCGAGGTGAAGGCGCTCCAGGACGCCTTCCGCACCGCCGACGGCGGTCCCGCGGGCCGGACGGCGCTGGGCTCGGTGAAGGCCAACATCGGCCACACCACCATGGCCGCCGGTGTCGCCGGGCTGCTGAAGGTGCTGCTGGCGCTGCGGCACCGGCAACTGCCGCCCTCCGCGCACTACCGCGAGTCCAATCCCGAGATCGACTTCGGCCGGGGCCCCTTCCGGGTGCTCACCCGCACCGACGAGTGGCGGCCCGGCCGCGCGGGGGTGCGGGTGGCCGCGCTCAGCAGCTTCGGCTTCAGCGGCACCAACGCGCACGCCGTCGTCGCCGAGGCGCCGGCCCCGCGGCCGCGCCAGCACACCACCGGTGCCGCCCGGGCCCACCTCGTGCCGGTGTCCGCGCGGACCCCCGAGGCGCTGCGACAGGCCCTGCACCGGCTCGCCGACGCCCTCGACGCCACGCACGGCCCCGTCCCCGAACTCGCCGACGTCGCCTTCACACTGACCACCGGCCGCACCCATTTCCCGCTACGCGCCGCGTTCGTCGTACACGGCCGCGGCGAACTGGTCCGCGCGCTGCGCACGGCGGCCGAACGAGGCGAGGTCCCCCATGTCCACGTCGCCGCGGAGAGCGGTCCAGGCGAACGCCTGGGCCGACTCGCCGAGAGCTACGTACGCGGCGGGACCCTCGACCGGGTGGCCGGCTACCCGGCCGACAGCGCCCGCCGGGTGCCGCTGCCCACCTACCCGTTCGCCCGCGACCGGCACTGGGCGACCGAGATCGGGCACGTCGACGGCGTACGGCCCGCGCCGCCGGAGGGCGGGGCGGCGGCCGAGGAGGCCGGCACGTCACGGCAGACGCTGGATCCGCGGGACCGCGTGGTCGCCGACCACCGGTTGGCCGGCAAGGCGGTGCTTCCCGGTGTCGCGAGCCTGTCCCTCGCCGTTCGGGCCGCCGCACGGCACGGCGTCACCCGGCCCGTCCGGCTGTCGCAGATCCAGTGGCTGCGGCCGCTGGAGGTGACCGCCCGCCGCGAGGTCCGCGTGACGACCACGGACCGGCCGGGGGGCGCGGCGGGCTTCGAGGTCCTGACGGCCGACGGAGACCGACTGCCGTACGCCCGTGGCCGCTTCGAGACGCTGACCCGTGACGCGACGGTGACCGACCGCCTCGACCCCGACGTGGTGCGCCGGCGCTGCCCGTCCTGGCGCCCCGGGAAGGAGCTGTACGCGGACTTCGCGGCCGGGGGCCTCACCTACGGGCCGGCCTACCAGGCGCTGGAGGGAGTGTGGGCCGGTGACGGCGAGGCACTCGGCCTGCTGCGTGCCCCGGAGGCGGCGGTGGGCGACGACTCGTCCTGGCCGCTCGATCCGGCCGTCCTGGACGCGGCCCTGCAGACACTCACCGTCCTGACCGCCGGTGACGACGGCAACCCGCTGGTGCCCTTCGCGATGCGGGCGCTGGAGGTGTGGGCCCCGGTCCCCAGGACGGGGTACGCGCACGCCACACCGGACGGCTCCGGGTTCACCGTACGGGTGACGGACGCCGAGGGGCGGGTCTGTGTGTCCCTCGCAGGGGTGGCCCTGCGGCAGCTGCCGGGGCCCGGCGCCGGTGCCGCACCGGCTACGCGCGCGCAGGAGACACAGTCGTCCGCGCCGGAGTCCGCGTCGACGACCGCGTCCGCGTCCGCGTCGGCGGGCCAAGAGGTCATGGTTCCGCGGACGGTGGTGCACGTTCCGCACCTGGGGGACGCCCCTGCGGTCGTCCCGGAGCCGGCGGGAAGCCCGGCGGGCGGGGCGACCTGGGTGTTCCACACCGCCGGGGCCCGTTCCCTGGCCGACGCCCTGGCCGCGGCCCTCGACCGTGCCGGTCCCCCCACGCGGAACCCCGCGTCCGCCGTGACCACCGTCCCCCTGGAGACCGTCGGCGAACGGGAGTTCCCCGATTGCCTGGGCGCGCTGCCCGACACCGTGTACTGGCTCGCGTCGCACGACCCCGCGGAGCCCGTGCCCGCCGACGGTCCCGATCCGGCCACGCTCGGCCTGTTCCGGCTGCTGAAGGCGCTGCTCGCCCGTGGCGCGGGAAGCCGCGGCCTCACCCTCAAGGTGGTGCTGTCCGGAGCGGTGGCCACGGACGGGTCAGGCCCCGTCCAGCCGCACAGCGCGGGCCTGCTGGGCCTGACGCGGTCGGCCTCCGCCGAGTACCCCAAGTGGCGTGCCGGCTGCGTCGACCTGCCCCCGCAGGCGTCCTCGCCGGCCGAACTCGCCCGCCTGCTGATCGCCGAGCCCTGCACGCACCCCCTCGTCGTCGTGCGCGGCGGACGCCGTCTGGTCCGCGTGCTCGTACCGGCGCCGGCCGGCCGGCCCGACGGCGCGGAGGGTCCGTTCCGCGAGGGCGGCGCCTATCTCGTGGCCGGCGGCGCGGGCGGTATCGGCACGGTGCTCGCCCGCCACCTGGCCCGCACCCACCACGCGCGTCTCGTCGTGGTCGGCCGCCGCCCCCTCGACGACACCGGCCGCGCCCTGCTGGCGGAGCTGTCCGCACTCGGCGGGGAGGCCGTCTACCTGCGCGGCGACATCGCGGACCCCGCGGAGGCACGCCGCGTCGTCGCGGAGGCGCGTACCTGGGCGGGCGGGATCGACGGCGTCTTCCACAGCGCGCTCGTCCTGCGCGACCGGACGCTCGCCGCCATGGACGAGGACACGTTCCTCGAGGTGCTGGCACCCAAGACGGCCGGTCTCCGGGCGCTCGCCGACGCGCTCCGCGACGACCCGCCCGGCTTCCTGGTCTGCTTCTCCTCGGCGATCTCCTTCGCCGACGCACCGGGCCAGGCCAACTACGCGGCGGCCAGCACCTTCGAGGACGCCTACGCCGCCTATCTGCGCGACCACGCGTCCTTCCCCGTCACCGTGATCAACTGGGGCTTCTGGGGGAGTGTCGGCGCGGTCGCGAAACGGCACCACGTCGAACGGTTCGCCGCTCTCGGCATCGGCTCCCTCGAACCCGCCGAAGGCATCGCCGCACTGACGGACGTGCTCGGCGCCGGCCTCGGACAGGCCGTCGTCGTCAAGGGCACACCGAGGGGCCTGGCCCTGCTGGGGGCCGTCCCGGCAGGCTCCCTACCGGCGCCGGTCCCCGAGGACCGTGCCCGCCGGGCCGATGCCGTCCCGGACTCCCTCGAGGAAGCCCGCGACGCCTTCGCCGGCCTGGAGCGCGTCGCCGCCGGCCTGCTGCGGCGCAACGCGGCGTTCTCGACCGGAGTTTCGGGCACCTCGCAGCCCGGACGGTGGGCCGGCGGGCACGCCGAGGGCAGCGCGGGCCGTCGTCTGCTGGAGGCGGTGACGGACATCCTGCTCAGGACCGGGCCCGCCGCCGGCGGCCCGGACCCGGCCGAGGCCCTCGTCGCCCGTCATCCGGCGATGCGGCCGCACGTGACGCTGCTGGAGCGCTGTGTCGCGGCGCTGCCCGACGTCCTCGACGGCACCCGCCCGCCCACGGACGTCCTCTTCCCCGGCGGCTCCGTGGAACCGGTCGAAGCGGTCTACCGGGGCCAGCCGCTGTCCGACCACTACCACCGGCTCATGGCGGCGGAGACCGTGGCGGCGCTGCGCCGTCACCGGGCAGCGGCCACCGCCGGACATCCGCTGCGGATCCTCGAGATCGGCGCGGGCACGGGAGCGGGTACCGCCTTCGTCCTCGACGCGCTCGACGAGGCACTCGGCGAACCCGGCGCGGCCCGCGAGGAACCGCCGGTCTCCTACGACTACACGGACGTCTCGCCCGTCTTCCTCGCCCACGGCGAGCGGGAGTTCGGACCCGGACGCCCGTACCTGAACTGCCGCACGCTGGACATCGAACGGCCCCCCGCCGCCCAGGGTTTCCTCCCCCACGGCTACGACCTGGTCCTCGCGACCAACGTGCTGCACGCGACGGCGGACATCGGGCGGACCCTGCGGCACGTGCGCGAACTCGTGGCCCCCGGTGGCAGTCTGCTGATCAACGAGGTGACCCGGGCCTCCGACTTCCTCACGCTCACCTTCGGGCTGACGCCGGGCTGGTGGGCCTTCGAGGACGCGGAGCACCGGCTGCCGTACGCGCCGCTGCTGGGGCCCGCCCAGTGGCACCGGGAGCTGACGGCGTGCGGGTTCGGGCCCCTCAGGACGCTGGGCGTGCCCGGCACCCCGGCCGACGACCTCGAACAGTGTGTGTTCGTCGCCGACGTCTCCGGACAGGTCCCGGAGCGCGGCACGACGTCCGCGCCCGACGACGCGCGGGTCCGCGGCTATGTGCGCGGTGTCTTCGCCGAGGTGCTGAAGTTCGACCCGGATTCCCTGGCGGACGAGGTCACCTTCGAGAACTACGGCGTCGACTCGCTGGTCAGCCTGCGCATCATCGGCCGTTTCGAGGAGGACTTCGGGGAACTGCCCGCCACGCTGCTGTTCGAGAAGCTGACGATCGCCCAGCTGGCCGACCACTTCGCCACCGAACACGGCGCGGCCCTCGACGCGTTGCTGGCCGGCACCGCCCCGGCCGCGGAGGTGCGGCCGCGGCAGACAGGGACGGACAGGGACGCGGCCACGGACGTCGGCCCCCGGACCGTCCCCGCCGTCCCGGCCGCCCCGCCCACCGGGTCCGCCGCGTCCGACATCGCCGTCATCGGCGTGAGCGGCCGCTACCCGGGCGCGGACGACGTGGACGGGTTCTGGCGCAACCTGGCCGCCGGCACCGCCTCGTTCGGGGAGGTACCGGCCGAACGCTGGGACTGGCGGCCCACCTTCGACGCCCGGCGGGGCACCCCGCAGCGCTCGTACAGCCGCTGGGGCGCGTTCCTGGACGGCATCGACCTGTTCGACCCGGCGTTCTTCGGCATCCTCGGCCGGGACGCCGCCCACATCGATCCCCAGGAGCGGCTGTTCCTGGAGACGGCCTGGAACCTGCTGGAGGAGAACGGCCGGCTCGGTCCGGAGACCCATGAGGCGGACACCGGGGTCTTCGTGGGCGTCATGTACGGCACCTACGGTCAGCTCGCCGCCACCGGCTGGCCCCGGGGCAGGCTGTCCGGCGCGCACTCGGCCCACTGGTCGGTGGCCAACCGGGTGTCGTACTTCTTCGACTTCCACGGCCCGAGCATCGCCGTGGACAGCGCGTGCTCCTCCTCGCTGACCGCCGTCCACCTCGCCTGCGAGAGCCTGCGGCGCGGAGAGTGCCGCACCGCCGTCGCCGGAGGGGTGAACCTGATCCTGCACCCGGCGCACCACGTCTCCCTGAGCGCCCTCAACATGCTGTCGGCCGACGACAGGTGCAAGGTGTTCGACGCCGGGGCCGACGGTTTCGTGCCCGGTGAGGGCGTGGGCGCCGTCCTGCTCAAACCGCTGGACCGGGCCGTCGCGGACGGCGACCGGATCTGGGCGGTGATCAAGGGCGGCGCGATGAACGCGGGCGGCAAGACCGGTGGTTACACCGTGCCCAACCCCAACGCCCAGGCCGAACTGGTCCGTCGGGTCCTGGACAACTGCTCGGTGGCGCCCGGGACGGTGTCGTACGTCGAGTGCCACGGCACCGGCACCTCGCTGGGCGACCCGATCGAGATCGCCGCGCTCGGCAGGGCGCTCGGCGGATCGGACCGGCCGCGTCCCTGCGCGGTCGGGTCCGTGAAGTCCAACATCGGGCACCTGGAGGGCGCCGCGGGCATCGCCGGCCTGACCAAGCTGCTGCTCCAGCTGCGGCACCGGAAACTCGCCCCCTGCGTCAACCTCGACGACCTCAACCCGAAGATCGACTTCGCGGGATCGGCGCTGGAGCCGGTCCGTACGCTCACCGACTGGCCGGCCCCGCCGGACGGCGGCCCCCGCCGGGCCGGCGTCAGCTCCTTCGGCGCGGGCGGCGCCAACACCCACCTCGTCGTGGAGGAGTACCGCGAGCCCGACGACATCTCCCCGGCCGATCCCGGACCGCACCTGTTCCTGCTGTCGGCGCGCTCCGCCGAACGGCTCCGGGCCTACGCGGGCCGGGTGGCGGATCATCTCGGCTCACCGTCCGGCGCCGCGACGGCCCTCGCGTCACTCGCCCGGACCAGCCAGACCGGCCGCCGTCACTTCCCGGAGCGACTCGCGGTGGTCTGCGCCGACACGGCCCGGCTCGCCACCCTGCTGCGGTCCTACGCCGACACGGGCCGGGCGGAGGTTCCCGGCATCACCATCGGCCGGGCGGTTCCCGGCCCGGGCAGCGGGCGGCATGGCCCCGACTCCGCCCTGCTGCGCGACGCCCGCGCCACGGACGGCACCGCCGGTAGGGAGCCGGGGGCGGCCCTCGCCCGGCTCGGCGCGCGCTGGACGAGCGGGGACGACGTCGACTGGACCGCGCTCTGGGCGGGGCGCGCGGCACGCCGGGTGGCCTACCCGACGTACCCCTTCGACCGGACCCGGCACTGGCTGGACACGGGCATCACCGACCCCACCCTGGGCGCCCCCGGCCCGGCTGCGGAACTCCCGCACGACGGGATCGCGGAAGAGCCCCGCCCCGGGGCGCACGCCTCGTCCGGGAGCGCGAAGGGCGGGGACCCGCAGCCCGGCGGAACCACCGTGCACCGTCTGGCGCCCGTGCTCGAACCGCGGGCCGCGGACGTGCCCGGGACGGCGGACACACCCCGCCGCGTCCTGCTGCTCGGGCCCGAGTCCCCGGTGCGCCGCGCCGTGGCCGCGGAGTTCGCCCGCAGGGGCGCCGACTGCCTGACGACGCGCCCCGGCGACCACTGTGCGCTGGAGGAGGACTCCGTCGTCCTCCCGTCGCGCCCCGCCCCGGCCGACCTGCGCCGGCTCGCCGAAATCCTCGCCGAGCGGGACCGGTTGCCCGACGCCGTCGTCCTGGCCTGCCCGCCGGACGTCGGGCCGCCACGGCCGGGCACCCTCGGCGACGACCTGGACGCCGGACCGTACCCGCTGCTGTGGGCGGCCGCCGCCCTGCTCGCCCGGGACCGTCGGGTGCGGCTGCGCACCGCCGTCGCGCACGGGCCCGCCCGGCGGCAGCCGCAGTTCTCGGCGACCGGCGGCCTGCTGAAGTCCCTCGCGCTGGAGCACAGCGGCTGCGCCGGGGTACGGATCGCCTTCGACACGTACGACGAGGCGGCCCGGCCGGACGGCGGCCCGGCGGCGGCCCGGTTCGCGACCGTCCTCGCCGACGAACTCGCCCGGGTGACCACCGGCGTCACCGAACTCGTCGTCGACCGCGACGGCCTGTGTCACGTACGGCGTTTGACCGACCGGCCGGCCCCCCGGGCGACGCCGGACGCGCCCCTGCCGATCCGGCCGGGCGGCACCTACCTCGTCACCGGCGGCGCGGGTGCCCTGGGCCGGATCCTGGGCGGCTTCCTCGCCGACGAGACCCCCGTCAACCTCGTGCTCGCCGGGCGCACCCCGCTCGACGAGGACATCGAGCGGCGCACGGCGGAGCTGTGGCGCGGCGGGAGCACGGTCTGGTACCGGCAGACCGACCTCGCCTCCGCCGAGGACGTCACCGGGCTGCTGGCCGACATCCGCACCCGCTACGGCACGCTGAACGGCATCGTGCACGCGGCGGGCGTGCACCGGGACGCGCGCGCGGTGCTCAAGACCGCCGACGAGGCGGCCGAGGTGCTCGGTCCCAAGGTGACCGGCACGGTGCTGCTCGACCAGGCGACCCGGGACGAGGACCTGGACTTCTACGTCCTGTGCGCCTCGCTCGTGGGGGAGACCGGCAACCTGGGGCAGAGCGACTACGCCTACGCCAACGCCTTCCAGCTGGACTTCGCCGAGGCGCGGGAGCGGCTGCGGGACCTGGGCGAACGTTCGGGCCGCACCGTCGCCATCGGCTGGCCCCTGTGGGAGGACGGCGGCATGGACGTCGACGACGCCACCCGCCGGCTGTTCGCCCAGCTGTGGTCGATGGTCCCCCTGCGCACCGACACGGGTCTCGCTGTCTTCCGGACCGCACTGGCCGGATCGGAGCCGAGGCTCCTTCCGGTGGAGCGGCCGGCGACGGACGCGGCGGCGGAGGCCGAGAAGGGAACACACACGGAGACCGAACCCCTGGAAGCGGCGCGGCCGGCCCCGGACCCACGGGAGCCGGACGCCGACGACCGGACCGTGCCGGTACGACGGCAACTGCAACTGTTCGGCGCGGAGTTCCTGATGGTCGACCCGGACGAGGTCGACACCGGGGCCGAGTTGATGGACCTCGGTTTCGACTCGCTCTCGCTGAGCGAACTCATCGTACGGATCAACGACCGGTACGGTCTCGAACTGCTGCCGACCGTCCTGTTCGAGCACCCCACGCTGGGCGACGTGGCCTCGTACCTGAGCCGCGCGCACCCGGCCGCGGTACGCGCCGCACACGGACCGGCGACCGTGCGGGCGACGCCCGCGACCACCCCGGAACCCCGGCCCGCCGAGACTCCCGGCGGCTCCGCAACCCTCCAGGACGGCGCCGCCGCGCCGCAGCCCGCCGGGGACACCGCAGCCGCATCGCGGCACGTCGGGGACACCGCCGCCGTGGCGCCCGCCCCGCCGCCCCGGCCCGCGTTCGCCACCGCGGGCGCCGCCCGCCGCCGGGACGTCGCCGTCATCGGCATGGCGGGACGCCTGCCGGGGTCGCCGGACCTCGACGCGTTCTGGCGGCACCTGGCCGCCGGCGACGACCTCGTCGGACCCGTGCCGCCGGACCGCACCGAGCTGCTGGCCGACCCCGCGACCGCGGGGCTCCGCGGCGGATTCCTCGCGGACGTGGCCGACTTCGACGCGGCCTTCTTCCGTATCTCCCCGACCGAGGCACGCCTCATGGACCCGCAGCACCGGCTCTTCCTGGAGACGGTCTGGCGCGCCTTCGAGGACGCCGGATACCGCCCGGAGGACCGGGCGGGCACCTCGACGGGAGTGTTCGTGGGCGTCGCCACCTCGGACTACGGCGAGCTGATCGCCCGTTCCGGCGCCCCGACCGAGGCCCACATGGCCACCGGGGTGGCGCGGTCGCTGGTCGCCAACCGGATCTCCCACCTGCTCGACCTGCGGGGCCCGAGCGAGACCGTCGACACGGCCTGCTCCAGTTCGCTGGTCGCCCTGCACCGGGCGGTCGGCGCCGTGGCCTCCGGCGAGTGCGACGAGGCCGTCGCGGGCGGTGTCAGCCTCGCCCTGAGCCCCGGCCTCTTCCGGGTCTTCGACCAGTCCGGGATGCTCAGCCCCGCCGGACGCTGCCGCACCTTCGACAAGGACGCCGACGGATACGTGCGGGGCGAGGGCGTCGGCGCGGTCCTGCTCAAGCCGCTCGACCGGGCCGAGACCGACGGCGACCGCGTGCTGGCCGTCGTCCGCGGCAGCGCCGTCAACCACTGTGGCCGATCGCCCTCCCTGACCGCGCCCAATCCGCGCGCCCAGGCCGACGTCGTCGTCCGCGCCCACCGGGCCGCGGGCATCGCCCCCGCCACCGTCACCTACGTCGAGACGCACGGCACCGGGACCCGGCTCGGCGACCCGATCGAGGCCGAGGGCCTGAAGGACGCCTTCGGCCGCCTGTACGCCGAAGCGGGCGAACCCGTGCCGAGCGAACCGCACATCACGCTCGGATCGGTGAAGACGAACATCGGGCACCTGGAGGCCGCGGCGGGGATCGCCGGCCTGCTCAAGGTGCTGCTGTGCATGACCCACCGCACCCTGCCCGCCCACCTGCACCTGCGGGAGCCGAACCCCTTCCTGAAACTGGACGGCACGCCGTTCCGCATCGGCACCGCGACCGCTCCCTGGGAGGGGGCGAAGGACGAGCACGGACGCATCTCGTGGCGGGCCGGGGTGAGTTCGTTCGGGTTCGGCGGCACCAACGCCCATGTGGTGCTGGAGGCCTGGACACCGCCCGACGACGCCCACCGGCCGGACGAGCACACCCGGTCACGGCCGCGGGCCGTGTTCCGGCCGCGCCGCCACTGGTTCGGCGACCCGCCCGGCACCGGCACCCGGCAAGCGAGGACGGAGAACCCCTTGTCGCACGTCCCCCCGGCATCCACCACCGAATCCACCACCGCACCCGCCACCGCGCCGGCACCGGAAGCCGGCACGGCACCGCCACCCGCCCCCGCGCCTCGTCCCAGGATCAGGCTCCAGCCCCTGACCACGGCTCCCGTGCCGGCCCCGTCCCCGCAACAGGCCGTACCCGCCCGGGCGGACACCCCGGCACCCGAACCGGCCGACCGCGGTTCCGCCGACGGGCGAGGCTCCACCGCCGCCGTTCCCGCCGCACCGGCCGCCGACGGACCGACGACCGCCCCGCGCGACGGGGACGCGCCCCCGGTGCCGGAACGAGCGGCCCGGCACCTCCCGGACACCGAGGTGCGCGGCACCGTACGCGGTCTCGTCGCCGACGTCCTCGGCCTCTGCGCCGACGACCTCGCGGACGACACGCCGTTCGGCGACCTCGGTCTGGACTCCATCTTCCGCATGGACGTGGCACGCGCCCTGAACGACCTGCACGGCCTGGACCTCCAGGGAGCCGACCTCTACGAGCACGACACCATCGCCGCGCTGGCCGCGCACGTCCGGGCGTCCGCGGCGGCCGCCGCCCCCCGCCCGGCGCCGCGCGAGATCCCGCCCTCGCCGGCACCGGCGGCCGTACCGAGTGCGGCCGGCGCGGGCGGCGACGACACACCCGCGTCCCCGCCGCACGGCACGCAGGCACCCGCCGGCCGCGAGGACGCCGTAAAAGCCCTGCGGGGACTGCTCGAAGGCGTCCTCGGGCGCCCCTTCGACCCGGCGGTCACCTTCGAGGCGAACGGCTTCACCTCCTTCGACATGCTCCGCAGCGTCAGCGCCCTGGAGTCCGGGCTCGGCGCCCTGCCCAAGGCCCTGCTGTTCGACCGGCCCACACTGGAGTCACTGGCCGGCTCCCTGTGCGAGACACACGGAGAGGCGGCCGTGGCCCGTGTCCGGCCGCCCGCCCCGCAGCCCGGTCCCGCCGCCGGCCCCGTCCCGGCCGTCGGCACCGCCGCCGAACCCGGCACCGCGGCGCGGGCCCGGATACTGACGCGCACCGAAGCCGCGGCGGACCCCGAACTCGCCCCGGTGCTCCGGGAACTGGAGGAGCGGCACGGGAAGGAGAGCGGGCTCGGCGGCCGTGACATCGCACCCCACCTCTTCGTCGGTGCCGAACGCCGGGGCTTCTTCGCGCTCTCGCGGCAGGGCGGCGCCATGCTGGTGTGGAACTACACCGGCCCCGAGGAGCACTTCGCGGAACTGGCCGGGGAGTACTTCCGCCACGCCCGGCAGCACGGCCTCCGCCCCAACCTGCTGTCACTGGTACGGCTGGAGGAGGTGGACGGCGCGCCCGTGACCGCCACCCCCTTCGGCGCGTTGCAGCGCATCGAGGACCTCGGCTCGTTCAAGCTCTCCGGCGGCCGCATGAGCCGGCTGCGCTACATGGTCAAGCGGTTCGAGAAGGCCGGTGCCTGCCGTACGGACGAGTACCGCAGCGGCGACGATCCGGCCGTGGACGCCGAGCTGGCCCGCCTCGTGGACGGCTGGGCGGCCACCAAGCAGATGGTCAACCCGTACGTACGGCGCGTGCGCGACGAACTGGCGGGCGGCCGGCTCGACCAGCGGCACCGGGTCTTCCTGACGTACCTGGACGACGCCCTGGTGAACGCGGTCGTGATCACCCGGATCCCGTCCGAGAACGGTCATCTGCTCGACGTCGAGTTCTACCCCGACGCCATGCCGCTGGGCGGGCTGGAGTTCGCCCTCGTGCGGATCCTGGAGCGACTGCGCGGCGAGGGCCGCGAGGTGTTCAGCTTCGGTGCCAGCTTCGGCGGTGAGATGGGCACGTCGCCCAACGCCTCCGAGCGGGCCGTGCGCGCACTGGCCGAGCTCCGTGACGCCGGGATCTTCGGCGGCGGGAACTACCAGTTCAAGAACAAGTTCCGCCCGGAGAACCGGACGTTGTACCTGGTGCAGCCCGAGGGCGAGGACGCCACCGAGGTCAGTGACGTCATCCTGCTGATCGCCGACCCCGCGACACCCGCCGCGGACACGACGCCGGCCACCGTCACCGCCGATGCCGGCGGCCGGCCCCGTGGCGACGCGTGCCGGCAGGATCCCGGCGCCGACAGCGAGCCCGTGTCCCGCGCCCACGAGCCGGACTCCGCCCCCGACCGCGGCCCCCGGCTGGCCCGGCTCGCCGCCCACGGTCACAACCCCGTCCGGATCCCGCACGTCGAGGTGGAACTCGACCTCGTCACGGACTCGTGGGCGGACCGCGCCGACCCCTGGCAGCGGGAACGGACGCGGGCACTCGCCGCACTCGCCGACGAGGCCCGGCTCACGGGGGAGCAGCCGCCGGAGCTGCCCTGGCTGCCGTTCGCCCACCGCTTCTTCGCCGCGTCGGGCCGTGCCGCCGAGGAACGGCTGTGCCGTGCCTGGCCCGGGCCCCGCGGCCGGGTCCTGCACAACTCGGCGTTCCCCACCTGGCTGGCCACGCTGGTGGAGCAGGGCTTCGACCCGTCCGTGGCACTGCCCGTCGCCGGTGAGGGGCCCTACGCGGCCGACCTCGACCTGGACGCGCTGGACAAGGCGCTCGACCGGTACGCGGGCGACGTGTCCTTCGTCCTGGTGGAGACCGCGACGAACGCCCACGGCGGCGCCCCGCTGTCCCTGGACAACCTGCGCGCGGTCGCACACCGGACGCGTGCCCGGGGCGTGCCGCTGGTCCTCGACGCCACCCGGCTGCTCGACAACGCGCTGCTGGTGGCGGCGGACTCCGGACGGCCGGCCCAGGACCTGTGGCAGGTCGCCGAGGACATGCTGGGCCTCGCCCAGGCCGTGACGTTCAGTCTGTCGAAGGACTTCGGCGTCGACGGCGGCGGACTCGTCGCCACCACCGACGAGCGCCTCGCCGAGCGGCTCACGGAACGGATGCTGGAGCGCGGCCGGGAACCCGGACTGTCCGCGCGCCGGTTGCTGTCCGCCGCCCTGCTGGACCAGGAGTCCACGGAACGTCTCGTGACCCGCAGGGTGGCCGACGTGGCCGCGTTCCGCCAGCGCCTGGAACTGGGCGGGGTGCCGCTGGTGCCCGGGCCCACCGCCCACTGCGTGCTGCTCGACGTGGACAAGGCCGCGCCCGGCACCGCACTGCGACACCCCGTGGCCTCCTACCTGTCCTGGATCTACGCGGCCACCGGGGTGCGCGGAGGCCCGCACCTCGCCCCGGGTCTCCGGCTCACCGACGGATCGGAACCGCCGCAGCGGCACCTGATCCGGCTCGCCGTGCCCCTGGGCATCGAGCGCAAGGAGCTGGAGGGCGCCGCCGACCGGCTCGCGGAACTCGTCGCCGACCCGGCACCCGTGTGGGACCTCACCGAGGTCCCCGGCGCGGCCGGCCCCTCGGCACTCCGCGCCTACCATCCGACGGACGCCCTGCCCGCGGACATCCGCCGGGCGCTGGAGGAGGAGCCCGGCTCCCCGCCCCCGGCGTCCGAGAACCACACCGTCCTGCGCGAACGCGCCCCCGGGACACGGCGACACCTGCTGCCGATGGGCGGCGGCGCGGTCGAGGTCTTCGCCTGCGGCACCGGTCCGACCGTGCTGCTGCTGCCTCCGTTCAACATGGGGGCCGGCGTCTTCGCCGACCAGGTGGCGGGCCTGTGCGACCGGTACCGCGTGCTCGTCGTGCACCATCCCGGCGTCGGCGCCACCACCGGCGCGGACGACATCTCCCTGCCCGGCATCGCCGACCTGTACGGCGGCGTACTGGACCGCCTCGGGCTGAGCCGTCCCGTGCACGTGGTCGGTACCTCCTTCGGCGGACTCCTCGCCCAGAGCTTCGTCCTCGCCCACCCGGAGCGGGCCGCGTCCCTGGCGCTCGTGTGCAGCTCGTACAAGTACGCCAACCGCGCCGGCGAGGTGAACCGCCTGGAAGACCTCGTCGCCGAGGACCTCGACCGGGTCGTCGCGGCCGGTGCGGTGGACGTCGGCCGGCGGCGCGCGGAGTTCACGGCCCGGCTGCTGCGGTGCGAGAGCATGGCCCCGCACATCGGCCTGCGCTACCTGGACGTGTTCGCACAGCAGCCCGATCTGCTGGGCCGGCTCGGTGACATCGCCGTACCCACCCTCGTGGTGGCCGGCGCGGTCGACGCGGTCGTCCCGCGCAAGACCTCGCACCTCATGCACGGCGCGATCCCCGACGCGCGGTACCACGAACTGCCGCGGGCCGGGCACTTCCCGACCGTGACCGATCCCGACGGGGTGACCACCGCCCTGCTCGCGTTCCTCACGTCCCTCGACGCCTCCGGCACCTGCGCGCAGGACTCCGCCGCGCCGGCCACCGCGGGGGAGGAACGATGAGCGGCACGGGCGCAAGGTACGGCATCGAGGCCCTCGACGTGTACGCCGGCAGCGCGGCCATCAGCGCCCGGGCGGTCTTCGACGGACGCGGCCTCGACGCGCGCCGCTTCGACAACGTCGCCTCCGACCGCCGGTCCGTGGCACTGCCCTTCGAGGACCCCGTCACCCACGCCGTCAACGCGGCCCGGCCGCTGCTCGAACGGCTCGACCCGGCC
The DNA here is from genome assembly GCF_043079785.1 of Streptomyces sp. NPDC015139. Lineage (NCBI taxonomy): Bacteria > Bacillati > Actinomycetota > Actinomycetes > Kitasatosporales > Streptomycetaceae > Streptomyces > Streptomyces sp. NPDC015139. The sequence continues at coordinate 213,733 of NZ_JBIBUW010000009.1, read as the reverse complement.
GACCGCGACCGGATCGAACTGCTCGTCACCACCACCGAGTCCGGACTCGACCACAGCAAGTCCGTCGCCTCGTACGTGCACGAGCACCTGGGCCTGCCGCCCACGTGCCGGCTGCTGGAGATGAAGCAGGCCTGCTACGCCGCGACGGCGGCGCTCCAGCTGGCCGTCGGCTACCTGGCCGCGGGGCTCTCGCCCGGGGCCAAGGTGCTCATCGTCTCCACCGACATGTCCCTCGCCGACGCCCGCGCCCAGTACGCCGAACCGGTCACCGGAACCGGCGCGGTGGCCCTGCTCGTCGGTGACCGCCCCCGCGTCCTCGCCGCCGACCTGGGCGCGTTCGGTGTGCACAGCTTCGAGACCCTGGACTCCGCCCGGCCCCGGCCCGACCTCGACATCGCCGACGCCGACCGGTCGCTGATGGCCTATCTGGAGTGCTTCTCACGCAGTTTCGCCGACTACCGGTCCCGGGTGGAGGGCGCCGACTTCGCCACGACGTTCGACCTCCTCGCCCTGCACACCCCGTTCTCCGGCATGGTCAGGGCGGCGCACCGGCGCCTCATGCGCGAGCTGTACCGCAGCCCGGCCGGCGCCGTCACCGAGGACTTCGAACGCCGGGTCGCCCCGTCGCTGATCCACCCCGGCCAGACCGGCAACCTGTTCTCCGGCTCCCTCTACCTCGCCCTGGCCAGCCTGCTCGACCATGCCCCGATCGACGGGCCCGCCCGCGTCGGGCTCTTCTCCTACGGCTCCGGCTGCTCCTCGGAGTTCTTCAGCGGTGTCGCCGGACCGGAGTCGGCCGCGGCCGTCGCCGAGGCACGCATCGGACCGCGGCTGCGGGCCCGCGCCGACCTCGACTTCGAGGAGTACTCGGCGCTGCTCCCGGAGAACACCGCCTGCCTGCGGCCGGAACCCCACCGCGACATCGACCCCGGCCGGTACGACGCCCTGCTGCGACGGGCCGTCGACCGCCCCGAGCTGCTCGCCCTCACCGGCGTACGCGACTACCACCGCCGCTACGCATGGATCTGACGAACCGGAGGTACCACCAGTGAACGGATCAGCCGCGAGCGTCCCCGGTCCGGACGGCGACGAGGAGCGTGTGCTGGCGGTGCTGCGCCGCACCACCCTGGAGATCGTGCCGGAGGTGGACCCCACCCAGTTCACCCCCGACCGCACCCTGTCCGACCTGGGGTGCAACAGCATCGACCGCGCGGACATCGTCACCCTGGCCATGGAGGAACTCGGCATCGTGGTGCCCGTGCACGAGTTCCACCAGGGCCTCGACATCGGCACGCTGGCCGCCGTCATGCGGAAGCGACTGTGAGCGGACCGGCGGGGGCCGGCGCCGTGGTGGTGACCGGACTCGGCGTCCTCGGCGCCATCGCGTCCGATCCCGGGGACCTCGCCGTCGCGTTGCGGACCGGCCGCGGAGCGCTCGCCGCGCCGCGGCCCCCCGAGGACGCCGGTGAACCCGGCGTGGCCTGGCCCGCGTTTACGGCCGAACTGGCGGCCGAGGACATCCCCGACAAGGCGCTGGAGGCGGTGCCCGACCTGCCGCCGGACCTGCGGACGCTCGCCCGCCGCACCGCGCTGCGCTCCCCGGTCGCCGTACGCGCGGCGGTCGTCGCCGCCCTCCAGGCGTGGCGGCACGCCGGGCTGCACCGCACGGCACCCCCGCCCGAGCGCGTGGGAATCGTCGTGGCGGGCAACAACCTCACGGAGCGGGTCACCGAGGACGGCCGGCTCCGCGCACGGCGCAGCGCGGCCTATCTGCCCGCCCGGTACGCCCTGCACCAGCAGGACACCGACCACGTCGGCACGCTCAGCCGCGTCCTCGGCATCCGCGGCGAGGGATGCACCGTCGGCGGGGCCTCGGCGAGCGGCAATCTCGCCCTGGCCCACGGCTCCCGCATGCTGGCGGCGGGGGCAGCGGACGTCTGTGTGGTCGTGGGCGCGATGACCCGGCTGTCCACGCTCCAGACGCGCGGGTACCTCGCCCTGGGAGCCATGGCTCCGGCGGAGGGTTCGCCCACCCGAGCTCCCGCGCCGTTCGACACCGGCCGGCGCGGCTTCCACCCCGGACAGGCGGCGGCCTGCATGGTCCTGGAGTCCGCGCGGTCCGCCCACGGACGGGGGGCGACGGTGCTGGCCCGGCTCGCGGGGTGCGCCGTCGTCCTCGACGGCAACCACCTGGCCGACCCCTCGGTGGACGGCGAGGTCCGGGCCATGCGGGGCGCGCTGGCCCAGGCGGGGGTCGGCGCCGGCGACATCGGCTGGGTCAGCGCCCACGGCACGGGCTCGCCCCTGGGGGACCGGACGGAGGCCGAGGCCCTGCGCGAGGTGTTCGGGGCGGGCGACGAGGGACCGTGGATCAACGCGACGAAGGCCCTGTCCGGTCACTGCCTCGGCGCGGCCGGCGTCGTGGAGGCCGTCGCCGCGGTGGTGCAGCTGGGGGCCGGGTTCGTCCACCCCGATCCCGGCCTGCTGGATCCCGTCGACCCCGGGCTGCGGTTCGTGCGCGAGGAGGCCCGGCCGGTGGGCGACGGGTTCGTGCTGTCGAACGGGTTCGGCTTCGGCGGCATCAACTCCGCCGTCGTTCTCGCCCACCCGGAGGCGTGAAACGAGCGATCCGGGCCCGGTGATGCTCAGAAGTGAACAGAACCGTCGGACGCCGGGACGTAGCGTCGAGGCCCGTGCCGGTGCCGACCGCGGGTACGGCGAGGGAAGGGTGACACATGACGGATTCGACCGACACGACCGGGACGCAGGGGGAGCCGGCCCCGGTCCCCGGCGCGGAGCCACCGGCCTTCCCCCAGGAGAAGGCGCCCGGCTGCCCGTTCGACCCGCCCCCCGGGTACCGCCGGCTGCAGGCGGAGGACCCGTTCGCCCCGGCCACCCTGCCCAGCGGGCAGCGGGCGCGCGTGGTCACCCGGCACCGTGACGTACGGGCCGTGCTGGACGATCCGCGTTTCAGCGCCGACAGCTCCCACCCGGACTTCCCCCGGATGTTCCCGCGTCCCGTGCCGCAGGTCCTCAAGGGCACCTTCCCCCGGCTCGACGGCGCCGAGCACCTGCGCTACCGCCGCATGCTCGCGCGGGACTTCACCGGCCGCCGGGCCGAGGAACTGCGCTCGCGGATCGCGCAGATCGTCGACGGCCGCCTGGACCTGATGGAGGCCGGGGGCGGTCCCGTGGACCTGATGGAGGCGCTCGCCTACCCCGTTCCGTCCACCGTCGTCTGCGAACTGCTCGGAGTGCCCGCCGAGGACAGTCCGCTGTTCGAGTCGCGCACCCGCGTCCTCATCAACGGCCGCAGCGGCCCCGAGGAGATGATGCGGGCCAAGGACGACATCCTCGACCACCTGGAAGGGGTGGTGGCGGCCAAGGAGAAGCAGCCGGGCGACGACCTGATCAGCCGGCTGCTGGTCGAGCAGGTGGCGCCGGGTCTGCTGGACCGCGCGGAGGTCGCGATCATCGCCTGGCTGCTGCTCGCGGCCGGCCACCACACCACGGCGACCATGATCGGAACGGGCACCCTGCTGCTGCTGGAGAACCCCGGGCAGCTCGCCGCCCTGCGGGCCGATCCGGCCCTGATCCCCGGCGCCGTCGACGAGTTGCTGCGGCACCAGACGGCCATGCAGATCGGCATGAACCGCATCGCCACGGCTGATGTCACCCTCGGCGGAGAAACGATTCACGCGGGGGAGGGCGTGGTGTGCCAGCTCGCCACCGCCAACCGGGACGCCGACGTCTTCGCCGATCCCGACCGCTTCGACGTGACCCGTACGGCCCGCGGCCACCTCGCCTTCGGCCACGGACCCCACCAGTGCCCCGGACAGTCCCTGGCCCGCGTGGAGCTCCAGGTCACGCTGGGCCGGCTGGTCACCCGGCTGCCGGGACTGCGGCTCGCCGTCCCCGTCGCCGACGTGCCCTTCTGGCACCACCTGTTCGGCATCCACGGCGTCAAGGAGCTGCCGGTCACCTGGTGAGCCGCCACCGGCCCACCAGCGGCCGCCAGCCGCGCCCACCGCCCGGAGGAGGAGCGTTGTCGGAGGTACAGCGGGAGCTCATCCACCTGTTCGACGGTCTGCGTGCCGCGGCGCTGTCCGGGCGGCGCAGCGAGAAGTGGCGGCGCTACCCGCCCGACATCCTCCCCGCCTTCATCGCCGAGATGGACTTCCCGGTGGCCGAGCCGGTGATCGACGCCGTCCGGGCGCACCTGACGGAGGGCGGGGACCTCGGCTACGCCTACGCCTACACCACCGAAGCACCGGTGCAGCGGTCGTTCGCCGCGTGGTCGCACGAGAGCTGGGGCTGGCGGGTGGAGCCGGAGAAGGTGGTGCTGTTCCCCGACACCATGCGTGTGATGGAGGTGGCCCTGGAGCGGTTCACCGAGCCGGGTGACGCCGTCGTGGTCGACGTACCGGCGTATCCGCCGTACTTCGAGGCCATCGCGGCGGCGGGGCGGCAGGTCGTCTCCCAGCCGATGCGCCTGCGCGGGGGGCATTGGCGGCTGGACCTGGAAGGGCTGGCCCGGGCCTTCCGGTCGGGAGCGGCGGCCTACTTCCTGTGCAACCCGCACAACCCCACCGGCCGCGTCCTCACCCGTGAGGAACTGCGCGAAGTGCTGGAGCTGGCCGCCGAGTTCCAGGTGGCGGTGTTCTCGGACGAGGTGCACGCCCCGCTCACCCACCCCGGACACCGGCACGTACCGCTCGGCTCGCTGCCGGAGGCCGCCCGGGTGCCGACGGTGACGGCCGCCTCGGCGAGCAAGGGCTGGAACCTGTCCGGTCTGAAGTGTGCGATGGCCGTCGCCGGCCGGCCCGAGGACCACGACCGGCTCATGGAGATGCGCCCCAGGGAACGGGACGGCGTGGGCATCCTCGGCGTCAGCGCGAGCGAGGCCGCCTTCACGCGGGGCGGTCCCTGGCTGCGGACCCTGCGGCACTATCTGCACGGCAGCCGGCAGGTGCTGGCCGAACTGCTGGAGTCCTTCGGCCCCGATCTGGTGCTGGTACCGCCCGAGGCCAGCTACCTCGCCTGGCTCGACGGCCGCCGGCTGGCGGAGCGGCTGGGCACCGACGACCTGGCGGAGTTCTTCCTGAGCCGCGGGAAGGTCGCCGTCAGCGACGGCCGCGAATACGGGAGCGAAGGCTTCATCCGCCTGAACTTCGGCACCTCGCAGCGCTTGCTGGAGGAAATGGTCCGACGTATGGAGAAGGCCGTGCGGGAAGAGGTCCCGGAATCCGACGGCGCCGATCCGGCGCCGCCGAGAAGTATTCCTGGATATCCGGCCCCGGTCTGCGGGTCCTACAGGCCGGCGGACAGCGAGGAATTCTCCAGATAATCCGTCAGCTCCGCTATATGAATGCAGAGGTGTGCGTCCTCGGTGCGATGCACCACACCGGCGACCGAAAACCTTTTCAAAAAGTAACCGATACGCGAACGGGTCGTCCCGACCATTTCCGCCAGCTCTTCCTGGGTTATTCGGTCGCGAATCAGTGCCGTCTGGTCCCTGCGCTTTCCGACCTTCTTGCCGAGATTCACCAGTAACGCCGCGAGCCGGTGTTCGCTGTCCATCGTCACCAGGTTGGCGATCACCTGCTGCTGCTCCAGCAGCCGGCTCGCCATGTGGCCGATGAGCGCTTCGCGCAACGGTGGGTCGCAGTCGTTCATGATCTGCGCCACGCGCACCTGGACCAGCGTCGTGACCTGCATGGCCTGCGCGGTCTCGGTGCGGTTCGCGGCCAGCACGCTGGACTCCCCGAACACGTCCCCGGGGCCGTGTATCGACAGGAGGCACTGTTTGCCGTCGCGTGTGTGGGTGAGTGTTTTGACCTGGCCGCTCTCGACGAGATAAATGTTCGCGTCGGGCTGGCCGAGATTGTAGACGTGTTCCCGCCGGCCGATGTGAATCCGCGTCCCCCTGATGGTGCCTCTCCCGGCCGCGTCCTGCAGTACGCCGGCCAGGCTTCGCTCGGTGTTACAGAAGGGTTCCATTCCGCTCCCGGTGATCATTGTGGACCGGCAAAGCTGGTAGGTTGACCGTCATGTCGGGAATCTATTCCTGGGGCAGAATCTAAGACATCTGCCCCAGGGTGGGGTAGTGGTACGGGTCAGGTTGGCGACAATTGACCGTAACCATGTCGAACGATTTGTCAGCCGTTACCGACCGTTCCGCAGAAGCGGAAATTCCGGTTGTGACGCAAGAGGGCAGGCGTACTCGACAGACAGAAAGAAGCCCTGGTGAAGATGGGATGCGAGACGCTCCTGCGGCGACCGGACAGGGCTGCTTGATCCCGCTTTGTACCAGACGTTCCGCACGTCGCGTACATGAGATCGCGCCACATGAACCACCGGCTCCGGTCATCCCGGCCGCCGTCGGGCGGCGCCGGCGCCGAGGTGGAATCCGTTCCGGCGGAGGTCGGCGGCCACCCGGCCGCGCGTCTCGCGAAACGATGCGCCGCCCCGGCCCGTGCGCGGTGGCCGGACTTCGCCGCACCCCCGTTCCTTGATCGACAACGCCTCCCAGCTCATAGAATGTTCAACCTCAGGTGCGAAAAGGGGTGGGCCGTGTCCGCACACGACGCGTCGTTCGGGGCGCTGCTGCGAGAACTCCGGCTTGCCAACTCGCTCACCATCGAAGGGCTGGCCGAGGCGTCCGGGGTCAGCGTGCGGGGCATCGGCGACCTGGAGCGCGGACGCCGCGCGGCCCCGCAGCGCCGCACCGTGGCCGCCCTCGCCGACGGCCTCGGTCTCGACGACACCGACCGGGAACGCCTGCTCGCCGCCGCCCGTACCGGCCGCACCGCCGGATACCACCCCTTCGGGGTGCGCTCCTTCCCGCGCGGCACGGACGACTTCGTCGGCCGTGAGGGCGAACTGCTGCGGCTGACGGAACTCGCCGGATCACCCGGCGACCTCACCGGCGACGACGCCACCGCGCGCCAGCCCGTCGTGGTCGCCGTCTCCGGCGCACCGGGCACGGGCAAGACCAGCCTCGCCCTGCGCGCGGCTCGCGGGCTCGCCGACCGCTTCCCGGACGGGCAGCTCGTGGTGGACCTGCGCGGCACGGACGACACCCCGCCCGCCCCGGCCGAACTGATGGTCGGTGTGCTCAAGGCGCTCGGCGTGCCCGACCGGGACCTCGCCAAGGCCGGCGCACCGGCCCACCCCGCCCTGTACCGGCAGGTGCTCGCCGACCGCAGGTGCCTGCTGGTCCTGGACAACGCCCGCGACGAGGCCCAGGTACGGCCGTTGCTGCCGGGCACCGGACGCGCGCTGGTGCTGGTGACCAGCCGGCGCATGCTGACCGGCCTCGACAGCGTGCACCGCCTGCCCCTCGGCGGCCTCGGCACCGCGGAGTCGGCCGCCTTCCTCTCCTCCCTCGTCGGCGAGGACCGCGCGGCGGCCGATCCGGCGGCCCTCGCGGAGGTCGCCCGGCTCTGCGGGCACCTGCCGCTCGCCCTCAGGGTGGCCGGCAACTGGCTGGCCACCCGCACCGGCTGGAGCCTGCGCCGGCTCGCGGACCGGCTGGCCCTTGAGGAACGGCGACTCGACGCGCTGACCGCCGGCGACCTGCGGGTGGCCGGCGCCTTCGACCTGTCGTACCGCCAGCTCACCCCCACGGCCGCCCGGCTGTTCCGGCGCCTCAGCCTGGTCCCCGGCCCGGACACCGGCGCCGCCTGCGCCGCCCGGCTCACTGGGCAGGACCTGTACGACACCGAGGACACCCTGGAGGAACTCGTCGAGGCCGGACTGCTCGGCACCGCCGGCGACCGCTACCGGCTGCACGACCTGCTCGCCCTCTACGCACGTGACCGGCTCATCGCCGAGGACGGCCCCGAGGACGCCGAGCGGGCGCGCCGGTCGATGTTCCGCTGGCTGCTGGAGACGGCGGTCGTCGCGGGCCGCTGGTACGAACCCGGGCACGGCGCGCCACCGGCGTCCTGGCGCGGCACGGTGGACCTGTCCAGTGCCGGGAAGGCCCGCGAGTGGCTCCAGGCGGAGGGCATGAACTGGCTCGCGGCCCTGCGCGCGGCCGCCGCGGACGGGGAGCACGCCATCGTCGTCGAGGTGGCGGAGTCCCTGCACTGGTTCTCCGACCAGTGGATCTTCTGGGGCCACTGGCCCGAGGTCTTCGGCACCTCCGCCCGCTCCGCCGAGGCGCTCGGCGACCCGCTGCTCGAAGCGACCCACCTCAACTACCACGCCTGGGCAACGCTGTTGTGCGAGGGCCGGCCCCGCGACAGCCTGCCCTACTCCGCACGGGCCCTGGCCGCCGCACGGCTCGCCGGTGATCCGGTCCAGGAGGCGTGGGCGCACCAGTACGCCTCCTGGGCCCATCGCCTCCTGGGCGACTCCGTCTCCTCCGCCGACCGCAACGAGCGGGCCGTCCCGCTGTTCCGCGCCGCGGGTGATGTGCACGGCCTGCTCCAGGCGCTGCTCCAGCGTGCCTACGACCTCCAGAGCGCCGAGCGCGACGAGGAGGCCCTCGTCGCCTACCGGGAGACCCTGGACCGGCTGGAGGAGGCCGGCGACCGCGTCGAGCCGCACATCGCTGCGTTCACCCGGGGGAGCGGGCTCGTCGGCCTCGGCCGCATCCACGCCCGCCTGGGCCGCTGGGAGGAAGCGGTCCGCCATCTGCGGAGCTCCGTGGAACTGTGCCGGGCCCAGGGCAACACCGCCCTGGAGAGCCGCTACCTCACCGTGCTCGGCGAGACGCTGCTCGCCGCCGGACGCCCGGAGGAGGCACGCGAGGCCTTCGATCGCTGTGTCTCCCTCGGCCCCGGCGCGGACCCCTCCCGCGTCGCCCGGGTTCGCGCCCACCTCGACCGCATGGACGCCGACCGATGACCACCGTGGGCGGTGCCCGGTGACACCACGACAGGTTCCGCGCCCGCGAGGGCACTTACCGCCGGACGCACCACGCTGTTCCCTCCGCGCACTCTCCCCGGCCGGCCGGTGCCCGCGGTTTCTGCCTCGAAGGTGCCTGGTGATCCGTGCGGCCCGCCTGGTTGGCTCGTGGTGACGGAGAGGAGACCCGTGTGGACCTGGTGCTGTCGACGGACACCGTCCCCGACCACGAGAAACTCGCCTACTGGCGGGACGCGGTCGGCACAGCCCTGGTCCCGGTGTCCGTCGTACCCCGCGGCGCGGGCCCGCTCCACGGCCGGATCACCGGCGGCCGGCTGGGCCGGCTGCGGGTGGCCGCCGTGGAGTCCGACGCCCAGCGCATCAGCCGCACCACCGCACACATGGGCGGCTCGGACTCCTGCGTCGCCGTCCATGTCCAGACAGTGGGCAGGGCGACCCTTCTGCAGGACGGCCGCCATGTCACGGCCGGCCCGGGCGACATGGTGGTGTACGACACCGCGCGCCCGTACACCCTGGACTTCCCCGAGCGGTTCGCCGGCCGGGTCGTCCAACTGCCCCGCCGCGCGCTGGACGTGCCCGACGAGCACCTGCGCGACATCACGGCGACACCGATCACCGCCACGGCCGGGCTCGGGGCGATCCTCACGCCGTTCCTCGCGACGCTCGTCGGCGAGGCGCACTCCTGCCCGCCGGCCGTCGCCGGGCGACTCGCGTCGAGCGCGGTGGACCTGTTCGCCACGCTGGTGGCGGAACGCAGCCGGGCCGGGATCGCCGACACCGCGCGCGAACAGCTGGTGCTGCGCATCCGCGACCACATAGACCGGCACCTGGGGAACCCGGACCTGGCCCCCGAGGCCGTCGCCGGGGCACACCACATCTCGGTCCGCTACCTGCACCGCCTGTTCGAGGACGAGGGGATCACCGTCGCCCGTCTCATCCAGCGCCGCAGGCTCCAGGAGTGCGCGCGGGAACTCGCGCGGGGCGGCAGCGCCGCGCCCGCCGTGTCGGCGATCGCCCAGCGCTGGGGATTCGTCAATCCCGCCCACTTCAGCAGGGTGTTCCGTGGGGCGTACGGCCACTCGCCCCGGGAGTGGCGCAGGCTGCGCGCGGCCGGGGCCCAGCCCGACACGGGACACGACGGGACGGCACCGACCGCCGCCCGTCCGCCTCGCCCGACCGAGGCGGGCCGCCCCCGCGCGGCCTGACCCGACTGCCTGCCCGCTCGGCGGACCACCGCCCTACCCGGCGACGGCCGGCTCCGCCGGCTTCTCGTCTCCCGTCGCCGGCTCCTGGGGACCGGAAATGGTGTAGAAGACGGAGGACCCTTGCTTGGTGCGCTGCGCACCGGTCCTCGCCACCAGGTTCTCCAGGGTGGTGCGGACGACCTTGGTCTGGATCTCGCGGTCCGGGTGTGCCCGGCCGAGAGCCTCGGTGACCTCCGCCGCCGAGCGGGGCTCGCTCTGGTCGGCGAGATGTGCGCGGACGAGCTCGACGAGGGTGGGCTGAGCCGTCTTGGCGGCCGTCTTCTTCGCGGGCTTGGCCGCCGACCTGGCCGCGGGCTTGGGCGCCGCCTTCTTGGCGGAGGCCTTCCTCGTCGTCCCGGCCTGCTCGGCGGTCGACGACGTCTTCCCCGCCCGGCGCTTGACGGACTCGGCGGAGGACTTCTTCCGAGGTGCGGGCACCACGGGGCCGGCGGGCTCGGTGGCCGTGGTGACCGAGGCCACCGCACCGAGTGCCTGCTGCATGCTCACCAGAATGGTGTGGTCCTGCTGCAGCGTCGCCAACTGCTGCTGCAGGGAGCCGATCTCCGCCGCGAGGCGTTCTTGTTCCTTGACGTTCTGTTCGAGGTCGCCGGCCACCTGATTGACGTAGTGCGAAGTCAACTCGGTGACGGGGGTGGTGTTCTCAGACATCTGTCCTCCATCCGTAACCCTGACGGGCTCCCCGGTGGGTGGTCGTGGCAAGCGGGGACCAGAAGTGGGGTACTGCGGGTCCGGCCCGACACATGGATGATACGGGTCGGTCCACCTGTTTCCACTTGGTCGACATCTTCCCCCCGGAATTGATGAGTTCCATGCCGCGTCGGGGGCACACCTGACCGGTCAGATCCAGCCCAGAGAACCGAAGACGAACAGGGCGAGCGCATCGACACCGAGGATGGCGCCCACCGTGACGGCTTTCGTCCGCACCCGCGCCATGTCGTGCACGGCGAAACTCACCACGAAGAAGGGGGCGTAGCCGAGGAGGAGGATGAGGTAGGGCGCGCCTGCCCGCCACCAACTCCAGTCCCAGGTCAGTACCCCCACCCGGTGCAGCCAGAGTTCGACCGCCACACAGGCGGTCGAATTCACCACGATCAGCAGAGGCCGGTTGGGAATCCCCAGAACGCGTGTGTCGCGCGGGGGGAGGAGTTTCGCCGCGGCGATGCCCATCACGGCGAACATGAAGCAGATCTCGATGTTGAGGCCGATCAGGATCTGGTAGGCCGTCCTGCCCGACGCGCCCCACACCGGAGCCCGCCCGGTGAAGTGGAACACGAGGGCATTGGCTGTCTCGTTGAACCAGTCCATGCCCCACAGGGCGAGGCCGGCGAACAGCACGTTCCAGTTTCGCCGTTCCGCTTCCACGGCGTAGACATAGATCACGAACAGCAGGAACGGGATGACATACCACGTGAAGTGGCTGCCGTCGCGCAGGAGTTCCTGTGCCGCACGGGCATGGTCGGTCATGGTCGGCGAGTCCCCGGGTCCGGGCCGCCGGCTTCCCGCGGGACGTCCTCGGGCGACGGTGGACGGTGGGCCCGTCGCGGCGGCGAGAGCGATACTTACTGGCGAGTAAATATCGTGGTGCGAGACCCCCGGCGTCAACGGTCCGACGCGGACCGGATCACGCGGACGTGCCGCGCCGACCGGCCCTTTCGTCGAGCGGGCCGGCCGAGCCCTTGTTCGGATGTCGCTGTCCGTGTCCGGAACCGGCCATGATCGTTACTTCCGGTGACGCCGCCTCGGAGCGGCGGCCCCCGCGTCCTGGTGGACAACCGGACGTGTCGGAAGACGTGTCGTCAGGCACGTCGTCGAGGCAAGGAGCTGCCGGTGGGTGGTTGGATCAGCGTCGGGCTCGGAGCGGCCGCCGCTCTGTGCCCGCTGTCCCAGCACGGTGACACCACCGTCACCATCGACCACACGCCGTCGGGAGCGCACCTGGTCGTCTGCGCCCCTGATGTGTGGATCGACATGGGCCACGGAGCCCGGGCGTCCGAACCCCCGCGGCCGGCACCGGCGTCGACCCGGCAGTCCCCCTCACCGTGCGCGCCCGCGCCCGCCGGCCGGGCTCCGGTGTCCGAACCACCTCGGCAGGCACCCCGGGAGGTGCCGGCGCCGCTCTCCGGGACCCCGCGGCCGGCCCCGCCCGCCCAGGCTCCGGCCATGGCCCCGCCCGTCCCTCGGGAAGCGGACCCGCCGGCTCGGGTCGAGTCCGCACCGGCTCCCGCGGCGACTCCGATCCGCGCCGCCGCCTCCGCCCCGCCGAAGGCACCCCCCGCCTTCCGATGGGTGCCGCGCGCCCACTACACGGGCGGCCCGCGCCGGCCGGCGTTCACCGGCACGCCGACGACCATGACCACCGTCGTGGTCACCACACCGGCCATCCTGGCCGCGGCGGCGCTACGGCCCTCCCGCCGCCGCACCCGCGACTGACCCCGCGCCACGACCGGCCGTCGCCACCGCGTGCCCGCCGGACCGGCCACACCTGCCCCGTCCACCCCGTCCCCTGTTCGTCCGCCCACTGGAGTTGTGCTGTGCCCGAGTGGCTCGTCTACACCCTGGTCTCGATCCTGGTCTGTGTCCTCGTCGTCGCGGCGATCGTGCTGCGCCACCGCCGCGTCGCCGTGGACGAGGACACCTCCGAGACCCCGGACGTGCTGGAGTACATGGTCATGATGGTCGGCGTCGTCTACGCCATCGTGCTCGGCCTGGCCATCGCCGGCGTGTGGGAGGCCCGCGGCGCGGCCGAGGACACCGTCCAGCGCGAGGCCCAGGCGCTGTACGAGATCGACCAGCGCCTGGACGTGTATCCGGCCGCCTTCCACACCCAGGTGCAACAGCACATCAACGACTACGCCAGGCACGCCGTCGGCACCGAATGGCCCGCGATGGAGAAGGACGCGCCCGTCGACGGCACCGGCGCCGCCCTGCTGCGCCGCATCCGCAGCGACATCGCCCACCACACCCCGTCCGACGAACTCCAGGCCCAGGCCTACCAGCCCCTGCTGGACCAGGTCGCCGCCGCGGACGACGCCCGCCACCAGCGCCTGGACAGCGCCGGCACCACCCTGCCCGGAGCGGTGTGGTTCGGTCTCGTCGCCGGCGCCGTCATCACCCTCGGCCTTCTCTACACTCTGCAGATCCGCCGCTCGACCCGCGAACTGATGCTGGCCACCGCCTTCAGCTCCCTGGTGGTCTTCCTGCTCTTCCTCGTCTGGAGCTTCGACGCGCCCTTCGGCCACTCGGGCACCGACTCCGCGCAGCCGCTCAGCGAACTGCTGACGACGGCCGTCTGACCCGGGGCGGCCCGCCCGGCGTCACCCGGTGGCGCCGTTCCGCCCGTCTCCCGGCAGCCCGAACAGCCTCGCCGCGTTGTCGTGGCACACCGCCCGCAGCCACTCCCGCCCCAGGCCCAGCCGCTCCAGCGCCCGCAGCTGGTGCAGATACGGATAGGGAATGTTGGGGAAGTCGGAGCCGAGCAGGATGCGGTCACCGAGGGCGGCGAGCCGGGGCAGGGCACGGGGCGGGAACGGCGCCAGCCGCTCGGCGAAGTCGGTGAAGGCCATGGTGGTGTCCAGCCGTACCTGGTCGTACCGTTCGGCGAGGCCGAGGAAGTCCTCGTACTCGGGCATGCCCATGTGCGCGACGATCAGCCGGAGCCGCGGGTGACGTGCCAGCACCCGCGCGATCGGTTCGGGCCCGGTGTGCTTGCCGGGCGCGGGCCCCGAGCCGCAGTGGATCACCACGGGGATCCGCGCCTCGGCCAGCAACCCCCAGGCCCCCTCCAAGAGTTCGTCCGCCGGGTCGTAGGCACCGACCTGCACATGTGCCTTGAACACACGGGCGCCCGCCTCGACGGCTTCCCGCACGTACGTCTCTACGCCCGGCTCGGGGTGGAGGGTGGCGGTGTGCAGGCAGTCGGGGGTGCGGCGGGCGAACCCGGCCGCCCAGCCGTTCAGCCACGGGGCCATGCCGGGTTTGTGCGGGTAGAGCATCGAGGTGAAGGCCCGGACCCCGAACTCCCGCAGGAGCAGGGTGCGTTCGGCCTCCTCCTTCCGGTAGCCGATCGGCCATGCGAGTCCACCGGTCAGCGGCCCCTGCGTGTCGAAGTAGTCCCACACCTTGCGCAGGACCCGCTCGGGCATGAAGTGCGTGTGGACGTCGACCAGCCCGGGAAGACCGAGCCGGCCCCAGAATCGGCGCACTTCACCGGCCTCTTCGCGCGCGCCGGTGAGGTCGTTCGACGCGGCGGCGCCGGACGGGCGGGCGGGGACCTCACGGTGATCGTTCATGCCGTCCACGATCGGCCGTGGCGGGAGGGCGGGTCCACCCTTTTCACGCAGGGACGCATGAGGGATCGGTCACCTGTGCCCGGGCGAGCGGCGGCGGCACGGCGCGGTGGGCGACGAGGCCGGCGGTCGGTCGCATCGACGGTCCTCAGAGGTCGAGGACGACTTCGGTCGTGGGCTCGCTGCAGCAGACGAGGACGGTGCCCGGCTCGGGCGGTTCGAGGGGCTCGGTGGTGTAGGTGATGTCACCGGCGACGAGAGGGGTGACACAGGTGTGGCAGACCCCGGTGCGGCAGGACCAGCGCGTGGGGATGTCACAGGCCTCGGCGAGGTCGAGCAGGGAGGCGTGAGCCGGTGACCAGGCCGTGGTGACGCCACTGCGGGCGAAGGTGATCAGGGGGCCGGAACCCGGCGGGCCGGGTGGCTGGTGCGGCCGGATCACCTCCGCGGGCGTGATGCCCGGGTTGATGGCGGACAGGGCGCTGAACTGCTCGGTGCGGATCCGTTCGGGGCGCAGGCCGAGGTCGCGAAGGAGTGCGCCGAAGTCGTCCATGAAGGCGGTCGGCCCGCAGAGGTAGGCGTCGGCGTCGGCGGGGATGCCCATGGCCGCCAGTGACGCGGCACTCGGGCGGCCCGGGGCGACGGGAGGCCGGCCGGCCTCGGGGACGGTGTCCCCGGCCGCGGTGTAGTAGATGTGCTCCTCGGCGTGCGGCAGCCGCGCGAGAAGGGCGTGGGCCTCGTCGGCGAAGACATGGCCGGCACGGTCGTGGGCGACGTGGATCCACCACAGGGGGCGTGGGTCCCGGGTGGCGGCGAGCTGGTGGAGCATGGCCAGTACGGGCGTGGCGCCGATCCCCGCCGAGGCGAGCACGACCGGGTCCGTGCCGTCCTCGAGTACGAAGGTCCCGCGGGGGCTCGCCACGTCCACCCTGTCTCCGGGGTGGAGCCGGGTGTGCAGGTAGTGGCTGACCTGTCCGTGGGGCTCGTGCTTGACGCTGATGCGGTAGACGCCGTCGGCGGGCGCGCAGGACAGGGAGTAGCTGCGCACGGAGGGTGCGGCGCCGACGGGCAGACGCAGGGAGAGGTACTGGCCCGGGCGGGCCGCGGGCAGGGGCGTCCCGTCGGTGGAGTCGAGGTAGAGCGACGAGACGGTGGAGGTCTCGGCGACGATGCGGGCGACGCGCATCGCCCGGAAACCCGGCCATCCCCGCGCGGCCGGCCGAGCGCCGGCGCCCTCCACCGGCCGATCCGGTTCCCGGGGGGCGGAGAGTTCACGGAAGGACTGCTGCCAACCGGGGCTGAGGGCGGGGATGTTCAGTGCCCTGCGCAGCAACTCGGGGTCGCGGCCCGGAAGGTAGAGCAGGGCGTCGACGTCGGCGACGCTGAGGTGTTCGGGCCCCCTGCGGGTGAGGGTGATCTCGTCGCCGGCCCGGACCTGGCCCTCGGTGACGACGCGCAGGTAGAAGCCGGGGCGGTGGTGGGCGACCAGGAGCGAGGGCATGGCGGGTTCGCCCAGACGCATGCCCACGCGGTAGCAGGTGACCCGGGGCTGGCTGACCTCGAACTCGGCATCGCCGATGCGGTACCGGTCGCCGATGCACACTTCGTCGTCCGGCAGCCCGTCGACGGTGAAGTTCTCCCCGAAGACGCCGAAGTCCAGGTCGTCCCGGCCCAGGTGGCGCCTCCAGTGGTCGTAGGACTGCGCCTGGTAGACGAGGACGGCACGCATCTCGCCGCCGTGCCCCGCCAGGTCACCCTGGCCGTCACCGTCGATGTTCAGACGCCGGACCGTGCGGGGCCCCTCGACAGGGGTCTTCCAGATGCCGGTGTGTACCGTCCTCCCCTGCCAGGGGACGTCCTTGGGCATTCCCACATTGAGGGACAGCAGCGTCGCCATGGCGATTCTCCTGAATGAGCCGGGGAGCCCCCTCACGGAGCGGTGCGTCGTGCGCCGTCCCGATCCTAGTTCCGGGTGCGCGGGGCCCGCGATTTTTGTGTCCCGCCGACACCTCTAACCTTTGAACAAGGCTTCAGCGGTGGATCCCCGTCCCGGTGCTGCCACCCCCGCTAACCTGCCGATCATGGCGGAGTGGGAGATACGGGCGGCGGTGGCGGCGGACGTCGAGGCGGTGGCCGAGTTGCGGGCCGTGGTGCTGCGGGCCGACCTGGAGCGGCTCGGGCGGTACGACGAGCGGCGGGTACGGCAGCGGCTGCGTGACGCGTTCGTGCCCGCGCACACCTGGGTCATCGAGGCGGGCGGCGGGTTCGCCGGCTGCGTGTCCCTGCGGCCCGGCGCGGACGGCCTCTGGCTGGAGCACTTCTACCTGGAGCCGATCTTGCAGGGCGCTGGGATCGGTGCGGCCGTGCTGCGCCGGCTGCTGTCCCGGTGCGACCGTGACAGGGTCCCGGTCCGGCTGAACGTGCTCCGGGGCAGCCCCGCCCGGCGGCTGTACGAGCGGCACGGGTTCACCGTGGAGTCCGAGGATCCGGTCGACGTGTTCATGGTGCGCCCGCCGCTGGCGGTGGCCGCCCACGACAGCTGACCGGCCGGCGGGCCACCGGCCCCGCGGGGAACCGGGCCGGCACGGGCGGCGTCCCTCCGATCATCCACAAGATCGTCCACGTCGACGCCGAAGGCCCCGGGGGACCCGCATGACCGGAACCACGACCGGAACAGCTCCTCGCCACCTCTACCTCGCGCGACACGGCGAGGCGTCGGAGGACGAGAGCGAACTGACGGACGCCGGCCGCCGTCAGGCCGAACTCCTGGGCGCGCGGCTGCGCGACACCCCGCTCTCGGCCGTTCACCACGGCCCCCTGCCCCGCGCCGAGCAGACCGCGCGCCTGGTCGCCGGTCAACTCGACGGGATCCCGTTGCAG
The DNA here is from genome assembly GCF_043079785.1 of Streptomyces sp. NPDC015139. Lineage (NCBI taxonomy): Bacteria > Bacillati > Actinomycetota > Actinomycetes > Kitasatosporales > Streptomycetaceae > Streptomyces > Streptomyces sp. NPDC015139. Next base: position 196,425 of record NZ_JBIBUW010000009.1, on the reverse strand, counting down.
TCCACGGAACTCGCCGGTGACTACCTCCCCCACCTCCCCGAACGGGCCGAGCTGCCCGCCGAGTTCGCCGACTCCATGCTCGACCGGCTGGCGCCGTTCCCCGCCGAGGAGCGCCGGCCCGACCTCGCCCGGCGGGCCCTGGCCCGCTTCACGGGTCCGGTCGACGGCGACGAACCCCGGCACGAGCTGGTCGTCACGCACAACTTCCTCATCGCCTGGCTCGTCCGGGACGCCCTGGACGCACCGCCCTGGCGCTGGATGGGCCTCAACCACGGCAACGCCTCCCTGACCGTCATCCGCTACAGCCCGGACCGCCCCGCCTCGCTCCTCTTCTCCAACGACATGTCCCACCTGACCCCCGAGCTCCGCTGGACCGGTTTCCCCCCGGAACTTCGTGCCTGACGCCCCGGCCGCACGGCGTGGGGCCACGGCCGACCGGACACCCCCGCGGACCCGGTCGGCCGTACCCGGCCGGCCCTACAGCGGATTCGCGCGCAGCCAGTCCAGGACCTGCCCGGCGTGTTCGTCCGGGGGGAAGACCGGATAGAAGACGTGCTCGACCCTGTCGTCCCGCAGGACCAGGGTCAGGCGTGTGTACAGCCTTGTGCCGGACGCCTCGAAGGTGGGCAGGCCGAGTGCGCCGGCCAGGGCGAAGTCCGGGTCGGACAGCATGCCGAAGGGCAGTCGCAGCCGGTCCACGACCTCGTTCTGGTAGCCGGTGTCCTGGCTCGACAGTCCGTACACCCGGCCGGCACCGGCTTCGAGCAGGTCCCGGAAGTGGTCGCGGAAGTCGCAGGCCTCCGTGGTGCAGCCGCGAGCCCCGGGGATGGAGTTCCAGCCCTCCGGCAGATCGACCCCGGGCCGGCCGGTGAGCGGGTAGACATAGATCACCGTGCGCCGGGGGCCCAGCTCGTCCAGCCGAACGCTGCGGCCCGCCGTGTCGGCCAGGACGACGGCGGGCGCCTTCGTGCCGGGCAGGTGGTCGGCGGCTCCGTCGTCCTCGGGAGCGGGCAGGTCCGCGGGCAGGGCCAGGTACGTGTCGTGCGCGGCCCCGGTGCCGGTGGGTACGACGGTGCTGCCCCGGCGCGCGGCGGTGTCGAGGTGGGCGATCAGCGCCGACCGGCGGGCGGTCAGGGCTTCGATGCGCCCGGTGAGCTCGTCGATGGCCTCGCGATAGGTCGCCAGCGAGGCGGGGCAGTCGTCGATGTGCGCACTCCCTGCCGCCAGGCACTCCAGGAACGGCCGGGTGCGCTCGACCGGGATGCCGAGCCGGAGCAGCGTCCTGATCTCCCGTACGAGCCGTACGTCGTCCCCGGTGTAGTCGCGGTATCCGTTGGGCAGGCGCGCCGGTCTGACCAGGCCCAGCGATTCGTAGTACCGAACCGCCTTGGTCGTCACGCCGGCCTCGTGTGCGAGCTGGCTGATTCTCATTCCGATCACCTCACTCGCACGGTAGACCCTGCCCTCAAGGGCAAGGTCAAGCGGCGGGGGGCGGGGTTCGGGCCGGTCACGGGGTGGGGGAAAATGGTTGCCCTGAGAAACTAGATCCGGGAAAGGTCCCCCATGCCGCACCTCGCCATCGACTACTCGTCCCGGTTGGCAGGAGTCCTCGACCCGGGAACCCTGGCGCGGGAACTGCACCCGCTCGTGGTCGGGGAGTCCGGCTCGACCGGCGTGTGCAAGACGCTGTTCCGCCCGGTGGAGACGTACGCCGGCGACCGTACGGGCCGGGAGACGGTCTTCGTGCACGTCGAGGTGGGCCTCATGCCCGGCCGGTCCGAGGCGCGGAAGGCGCGTCTGTCCGAGCGCATCCTGACGCTGCTGGCCGAGCACCTGCCGGGGGACGGCGCGGTCGGCGCGGTGTTCTCGGTGGAGGTGCGGGACCTGTCCGGCTCCTACCGGCTCGGCGCCGTACCCGCGAGGAGCGGCGGCGACACCGCCGCGCTGTGCCGGCCGGGCGCGCCCGCACCCGCCTGAACCGAACCCCGGACGAACGCGGGAGGGCCTCTGCCGGGGTCGCGCGGCCGGAGCCTCGAGGTGCGCCGACGGCCGGGGGCACGCCAAGACGCGGCCGCCTCGGCGGGGTTGGGGCGTGGTCACTACGATGTGAGACCAAGACAACCATTCGACCGGCCTGTTCCAGGCAGGCCGGTCGGGGTCGCCGATACCAGGGACCGCTCCCCGGGTTGCGGTGATCTTCCTGCCCAGGAGGACCTTCCGCATGTTCCGACGAATAGGCAACGTCGTCGTCCGACATCCCGTCTGGACGATCGTTGCGTGGCTGATTGCCGCGGTGGCGATCGTCGCCACCGCTCCGAGTCTGCCCTCGAACAGTGACGAGAGCAGTTTCCTGCCCAAGAGTTACGAGTCCATCAAAGCGGCGGAGCTCCAGGAGAGGGCGTTCCCCAGCGCCTTCACTCCGTCCGCGATCGCGCTGTACCAGCGCACCGACGGCGGCCGACTGACCGCCGCCGACCGGAAGGACGTCGCCCGGATCACCTCCGAACTGGGCGGCAAGCACATCGACCAGGTGCAGAAGGTCGTCCCCGGCCAGCCGTCCAAGGACGGCAAGTACGCCATGACCCTGGTCCAGATGGACAGCAAGAACGCCGGCCAGCCCAAACAGGTGGACGCCGCGAAGGAGTTGCGCAAGGACGTCAAGGACCTGGCCAAGGGCACGCATCTCGACGTCAAGCTGGGCGGCTCCGCCGCGCAGGCCCTCGACCAGGAGGACTCGTCCAAGCGGGGCCAGGCCCTGATCGGCATCGGCACCTTCGTGATCATCCTGGTGACGCTGCTGATCATCTTCCGGGCGCCGATCCTCGCCGTGCTGCCCCTGCTCCTGATCGGTCTGGTGTCCGCGATCGCCAACGGGCTGATCGCGTACGCCACCAAGCTGTTCGATCTCCAGGCCAACAGCTCGATCTCGTCGATCCTGATCGTCGTGCTGTTCGGCGTGGGCACGGACTACTTCCTCTTCCTGATGTTCCGGTACCGCGAACGTCTGCGCGCCGGTGACGAACCCAAGCAGGCCATGGTGAACGCGGTCGACCGGGTCGGCGAGGCCATCGCCTCGGCCGCCGGGGCGGTCATCATCGCCTTCCTCGCGCTGGTGCTGTCGACGCTGGGCTTCCTCAAGCAGATGGGCCCCGCGCTCGCCATCGCCGTGGGTGCCACGCTGATCGCGGGCCTCACCCTCATCCCGGCCGTGGTCTCCCTCATCGGCCCGAAGGTGTTCTGGCCCTCCAAGTCCTGGCAGAAGGAGCCGGAGAACGCCCGGTTCGCCGCCCTCGGACGGGGTGTGCAGCGCCGTCCCGCGCTGACGGCCGTGCTGTCCGGGCTCGTCCTGGTCGTCCTGTCGCTCGGCACGCTGGGCTTCAACGCCACGTTCGACCTGGCGTCGGGCTCGATGCCGAAGACCAAGGAGTCCATGGTAGTCCAGGACGAGATGCAGCAGGCGTACTCGGCGGGCGCCGCGGCACCCACCGACGTCTATCTGTCCAGCACCGACGGCAAGCCGCTGGACAAGGCCGCCTTCGGCGCCTACGCGCAGAAGCTCGGCGCGGTGGAGGGGGTCGCGAACGCCCGTATGGCGCAGGTCAACAAGGCGGGTACGACAGCGGACTTCACCGTGACCCTCAAGTACGAGGCGTCGACGGACAAGGCGATCGACGCCGTGGGCCAGGTCCGCGACGTCGCCCACTCGGCCGCACCCGACGGCACCGAGGCCCTCGTCGGCGGCATGTCCTCGATCTTCAAGGACATCGACAGCGCGGTGAACCACGACTACCGGACGGTCTTCCCCGTCGCCGCCCTGCTGATCATGGTCATCCTCGGCCTGCTGCTGCGCAGTGTCGTCGCCCCCTGGTATCTGATCGCCTCGGTGGGCCTCGGCTTCGGCGCCACCCTCGGCGCCACCGTGTGGATCTTCCAGGAGGGGCAGGGTCACTCGGGCCTGATGTTCATGCTGCCGGTGATCATGTACCTCTTCGTGGTCGCCATCGGCACCGACTACAACATCCTCATGATCGCCCGGCTCCGGGAGGAGGCCCGCGAGGGCCGCGAGCCGCGCGAGGCGGCGGGCATGGCACTGCGGCACGCGGGGCCGACCGTGGCCGCGGCCGGCTTCATCCTGGCGGCGACCTTCGCCACGATGATGCTCGCCGGCAACGCCCTGCTCACGGAGATGGGTTTCGCCGTCTCCTTCGGCATCGCCGTCGCCGCGTTCGTCATGGCGATGTTCTTCACCCCGAGCCTCACCGCGCTGATCGGGCACGCGGCGTGGTGGCCGGGCCACGGGGACCAGGCGAAGCCGACGGCGTCCGGTGCGGGCACCGGACCGTCAGGCGCCTCCGGCGGTGACGGCCGGGACTCGGTCACCCACGATCCGGCCGGCCGCCGCGGCTGACGGGAAGGGCGACAGGGCGGTGCTGCCACAGCCATCCGGCACGGCAGCACCGCCTCTTCCATGCGGCACGTCGGCTGACACCCGGGCCGACGCTCCGTACCGCCCGCGTCGGCCCGGTCGTCACGTCGGCTCGCGTAGGGCGTACAGTGCCGCGCCCAGGTCGGCGACGGTCATCGGGTCGGTGAGGGAGCGGCCCGTCAACTCCTCGACGCGGCGCAGCCGGTGGCGGACGGTGTTCGGGTGGACGAAGAGGCCCTCCGCTGCGTCCGCTCGCGTCAGGTGGGCAGGAGGCGTAGGGCGTACAGTGCCGCGCCCAGGTCGGCGACGGTCATCGGGTCGGTGAGGGAGCGGCCCGTCAACTCCTCGACGCGGCGCAGCCGGTAGCGGACGGTGTTCGGGTGGACGAAGAGGCCCTCCGCTGCGTCGGCGGTCACGCCGCCCGCGGTGAACCAGTGCCCGAGCGTGCGCAGCAACCGGGCACGCTCGGCCGCGGGCAGCGCGAGCACCGGCCCGAGGGAGACCTCCACCAGGCGGCTCGCCTCCGCCGGGGCCGCCGCGACCAGCATGGCCAGCGGACTGTCGTCGAAGCGAGTCACGCCCGGCCCGTCGCCGGGCAGCCCGGTCAGCGCCAGCCGGGCGAAACGGAGCGCCTGCGGGGTGTCCCGCAGCGAGTCGAACCGCGGGCTGACACCGACCCTCGCGCGCCGGCTGCGCAGCGCCCGCAGACCCACCGACTCCGCGTCGCGGTGGGCGAGCGCGATCAGCCCGATCTGCTGGTCGGGCAGCAGCCGCCAGACCGACGGCACACCGGAGCGGCGCAGTGCCGTCTCGATCCCGGGCAGCGGTTCCTGCCCGGGGTCCGGCACGGACGCGGCCACCACCGCGTACGGGCCGCGCTCCGGCAGACCGAGCTGCCTGGCCGCCTCCCACGGCGTCGTACGGTCCGCGAGGGCGCCCGTGAACAGCGCCTCGGCCAGGGCCGACCGGCGCGCCTCGCGTTGCAGGGTCAGCTCCGCGCTCGCTTCCCGGTAGGCCGCGGCCACGGCCTCCGCGTACCGGCCGAACAGGGCCCAGATCTCGGAGGACCCGGCGACCAGTTCGGCATCGGTGACATCCGGGTGCCTGCGGGCCTCGTCGACCAGTTCCGACCACAGGAACTCGAAGCCGACCCGGTAGGCGTGCAGGGTGTCCGCCAGGGGCACGCCCTGTTCGGCGCGCAGCCGCCCCGTCTGCTGCGCGGCCCCGACGTCCGGCCCCGCGCCGAACGCGAAACGCGCGAGCAGCAGGTCGGCGTTGTCCTCGCAGGACTCCCGGAGCGAGGAGAACGGGATGAGCGCGTCGTCGGCGTACGACTCGACCTCCGCGCGTATCCGCTCGGTCATCAGCTCACCCAGCTCCGGAAGGCGCGTCCGCAGGGCGGCACCCACACTCGTCAGACCCATGACCGCAGCGTACGGCAGCCGAATTGTGGCCCGGAACAACACCGGGACCTCCGAACTGTCGGCGCCGCCATGGACGTCCATGATCCCGCGGGACACGATCTCGTGAGCGTTGACGACGGGACCCGCCAACGCCGAGAGCACGGATGCGAGGAGGCATCATGGCCAACCTGGCGGAATTCCTGGTGGACACGGCGCGCCGGCTGCCGGAGCACCCGGCCCTGCGGCTGGGACCGGTGACCACCACCTACGCCGAGCTGGACCGGCTCAGCGCCCAGGCCGCCGCCCTCCTGCACACCGAGGGCGTGCGCGCGGGCGACCGGGTCGCGCTGATGCTGCCGAACGTACCCGAGTTCGTCGTCCTCTACTACGCCGTCCTCCGCGCCGGTGCGATCGTCGTGCCGATGAACCCGCTGCTCAAGGAACGCGAGACCGAGTACCACCTGAGGGACTCCGGCGCCGTGCTGCTCTTCGAGTGGCACCAGGCGCCCGGCGAGGGCGCGGCCGGCGCCGCGGCGGCCGGGGTACGGCACCTGGCGGTCGAACCGGCCGCCCTCGCCGCCGAGCTCGCCCGTCTGGAACCGCGCCACGAGGTGGCCGCCACCGCCGGCGACGACATCGCCGTACTGCTCTACACCTCGGGCACCACCGGCCGTCCCAAGGGCGCCTCGCTCACCCACGCCGGCATCCGCCACAACACCGAGGTCAATGTCACCGAGGTGCAGCGGATGACGTCCGAGGACGTGATCGTCGGCTGTCTGCCGCTGTTCCACATCTTCGGGCAGACCTGCACGATGAACGTCGCCGTGTTCAGCGGCGCGTCCCTCACCCTCGTTCCGCGCTTCGAGCCGCAGATCGTCCTGGACGCCATCGCCCGCGACCGGGCCACCGTCTTCGAGGGCGTCCCCACCATGTACGCCGCGCTGCTCCAGCATCCGGAGGCCGGCGCGGCCGACGTGTCCAGCCTGCGCATGTGCGTGTCGGGCGGCGCGTCCCTGCCGGTCGAGGTCCTGCACGGCTTCGAGCGGCGCTTCGGCTGCATGGTGCTCGAAGGGTTCGGCATGTCCGAGACCAGCCCGGTGGTCTCCTTCAACCACCCCGACCGCCCCCGCAAGGCCGGCTCCATCGGCACCCCCATACGCGACGTGGAGGTGCGGCTGCTCGACGACGGGGGCCGCGACGTCGCGCCGGGGGAGGTCGGCGAACTGGCCGTACGCGGGCCGAACGTGATGAAGGGCTACTGGAACCGGCCCGAGGAGACCGCCGCCACCATCCCCGACGGCTGGCTGCGCACGGGCGACCTGGCCCGCCGGGACGAGGACGGCTACCTGTACATCGTCGACCGCAAGAAGGACCTCATCATCCGGGGCGGCTACAACGTGTACCCGCGTGAGATCGAGGAGGTGCTGCACGAGCACCCGGCCGTCGCCCTCGCCGCGGTCCTCGGTGTGCCGGACGAGCGGCTCGGCGAGGAGGTCGCCGCCGCGGTCGTCCTGCGCCCCGGCGTCCAGGCGGACACCGAGGAGATCCAGCGGTTCGTCCGGGACCGGGTGGCGGCCTACAAGTACCCGCGCCGTGTCTGGCTGGCGGACGCCCTGCCGATGGGTCCGAGCGGCAAGATCCTCAAGCGGGAGATCACGGCGCCGGTCGCCTGACGGGCGGGGTCCGACGGGGAACGACCACGGGGCCCGGCCCGCCGTTCTTTTGCGGTCCCCGCAAAAACGCTGGTCGGTTGTTGCCGTTCTGGCCGAGCCTGGCCTCTCAGTGCTCCCGTACCTGAGAGGCGACCGTGACCACGACAACCGTTCTTCCGGCAGGACCCGAACCGAGTTCGCGCAGACGCTGGACGGTGCTGGCCGTCTGCTGTCTGAGCATGTTCCTGGTGGGCCTGGACACCACCGTCGTCAACGTGGGCCTGCCCGCGATCGGACGCGGACTCGGCGTCGGGACGCGCAGCCTCGAATGGACCGTGGACGCGTACACCATCGTCCTGGCCGCCCTGCTGATCTCGTCCGGCGCACTGGCGGACCGGTTCGGGCGGCGACGCGTGTTCCAGTGCGGGCTGGCCGTGTTCGGTGCGGCCTCGCTGGTCTGCGCGCTGGCGCCGTCGGTCGGCGCCCTTGTCGCGGCCCGCGCGCTCCAGGGGGTCGGCGCCTCGATGCTCAGTCCCGTGGCGCTCGCGATCGTGGTGAACGCGATGCCCGATCCGAGGGAGCGGGCGCAGGCGATCGGTGTCTGGGCGTCCGTCTTCGGGCTCAGCATGGCGGTCGGCCCGGTCACCGGCGGCGCGCTGGTCGAGGGGTTCGGCTGGCGGTCGCTGTTCTGGATCAACGCCCCCGTCGTGGTGGCCGCCCTGGTGCTCAGCGCGGTGTTCGTACCGGAGTCCAGGGCACCGCGGGCCCGCCGGCTCGATGTGCCGGGGCAGGTCCTGCTGACCGTGGTCATCGCGGTCTGGATCGGCGTGCTCATCGAAGGCCCCCGCATCGGCTGGACGGCACCGGCGGCGTTCGGTGCCTACGCCACAGGTGCCGTCGCGACCGTGGGATTCGTGTGGGTGGAGTCCCGCCGGGCCGAGCCGCTGATGGATCCGCGGCTCTTCCGCAGTCCCTCGTTCGGCGGCGCGGCCGTGGGCGCGACGGCGGTCTTCGTCGCGCTGAACGTGACGCTTCTGCTCAACACCCTCTATTTGCAGCACGGTCGGGGATACACCGCCCTCGCGGCGGGCGCGGTGACCCTTCCCATGGCCGTCGGAGCGACCGTGTGCGCACCCTGGTCCGGCCGGCTCGTCGGGCGCGTCGGCCCCCGGCTCCCGCTGATCCTCGGCGCGGTCTTCATCACGTCCGGAGGCCTGTGCCTCACCCGCCTCGGGCCGCACACGAGTCTTCTCCTGCTGCTGCTCGCCTCCCTCCTGATCGGCGTCGGCTTCGGCTTCGCCAACGCGCCGCTCACCAACACCGCGGTCAGCGGGCTGCCTCCCGCCCGGGCCGGCGTGGCCGGGGCGATCACCTCCACGGCACGTCAGTTCGGCGCCGCCCTCGGCATCGCCCTCGCGGGCGCGCTCGTGTCCGGCGCCGAACCCACCGGGCTCGCCCGGGCCTCCCGCCCCGGCTGGCTCCTGGTCGCGGCCTGCGGACTCCTCCTGCTGGCCGTCGCCCTCACGACCGGCAGACGGACCGGCGCGACCGGTTCGACGGCACCTGCGGCCGGTCATGGCCGGTGATACGAAGATTAATTCGCTGGTCAACCTCAAATGGGAAGGAAAGTGGCGTCGGGCACCTTGCTTTCCCTCCTCAATGCGGCTCGATCCCGAGCTTTTCCACCAAGCGCGGATCTCCCCGGAAAGCTTTTGCTCTTTTTGGCGCACATAAAAGCGAGTTGGGGGCACACGGAGAGCAGAAGGAATGCTATCGGCAGGAGGCACGACATGATCGCCCTCGGCATCATCCTGCTCATCATCGGTTTCCTCACAGGCGTATCGATCCTGTGGACCATCGGCATCATCCTGGTGGTGATCGGGGCTGTTCTGTGGATCCTGGGTTCCATGGGGCACGCGGTCGCCGGCCGACGGCACTATTGGTGACCGACCCGACCTCATAGAGGTCCGGCACCGAAAGGCGGGTGCCGGGAGCGGGTTCCCGCGTCCGTGCGGGAACCCGCTCCGCCGCGTCCGGAGGTCCCGCCCTCCTCGTCCGGTCGTCCCCAACTCGGGTTGCCCTCCCCACCGGTGAAGTCGGTGATCTTGGGAACGAGGACATGAACGATCTTCGTTCTCGGGAGGGGAAGACCGGCATGACCGTGCCCGCACCACGTGACCGACGCCTGTACCGCGACCGGCGGTTCGACCTCCGTACCACCACACTGTTCTTCGTCCTGCTGGCGCTCGTCCTGTGTCTCGTGGCATCGGTGGCGCGCCTCGCGGTGGGGATGGTGGAGCGCCGCCCGGTGTGGGCCGGACTGCTCGCCGTACTGATCGTCGCGTCCGTGCTCGCCTCCCGGTCCCGGTGGCGCAGGCTGTCCGCCGCGAGGTGCGCGCGCCGCGCGGCCGAGGCGCTGGAGGCCGCGGCCGAGACCGCGTCCGACCACCTCCGCGACATGCGCGGCGCGACGGCGGCGGAGGACACGTACGGCATGGCGGTGGCAGAGGACACCCACGGCACGGCGGTGGCCGAAGGCGTGCGGGACATGGCGGCGGCCGCGGCGGTGCCGGCCGTCGAGTGCCCGACCGGCGCGGCGGCCCCGGCCCCCGGGTACGGCGCCGATCCCCTCCGTCCGGGGGTGCCGCAGGCGCCCGACCTGACGACGGCGGTGGGGGAGGAGCCCACCGCCGTCCTCGACCAGCCGGTGGACTGCGCCGAACTCGACCCCGACGCCTTCGAGCGGACGATAGCCGACCTGTGCCTGCGTGACGGCTGCGGGGACGTCGAAGTGGTCGGAGGAGCCGGGGACTTGGGAGCCGATGTCACCGCCGTCACCCCGGACGGGCGGCGCCTGATCGTGCAGTGCAAGCGCTACGGCGAGACCAACAAGGTCGGCTCGCAGGATCTCCAGCGGTTCGGGGGCACCTGCTTCACCGTCCACGAGGCCGACATAGCCGTGGTCGTCACGACGAGCGACTTCACCGCCCCCGCCCTCGAATACGCCGAACAGTGCGGAATCCTGTGCGTGAACGGCGACGAACTGAGCGCCTGGCACGACGGCACCGGGCCCCGCCCCTGGGACTTCGAGGTCACGACGGCTCCCTGAGCGGCCCCGGCGGCAGGGACGGTCCACTACGTGGTCGACCACACCTCCATGTCGTATCGCGGAAATACAGTGCCGCGAAGCGGAAAACCAAGAGGTGGGGGTTGAGCGTATGCGGTGCGGCACGAGGATGCCGGTGCCCGGCCGTGGGCTCGCGTCGAAGCGAAGACGGGGGCGGCGGTCGGACGAGCCCGGGCGCAGGGGCCCGGCATTCGGTGGGTACGTGCTGCGGGGCCTGGCCCAGATCCTGTTCCTGGACCGTGCCTGGGCCGGAGCCGTCCTCGGCCTGGCCCTGCTGGCGGCGGACTGGCGCTACGGCGCCTACGCGGTGGGCGGCGCCGCCCTGGGCACCGCGACCGCGTGCCTGCTGGGCGTGGACCGCGACCGGGTGCGAGCGGGGCTGGAGGGCTTCAACTCCTGTCTGACCGCCCTGTGCTGTGCGGTCTTCCTCGACGCGGGCCGGCCGGCGACGGCGCTGCTCGCGGCGGCGAGCTCCGTTCTGGCCACGATCGTCACGGCCGCGGTGACCCGGCTGCTGCGCGGGTGGAGCCTGCCGCCGCTGACCGTGCCGTTCTGTCTGCTGGCGGGCGCCGTGACCCTCGCCGCGCCCGCCTTCCGGCGGATCCGGCCCCCCGGAGACGGCAGGGCCGTACTCCCGCGGCCGGCCACCGGTCCGACCGCCCTCCTCCCGTACGACCTGTGGCGGGCGTTCTTCCGCAACGTGTCCCAAGTCCTCTTCCTGGACCAGTGGTACGCGGGGGCACTGCTGCTCGCGGGGCTCTTCCTGGCGAGCCGGGCGGCGGGTCTGGCCGCCTGCTCCGGAAGCGCGGCGGGCCTCCTCACCGCCTGGGCGCTGGGGGCGCCGGCCGCGCGGATCGCCGACGGCACGATGGGGTACAACGCCGTGCTCGTGACACTCGCGCTCCACGGGGGGTGCCTGGCGGCGACCCGGGCCACGCTCGGGTACGCGCTGCTCGGCGCCGCGACCGCCACCACGTTCACACCCGCCGTCGCCGCTCTGCTGGCCCCGTCCGGAGGACACGTGCTCACCTGGCCGTTCGTGCTGACCGCGGCGGTCTTCCTGGTGGCGGCCCGCGCCTTCCCCCGTCTCACCGGGGAGCGGGTCCCGCCGGGCGCCGCGGCACACCCCTAGGGCACGCGCGCCTTGTACGACTCCGGGTAGCTGTTGGTGAATCTGATGGCCCACACCAGCAGCACGACGGGGATGACCCAGTTGAACCAGTCGTCCTGGGACGGGAAGCGGATGGCCAGCCAGGTCGACAGCGTCATCAGGACGAACACCAGGCCCCAGGCACCGGTGAGCACCCGGTTGATGTGCAGGAAGACCGGCGAGTGCCAGTACTCCCGGGGCGTCGACTCGCGGGCGTACTGGGCGGTGAAGGGATCGACGAGGAGCGAGCCGAGCGCCACGACCGCCACCAGCCCGTTGGAGATGACCTGCGCGTAGGTCTCCAGCCAGATGAGCTGACCGCGGTCCAGGGCCAGAGCGAGGACCGAGAGCACGGCGAAGAACACGATGCCGGCCATGTCCAGGACGCGGAGCCTCCCGCGGAGCATGTCCTTGCCCGACAGCACGATCGCGGCGACCAGCGCGGCGAGCGCCGCGTACTCCCAGGTGCTGGGACTCGCGACCACCCCGAAGATGATCCACGGCGCGAACGAGAGGAACACACTGCCCGCACCGACGGCTTGTTCGGCCGGGGCCTTCGTCGCCGACTGCTGCTGCGCCATGCGGTTCTCCCCTCACTGTCGTGACCGCCCCCGCCACCGCTCCTCCATCATGCGGTCGCCCACCACCGGTCGCACGCCGCACCGCGTGCGGGCCGTCCGGCGGGCTCCTACCGTGGGATTCGGACGCGGGGGCAGTGCCGGTCCGTCCGGGAGCAGCCATGACCCACCGATTCAGCGACAACGACCAGTTCGACTACGAGATCCTGCTCGCGCTGGGTTCGGCCTGGCAGCACGGCGCGGACGTGGGCGAGGTGCTGTCCGCCGCGTCCGCCGTAGCGGACGGCGACGGGCGGCGGTGGTTCACCGTGTGGACCGACCTGGCCCGGCGGGTCCGCGCACAGGCCGAGCGGAGCGGGGCCGCCGGACATCCGACCAGCGCCCGCGACGCGTACCTCCGCGCGGCCGGCTACTTCGGCACGGCCCTCGTCGCCGTCGACGCCTTCCCGGATCCGGAGACCCATCTGCGGAAGGTTTTCGCCGAACACCGCGACTGCTTCGACCGCTTCCTGCGTGCCTGGGAGCCCCCCGCCGAACGGGTCGCGATCCCGTACGAGGGCGGTTCCCTGCCGGGATACCTCGTGAGCCCGGCCGACCGCGCCGGCCCGCTGCCCGTACTGATCGCCAACAACGGCAGCGACGGCCCCATCAGCTCCGCGTGGACCCTGCTCGCCGCGCCGGCCGTGGCCCGCGGATACCGTGCGCTGCTCTTCGACGGCCCGGGCCAGCAGTTCATGCTCTTCGAACGCGGCGTCACCTTCCGGCACGACTGGGAGAACGTCGTCACACCGGTCGTCGACTTCCTCGTCGACCGCCCGGACGTCGACCCCCGCCGCATCGTCCTCGCCGGCATCAGTCAGGCGGGCTACTGGGTGCCCCGCGCGCTGGCGTTCGAGCACCGCGTCGCCGCCGCCGTCGCGGACCCCGGGGTGGTCGGTGTGGTGCAGAGCTGGTGGCGCAACCTGGGGCCCGACCTGCGCGCCCTGTGGGAGTCGGGCGACCGCGCGACCTTCGACAAGGTCGTCCTGGAGGCGCTGGACGAGGACCCCGCCCTGGCCGCCACCTGGCGCTGGCGTGCCAAGCCCTATGCCGTCGACTCCCCGTTCGACCTGCTCGCCGAGGTCTCCCGGTACGACCTCACCCCCGTCCTCGACCGGATCACCACGCCCCTGCTGATCACCGACCCCGAGGGCGAGCACTTCTGGCCCGGAGCCTCGCAGCGCCTCTACGACGCGCTGCCCGGCCCGAAACACCTGGTGCGCTTCACACAGGCGGAGGGAGCGCACATGCACTGCGAGCCGATGGGCCGCGCCCTGTTCGAACAGCGTGTCTTCGACTGGCTGGACACGCGTCTGCACGCCGGCTGAGTGCGCGGCCGCGGACCGGCCGCGTCCCCTCAGCCGAGGACGAGCGGGAGTCTCGCCGCGAGGGCGCCCAGGGCGGCGGTCTCCGCGTCGGTCGGTGCGCGCCGGCCGGTCCCGACGAGCAGCGCGTCCCGGTCGGTGAGGGAGGCGGGCAACGGGGCCCCGGCGATGTCCTCCAGCGCGGCGCGGGCCGCGGCGAGCGTGTCGGCGGGCGGCCCGGCGGCCGACGGCAGATGCGCGATCAGGTCGAGGTGGTGCAGCGTCCATTCGAGCACGTACGCCGTCAGGTAGTCGCCGACGGTCAGCACCTGGTCGCGGGTGCCGACCCGGACGGACGGATCGGCGAGTCCGGCGGCGCGGCCAGCGGCGGATCCCACGTCGTCGAGGTGGAATCTCAGCAGCCACGGCTCGCCGTAGGCCGCCGCCAGCCGCGGGATCAGCGCGTCCAGCGGGTCCTCGCCGGTCGGCGGTTCCACGAGGCTCCAGTAGGTGACCGCGTCCACGGTGGGCTCGGCGTCCACGGGCGTGACCAGGGTGATCAGGACGTCCTGGGCGTCGATGACCAGATGGCACACCAGGTCCCGTACGAGCCAGCCGGCACAGCCGGACGGCCGCGCGAAATCCGCGTCCCCCAGTTCGGCCACCGCGGTGCGCAACGCCGTCCACGAGCGTGAGAAGTGATCCACGGCGGCACCGTAGAGCCGGAACGGAACCGTGGACAACCGCAATTCGAGCGGCCGGGAACCCGTTCGCGGTCCGCGCCCGATCCACGCCCGATCCGCGCTCGTCACCGCGTCCCCGGAAGACGACAATGTCCTTTGAGGGGCACACTGGCCTCGGGAGGCGTCATGAGCACTTCAGCGGAGCCGCGGGTGTCCGGTCTCGAGGTCCGGTCCATCGACTACGTCCCGCTGGACGAGCGGCACGGCAAGCTCTGGCACCTGGGCCCCCTGTGGTTCATGTCGAACGCACAGATCGCCACCCTGGCCGTGGGGCTGATCAGCATCACCGAGGGCGGCAACCTCATCTGGTCGCTGCTGGCCATCGTCTCCGGCACGGTCATCGGCACCTTCTTCATGGCCTTCCACTCGGCCCAGGGCCCCCAGCTGGGCCTGCCGCAGATGATCCAGTCGCGCCCCCAGTTCGGCTACGTCGGCGCCCTGCTGGTGTGGCTCTTCGCCTATGTGCAGTACGCCGGCTTCAACGTCTTCAACAGCATCCTCGCCGCCGACTCCCTGCACACCACCCTGCACGGCAGCGTCAAGCTGTGGGTGGTCGTGGTGACGATCGTGGCGCTCGTCATCGCGCTGGTCGGCTACGACATCATCCACAAGGCCGAGCGGGTCCTGACGTACACCTTCCTGGTCGTCTTCGGGATCTTCACCGTCGGCGTGCTCGTCACCCTGCACTACCCGGCGGGCGCCTTCGACCTCGGCGACTTCAAGCTGACCCCGTTCCTCGCGCAGTTCGGCGTGGTCGCCGGCTACCAGATCAGCTGGGCCATCTACGTCTCCGACTACTCGCGCTACCTCCCGCCGGACGTGACGGTGCGCAAGACGTTCTACTGGACGTACTTCGGCTCCGCGCTCGGCGGCATCTGGCTGATGGTCCTCGGGGCACTGCTCGCCGCGTGGGCCGGCCAGGACTTCGAGACGATCAAGTCGATCAACGCCGCCGGGGACAAGGTCTTCAGCGGCTTCGGCGCGATCGTGCTGCTCTTCGCCGCCCTCGGCCTGGTCTCCGTCACCGCGCTCAACATGTACGGCGGTTCGCTGACCCTCATCAGCGCCATCGACTCGTTCAAACGCGTACGGCCGACGCTGGGCGTACGCCTGCTGACCATCGGCCTGACCGCGGCGCTGTCCCTGATCGGCGCGCTGTCCGCGACGGCGAACTTCCTCGCCAACTTCAACAACTTCCTGCTGCTGGTCCTCTACCTGTTCATCCCCTGGACCGCGGTCAATCTCATGGACTACTACGTGGTGCGCCGCGGCCACTACGCCATCGCCGAGATCTTCAAGCCGAACGGCATCTACGGCCGGTGGGGCTGGCACGGCATCATCGCCTACCTGGTCGGCTTCGCCGTCATGGTCCCGTTCTTCTCCGTCGGCACCCTGTTCGTCGGCCCCGCCGCGGACGCGCTCGGCGGAGCCGACATCTCCCTGTTCATCGGGCTGCCGGTGTCCGCGCTGCTCTACTGGTGGCTGACCCGCTCGATCGACGTGGAGGCCGAGACCCGGCTGGCGGAGGCGGAGGCACAGGAGCTGGAGCGCGCCGCGCACGAGCACCGAGAACCCTGAAAGGTGCCGGGCGTGGGCGGGTGGGAGATTCTGTAGGGGTGTGGGGTGTCCCAGCCGGTCGGATACCGGCCGCCTACGTGGCCCCGGGCCGCCGGGCGATACGTGTGACGCTGGTCGCCGCAGCCGGCTTCTTCCTCTTCCGCTACGGCCTCGGCGACCCCGTCGCGGCCACGTACGCGCTGTTCGCCACCGTGGCCCTCGGCGGCCTCTCCCGGATCCCGGGCACCGGACGGCAGCGCGCGGCGGTGGTGGCCCGCCTGGTGCCGGTGTGCTGGGTGCTGGTCGTCGTCGGCACCTACCTGTCGGTGCGGACGTGGACCGCGGTCGTCGGCATGCTGGTGGTCGGCTTCGCGCTGGCCTTCTCCGCCGTGGGCGGGCCGCGTCAGGCGGGGGCGGCACCGGGCCTGCAGCTGCTGTACATCCTGCCGTCGTTCCCCCCGTACGACCCCGCCTCCCTCGACGACCGGCTGATCGGGACGACCACCGGGCTGGCCCTGTTCATCGCCGCCGAGGCGCTGATCCTGCCCGAGCGGCGCCCGGAGACGTACCGCGCGCGAGCCACCCGGGCCGCGGGGACCGCCGCCCGCTGCGCGATCCTCCTCGTCGCGCCGCCGCACGCCCTGACCGCCGACGACATCCGCGAGGCCCGGGAGGCGGGCCAGTCGCTGCGGTCCCTGACCGTGCCGGAGGCGGAGCGCCCCGCCGGGCCCGGGGTGCGCGACCGGGCACTGTCCCACACGGGCCTCGCCACCCGTGCCCTGCTCGGGCGGCTGGCACGGCTGCGCGCGGTGCGCGGGGAACGACCGGGCCCCCAGGTGCTCGCGGTCCTGCGGGCCGTGGCACGGCTGGCCACGGCGACCGAGACGTGCCTGGACGGGGGACCGTCCCCCGTGGAGCCGCACAAGGAGCTGGTCGAGGCCCGCGCCCGGCTGTCGGCCGCGTCGGCGGGACCCGGCCCGGCCACCGAACCCGGCACCGCGTCGACGGCCGGGGCGGCGGGCCCGGCCTTCCTCGCCACCGGCTCCGCCCGATCCGTACCGGAGAACGGGACCACACCGGCCGGTCTCCCGCCCGCCGTACTGCGCCTGCACGCCGCCCTGCTGGAGATCGCCGACGCGGCGCTCGCCATGGGCACCGCGGCCGATCTGGCCGTGCGGGGCCGGCACGCCCGGGTGGAGGTGGCACGGGGCCGGTTCTGGTACGCCACCGCCGCGGCCCCCGTCCTGTGGTGGCACCGGTTGCGCGGCCACGCCGGACGAGGGTCGGTGTTCTTCCAGAACGCGGTCCGTATCGCCCTGGCCCTGACGGCGGCCAGACTCGTGGCCGGGCTGGACACCCTGCCGCACGGATTCTGGGCCACCCTGGCCACGCTCACCCTGACCCGGACCACCATGGACGAGACCTGGAGCACCATCCGCCGGGCGCTGACGGGCACGCTCGCGGGGGCTGTGCTGACCGCCGGCATCCTGACCGCGGCGGGCGCCGAGAACGCCGTGTACGCCGCCCTGCTGCCCCTGTGGATGCTGTTCGCCTTCACCGTGGGGCCGGTCAAGGGCGTCGGCTGGGCACAGGGTCTGTTCACCGTGCTCGTCGCCCTGGTCTTCGCCCAGCTGGCGCCGCCGACCTGGCGACTGGCGGAGACCAGGATGCTGGACGTGCTGGTCGGCAGCGCGATCGGCGCGGTCTTCGGCCTGCTGGCCTGGCCCCGGGGAGCCCATGACGAGCTGCGGCACGCGGGGGCGGAACTCCTGCGCCGGGCGGCCGAGATCGTGGTCGCGACCGGCGCCTCCGTCGCGGGCGGCTGCGGGACGGCCGCCCCCTCGCGGGTCCCCGGCCATCGGTCCCTGCAACGCGCGGTCATCCTCGCCGAGTCGGCGTACGCGCAGTACCAGAGCGAACCGACGCCCTTCGGCGGGCGCGGGCACGAGACGGTGCAGCCCGCGGACTGGCAGTCGGTGCTGATCGCCGGGCACCACACCCTGTGGGGCTCCGACCGGCTGCTGGACCCACCGCTCGCCAGGCTGAACATGGCCGCGGCCGACTCGGTCGGCGGACTGGGGGAGCGGGTGGCCGGGCGGATGCTGCTGGTGTCGGCGGCCCTCGACCCCGGTGACGACACCCCGACCACGCCCCTGCCGCTGATCGATTCCGTCCTCGCGGGCTTCACCCTGGAGCCGCCCGGCGCCCCGCGCCTGTACTACGCCACCGTGTCCTGGCTCGACTCGCTGCTGACCGACATGTCACGCATCGCGTACGGCGACCAGGCGGCCGGGGCCACCGCGGAGATGACACCCGTCCACGACTGAGCCGGGCCGCGCCCCTCCTACCAGTCCCGTTCCGCGTCCATCTTCGCCGGTGCCAGTACCCGGACGTGGCCGTGGTCGCCGTACACGGAACGCCGCCACCGCGCGAACACCTCGGCGGTGCGGTCCAGCCGTTCGTCGTCCCACACCCCGTAGTCCACCTCGACCGTGGCCCGGGTCCGCGCGCCGGACCCGGCCTCGTGGACACGGACGCCCCGCACATGGGAGGCGATGGCGGCGTCCGCCTTCGGCCCCTGAGTCCGCAGGTACGTCCGGAACGCCCGGAGCGCCGGGACTCCCGGCGCGGGCGTGGCCGTGGCCGTCCCGCGCGCCTCCGGGTGGTCCGTGCCGCACGAGACGAGTGCCAGGCAGCAGCCGGCGAGCGCCGCGGCGACGGACGCGGACCGAAGCGTGATCTTCATGTGTCCCCCTTTCGGAGGGTGAGAGGGCAACGCACGGGCCGAGGTTGCGTCATGACAGCGAAGGACCGGCCGGAACCCGCCCCGACCGGGCGTTTTCCCGTCCCGGACCCGTCGGCGGCGGACCCCCGGTCGCCGATCGACGAGCTCGAGTGTTAGAAAAGGGACATGAGCGGACGTTCCCGCCGGCCATGGGCGAGAGCGGCGCTGCCGCTCGGCTGGCGGCGGTCGTCCGGACCGCCCCGCGGTCCAGGGCCGTCACGCGGACGCCGCTTCTCATCACCCCTGAGCATCCGCACGCTCGCCGCGCAGGTCTTTCTGCTCCAGGCCCTCATCGTGCTGGTGCTCGTCGCCGTGGCGTCCGCCGCCCTGGTGGTGCAGGGCCGCTACGACGGCGAGCAGAGCGCCCGGGAGAAGTCGCTGGCCGCCGCCGAGGCGTTCGCGCACGCACCCGGTACGGCGCTCGCCCTGCGGTCGCCGGCCGCCGGCGTACGGCTCCAGCAGGCGGCGGAGGAGGCGGAGAAGGCCGCCGGAGTCGACTTCATCACCGTCCTCGACCCCAAGGGGGTCCGGCTCGCCGACACCGACCCGGCCCTCATCGGCAAGAAGGCCGAGGGTGTCGGGCCGGCCGCCGCGGGCGAGGCGTTCACCGAGACGTACCACGGGCAGCCCACCGACGCCGTGCGCGCGGTCGTCCCCGTGACGGACGCGAGCAGGCGCGTGGTCGGCATGGTCAGCGCCGGTATCCAGTACGCCAACCTCGCCCACGTGCTGAACGACCAGCTGCCCATCCTGCTCGGGGCGGCGGCCGGGGCACTGCTGCTCGCGACCGGCGGCACCGCGCTCGTCAGCCGCCGGCTGCTGCGGCAGACCCACGGGCTCGGCCCGGCCGAGATGACCAGGATGTACGAGCACCACGACGCCGTGCTGCACGCGGTGCGCGAAGGCGTCCTGATCATCGGCGGCGACGGACGCGTGCTGCTCGCCAACGACGAGGCACACCGGCTGCTGGACCTGCCCGCGGACGCCGACCGGCGCAAGCTGAACGAGCTGAAGCTGGGGCCCGGACTGCGACGGCTGCTGCTGTCGGGGGAGTCCGCGTCCGACGAGGTGACTCCGGCGGGCGACCGGCTGCTGGCGGTGAACACCCGGCTCATCGGACCGGACGGCGACGCCCAGGGCCTCGTCGCCACCTTCCGGGACACCACCGAGCTGAGGGCCCTCTCCGGGCAGGCCGAGCTGGCCCGGGGCCGGCTGTCGTTCCTGTACGAGGCCGGGATGCGGGTCGGTACCACGCTCGACGTGCGGCGCACCGCCGAGGAGCTCTCCGAGGTGGCCGTTCCGCGGCTGGCCGACGTCGTCACGGTGGAACTCCTCGACTCCGTGCTGCGCGGCGAGGAGCCCACGGGAGCGGTGCGCCAGATGCGGCGTACCGCGCTGCGCGCCGCCCGGTCGGGGACGCCGCTGCAACCGGTGGGCGAGGTGATCCGCTTCGTGATGGCGGACACGCCGAGCGTGGCGGCCCTGCGCCGCGGCAAGGCCGTCCTGGTGCCGACGCTGCACGACGCCCAGGACTGGCGGGCCCAGGACCCGGACGGGGCCCGGCGAGTGCTGGAGTACGGCATCCACTCACTGATCACGGTGCCGCTCCGCGCCCGCGGGGTGGTCCTCGGCATGGTCAACTTCTGGCGGGCCGCCGACTCCCCCCGGTTCGAGGAGGGCGACGTCGCCGTCGCCGAGGAACTGGTCGCCCGGGCCGCCGTCGCGATCGACAACGCCCGCCGGTACGGCCGTGAGCACGCCATGGCGGTGACCCTCCAGCGCAACCTGCTGCCCCTCGGCCTGCCGGAACAGGACGCGCTGGAGATCGCCTCACGCTATCTGCCCGCGCGCTCCGGTGTGGGCGGAGACTGGTTCGACGTCATCCCCCTGCCCGGCTTCCGGGTGGCCCTGGTCGTCGGCGACATCGTGGGACACGGGCTGCAGGCCGCGGTCACCATGGGCCGGCTGCGCACCGCCGTGCTGAACTTCTCCTCCCTCGACCTGACCCCCGACGAACTGCTCGGGCACCTCGACGAGATGGTCACCCGCCTCGACACGCCGACGGCACACGAGGACGACCGCGCACCGCTCACGGGCGCCACCTGCCTCTACGCCATCTACGACCCCGTCGGCGGGCACTGCACCCTCTCCCGCGCAGGCCACCTCGCGCCCGCCGTGGTGGACCCCGAAGGCCGAGTGACCTTCCCCGACCTGCCGCTGTCCCCGCCCCTGGGCGTCGGCGGACACCCCTTCGAGACGGGCGAGCTGTACCTCCCCGAGGGCAGCCGGCTCGTCCTGTTCACCGACGGCCTCATCGAGAGCCGCGACCGGGACATCGACGAGGGACTGGACATGCTCCGCTCCACCGTCGCGCACGCCGACCAGACCCCGGAGGAGACCTGCCGCGCCCTCATGACGACGATGCTGCCCGAGCACCCCAGTGACGACGTGGCGCTGCTGGTGGCCCGGACCCGGCTGCTCGACCCGTCCCGCGTCGCGACCTGGGACGTACCGTTCGACACCACGGCCGTGTCCCGGACCCGCACCGAGGTGAGCATGCGACTCACCGACTGGGGGCTGGAGGAGCAGGCGTTCAGCACGGAACTGATCCTCAGCGAGCTCCTCACCAACGCCATCCGCTACGGCGCCCCGCCGGTCCGGGTCAGGATCCTGCTGGGCAGCACCCTCGTCTGCGAGGTCTCCGACGGCAGCAACACCTCGCCCCGGCTGCGCCGCGCGGGCTTCAACGACGAAGGAGGGCGCGGGCTGTTCCTGGTGTCCCAGTTCGCGGACAGCTGGGGGACACGATACGTGGCGAAGGGCAAGGTCATCTGGGCCGAGCAGGTACTGGGCCGCACCCCGGAACCGGACCTGTCCGTGCTGTTCGACGAGATCGCCTTCTGACACGGGTCCGGCCGCCCTGCGCAGGGCGGCCGGACCGGGGATGCCCTCAACTCGCCTTCGAGGGCCGGATGTTCTGGTTGAGCCGGAACACATTGGCCGGGTCGTAGGTGTCCTTGACGGCGACGAGCCGCCGGTGGACGGCGTCCGGGTAGGAGGCGCGCACCTTGTCCTCGGCGGCGTCGCCCGTGAAGTTGACGTACATGGCCCCTCGGCCATGGCGGGCGATCTCCTCGCGGGTGCTCCGGGCCCAGGCGATGTGCGAGTCGAAATCCGTCGCGTCGGGGGAGCGCGCGATGACATTGCACAGCACGCCCGCGTCCCGCTGGCTGAAGGCGGTGGCGTCGGCGGGCATCCGGGCGAAGGCACCGCCCAGCTGGTGCAGATGCAGCTCGCTGTTCGGCGTGGGTGTCGTCAGGTGCCGGCGCAGGACGGCGTCGAGCGCGGCGTCGGACGGCTCGATGAACGCGGACGTGAAGTAGTTCTGCGCACCGGCCGACCACAGCGGATCGATCATCGACTGCATGCCCGTGTACGGCATCGGGCCCATGAGGTCGGCGACGGGGGTGCCCAGCGCCCGCAGCGGAGCCACCGCCGCCTCGCCGGCCGCCGGGTCGCCCGCGTACATCCCGAGCACCACCGCGACCCTGGTGCCGTGCACCTCCTCGGGCAGGAACGGCAGGGGAGGCGCCGTCGTCAGGTTGACCAGCGTCGTCAGCTCGTCGGGCATGCCGCCGATCAGGTCCCGCCAGCCCGTGACGACCTGCCGGGCCTGCTCCAGGGGGTAGACGATCAGGCCGCCGAGGATCTGCGGCCCGACCGGGTGCAGCTGGTACTCCAGGGAGGTCACGACACCGAAGTTCCCGCCGCCGCCCCGAAGGGCCCAGAACAGCTCCGGGTTCTCCCGCGCGTCCGCGCGCACCACGCGGCCGTCCGCCGTGACGACCTCGGCCGCCGTCAGGTTGTCGGAGGCCAGGCCGTGGCGCCGCAGCAGCCAGCCCACCCCGCCGCCGAGGGTGAAACCGGAGATGCCGGTCGTGGACACCAGGCCACCGGTCACGGCGAGCCCGAACGCCTGGGTCTCGTGGTCGAGGTCCCCCCAGGTCATGCCCGTCTGGGCGACCACCCGGCGCCGTACGGGGTCGACGACCGCGCCCTTCATGGCGGACAGGTCGATGACGATACCGTCGTCGCAGGTGGAGAACCCGGCGATGCTGTGCGAGCCGCCGCGCACGGCGACGAGCAGGTCCTGGCTTCGGGCGAACTCGACGGCGCGGATGACGTCCGCCGTCCCGGCGCAGCGCACGATCAGGGCCGGGTGCTTGTCGTGGGACCCGTTCCAGACCGCGCGGGCCCGGTCGTAGTCGGCGTCGCCGGGACGCACGACGGTGCCGCGCAGGCCCGCCTCCAGCTCGGCGATCGTGGCGTCCCCCAGGATCCCCTTTGCCGTGTCGATCGACATGGTCGGCTCCTCGGTGTGAGTGCTTCGGCTGACACCCACGACCGTAGGCAGCGGCTCTTAGCAGTCACTCAGCAGCGGCTTTGCCGCCGTCCGCCCGTGGCGTCGTGCGGCGCAGGGCGGCCGTTCCCCGGGCGTCGCCGAGGCCGGCGAACAACGCGCCGGCCCGGGCGGCCGTCGCCTCGGCCGCCCGGTGCCGCCCCGCCTGCTCCTCCAACCGCGCCAGCATCAGGCAGACCCAGCCGGCGGCGGACGTCGATCCGGCGACGTGCTCCAGTTCCCGGGCACGGCCGAGGAGGGTACGGGCGCGTACCGGGTCGCCGGCGGCCCGGGCGGCGAGCCCCAGGTGCAGCAGGCCGTTGACGGTGCCCGGGAGATCGTCGGTCTCCTCGAAGCCCGCGAGGGCCCGGGTGAAGGCGGTCCGGGCGGCGCCGGTGTCACCACCGGTCAGCCGGAGCAGCCCCAGGCAGCCGAGGGTGATGCCCTCCTCGCGCCGGTCCCCGAGGCGGCGTCTGATCGCCAGCGCCGCGTCCAGGCACGGGCCGGCGGCCTCCGGATCGCCCGCACCGCGCAGGACGTTGCCGAGCGTGTTCAGGGCCAGGGACTCGCCGTACGGGTCGCCCAGCCCGCGGAAACAGTCGACACCGCGTTCCGCCGCCGTCGTGGCGGCGCCGGTGTCCCCGTCGAGGCGGCACGCCCACGCGAGGTTCGCCAGGGCGTAGCCGCGGGCGCGGGACGGGCCCACCGCACGGCCCGCCAGCACCGTCTCCTCGAAGTACAGCGAGACCTGTCCGGACGCGGCCTCCTCGACCGCGTAACCCGGTGTGATGACCGGGAAGAAGGGCCGGCAGCCGGTTTTGACCTCCTCCAGCAGCCGCAGGCTCTCCCCGGCCGCCTCCCGGGCCGCCGCGCCCTCGCCGCGGCAGACGGCCCAGACGCCCGCGAGATGAGCGGCGGCGGCGAGGACCGTCGGCTCACCCGCTTCCAGGGCGAGGGCGCGCGCGAGGTCGAGGGCGGTGCGGGCCCGCTCCCACGAGCCGCGCATCCAGAGCAGGATGGCCCGCTGGCAGTGGGCGGACGCCAGCGCCGCCGGGTCCGGGCATCCCCGGTGCACCGCCACGATCTGCTCGGCGATCTCCCCCAGCGGGGCACTGTCACCCAGGCGGATCGCCAGCACGGCCCGCCCCATCAGCGCCCGTGCCCGCTGCGGGGACGGTTCCGGCGCGGCGGCCAGGGCGTCCTCCAGCCATCGCCGCCCCTCGGCGAGCAGTCCCCGTTCGGCCCAGAACGACCGCAGGGCGACGGCCAGCCGCAGCGCGCCGTCCGGTTCGTCGCGCAGGAGGGAGCGCAGGGCGGCCCGCAGATTGCCGTGGTCGGCCTCCAGCTCCAGCGACGTGGCGGCCGGCACCCCCGCGGGCGGCTCGCGGTCCCAGGACTCGGCGAGCGCCAGGTAGAAGCGCCGGTGCCGGGCCTCCGTGGCCGCCGCCTCTTCGGCGGCCCGCAGCCGGTCCGCGGCGTACTGGCGGATCGTCTCCAGCAGCCGGTAGCGCACCTCGTCCTGCCGGGGTTCCACCGACACCAGGGACTTGTCGGCCAGCCGGTCGAGGACGTCCAGGACGGCGCCTTCGTCCGCGCCGTCCGCGCACACCTCCTCGGCGGCGGCCAGCGAGAACCCGCCCACGAACACCGCGAGCCGGCGGAACAGGCGCCGTTCCTCCTCGTCGAGCAGGCGATGACTCCACTCCAGGGTGGCCAGCAGCGTCTCCTGCCGGGTCACGCCCCGCCGGTCGCCCCGGCCGAGGAGGACCAGGGCGTCGTTGAGCCGTTCGGCGATCTGCCGCGGCGCCAGCACGTGCACCCGGGCCGCCGCGAGTTCGAGGGCCAGCGGCATGCCGTCGAGCCGGAAGCAGATCTGCGCGACGGCGGCGGCGTTGCCGTCGGTCAGCCGGAACCCCGGGTCCGCCTGCGCCGCGCGCTCCGTGAACAGCCGTACGGAGGCGAAGCGGCCCAATTCCGCCACGGACGGCAGCCGGTGCGGATCCGGCAGCCCCAGCGAGGGCACCCGGAAGGTCCGCTCCCCGTAGCTGCGCAACGGCTCCCGGCTGGTCGCGAGGACGACGACGTCCGGACAGCGCGCGATGACCTGCGAGGCCAGGGCGGCGCACGCGTCGACGAGGTGCTCGCAGTTGTCCAGCACCAGCAGCAGCTCCCGTCCGGTCAGCTGGGCCACCAGCGCCTGGCGGCTCCCGCCCGACGGCGGCAGGGGGAGCCCCAGAGCGGCCGCGACCGCCTCGGGAACGAGGTCCGGCTCCGCCAGCCCGGCCAGGTCCACGAAGCAGGCACCGTCCCGGAAGTCGCCGCCCCGGCGGGCAGCCACGGCGAGCGCCAGCCGGGTCTTGCCGCAACCACCGGCCCCGGTGAGGGTGAGCAGCCTGCCGCACCCCAGGGACCGTACGATCTCCGCCATCTCCCGTTCCCGACCGATGAGCGCGGTGGCCGGCGCCGGCAGCCGGTGCCGAAGGGGCGCCGGCTCCTCCGGGGGCTCGACCGAGTCTGCCAGCAGCGCACGGTAGAGCCCGCGCGTCTGCGGGTCGGGGTCGGCGCCGGTGTCGCGCCGGAGCGCGTCCCGCAGACCCTCGTACACGGCCAGCGCCTCCCGGCGCCGCCCCGCCTCGGCCAGGACGCGCATCAGGGCCCGGTGACCCGGTTCGTGCAGGGAATCCGCGGCGACCAGGGTCCGCAGTACGTCGAGGGCCCCGGCCGTGTCGTGATCCTGCTCCAGCGCCTCGGCGAGGCCGAGCAGCAGGGCCGCGCGCCGTCTCTCCAGCGCCTCGGCCGCCTCGCCCGCCCAGGGCTCGTACCGGTCCTCCGGCAGCAGACCGGGCCCGGCCAGGTCGAGCGCGGCGCGGTAGGCCGAGGTGCCGCCACCGTCGGCGGCCCGCCGGGACGCCTCGTCGAAGGCGTCGAGGTCGACCCGTACGCCGCCCTCCGGGCCGAGGACCACCATGTCGTCGCGGAGCGCCACGACCTCACCGGGCGCTCCCGTGGCGGCCAGCGCGCGGCGCACCGCGTACAGCACCTGGTGCAGGTTGTTCGACGCCGCCGACCGGTCGAGGCCGGGCCACAGCAGGTCGTAGACCTGTTCGCGGTGTATCCGGTGGCCGGGTGACAGGCAGAGCAGTTTCAGCAGGCTGCGGGCCTTGCGCAGGCGCCACGCCCCGGCGGCGACCGGGCGGTCCTCGACCGCCACCGCGAACCCGCCGAGGAGCCGGATGCGTACCTCGTCGGCCATGGCTGTCCTCACGAGCAGGCTACCGCCCGGGGTCCGGGCCCGCCCCGGATGCGTGATCATGGGCGCGGCGGAAGGATCGGCAGGGGGGCAACGCCCGTTGCGGCGCGCTATCGGAGCACTGCCATGAACGAGAATCGCATTCCCCGCCGTCCGCCGGGTCCGGCGGACGCGCACGCCACGAGCGCACCGACGTCGTCCGCCGCGGACTGGGGCCTGCTGCTTCTGCGGCTGACCTTCGGGCTGCTGATGGCCGCGCACGGTGCCCAGAAACTGTTCGGAGTCTTCGGCGGCCGCGGCCTGACGGCGACCGGTCAGGCCTTCGCCGGGCTCGGATACCGCCCGGGGAAGGTCTTCGCCGTCGTCGGCGGCGGGTCCGAGTTCCTCGGCGGCCTCGGCCTGGCCCTCGGGCTGCTGACGCCGCTCGCGGCCGCCGCGCTGATCGGCACGATGATCAACGCGACGGTGACCGTCACCGGAGCCCACGGACTCTGGGACGAGGACGGCGGTGTGGAGTACAACGTCTGCATCGCCGTGGCCGCCCTGGCCGTCGCGGCCATCGGTCCCGGCCGCTTCTCCGTCGACCACTACCTCCCCTGGGGCCGCGGCGGCTGGCCCGAGGCCGCGGTCGCCCTCGGCCTGGGCGGGGCCGGAGCGGCGGTCACCTTGGGCCTGTGAGCGCGCCGGCACCGGGCCTCCGGTACGCGCACCGACCCGTCGGCGCTCGCCTTGGGCCTGTGAGCGGTGCCGGCGCCCGGCCTCCGGTACCGCGTGCCGCCCCGTCGCGGTCGTCCCCGGCCTCGCCTCGGCAGGCGGGCCGCCGCCCTGTCGTGCGCGACGGTGCCGGGCACGGACCCGTCGGCGCTCGCCTTGGGCCTGTGAGCGGTGCCGGCACCCGGCCTCCGGTACCGCGTGCCGCCCCGTCGCGGTCGTCCCCGGCCTCGCCTCGGCAGGCGGGCCGCTGGCCTGCCGTGCCCGAGGGAGGGGCCGGGCACGGACTTGTCGGCGGACATCGGCGGCGCCGCGTCCCTGCCGAGCCCCTGCCGAGGCCGGTATCGCCGAGGGCCGGTACGCGTGCCGCCCCGTCGCGATCGTTCCCGGCCGCGTCCCGGCAGGCGGGCCGCTGGCCTGCCGTGCGCGACGGTGCCGGGCACGGACCCGTCGGCGGTCGCCTTGGGCCTGTGAGCGGTGCCGGCGCCCGGCCTCCGATATCGCGCGCGGCCCTGCCGCGGTCGTCCCCGGCCTCGCTTGGGCAGGCGGGCCGCTGGCCTGCCGTGCCCGAGGGCGGGGCCGGGCTTGAACTCGTCGGGCGGACACCGGCGGCGCCGCGTCCCTGACGAGCCTCTGCCGGGCGACGTGGGACGGACGTGCTCAGCCCTCGGGCGCCCCCGTGCGCAGGCCGTCCATGACGAGGTCGAAGAGGCGGGCGGCGCGTGGCTGCCAGTCCTCGTGCGGAGCGAGCTGCCAGAGGCCCGCTATGGCGAGGAGGAGGTCGTCGGCGGTGACGCCCGGGCGGATGGTGCCGGCCTCCTCGTTGGCGCGCAGGAGGAGGTTCGCCGCGGCGGCGACCGGTGTGGGCTCCGGCTTCGCCGGTCCGCCCGGGGCACCGGTGACCTGCCGGATCGCGTCGGCCAGTCCGGCCTTGGCCATGGCGAACTCCGCCAGCCGGTCCATCCAGGCCCGCAGCGCCCGCTCGGGCGGCCTGGTCCCCAGCAAGTGGCAGGCGCTGTCGGCGACCTGCTGCATCTCGTGCCGGTAGATCTCGAGGACCAGTGCCTCGCGGTTGGGGAAGTTGCGGTAGAACGTGCCCTGCCCGACGCCGGCCTTCTTCGCGATCGCGCTCAGCGGGGCGTCCGCGCAGCGCGTCAGCTCGGCGAGTGCCACTTCCAGGATGCGTTCACGGTTGCGCTGGGCGTCCGAGCGCAGGGGTGCGTCCTTCTTCTGCGGCACTCGTCCTCCTCGCGGGTTCCTGGCCGAAGCCCGCACTTGCTAAGCGGACAACTGTCCGTTACGTTTCAGGGGTAGCGGACAGTCGTCCGGTTACGCCCACGATAGCCGCGGGCGAGGCCTCACGGCAGTCGGCGCCTGCCACCTCGGTACCCGCCGACCGGCAGTCGGGACATGCCGCCCGCGGCCAGGTCCCGCGCATCCGGTTCCTCACGTTGCCCCGGCATCCACCTCGCACGCTTCGCACCAGCCGGCACTCCTGCCGCCGGACCCCCCAATTCCCTTTGGAAACGCGAAAGAAGCTGCTCATGGCCCTATCGACGTCCAGTGTCATCACCTTGAAGATCAACGGCGAGAAGTACACACTGCCCGTCGACCACCGCACCACCCTGCTCGACGCCCTGCGTGAGCGCCTCGATCTGACCGGTTCCAAAAAGGGCTGTGACCAGGGGCAATGTGGTGCCTGCACCGTTCTGCTCGACGGGCGCCGAACGGTCTCCTGCCTGCAACTGGCCGTGGCGGCCGAAGGCCACGAGATCACCACGGTCGAAGGACTGGCCGAGGGCGAGCGGCTGCACCCCGTGCAGCAGGCCTTCCTCGACCTGGACGGCTACCAGTGCGGCTACTGCACCCCCGGACAGATCTGCTCGGCGATCGGGGTGATCGAGGAGCACGCCGCCGGCTGGCCGAGCGCCGTCACCGACGACGTCAGGCCCGAGGCGGGACCGCCGCCCCTGACCGCCGACGAGATCCGGGAACGGATGAGCGGCAACCTGTGCCGCTGCGGCGCCTATGTCTCGATCGTCGAGGCGGTGGCCCGCGCGGCCGCGGCCGGCACGAGCGCGGACACCCGCGGACGGGCGCCCGCCGGCTCCGCGACCGACACCGAGGGGGCTGTGGCATGAGGGAGTTCGGCTACCAGCGCGCGTCCGACGTGGCCGGCGCCGTCGCCCTGTTCGGCGCCGACCCGGACACCCGCTTCCTCGGCGGCGGCACCAACCTCGTCGACCTCATGAAGACCGGTGTCGAACGGCCGAACCGGCTCATCGACATCCGCGAACTGCCCCTCGACGAGATCGAATCCACACCGGACGGCGGCCTGCGCATCGGCGCCACCGTCACCAACGGCGACCTGGCCGCCCACCCCGAGGTCCGGCGGCGCTACCCGGCGCTGGCCCAGGCGGTGCTGGCCGGAGCCTCCGGCCAGCTGCGCAACATGGCCACGGTCGGCGGCAACCTGCTCCAGCGCACCCGCTGCGGCTACTTCACCGACATCACCGCGCCCTGCAACAAGCGGGTACCCGGCAGCGGCTGCCCCGCCCTGGAGGGCGACCACCACAACCACGCCATCCTGGGCGCGTCCGACCACTGCGTGGCCGTACACCCCTCGGACATGGCCGTCGCCCTCACCGCCTTCGACGCCGTCGTGCACTACGAAGCCCCCGACGGGCCGGGGGAGTTGCCGCTCGACGAGTTCTACCTGCCCGTCGGCGACACCCCGCACCTGGAGACCGCCCTGCCCGTCGGCGCCCTGATCACCGGCGTCACGCTGCCGCCCGTCCCGGTCGCCGCCCGCTCCCGCTACCGCAAGGTCCGCGAGCGTGCCTCGTACGCGTTCGCCATCGGCTCCCTCGCCGCCGCGCTCGACGTCCGCGACGGCGTCGTCCGGGACGCGCGCCTGGCGCTC
The DNA here is from genome assembly GCF_043079785.1 of Streptomyces sp. NPDC015139. Taxonomy (NCBI): domain Bacteria; kingdom Bacillati; phylum Actinomycetota; class Actinomycetes; order Kitasatosporales; family Streptomycetaceae; genus Streptomyces; species Streptomyces sp. NPDC015139. The sequence continues at coordinate 166,378 of NZ_JBIBUW010000009.1, read as the reverse complement.
GGCGCGGTCGCCTCCCGCCCCTGGCGCGCCCTGGCCGCCGAACGCGTCCTCATCGGCGCCCCGGCCGACGCCACGACCTTCGCGGCAGCGGCGGACGCCGAACTGGCGGCGGCCAGGCCGCTGCCGCACAACGGATACAAGGTGGCCCTCATGCGCAACCTCGTGGTGGCCGAGCTGACCCGACTCACCGAGGAGTCCGCCCGATGACCACCGCCACCACCGGAACCCGGACACCCGCACCCGCCCCTGCAGTCGGTACGGCGCACACCCGCGTGGAGGGCCGGGACAAGGTCACCGGAGCGGCCCGCTACGCGGGCGAGGTGCCCTTCGCCGACCTCGCGTACGGCTGGCTGGCCCTGTCCACCGTCGCCCGCGGCCGCATCAGCGCCATCGACACCGACGCCGTCCTCGCCATGCCGGGCGTCCTCGCCGTCCTGGACCACCGCAACGCGCCCCGCGTCTCGACCGACTACATCGGCCTGCTGGGCATCCCGCCGGACCCGACCTGCGCCGTCTTCCAGCACGACCGCGTACCGCACCTGGGCTGGCCGGTCGCCCTCGTCGTCGCCGAGACCTCCGAACAGGCAAGGGAGGCCGCGGAGGCACTGGTGGTCCACTACGAACAGCAGCCCCACGACGTGGAGTTCACGGGCGAGCACCCCGACGCCCACCCGGTGGACGGACACATGCCCGCCGTGACGGAGAAGGGGGACCTCGACGCCGAACTGGCCGCGTCCGCGGCCGTCGTGGACGAGGAGTACACCACCCCCGAAGAGCACCACAACCCGATGGAGCCGCACGCGGCGACCGCCCGCTGGGAGGGCGGACGGCTGGAGGTCGTCGACTCCAACCAGGGCGCCACCTGGGTCATCGGCGAGCTCGCGAACCTCTTCTCGCTCGACCCCGCCGCCGTGCGCGTCCGCTCCGAACACGTCGGCGGCGGCTTCGGCAGCAAGGGCGTGCGCGCCCACCAGGTGGCCGCGGTGATGGCCGCGACCGTCCTGCAGCGCCCCGTACGCGTGGTCCTGACCCGGCGCCAGATGTTCTCGCTGGCCGGCTACCGCAGCCCCACCACCCAGCACGTCCGGCTCGGCGCCGACACCGACGGCCGCCTGCGCGCCCTGGAGCACCGCTCGGTCAGCCTCACCTCCACCGTCCACGAGTTCGTCGAACCGAGCGCCGGCGTCGCCCGCGTGATGTACGACGCCGACGCCCACCACACCGCCAACCGCGTCGTACCCCTCGACGTGCCCACACCGACGTTCATGCGCGCCCCCGGCGAGGCACCCGGATCGTTCGCCCTGGAAGCGGCGCTGGACGAACTCGCCGAGAAGTGCGGCATCGACCCTATCGAGCTGCGCCTGCGCAACGAACCCGACAAGGGGCCCGTCTCCGGCCTGCCGTTCGCCGGCCGCAACCTGGCCGCCTGCTTCCGGGAGGGCGCCCGCAGGTTCGGCTGGGCGGACCGCGACCCGCGACCCCGCCTGCGCCGGGAGGGACGCTGGCTGCTGGGCACCGGCACGGCCGCCGCCTCCTTCCCGGCGGGCGCCGCGCCGTCCACCGCGACCGTGACCGCCCACCCGGACGACACCTTCAGCGTGCGGATCGCCGCCGCCGACATCGGCACCGGAGCCCGTACGGCCCTCACCCTCGTCGCCGCCGACGCGCTCGGTGTGCCCCCGAAGCGGGTCCGGGTGCGCATCGGCGACAGCGACTTCGGCCCGGCGATGATCGCCGGCGGTTCCATGGGCACCCGCTCCTGGGCCTGGGCCGTCACGGCCGCCGCCGGCGAACTGCGGGACAGGCTGGCCCTGGGCACGGACATCCCCGCCGAGGGCATCACCGTACGGTCGGACACCACCGCGGCCATCGGTGCCCTCACGCCGGCCGAACGGCACTCCTTCGGCGCACAGTTCGCCGAGGTGGCCGTGGACCCGGCCACGGGCGAGGTCCGCGTGCGGCGCATGCTCGGCGTCTTCGCGGCGGGCCGGATCGTCAACCCGCTCACCGCGCGCAACCAGTTCGTCGGCGGCATGATCTGGGGCATCTCCATGGCCCTCCACGAGGAAGCCGTACGGGACCGGGCCTCGGGCGGTGTCGTCGGTGCCGACCTGGCGGGCTACCACGTGGCCACGAACGCCGACGTGCTCCGCGTCGAGGCCGACTGGATCGAGGACCCGGACCCGAACGACCCCGTCGGCATCAAGGGCATCGGCGAGATCGGCATCGTGGGAGCGGCGGCCGCCATCGCCAACGCGGTCTGGCACGCGACCGGCACCCGTCACCGCAACCTCCCCATCCGGCCGGACCGTGTCCTCGCGGCGTCCGGGGACTCCCAGGTGTCCGGGGACGTACGGGCCTCCGGAAGGGGGCCGCTGCCGGGAGACGGACCGGAGACCGGGGGAGCGCCGGATGCTTGACCTGGCCGGGGAACTGGAGCAATGGATCGAGGAGGGGCGGGAGTTCGCCGTGGCCACCGTGGTGGCCGTCGGCGGCAGCGCCCCCCGCGGTCCCGGCGCCGCCCTCGCGGTCGACACCGCGGGCAGTGTCATCGGCTCGGTCTCGGGCGGCTGCGTGGAGGGCGCGGTCTACGACCTGTGCCGACAGGCGCTCGACACCGGGCAGAGCATCGTCGAACGCTTCGGCTACAGCGACGAGGACGCCTTCGCGGTGGGACTGACCTGCGGCGGGACGATCGAGGTGCTGATCACGCCGGTGAGTGGGCGGGCGCCCGCCCGGGCGGTCCTCGGGCCGGCCGTGTCCTCGGCCGCCCGGGGCGAACCGTCGGCCCTCGTCCGCGTCGCCCGCGGCCCCGCCGAACTCCTCGGCCGCGCGCTGCTGGTGCGTGCCGACGGCACGTACGAGGGTGGTCTCGGCGGCCACGCCGGCCTGGACCGGAACGCCGCCGCCGAGGGGCGGGCCCTGCTGGACGCCGGCCGTACCGGCACGGTGGACGTCTCGGCGGACGGCTCGGGCTGCCCCGGCGGCCTCACCCTGCTGGTCGAGTCGAGCGTGCCGCCGCCGCGGATGATCGTCTTCGGCGCGATCGACTTCGCGGCGGCGCTGGCACGGGCGGGCAAGTTCCTCGGCTACCACGTCACCGTCTGCGACGCCCGCCCCGTCTTCGCCACCCGGGCCCGCTTCCCCGACGCCGACGAGATCGTCGTCGACTGGCCGCACCGCTACCTGCGGCGCACCACGACCGACGCCCGCACGGTCCTGTGCGTACTCACCCACGATCCCAAGTTCGACGTACCGCTGCTCAGGACGGCCCTCGCCATGCCGGTGTCGTTCGTCGGGGCGATGGGCTCGCGCCGCACCCACGAGGACCGCGACCGACGGCTGCGGGACGAAGGCGTCAGCGAGCGCGAACTGGCCCGGCTGCGCTCGCCGATCGGTCTCGACCTGGGCGCCCGCACCCCCGAGGAGACCGCCCTGTCGATCGCGGCGGAGATCGTCGCCGCCCGGCGGGGCGGCACGGGTGCTCCGCTGACCGGTTCGGGAACGCCGATCCACCGCGACCGGGAACCGGACGGCGCCACGGCCGCGGCCTGATCCACGCCCCGACCGGTCCGGGCCCCGGACCCGGTCAGTCCTGCGGACAGAGGATGAAGTCGGAGTGGGCGCGCCGGGACCGCTCGTCGCCCAGGTCGGCGAGCGCGTCCCGGATCCGGCGCAGGTGGCCGGGGGTCAGCTGGAGCGGAGGCTCGTCGGGCTGGTAGGTGGTGCGGACCGGGTAGTCCACGCCCGGCTCGGTGGTCATCTCGATGTGGCAGCCGAGCACATGCGTGACAGGCCGGCGGTCGGCGAACTCGATCAGGCGGTCCATGCTGCGGGTGAAGGCGGGCACGTCCTGGATGTAGAGCCGGCCGGGATAGACCGTGTCACCGGTGAGCAGCAGCCCGGTGGGCGGGTCGTAATAGGTGACGGCGGCCTCGTGGTGGCCCGGGGTGGCCAGGCACTCCAGCACCCGGCCGCCGAGGTCGACCCGGGCGACCGCGTCGGGGTCCGCGTCGAACCCGAAGTACCGCCAGGCGACCGCGGGTTCGGCGCCCACCACCGTGGTGCGGGGGCGGTCCGCGAACTGGCCGTCGCCCGCGACGTGGTCACCGTGTCCGTGCGTGTGCAGCACGAGCAGTTCGTAACCGTCCCGGGGATGGCGTTCGAGCCAGTCCGCGAGAGTCGCGTCGACCACCCGGCGCAGCGGGAAGAACTCCGCGGACTCGGTGGCCCCGGTGTCGATGAGCACGGCCCGTTCCCCGCCGCACAGCAGGAACAGGAACGGCGCCTCGTAGTGCACCGCCTTGTTCTGCCGCAGCACGAAGGTGTGCTCGTCGTAGGCGTGGACCTGGATGTCGGGGTCGGTGTTGTGCTTGGCCGACGGCGAACCGTGGATCCACCGCACGTCCAGCGGGCGGGCCCGGGGCGGGGTGCCGCCGAAGTCGATCGGGTGCGTGCCGGTGTCCACGATGCCTCCGCGCGTGCGTCGTCTTGGCGGACCGGGTACGGCGCACATCTCGTCCGGGGCAGGCACGTCGGCGCCTCCGCCGGGACGCTACCACGCACCTGTTCGACGGGCCGGGCCCCTGGTCAGCCCGGTTCGCCGCGCCGGCCGGTGTCGGCCGACGGTGGGGCCGCCCGGGACGGCTCGTCGGCGAGCAGGTACACGGAGAGCGCCGCCGTGTCGTCCGTGAGCCGGTTGTGGCTGTAGTCCCGCAGATCGCTGTGGAGGTTCGACAGCAGTTCCCGGGGCGGCAACGGTCCCCAGGACCGCAGCCGCTGGAGCAGCGGATAGAACGTGCCGGCCGGGTCGCGGGTCTCCGTGATGCCGTCCGTGTACAGCAGGAGCTGGTCTCCGGGGCCGAAGCCGTACTCGTCGACGGTGTAGGTGTCCCCGACGAGCATGCCGAGGTTCAGCGGCGGAGCCGACCGCCCGCGGTCCAGCTCGCGCACCTCGCCGGGACGGATGAGGAGCGGGGGAGGGTGGCCGCAGTTGACGACCCGCACGACGTTCCCGCGCGGGGGGATCTCGGCGAAGACCGCGGTGACGAACCGCTCCGCCAGTTCACTGCCGCCGAGCTGCGTGGCCCGGCGGCTCATGCTCGTCTCCACGCGGTCCGCCAGCGCGGGGAGATCGGGTTCGTCGTGCGCCGCCTCGCGGAAGGCGCCGAGCAGCGCGGCGGCGGTCTCCACCGCGAGCAGGCCCTTGCCGCGTACGTCCCCGATGAGCAGCCGGACGCCGTGCGCCGTGGGGACGGCCTCGTACAGGTCGCCGCCGATGCGCGCCTCCGCGTCGGCGGACACGTAGAGGCTGTCCAGCCGCAGGGCGCCGATCCGGTGCGGCACCGGTTTGAGCAGGACGCGCTGGGCGATGTCGGCCACGAAGCGTACGTCCGCGAGCGTGCGCTCACGGTGGGTGCGGTGGGCGGCCAGTACCGTGCCGAGCGCTCCCACCAGGGCGGTGCACACGTAGGAGGCCACGTAGTGGCGGTCCCACAGATAGCCGACGGCCCGGCCCGCGCAGCACGGGGTGCCCGCCAGGACACCTTCGAAGACGATGGCGAACACCGTCGTGGCGGCCACCACCGCCGGCCCGTGGGCGAAGGCCGCCACCAGCGGCAGCGCGACCAGCACGAAACTCACCGGCCAGTCCACCGGCGTCAAGGGTTCCAGCACCAGCAGGCCCGCCACGTACAGCACCGGGAGCCAGCGCATCCACGCCGGTGGCGCGGGCAGCCCGGTCCGGGCGGCCGGGACGGCCTGCGGGCCCTGGCGGCCCTGTCCGAGCCTCACCCGTCGCTCCCGTGCGCGGACGCCGCGGCCTGCGCGCGAACGGGCGGAGCGGTGCGGGCGGCACGGCGCGCGGGCGCACGGCCCGCCCGTCGGTTCGGCTTACGCGGCCTTCGCACCCCGGTCTCCCGTCACCCGGCCCCGACAAGAACCACCAGCCTGCTGCGCCGGACCGCGGCACACCGTGATTGCTCCACCAGGCGGCATGTTCCGACGACCGCACGGTTCACGCCGGGCCCTGGCCCGGCGTGAACCGTGCGAACTCGTGTCATCGGGCCGCGGCATGATGCCCCGACCGTCCTGTGCGGTCGCTGTGCCTGCTGTTCCTCTCCACCGCCTAGCCCAGCACGATCACCACGACACCGCCGCCGCCGACGAACCCGTTGCCGCCGATGAAGCCGTTGCGGTAGAAGTCGCCCCGGTTTCCGTAGCCGTTGCAGTAGCCGTTCCACCAGCCGCCGGAGCAGCCACCGTAGGTCGATGCGTGGTCCGGAGTGGCCGCGGAGGCCGAGCCCGCTGCTCCGACGGCAGCGCCACCGGCCATGAGAACGCCGATCGCGGTCAACGCGCAGAGGCGCCTCGCTCGCTGTCCTTTCATGGGCCTGCCTTCCTTCTTTCCACCTCTTGTGGGGGTTTCCGGGACGAGGGGGAAGGTGCCGTGGCCGCGATGGGGAAGGTACGACGCGGCCACGGGCGGAACCGCGCGGGGACGAGAAGCACGACATGTGCCACGTGGGCTGTCGGCCCCGAAGACGGGGCTCTCGCCCGCGGGGGCGGGCGTACCCCCCGGGAACGCGGCCCTTCCCCTTCACGCTAACCGCCCTTCGCCCGGCCTGCATGTCACAGCGGGGCGGGAGCCGGTGGCCCGAAGGCGCGGGCAGCGGACCGGGGTGGAGACGCCCCGCATCTACGCTGGTCCCGTGCCGTCCTTGCGTCTTCACCGCGTAGCCGTCGTCGTCCTCGAGGGCGCCAAGCCGCTCGACGTGGGCATCCCGGCACAGGTGTTCACGACCCGCGCGAGCATGCCCTACGAGGTCCGGGTGTGCGGTGCGGCGCCGGGGCCGGTGGCCGGCGGCGACGGACTGTCGTACCACGTCGCCCACGGCCTCGAAGCCCTCGCCTGGGCCGACATCGTCTTCCTCCCCGGCTACCGGTTCCCCGACCGTGACGACCCGCCGGGCGCCGTCGTGGAGGCGCTGATCGACGCCCACGCCCGGGGGACGCGGCTCGCCGCCATCTCGACGGGCGCCTTCGCGCTCGCCGCGACCGGTCTGCTGGACGGCAAGCGCGCCACGACGCACTGGCACTACACGCGCGCCTTCGCCGCGAAGCACCCCCTGGTCAAGGTCGACGAGAACGTGCTCTTCGTCGACGAGGGCAGCGTCCTGACATCGGCAGGCGCGGCCTCGGGCATCGACCTGTGCCTGCACATCCTGCGCGGCGATCTCGGCGTGGCCGCGTCGAACCACGCGGCCCGCCGGCTGGTCGCGGCGCCCTACCGCAGCGGCGGCCAGGCCCAGTACGTGCCGCGCAGCGTGCCCGAACCGCTCGGCGAGCGCTTCGCCGCCACCCGCGAGTGGGCGCTGCACCGGCTCGACGAGCCCCTCAACCTTGACGTTCTCGCGCAGCACGCGGCGGTCTCGCCCCGCACCTTCTCGCGGCGCTTCGCCGAGGACACCGGCTACACACCGATGCAGTGGGTCATGCGCGCCCGTATCGACATGGCCCGTGAGCTGCTGGAACGCTCCGAACGCAGCGTCGAGCAGATCGCCAACGACGTCGGCCTCGGCACCGGGGCGAACCTGCGCGCCCACTTCCAGCGCATCCTCGGCACCACCCCGAGCGAGTATCGGCGCACCTTCACCCGGGGCGAATAGCCGGCGTCCGTCGCCGGCCTCACCGCTCGCGACGCGCCCTGGCGCGATCCTTGCGAACCGTGGCGCTCACGCCACGGCCACGGACCTCGTCCGGACGCGAGGCTGGTCCCCGGACGAAGGGACACCACACATGACTCGCATCGCCGTCAACGGATTCGGCCGCATCGGACGCAACGTGCTGCGCGCGCTGCTGGAACGCTCCAGCGACCTGGAGATCGTCGCCGTGAACGACCTCACGGAGCCCGCCACCCTCGCCCGGCTGCTCGCCTACGACACCACGGCCGGCCGGCTCGGCCGCCCGGTGACCGTCGACGGCGACACCCTGGTCGTGGACGGCCGCCGCATCCGCGTGCTCGCCGAACGCGACCCGGCGCAGCTGCCGTGGGCCGAGCTCGGCGTCGACATCGTGCTGGAGGCGACCGGCCGCTTCACCTCCGCCAAGGCCGCCCGGGCCCACCTCGACGCGGGTGCGCGCAAGGTACTCGTCAGCGCGCCCTCGGACGGCGCCGACGTGACGCTCGCCTTCGGTGTGAACACCGACGCCTACGACCCGGCCCTGCACACGATCGTCTCGAACGCCTCCTGCACCACCAACGCGCTGGCCCCGCTGGCCTCCGTGCTCGACGACCTCGCCGGGATCGAGCACGGTTTCATGACCACGGTGCACGCCTACACCCAGGAGCAGAACCTCCAGGACGGCCCCCACCGCGACGCCCGCCGTGCCCGTGCCGCCGCCGTCAACATCGTGCCGACCACCACGGGCGCCGCCAAGGCGATCGGCCTGGTCCTGCCGAACCTCGACGGCAAGCTGTCCGGCGACTCCATCCGTGTGCCGGTCCCGGTCGGCTCGATCGTCGAGCTGAACACGACCGTCAGCCGCGAGGTGTCCCGCGACGAGGTGCTGGCGGCCTACCGCAGCGCCGCGGAGGGCAGGCTCGCGGGCGTCCTGGAGTACTCGGAGGACCCGCTCGTGTCCGCCGACATCACGGGCAACCCCGCCTCCTCCATCTTCGACTCGGCCCTCACCCGCGTGGACGGCCGGCACATCAAGGTGGTCGCCTGGTACGACAACGAGTGGGGCTTCTCCCACCGCGTGATCGACACGCTGGGTCTCCTCGCCGGCGCCTGAGTCACCCGCGGCCCCACCGGGCCGCACCACGGGGACGGGAGCACCACCGCGCACACCGCGCCGGTGGTGCTCCGGCCTTTTCGCGCCATTCCCGCCCCTCCGCCCGAACTTTTCCCCCGCTTCCGGCATCACACCAGGGTGAAGGAGAACCCGAGAACGCAAGCGAAGGGAGAACGCTCGCCATGACCCAGCACCAGAGCCTCACACCCCGGCCCGCCGCGGCCGACCGTTCCGAGCGCCGCCGGAGCCTCGTGCGCGCGGCGCTCGCGGTGACCGCCGCCGCCGGACTGGGCATCACCGCCGCCGGTGTCGCGGGGGCGACCGGGACGGGCGCGGCGGCCTCGGCGCCCACCTGTTCCGTAGCCGGTCTGAGCGCCTCGTTCGGACAGCAGCTGGCCGGCGGCATGAACCATCAGGGCGTGGTCCTGAAGCTCAAGAACGTCGGCGCCCGCACCTGCCTGCTGCGCGGCTACCCGGGGCTCGGCCTGGAGAACGGCACGCACCGGACGCTTCCCTCGACCACCCACTGGGGCGACACCTGGTACGCCAAGAGCCCCGCCAAGACGACGCTGACCCTCCACCGGGGCCAGAGCGCCGAGGCCGTGGTCGCCTGGACGCACGCCAACACCGGGACGTCCGACGCGGTGCACGCCTCCTACCTCCAGGTCACCCCGCCGGCCGCGACCAGCCACAGGACGCTGAAGTTCCCGCAGTGGGTGGACAACGGCGATCTGCACGTCACGGCTCTGGCGTACCGGATACCCGTCGACGGCTGAGGGGTCCGGAGCCCCTCGTCGTGGGGCGGCGGCGGTCAGGCGGTGTCGGATCCGTTCCGCGCCCCGTCCAGACCGTCGGCCGTCCGCGCCGGCCGGTCGGGCGGGGGCCCACCGGTGCGCGGGCCGTCGGCGGGCAGACGCCGTACGGCCTGGCGGGCCCAGGACGGACTGTGCCGGCGCAGATACGTGCGGGCGCGTGCCCGGCTCCGGGCCATGAGCAGCAGCGCCTGGGCGGCGGCCGGAGTGGGGTCGGACAGGTCGTCGGTGACGGCCACTTCGAGTCCCCCGTGGTACTGCGCCGACAGGTTGTAGACGAAGGTGCTCAGCGTCGCCAGGCACGCGCCCAGGACGACTTCGAGGGTCACCACCCCGACGGCGATGGCCAGCACGGTCGTCAGGTCCGGCAGTGCGTTCGGGGCCAGCACCTCCAGCATGACCCACAGCACGACCGTGGTGACGATCGCGACGACGCCGAGACCGGCCAGGAGCAGGAAGCTGGTCACCATCACCGACCAGGGATCCCCCTCGGAGATGCGCACCCGCATCGTCCGGGGGCCGGATCGGCGTGCCGGGCCGGGCGGCGGAGCGGATCCCGTGTGCTCGCCGGCCGGGCTCCGGTGCGTGGTCAGCGGCCCGACGTCGTCGGGCGGCACTATTCGCCGGAACCCCGCGGCATCCCTCTCCCGGTGCGGGCGGAAGCCCTCACCCTGCTCGTCCGGCGTCGACGTCTCCCCGTGGCGGGCCGCACCGAGGGGCCTGCGCTTGGCTCGGCTCATGCCTGTCCGTCTCCCTGACTAGCCTGAAACCACCGCGTCGCCCACCCACATCGGGGGCCGTCGGGCGCTGCTGATCCCGACTCCGACGGTATGGACACGTATGCGATTACGCACCCCGGACCGTGCCCCGCGACGCCCGAACACGGTCCGAAAAGACCAGGTCAGACCCACTGGCGTCCGGGCCCCACAGGCTCTCGGGGGTCTGCGGGCCACCCCCGGAAGCTGACGCCGAACGGGTGAACGCCGTACTCGGTCCGCTGCCCAGGGCCAGCAGTCACCTCTCGCACCCGGCCGCTGTTCCGGCGCCTGGGCCGAAAGGCCCATCGCGCTCGCGCCCCGCGTCCCTTCCGCGTTCCGCCCCGCCACACTTGACGGGCCGTCGCATTCACGAGCGTACGAAGGGAACCCGTCCCCCCATGCAGATCGACCTGACAGGACGCACAGCCCTGGTCACCGGCTCCACGCAGGGCATCGGAGCGGCCATCGCCACGGCCCTCGCCCGGGCCGGGGCCCGGGTGGGGATCAACGGGCGCGACGAGCGGCGGGTGGCCGACAGCGTCGAGTCGCTGACCGGTGAGGTGCCCGGCGCCGCCCTCGTGCCGGTGGCGGCCGACGTCTCCACCGACGAAGGCGCGAGCAGAGTGGCGGAGTTGCTGCCCGAGGTCGACATCCTCGTCAACAACCTGGGTGTCTTCGGTACCGCCGACCCGCTGGAGATCACCGACGAGGAGTGGCGGCGCTACTTCGAGGTGAACGTCCTCGCCGCCGTACGGCTGACCCGGCTGTACCTGCCGGGCATGACCGAGCGCGGCTGGGGCCGGATCCAGTACGTCGCCAGCGACTCGGCCGTCGTCATCCCCGCGGAGATGATCCACTACGGCATGTCGAAGACGGCCCTGCTGGCGGTGAGCCGTGGATTCGCCAAGAAGGCGGCGGGCACGGGCGTGACAGTGAACTCCGTCATCGCGGGCCCCACCCACACCGGCGGTGTGGAGGACTTCGTCTACGAACTCGTCGACCGGGACTTGCCCTGGGACGAGGCCCAGCGGGCGTTCATGCGTGAGTACCGCCCGCAGTCCCTGCTCCAGCGGCTGATCGAGCCCGAGGAGATCGCGCACATGGTCGTCTACCTCGGCTCCGAGCAGGCCTCGGCCACGACCGGCGGCGCGCTGCGCGTCGACGGCGGGTACATCGACTCGATCCTGCCCTGACCGTCCTTCCGTGCCCCGGTGAGGGGGGCGCGGGGGCCCCGGGGGGGGGGGGCCCCCCCCCCCCCCCCCCGGGGCCCCCCCCCGGCCCGGGCCCCCCCCCCCCCCCCCCCGCCCCCCGCCCCCCCCGGGGCGCCCCGCGGCGCACACCC